>NZ_CADDIS010000005.1:0-290348 GCF_902751245.1 Vibrio sp. Vb339 | reverse complement strand
CTCAGTTCCAGTGTGGCTGATCATCCTCTCAGACCAGCTAGGGATCGTCGCCTTGGTGAGCCATTACCTCACCAACTAGCTAATCCCACCTAGGCATATCTTGACGCGAGAGGCCCGAAGGTCCCCCTCTTTGGCCCGTAGGCATTATGCGGTATTAGCCATCGTTTCCAATGGTTATCCCCCACATCAAGGCAATTTCCTAGGCATTACTCACCCGTCCGCCGCTCGACGCCCATTAACGCACCCGAAGGATTGTTAGTGTCGTTTCCGCTCGACTTGCATGTGTTAGGCCTGCCGCCAGCGTTCAATCTGAGCCATGATCAAACTCTTCAATTTAAGATTTTGTGACTCAACGAATACTGACTTCAAAACTACTATGTAATTTTAAAGCTATTACCATTCCAACAGAATGATAATGAATTGACTGTGCCAAATAACCGAAGTTATTTGTATTGGTCACTCAGTTCATTGAAATCAATTTTGATTCCGAGGAATCTGTTTTATCTAACGATAAAACGTTTTGATATTCATCAACGAGTGCCCACACAGATTGATAGGTTTAAATTGTTAAAGAGCTTTACTTGTTGAGCGTTCCTTTTAGTAAGGAGCCTCTCGAAGTGGACGGCCATTCTAGCGGATTGGATTCCAGTGTCAAACACTTTTTCCAGCTAATTTTTCAAAGCATCTTAAATGCTTATCACCGTCTTGTTACTCAGTTCAAACCGCTTGGTTATCCTTGGCAACGGAGGCGCATTATAGAGAGAATAATCCTTTGCACAAGGCTAAAAACGAAAAAAAGCCGCCACCGGCGACCGTTCGAACACTATTCACACAAAGCGTTCAAAATAGGTACGATTAAGCCTTAATTTCGGCCAATCGTACCTACCGTTCTTACTTCAACTATTGGTGAGCAATAATGCGGTCATTGTTTACTAATAGCTGTACTTTCTTATCTGGATTAATTTTTCCTGCCAATATCGCTTTCGCTAACGGGTTCTCGACACTTTGTTGAATCGCTCTTTTCAAAGGTCTCGCGCCATATACTGGATCAAAACCAACTTGAGAAATCAACTTGAGTGCTTTATCCGAGACTTCAAGCTCATAACCATTGTCTTCCATGCGCTTCTTAAGGTGCTCAAGCTGAATAGCGGCTATCGACTGAATGTGCTCTTGACCCAATGGATGGAACACCACGCTTTCATCAACTCGGTTCAAAAACTCAGGACGGAAATGTTTACCTACCACTTCCATCACTTCATTCTTTATTCCTTGGTAGTCGAGCGTATTGAAGTTCTCTTGAATTCTCGAAGAGCCAAGGTTGGATGTCATGATCACTACCGTGTTTCTAAAATCGACTGTACGACCTTGTCCATCGGTTAAGCGTCCATCATCAAGCACCTGCAATAAGATATTGAAAACATCCGGATGCGCTTTCTCTACTTCATCTAGCAAAATCACCGAGTAAGGCTTACGACGTACTGCTTCTGTTAAGTAGCCACCTTCTTCATATCCAACGTAACCCGGAGGAGCACCAACTAAGCGAGCAACAGAGTGTTTCTCCATAAATTCAGACATGTCGATACGCACCATTGCATCGTCACTATCAAACATGAAGTTCGCGAGTGTTTTACACAACTCGGTTTTACCAACGCCGGTTGGGCCAAGGAATAAGAAAGAGCCAATCGGCTTGTTCGGATCAGATAAACCTGCACGGCTACGACGAATCGCATTCGATACCACTTCGACTGCTTCCGCTTGGCCAATAACGCGCTTATGCAGAACACCTTCCATTTTAAGAAGCTTCTCTTTCTCAGCTTCTAGCATTTTAGAAACAGGGATGCCTGTTTGCTTCGATAACACGTCTGCAATTTCTGCATCCGTGACCTTATTACGCAGCAGTGTCATTTCTTGCATTTCAGCTTGAGTCGCAAGATCTAACTGCTTCTCTAATTCTGGGATTCGACCGTATTGCAATTCAGACATTCGGTTAAGATCACCAGCACGTCTCGCAAAATCCATATCCATACGAGCCTGTTCTAGCTCTGACTTGATGTGTTGCGTGCCTGAAAGCGCGGCTTTCTCTGCATTCCACACTTCTTCAAGCTCTGCGAAATCTCGTTCTTTGTCAGAAAGCTCTTCTTGTAATGTTCGAAGACGTTTTTCACTGGCTTCATCATTTTCATTGGTAAGAGCTTGCTGCTCGATCTTCAATTGAATGATCTTACGCTCGAGCTTATCTAGCGACTCAGGTTTTGAGTCGATCTGCATACGGATACTCGAAGCAGCTTCATCAATCAGATCAATCGCCTTATCTGGCAACTGACGGTCAGAAACGTATCGATGAGATAATGTTGCCGCTGCGACGATTGCTGGGTCAGTAATTTCTACATGATGATGAAGTTCATAGCGCTCTTTCAAACCGCGGAGAATTGCGACCGTGTCTTCCACGGTTGGCTCATCGACTATCACTTTTTGGAATCGACGCTCTAACGCAGGATCTTTCTCTATATACTGGCGATATTCATCGAGTGTGGTTGCGCCTACACAGTGAAGTTCACCACGAGCCAATGCTGGTTTTAGCATATTACCCGCATCCATAGAGCCTTCGCCTTTACCCGCACCTACCATGGTGTGAATTTCATCGATGAAGAGAATGATGTTGCCCTCTTCTTTCGACAATTCGTTAAGAACTGATTTTAAACGTTCTTCAAATTCACCACGATATTTAGCGCCGGCAATCAAAGAGCCCATATCTAACGAAAGGACACGTCGGCCTCTCAAACCTTCAGGTACTTCATTATTGATAATACGCTGCGCTAAACCTTCGACAATTGCTGTTTTACCAACACCTGGTTCACCGATAATGACGGGGTTGTTCTTAGTGCGGCGTTGAAGTACTTGGATCGTGCGACGGATTTCGTCGTCTCGGCCAATTACCGGATCCAGCTTGCCTTGCTCTGCTCTTTCGGTCAGATCAATGGTGAACTTCTCTAGTGCTTGGCGTCTGTCTTCCGCATTCGGGTCATCGACCTTCTGACCACCGCGAACTTGTTCAATAGCTTGAGATAATTTTTGCTCAGTAAGACCTAGTTCTTTAAGTAGGTTTCCTAAAGGACCTTTGTCTTCAATAGCAGCAAGTAGGAATACTTCTGAAGATATGTAACTGTCTTGACGCTTTTGCGCGACCTTGTCACATAGGTTAAACAGCGTTCCCATCGCATTCGATAGCTGAACGTCACCACCGATGCCACTTACTTTAGGCACTCGATCTAATATTTCGCTCAATTTAGAACGCAATTGAACCACATCAATATTCAGCATGGTGAGCAATGGACGAATTGCACTACCATCTTGATTAAGCAAAGACACCATTAGGTGTACAGGTTCTATATATTGGTGATCACGACCTAATGCGAGCGACTGAGCATCAGATATCGCAATTTGGAATTTACTAGTGAATCGATCGAGACGCATGCCAACCTTCCTACTCTTAGATATGTTTATCTTATGCTTAGAAGATGGATACGGTAACTGGGATTTTCAAGGGATAAGAATGAAGAATAGAGCTGATATAAAAATATAAATGAACTGGATGACTAGTTGCACTAGCTAAAGGTTACTCTAACCAAATAAAAGTAGCTTGGCGCCCAGTAATACCATCACGACGATAAGAATAGAACGCATCCGCATCAGCGAAGGTACACAGATTGGAGTCTATCACAGAAGTGACACCAACTTTGTTCAGTCGTTGCGTTGCAAGCTGAGACATATTCGCTAGCCATTTGCCCGGTTCAGCTTTGGCTTCAAATGCGAGCTTAGCTTGAGGGTCAAAACTAACGAAAGCTTCCAACACATCATCGCCTACTTCAAAGGCTTGTTTGCCTATTGCAGGACCAAGCCAAGCAATGAGCTTATTCTCTGAATCTAGGTTTGAAAACTTTGCGACGGCATTTTCAAGAATTCCACCAGCAAGACCACGCCAACCAGCATGAACTGCAGCAACTTGAGTGCCTTTGGTATCAGTAAGAATTACAGGTAAGCAATCGGCTGTCATCGCAGAACAAACAACACCTTTAGCTGTGGTAAATGCACCGTCAGCATCAAGAATATCTGCCGTAGGGTGTAAAACCGTAACGACATCTGTTGAGTGAGTTTGATTTAGCCATACCGGATCTGCAGGCATATTAGCGTGTTGCTTGAGCCAGGCTCTGTTGTTTTCAACAAGCGAAGTATCATCCCCAACATGCGTACCTAGGTTTAATCCTTGATACGCACCAGTAGAAAAACCATCAAAACGTGTCGAAGCAAATGCTTTCACGTTATTTGGTGCATTCCAGTTAGGGATGATCATCGACATAGTTAAATGTCGTCTTCCAAGTTTTCGCGAGCATCAACACGTAACGCTTCAGCCATCACAACCATGTCATTTGGCACAGGAGCGTGGAACTCAACTTCTTCACCAGTAATTGGGTGAACAAATTTAAGCATAACTGCGTGCAGTGCTTGGCGGTCAAAAGAACGAATCATAGTCGTTAGTTCTTCAGATGCACCTTTTGGAATACGAGCACGGCCACCGTATGCAACGTCACCTAGCAGCGGGTGCTGAAGGTATGACATGTGAACACGGATTTGGTGAGTACGACCCGTTTCTAGACGTAGACGAATACGAGTATGTTCGCGGAAGTGCTCAGCAACACGGTAGTGAGTTACCGCTGGCTTTCCTAATTCATTTACGTCCATTAGAGTACGCTTAGTTGCGTGACGGCTAATGCCTTTCTCTACCACACCACCAGCGGTCATTTTGCCAATTGCAATTGCTTCATATTCACGAGTAATACGACGCTTAGCAAGAGCACGCACAAGACGAGTTTGAGCTGGAACCGTTTTAGCCACAACCATAAGACCTGTTGTGTCTTTATCAAGACGGTGCACAATACCTGCACGAGGCACTTCTGCAATCTGTGGGTAATGGAAAAGCAATGCGTTTAGTATGGTTCCATCCGGTGTGCCTGCGCCTGGGTGTACAACCAGATCGCGAGGCTTATTGATAACCAATAAGTCATCATCTTCGTAGACAATGTCTAGAGGAATATCTTGTGCTTCCCAGCGCTCTTCATCTGCAAGTTCAGCTTGCAAGATGATCTCTTCACCGCCCAAAACCTTAACGCGTGGCTTAGTAATAACTTCGCCATCCACTTGGATTTTGCCGTCAAGAAGCCACTCTTTAATGCGAGAGCGAGAAAAATCGGTAAATAGTTCAGCGACAGCTTGGTCTAAACGTTGACCTAACTGGCTGCTTTTTACTGTGTCTGTTAATGTGATCTGCTGAGCCATATCGAACTTTTTTAAAAACCGTGAGACTAATACCCATTAGTATGGATAAAATAGAATAATTGCATCATTGTATCTGTTACTGGTTAGAAAGTAACGGAAGCTTACGAAATATTTAATTCAAGGAATCGACGCCTGACATGAAACACCTTACTTTATCGGGTCTATTAGCCGTATCACTCTTGGTTGGTTGTTCAAGTAGTGAAGAGATAGTGCCAGATGTACCACCATCGGTTCTCTACTCTGACGCTCAAGAATCACTGCAGAGCGGTAGCTGGCTTTCAGCAATAGAAAAGCTAGAAGCCCTAGATTCACGTTACCCATTCGGCGCCTATTCTGAGCAAGTACAGCTCGATCTGATTTACGCTTACTACAAAAATGATGACTTGGCACTTGGCCTCGCTACCATCTCACGTTTCCTACGTTTGAACCCAACGCATGAGAAACAAGACTGGGTTCTTTACATGCGCGGCTTAACGCACATGGCGCAAGACCGAAACTTCATGCACGATATTTTTAATATCGACCGTAGTGACCGAGACCCAGAACCAGTGAAGCTAGCGTTTGCTGATTTCAAACGACTGTTAGAACGTTTCCCTGCAAGCCCATACGCTGAAGATGCACAAAAACGCATGTTCGCACTGAAAAACCGCCTAGCGGAGTATGACTTAGCAACGGCTGATTTCTACCTACGCCGCGAAGCTTGGATTGCTGCGATCAACAGAACGCAAGAGCTGCAAAAAACTTACCCAGACACCATTGCTGCGCGTAAGTCTTTAGATATCCAGCTAAAAGCTTATCAACAACTCGGCCTAGATGACGCTGTGTTAAGAACAGAAAAGTTGATTGAGTTAAACCCACTACCTTAATCAAACTTCTTACATCTCAATCCAAAAAGCGCGCTAATTTACTAGCGCGCTTTTTTTTATCTACATATCGCAAACTTGATGGATCGCATAATACACGGTATCTTCAAAAGATAACTTTTAACAAAACATCAACATGGAGTGTGGATGTGAGTAGGTTGTTATTATTTATCTGGATATCGCTATTTAGCCAATTATCCTACGCATTAGAACTGTCCCCGTTAAGCAACAAGCCTTACATGGGTGACTTAGATGTGCTCAAAACCAAAGGGACGGTTAGAGTGCTCGTGTCTGCTGATCTTGGTTTTTATTATATCGAGGATGGAAAACCAAAAGGCATCGTGGCTGAAATGCTCTACCACTTTGAGAAGAGCCTTCGTAAGAAGCATCCCTACCTTAATGTGCAAATTATCCCAGTGCAGCGAGATGATCTACTTCCCTCATTAGAATCTGGTTATGGCGACGTCGCTGTCGCGAACCTGACGATCACCGACAAGCGATTGCGAATCATCGATTTTTCCGACCCAATGATTAAAGATGGAAAAGAACTGATTATCACAGGAAAGAATTCAGCCCCTATCACCGAAATCAAGCAACTGAGCGGTAAAGAGGTTTGGATCCGTGCAAGTTCGAGTTACTTCGAGAGTGTACAAAGAGTCAATAAAGAACTGAATGAATTAGACTTACCACCGCTGCATGTCCACTTTATTGAGGAGTCATTACAAGACTACGAGCTGATAGAGTTGGTCAACCAAGGCTATATACAAGGCACAATCCTAGATAGCCATAAAGCAAAGTTATGGACTGACGTAATGGAAAACATTCAGGTCCATCACGATTTACCCTTACGTGAAAATGGCCAAATAGCGTGGGCATTAAGGAAAAACAGCCCTCAACTAAAAAAAGAGATCAACAAATACGTCAAGACGGCACGAACAGGTACCCTACTTGGAAATGTTATCTATCAGAAGTACATCGACAACACTCGCTGGTTAGGTAGAGCGCTCAACCCAAATAAAATAGACCGAGTGGCTAAGCTGTCAGATGTTTTTGAAAAATATTCGAGTCAATACGAATTCGACCCTTTGATGATGTCTGCACAAGGTTTCCAAGAGTCAGGACTGGATCAAAGCCGGGTTTCTCACCGTGGAGCTATTGGTGTGATGCAGGTATTGCCAAGTACCGCCAAAGACAAAAACGTCAACATCAAAAACATACATAAGGTGGATAACAACATCCATGCGGGCGTGAAATACATGCGTTTCATTAAGGACAGGTATTTTGACGACCCTGCCATTACGCCAGATAACCAAATCTATTTCACTTTGGCTTCTTACAACGCTGGTCCTGCTAAGATTAGAAAGATGAGGCGCATTGCCAAGCAGAAAGGTTACAACCCAAACATCTGGTTTAAAAACGTAGAAATCATCACTCGTAAATACGTGAGCAAAGAACCGGTGACCTACGTCGCCAACATCAACCGTTACTTTGTAATCTATAAGCAGTTACAAGCTATCAATGCTATCCGAGAAAATGGGACAGCCAGACTACTAAAAACCAACGATTAGTTTGTCTTCAACCCTAAGAGCCAGGGGAGCTAAGGCACTAAGGCACTAAGGCACTAGGGCAAATTAAAAACACAAAAGCCGCATAAGAAAACTTATGCGGCTTTTGCTTATCAAATTCAGAGAAAGCTTATATAGCGATATATATCACGAGATCTACATCACAAAACACTATTGAGTAAATTTCAATCAAACACTTTCAATAAGCTGTAAGACGCCCCTAAAAACTGGTTTAATTTTTAGCGAAGCCTTGCCTCCAAGTTATCGTTTTTCATAGAGATAACAAGCATTTTTCGCCAAAAAGATACTAAGACTTGCGTGAGATCACATTTGATTTTAATGCTTATCCCACCCAATCAAAACAAGATCTAGATCACATTCTTTATTCCTAAAAGTCGTAATCTGAAGTTAACCCATGAGGGATACAACAGAGGAAAACTTCTATGAAAATGAACATCACTGGTAAAAACATCGACATTACCTCTGCAATCCGTGATCACATAGAAAGCAAATTTAAAAAGCTGGATAAATGGCAAGTAGACATCATTGGCTGCCAAGCGAGCTTTAGCGAAGAACCAAACAAGAAGAAAAAATTTGAAGCGGTTCTAACCGTACCAAAAGGCCAACTTGTTGCTTCATCAATCCATGACGACCTCTACGTAGCTATCAACGAAGTAGAACAAAAACTAGAGCGTCAACTCAACAAGCTACGCCATAAACCTGAAGCGCGCCGCGCTGAAAAGCCTGAAATCGAAGAGCTAGAAGCTGAAGTAGAATAAGGAAAGAGAACAGATTAAAAAATAGCGCCTCAGGGCGCTATTTTTTTGCTTGACGCTCGTAGCTCGCTTGCTTATTGTGTTTAAATATTCATAAAAAAAACACTTTTTATGCACACTCAATCTTTGTTTATTTTTGACTTCTTTTTTCTTCCGTAAATCGGAGGCTAAGTCGTTTTAGAAAAACAAGTCAAAAACGAACAAGAAGCCTCCCACACTAGGGAGGCTTTTTTATAAGGACACATTTATGACTGACCGCTCAATTTCACTGGATGATATCCGCCTTCGTCTTAATGATTTAGACGACGAACTCCTGAAGTTACTTTCGGAGCGTCGCAAGCTAAGTATCGAAGTCGCTAAAAGCAAAGTAGAGACATCAAAACCAGTTCGTGATGCAGTACGAGAGCAACAACTATTAGTTAAGCTGATCAACAATGGCAAAGATAAATACGAATTGGATGCGCAGTACATTACCAAGCTGTTTCACACCATCATCGAAGATTCCGTTTTACTACAGCAGTCATATTTACAAAACCTAGCGAACCCGCAAAGCCGCAAACCATTGGCTCGCGTTGCATTCTTAGGTTCTAAGGGATCATATTCTCACCTTGCGAGCCGCGAATACTTCAGCCGCAAGAATATGGAGTTGATTGAGCTGAACTGTAATCACTTCAAAGAAGTCACATCAACAGTAGAGTCTGGCCATGCCGACTACGGTGTCCTACCAATTGAGAACACCAGTTCAGGGTCAATTAACGAGGTCTACGACCTGCTACAGCATACGACTCTATACATTGTTGGCGAACTTTCTCAACCGATTGAGCACTGCCTCCTTGCTAAGAGTGATATCCGATTAGAAGACATCAAAACGCTCTACTCGCACCCACAACCTCATCAACAATGCAGTGAATTCTTGAGCCGCCTTAAAGGTGTCAGCCTTGAGTCTTGCGCAAGCACAGCTGATGCAATGAAAAAGGTTAAAGAACTGGGTGGTAATGACGTAGCTGCTATTGGTAATGCATCTAGCGGTAAGCTTTATGGGCTTCAGCCAATCCAAGGCAACATTGCAAACCAAACAGAAAACCACACTCGTTTCATTGTTGTGGCGCGTAAGCCTGTTGAAGTATCAACTCAAATACCAGCGAAAACGACGCTCATCATGTCGACATCTCAAGAGGCGGGCTCTTTGGTAGAGACACTACTGATCTTGCAACGCTTAGGCATCAACATGACCAAGCTAGAATCTCGTCCTATCATGGGCAACCCTTGGGAAGAGATGTTCTATGTCGATTTAGAGGCGCATCTGGATTCAGATAATATGCAGCAAGCGATAACGGAACTAACAGCCATTACTCGCCACCTGAAAGTGTTGGGTTGCTACCCAAGTGAGAACATCAAAGCGACTCAAGTGAAGTTGTCATAGCTGAGAGCGAGTATCGGCTTTTAGCTCACATAAGTATTTGGCCTACAGTAGGCCAAATGCTTAAATCACCCTCTAGTCGAATACTATTCGAGCTAAGAACACATACCCTAGCATGCCTGAGAAACAATTCTCTTGTTTCGCACATTCGGCACGCATACTCGCTCCACTGCTTACGCCTTTCTAACAAAAAACTCATTAGTAGCTTTTTTATCAATAAAGACAAAACCTTACCCCCTTCACAGGAAATCATCGAACTACGTGTAATTAATAGCGAGTAAGCATTAAGTAACATAAACTTACGCGCTTAAATTATAAATAGTGTTGTCATTAACTATGAAGCTAAGTACTAAAATCTTACTACTGATAGCCCCTGTGATACTGATCAGTACCGCGGCTTCTAGCTATATTATTTATTCGACACAGAAAAGTAGCTTCATTAAACGCGAAGACAACGCACTTCAGCTGAATATGGAGAAACTAGCCGGTTACTTTCGCCAATCTCGTTCGTTCCTCAATAGCTACTCTTACACCTTGACCCAGAGTGATATGGTGAAGCGTTATTTCCTCACTGATCAAAATCTATCTCGCGATCTTGAACTGGTCAGTAACCTTCGAGAAGCCATACATTTCCTGCAAGATGACGATGAAAGTTATACCGGTTTAGCACTTCTTAATGGTGATCGAAAACTGCATTATTACGCGGATAATAGCAACGACTCACGCACTCAGATTGACAGTAAGATATTGGAGTATGTTGACCAGCACTATCAAGACACCCTAGCAACATCGAGTACCAACTATATTCAAAACTCCCAAGGCGAAGGGATGTTGGTTCACTACGACAAGGTTGATAGAAAAGCGATTTTCCCAACCGCAAGCAATCAACCCGACGATGTGTTCTTTGTTGTTGTCTCTGTCTCTCTCGACAAGTTTAATGCGCTGAGAAAACAAATAGAATTCGATTACCAAACCAGCTTGTTCTTCACATCCATAGCGGTTTCTTTGGAAAATGATGTTACTCACTCAGTCAAGCTTGCACCAGACCTGTACGCCACGGTCGATCCGGCTCAATTCCTGTTGGAAAACAAGCTCGATTCAATTTGGAACAAGTTGAGTTTGTCGTTTGCACTGTCTGCGTTTGTGACTGTCGCTCTGCTACTCATGCTTCTGTCTCGCACCGTGATTACTCCAATAACACGGCTCGATCGACAGCTACAGCAAGTCGAAAAAAAACAACGTAAGAACATTGAACGCTTGGGCACTCGTGATGAACTTGGCCGCTTATCACAGCGTTTTTATGACATGTACCAAGAGCTAGACAACACCTACCAGCAAACCAAGCTCTTGGCCGAAAATGATCAGTTAACCCAAATAGCCAATCGGCATCAGTTTCAAACCTTCGTTCAGCAATCGTTGCCAAAACCGAGTTCGAATACCGAAACCTGGGTTCTCTATTTTGACTTAGATAACTTCAAGTTTGTGAACGACAAATACGGGCATCAAATCGGCGACTCGATTCTGGTCTCTTTTGCTCAGCGTATTTCAGATATTTGTCGTCACTATAAAGAGAAGTTCGACGCTCATTGTATGCCAGCCCGACTTTCTGGAGACGAGTTCGTTGTCTACATTAACGCTCCTAGTCACCGAGGAAATGTCGCGCATCGATTCTCGACTGATTTACTGACTCCATTGCAAAAAGGCTTTGTCACCGAATCAGGCAGCTTTCCGATCACGGTCAGTATTGGTATTGCGACCTACCCTAATGATGGCAACTCAATCGAGAAGCTACTGTCCAACGCAGATACCGCGATGTACCAAGCTAAGCGTGCCGGTAAAAACCAATTTGCTGACTATTCACGGGATTTAGACAAAGCCATTCAGCGCCAAGCAGACATTGAACGTGCGCTTAGAGATAAGAATTTTGATGATGAATTCAGGCTCGTTTACATGCCCTACATGGATTCTACCGGGACTGATGTTATTGGCGTTGAGGTGTTATTACGTTGGAATTCAAAGCAACTTGGTTTGGTTCCACCGGATGAGTTCATTCCAATAGCCGAACAAACCGGGCTGTTCGAACATGTTGACCGTTGGGTAATACAGAATGCGTTTGCTTCATTCCATCGACTTCAGACTCAATTTGATCACTCGATTCAATTGTCGATCAACTTATCTTCTGCTGGTATTGAAACCACTCACCTTGCGGGTTTTATTAAAGAACACGCGGAGTTAAATCGAATTCCACCAAGCCTGATCGATTTTGAAATCACTGAAACCTTTTACTCAAATTCAGAAGGTTTTCCATTGCTGAACGAACTGGCATGCATGGGCTATCGACTGGCGATTGATGATTTTGGTTCCGGTTACACCTCTATCACTCAACTGGTGCAGTATCCAACTCAGAAAATTAAATTGGATAAAGCGTTTTTGGATACCTTAATTGAGACCGATAACCAGAACATCGTAAAACCAGTTATCGGGTTGTGTCATGCTCAGGGGAAAAAGGTCACCGCCGAAGGGATTGAAACTCAAGACATGCACCAGTGGTTACAGGATGCACAGTGCGATATGCTGCAAGGCTATTACTTTGGTAAACCCATGCCACTAGAAGAGTTGAGTGACTGGTATCGACAACATCAACTCAATCTAATCGACAACAAAAAGAATCCGACACATGAAATCTGTAATCATCGCATCGCTGAACCCAGCTAAAATAAACGCCGTTAAAAGCGCGTTCTTATCTGCTTTTCCTGATACTGAATTTGATTTCAAAGGCACCAGCGTCCCTAGTGGTGTCGCCGATCAACCGATGAGCAATGATGAAACCTATCAAGGTGCCGTGAATCGTGTTCACAATGCAACTCAAGCTCAGCCTGATGCAGACTTCTATGTTGGTCTAGAAGCGGGAATAGAAACAAACGTTACCTTTGCTTGGATGGTGATCGAAGCGAATGGTCAACGTGGCGAGTCTCGTTCAGCAAGCCTGATGCTGCCACCAGCCGTGCTTGAGAAGTTAGAGCATGCAAACGAGTTAGGGGATGTGATGGATGAAGTGTTTGGTACCGACAATATCAAACAGAAAGGTGGCGCCATTGGCCTACTGACACATAACCAACTGTCGCGCAGTTCTGTCTATCATCAGGCTTTAATTTTAGCTCTGATCCCATTTGTGAATCCTGAGCACTTTCCTATTTAGCACTTCGTAAACTTAGAAAGGTCAAAGAACAATCTTCAGAAACAAAAAACGCTAACATTCAGTTAGCGTTTTTATCGAATTCGTATTCGCACTATCGCGTGATAGCTTAATTCCGTTATTACTTTAGCAATAGGTCGGCGATCACGGCTTTCTCTTGTTCAGATTTGGCCTTTAGCTCATTTGAGCCTCTGGTTATCGTCGCGACGCCTACGCCCAGCATTTGACTCACCTGACGTTGAGACATATCGCCTTTCATCAGCTCACAGAAGATATTAATTCGAGCAACCAGAGCATCTCGCTCGTCTGGTGTCATCATCATGGTCAACAACAGCTCGTGCTGATCTTTTTCGACAGCCGTCTTTACCAAGTCCATCAGTTGTTGCCAATTATCATATTCAGGTTGTGATGCCATATCTCTACACTTACTTTTAAATTCTGACTTTAAAGAGTCGCTTAACGATTGAAAGCGTTTAACACTTTATACCGAAACACTTGATGCGATCCAATGTAAAAAGGCAGTAAGTGGAAATGGTTCGCACTCACTGCCTTTATTCTTACTCAGTTTCGGGCCAAATGCCGAAGGCTTAGTATTTCGTTTTTGCCTCATGGGGCGCTAAAAACGTCCCTTTCTCACCCAAGATATCTCGATAGTAGGTCTCAAACATCAAGATATTCTGAACATAGCCACGTGTCTCTTTGAATGGAATCATCTCAATAAAAGCGAAGGCATCGAGCTTTTCATCACTACGTGAACGCCACTGTTTCACGCGGCTTGGACCTGCATTGTAGGCCGCAAAAGCAAAGATACGATTGTCATCATATTGAGCGAGTAAACCATCTAAGTAGTGACTGCCAATCTCAATGTTCTTGCCGACATCATAAAGATCATCGCTGCCCTGATACTTAATCTTATGTTTGTTCGCCGTGTATTGCGCCGTCTTTGGCATAATTTGCATGATGCCACGCGCGCCTACTGGAGAACGAGCCTCTGAATCCATCGCACTCTCTTGTCTTGCTAAAGACATCAAAGTGATTGGATCGAGATCGTGCTTTTCAGCGTAGAAGTTAAACCACCACTTATGAGCAACAGGGAAGCGCAGCGCAATGTTATCCCACATCTTCGCAGAGATACTCGCTGTTACGGTAAAGTGATTCCATCGCTGTGTCGCAGCATGAGCGGCAAGCATCGCTTTTTGCTCTTTATCTGCATTAGTTAATAACCAACGCCACTCACTCTTCGCTGCCGCAATTTTATCTCGGTCAATTAGCTCACTAATACGCACCAAAGAGGTGCCGAATGGCTTCACTGTTTCAGCATTGTATTTAAGTGTCGATGTTGGGTATTCGACAGGCTTACCTAACTGCTTAGCCGCAGCCACACTGTAAAAATTACGCTGACCCAAGATATCTGATAATCGCTTATTGCCTTTGTCAGTATCGCCGGTCGCGATTTCAGCTCTGCCCTGCCAATATTGCCATCGAAGCGAAGCCCGATGTTTATTATCCAGGCGCGCTACCCACTCTTTCAAACCCGTCCAATCGGCATGTTGAATCGCTAAGCGAGCACGCCGTTCGAGAAGAACTTGCTTTGATGAACTCGCCAGCATTTTGTCGCGCCACACCATTAACTCTTCAGAGTCGGTGTTGATCAGACGAAACGTTAGGTAATCAGCAAGCTCTTGAGATTTCTCTTTCGAAAACTTCTGAGCCTTGATGACATCATCAAACACCTCTTGAGCGCTGCTTGGTGATTTCCTTGCTAGCTTCTCGAAAGCAAACTCGGTTTGAGCTTGGTAGAATTCATTCGCTGGGTGTTTCTTAGCAAACGCGAGTACATTTTCAGGCTTGTTATAAAGCGCCTTCATCTGCTTTGCTTGAGCAATTGACTCATCATGATCCAATTGCTTAATCAGATAGCTCATTAACTTACCGTTACGGCCCTCGAACGCTAGCAGCATTCTATCCAGAATCAGCTCATCAGCTCTTAGCCCAGCTTGATCCCAGCTTTTAAATAAAGGGTCACAAGCGTCATCAACACCACTACCACTCAACCAAAGTTGTTTAGCTCCTTTAAAGGCAAGCTCTTGGTTACCTTGCTCGTAATGCGCTCGGTAATAGATACATTGGTATTTTTCACCGACAGGCTCTTTGGTTTGAAACTCAAGGATCGTCTTCCACTGTTTTTGAGAAGCCAATGAGTCCAAATAAGGTGCGCGCATTCGATTGGAGAAAGGCAATGCCTTGTTCTCTTCAATGAAAGCATCGACCTCAGCAGGAGTACGCTCTCCTAAACCTAATAAGAAGGCACGATAATCGGTGTAAGGTGTTAAAGGGTATGTTTGAATTTTGTTACGTAACGCGGAGTAAGCTTTTAGGTCACGGTTATCTAAAACCTCTTGCGCTCTATCATAAACGTCACGCTGCATTTCAAGCTCGGAGGCATTGCTAGCCATAGCGACCGGAGCCAGTGAAACCGAAGACAAAATTGCCGATGCAGCCACAGCAATTTTCGTATTACCAATGCGGAAAAACATTCGCTCTTTCCTTAGTGCGTGTATGAATACGTGAAGTCTATTTACGCCCGACATCACATCAAATGTAAAGGATTTGAGTGTAAATATTATTAATATTTAACACTTCGCCTCAGAAGCCTATTAAATATAGTTTTAATGACCAATGTGACAATAATAGGTAAGGATTGGTTCAAGAGTGGCTTTTCTGTCCTAGGAGTAACATCTTTGAGGATATTGGTATAAAATAGCAGACAATTTTGAACAATAATTAGGATCGATCGGCAATGGCTGAATACGTATATACCATGTCTCGGGTGAGCAAAACTGTTCCACCTAAGCGTCAAATTCTTAAAGACATTTCTCTTAGCTTTTTTCCTGGCGCTAAAATCGGTGTTTTGGGTCTAAATGGTTCAGGTAAATCTACCCTACTACGTATCATGGCTGGTATTGATACTGATATTGATGGTGAAGCACGTGCACAACAAGGCCTTAAAGTAGGTTACCTACCGCAAGAACCTGTACTAGACGAATCAAAAACGGTTCGTGAAATCGTAGAAGAAGCGGTTTCTGACGTTGCTGACGCACTTAAGCGTATTGATGCGGTTTACGCAGCTTACGCAGAACCAGACGCAGATTTCGATGCACTGGCTAAAGAGCAAGGCGAACTAGAAGCACTGATTCAAGCAAAAGACGGTCACAACTTAGAGACAGCTCTAGAGCGTGCTGCTGATGCACTTCGTCTTCCTGAGTGGGATGCGAAAATTGAATTCCTATCAGGTGGTGAGCGTCGTCGTGTTGCTATCTGTCGTCTACTTCTTGAAAAGCCAGACATGCTGCTTCTTGATGAACCAACCAACCACTTGGATGCAGAATCAGTAGCATGGCTTGAGCACTTCCTAGTCGATTACAGCGGTACTGTTGTGGCGATTACCCACGACCGTTACTTCCTAGACAACGCAGCTGGCTGGATTCTAGAACTTGACCGTGGTGAAGGTATCCCATGGGAAGGTAACTACACGTCTTGGCTAGAGCAAAAAGACGAGCGTCTTAAGCAAGAAAAAGCGGGCGAAAGCGCACGTCAAAAGACAATCGAGAAAGAACTTGAATGGGTTCGTCAAAACCCTAAAGGCCGTCAAGCTAAGTCTAAAGCTCGTATGGCTCGTTTTGAAGAACTGACAACTGGCCAATACCAGAAGCGTAACGAAACTAACGAACTGTTTATCCCGCCAGGTGAGCGTCTAGGTGACAAAGTTCTTGAAGTGAACAACCTAACTAAATCGTTTGGTGATCGCGTTCTTATCGACGACCTATCGTTCAGCATGCCTAAGGGTGCAATCGTCGGTATCGTTGGTGCCAACGGTGCAGGTAAATCAACACTATTCAAGATGCTAAGCGGTGCAGAACAGCCAGACTCAGGTACAGTTGAACTAGGCGAAACCGTTAAGCTTGCTTCTGTTGATCAGTTCCGTGACAGCATGGACGACACTAAGACAGTATTCCAAGAGATCTCTGAAGGCGCTGATATCATTAAGATCAACAACTTCGAAATCCCTGCGCGTGCTTACTGTTCTCGTTTCAACTTTAAAGGCAACGACCAACAGAAGATCATCGGTGAGCTTTCTGGTGGTGAACGTAACCGTGTTCACTTAGCGAAACTGCTAAAAGCCGGCGGTAACGTACTGCTACTCGATGAGCCTACCAACGACCTTGACGTTGAAACGCTACGTGCTCTTGAAGAAGCACTGCTTGAATTCCCTGGCTGTGCAATGGTTATCTCGCATGACCGTTGGTTCCTTGACCGTATTGCGACCCATATCTTAGACTACCGTGATGAAGGTCAAGTTAACTTCTACGAAGGTAACTATACTGAGTACACTGAGTGGCTTAAGCAGACTCTAGGCGCACAAGCGGCAGAACCGCACCGTATCAAGTACAAGCGTATAGCTAAGTAAATAAGCTTGTATTTTGAACAAAGGCCGCGATAATAGCGGCCTTTGATATATCTGGCTTACGTGTAATGCATCGATATAGAGAGATTACTTATGGTTGAAAGACGTCAATTTTCACGAGTTATTTATCAAGTCCCGACTGAGATCTCACAAGGACACGTAAATGTATCAGGCTCAGTGCAAGACTTATCACTCCATGGTTTACTCATTCAATGCAATGAATCAAAACAACTTAGCCATGATGTCCCTGTTCAAGTGAGCTTTAAGCTCGAAAACAGTGATATCAATATTCAATTAGAAGCAACGATAGTCTCTACCATCAATACCTCAATGCGTTTACGCATAGAGCATTTAGATATTGATAGTATCAGCCACCTTAAGCGTCTTGTAGAGCTTAATGTTGGCGACGATGAACTGCTTTATAGAGAGATTGAACACCTTACCGATTTAGGTAGTGAGTGACATCTCCATTACCCTTTTTCTATTAGAAGCATTTAGTTAATACAGAACCATGTCTAAAAAACTATCCATTACTATTCCCTCTAGTCAGGGGGAACAGACGTTTTACTTCGGCCGTAAGGCTGTGCTCATTTGCACTACTGCCATTTTTTCAGTACCGCTATTAATTGGCGGAGCGGCGTACATGCACTTCGAGAGTAAACAAGAACTCGCGCTACAAGCGGGTGATGCCCAACAGTTGATTGAAACGCTGATTGTTGAAAAAGAACAAACTGAGTTTCTTTATGCTGAGCAAGTAGAAACCAACCATTCGCTATCGCAAACACTGACCGAGAAAGAAGGCACGATTCAGCTGCTTGGTAAGCGTGTATTCGATGTTGAATCAGTGCTGGGTCTTGCTGATGAAGAGCTGCTTACCGATGATATTTCTTTAGAAGATCGCATTGATGCGGCTGCAGTCGATTCAGCAGTAAGAGCCACGATGTTCCGTTTGATTCCAAACGACAGTCCGATGGCTTATCAACGTATCTCTTCTTCTTATGGTAGCCGCACTAACCCTATTTCAGGGAAACGCCATGTACATACAGGTATCGATTTAACGTGTAAGCGTGGTGAAGATATTGTGGCGCCTGCAGATGGAGTCATTGAAACGGTACGCCCAAGTAAAAAAGGCTTCGGCAACTTTATTACTATGCGTCACTCGTTTGGTTTCATGAGTTCTTATGCGCACCTACAGAAGTTCAAGGTACGTAGCGGTCAGTTTGTGAGTAAAGGCGATGTCATCGCGAGCTGTGGTAATTCAGGTAACTCAACCGGCCCACACTTGCACTATGAAGTACGCTTCCTTGGTCGCTCACTGAACCCGCAATACTTGATGGATTGGACGCCTGAGAACTTCAACTACGTGTTCGAGAAAGAGAAAAAGGTTAAGTGGGGCCCACTGGTTCAACTGATTGATAATGTGGTTCGCTTGCAGATCAACCTGACTAACGTGCCTTACATTAGCTCGACCATCGACACCGTATCGAGTGAAGAGAGCAAAAAACCTATCACGACTAACTAGTTGTTAATAGCTAGCTAGTTGTTAAGGGCTAAGAGCTGTTGGTTTGGCTTATGATGATCTAATTGCTTTTAGTCTACTGTAGGCCAAATGCTTTCATAGCGTTCAGCACAAACAAAAAGAGCGACCAGATGGTCGCTCTTTTTTATGATTTCAAATCAGTATTAACCACGATGAATCGAGTCATGTGCTTGTTTTAGAAGACTTTGGCTCTCTTGCAAGAATTGTTGTGAGTAGTCACCAAACCAATCACTCACTTGGTTGAAGCTCTCAACAAACTTAGCCTTATCTTTGCCATCTAGGATTTCTAACGCTTCTCCGAAACAACTATGGAAGCGTCGAATCATCTCTATATTCTCATCCGAAGACAGAATGATATCACCGTACAAATTCGGGTCTTGAGCAAACAGACGACCAACCATCGCAATCTCAAGTCGGTAGATTGGTGAGCTTAGCTTCAGAAGCTGATCGATATTCGGGTTCTCTTTACTCAGGTGCAAGCCGTAAGCAAAAGAGGTGAAGTGACGAAGTGCTTGAATCAATGTCATGCCGTGATCGTGTTCAGCTGCATCCATCTGGCAAAGGCTCGCGCCCCAAATACCAAATTGATTCAGTAGCCATTGGTAACTTTCAGCACCACGACCATCACTGTAAACAATCACTTGCTTAGCAAGACTTGGAACATCAGGGCCAAACATTGGGTGCAATCCAACCACTGGGCCTTGGTGCATGTTCATCATTGCTTGTAGCGGTTTAGATTTAATTGACGTCAAATCACATAGAATACAATCGCTAGGTAGATTACCTAGCTTCGCAATCACACCTTCCGTTAGGTGAATTGGAACCGTAACAACCACAAGCCCAGCATTATCTAAGATTTCGTCGGCCTTATCCCAATCTTGGCTGCCGAGGATTTTCACTTCGTAGCCAGACAGTTTGAACATACGACCAAACAAGCCACCAAGTTGACCATTACCACCAACGATAACTACTGAACGTAATTCTGGGTTAAGACACTTAAAACCAGAATCTTTCTCACTGGCATAAGACTCACGCATAGTACGACGCAAAATATCTTCGATTAACTGTGGTGGAACCCCTATTTTCTCGGCTTCTTGACGACGAGATGCCAGCATCGCAGCTTCACGTTCTGGTACATAAATAGGTAAACCATGTTCACTTTTTACTTCGCCTACTTTCTCTACTAGAGCAAGGCGTTGAGCCAGTAAATCCAACATTTGTTTATCGACAGCATCGATTTGGTCGCGTAATTCGTTCAGTTCAACGGCCATTTTATTCCTTACTAATCTATAAGCCCGTGCCAATCTATCAGCGCACAATCACGTAGGTTCGCTAGCAACAGATCTTAAAATGCCCCATTAGATGAGGCACTTAAATTTAAAACTCTGACTAACCTTTCAAGCGGTTCTCTAAGAACGGGACTAATTCCGTATGTGCATGTTTCAATAGTGCCTCAGTTGAATCCCAATTGATACACGCGTCGGTAATAGAAACGCCGTATTTCATCTCATTGAGAGGTATATCCGAAGATTGGTTTCCTTCGTTAATATGGCTTTCAATCATCAGGCCGATAATCGACTTATTGCCTTCACGAATTTGGTGAATCACATCTTCTGCAACTAAAGGTTGGCGACGGAAATCTTTACGAGAGTTCGCGTGGCTACAGTCGACCATTAGCGCTGCCTCTAAACCAGATTTACCCAGCTCTTGCTCACATTCGTGTACCGATACTGAATCGTAGTTCGTCTGCTTACCGCCACGTAAAATCACGTGACCATTTGGGTTACCTTGCGTTGTTAGTAGTGCAACTTGACCTTCGCGGCTGATACCCATGAAACGGTGGCTAGAAGAAGCCGCCTGCATTGCATTGATTGCAGTGCCTAGGTTGCCATCGGTACCGTTTTTAAAACCGATTGGCATTGAAAGACCACTTGCCATCTCACGGTGAGTTTGAGATTCAGTCGTACGTGCGCCAATTGCCGCCCAGCTGAAGGTATCTGCTAGGTATTGCGGGCTGATTGGATCTAGCGCTTCTGTCGCCAATGGAATTTCCATCTCAGCGAGTTCAACAAGTAGCTCACGGCCAACATGCAGACCATGCTCAATATCGAAAGTGCCGTCTAGATGCGGGTCATTGATCAAACCTTTCCAACCCACAGTGGTACGAGGTTTCTCAAAGTAAACACGCATAACAATATACAGTTGGTCGCTAAGTTGCTCAGATAAGGCTTTTAGGCGTTTCGCGTACTCTTTCGCAGCTTCAATGTCATGGATAGAACATGGGCCACATACAACAAGCATGCGATGATCTTTCTTATGAATGATGTTTGCGATAGTTTGACGAGACTCTTGAATGAAACGACGAGCATTATCACTCAAAGGCAGTTTTGCTTTTAACTCTTCAGGAGTAATCAGTACCTGTTCGTCGATGATATTGACATTGCTTAATTCACTTTTCTGCATAACTCAACCTGTATATTTATTTTTACACCCAACATTTCCATTTGGGCTAACAATCTTTAAAAACACAATAACAGCTAAAAAAACGATTGCAAGTGTAAACAATAAAAAACATTCACCGTAAATTATAATTTACACACCAACTTTAACTCACTCTAAGGGATAAATAGGTTTAAACCACGGATCGCAGATACAAAAAAGGCGATATTTATCATATCGCCTTATCTAAAATTATTATGTGTTTATTTATCACTCACTGCCTAGCATTCGCTTAATCGTCTCCGAGGTCTCTTTCCACCTAGCATCCGAGTGAAGTGTCGACAAATCAAAGCTGTGTTTTTTAAGCAATGAGTTGGCTAAAGGCACCTCTTGAATCGCTAAGTGATCCAGAGCTTCAATTTGTGCATCTCGTTTATTACACATCAACACCATGTCACAACCTGCATTCAAGGCCGCTTTCGCTCTGTCGGCTGGTCCGCCCATTATGGCAGCGCCTTCCATCGTTAAATCGTCGGAGAACACCAAGCCTTTGAATCCAAGCTGCTGCTTCAATACTTTTTGTAGCCAATACTGTGAACCGCTCGCTGGTTGATCATCATAGTGAGAGAAAACCACGTGAGCTGGCATCATGGCATCCAATATTCCAGCTTCAATTTGCGCCTTGAAGATTGCCATGTCGGTTTCAAAGATGTCGTCTCTAGGGTCATATGGCGTATCTAAGTGTGAGTCAGCAATCACGCCACCATGTCCAGGGAAGTGCTTGCCTGTCGTCGCCATGCCAACCGACTTCATGCCTTTGATGAAAGCGCTGCTATGACGAACAATGGTATCAATATCTTCACCAAACGCTCGGCTACCAATCGCTTTACAGTCATGACCTTTGTCTAATACTGGCGCAAAGCTCAGATCGATATCATGGGCAATCAATTCTGCCGCCATCAGCCAGCCGGCCTGTTCTGCTAAATGCTCACCGTTATTTTTGGTCGCAAATTCCTGAGCAGCAGGAATAATGGAAAAGCCATCGCGGAAGCGCTGAACTCGGCCACCTTCTTGGTCAACACCAATCAAAATAGGACGTTTCGCTACCTTGCGAATTTCTTTGTTTAACGCCGATAACTGTTTGCTATCGTGGTAGTTTCGAGCAAATAAGATGAGACCACCAACAGTTGGGTGCTCTAAAATTTCTCTGTCTTCAGCTGTTAGCTCGTAGCCTGCAACATCAACCCACAACGGTCCCATAAAATTTCCTTCTATTGCTTAAATTCCGCTACTGCAGATTTACTTTGTTCAATTAATTGGTCGGCCTGCTCTTCCTGCTGAGTTAACGCAATGAACAACAAGTCAGTAATAAAAAGTTGGCTATCACGCGCGGTGATAGATGAGCTTCGAATATGATTTTCGTCTGCCGCCGAGATGAGTTTGATATCAGCGTATTTATCTAAAGCAGAAGGGGATAACTGGCTTACCACAATCACCTTGGCCTTTTTCGATCTAGCCAACTGGGCAACCTTCACCACTTCTCTAGTGTTTCCTGAATAGGAAATTGCAACCAACACATCATTTTCAGAAAGAGAAGCGGCATTAGCAATCTGAATGTGAGCATCCTGTTCTGCGTTAACAGCATGACCTATTTTCATCAGCTTATAAGCGAAATCTTTCGCAACCAGAGACGATGCACCCACCCCAGAAATCTGTACTTTATTAGCAAGGTGCAGCAAGTCAGCAGCATTGCTTAACTGTTCACCTTCATTTAATAACACTGTACGCTCAAGCGATTGTGTTTTACTTGCAAGAAGTTTGTCCATCACCGTATCTGGCGGATCTTTTCTGGTGATGGTGCCGTGTATTCCACGTTGGGATACTGGCTGATAAGTCATATCGCTTTGATAAAGCTTCACCTTCATTTCAGAGAACCCTTTGTAACCGAGCTTCTGACTAAACTTGACGATTGTCGATTGGCTCACACCCACCGCTTTAGCCAACTCAGGAGAGGAAAGCTGCTTCACCTGTTGTGGATGGTCAAGAACATATCGCGCCACCAGAGCATCAGATGGAGACAGCTTGGGTAATAACGCTTTTACTTTCGCAATGCCTTTCACTAAATGCCCTTCCCTCTAACCGCACCTCGTCATCATAACGAGTTTTGTATTTTCATTGGAATAATTATTCCTTCGTATTCTGGTGTTTGGAATAACTAACACAACCTTCTGGGATCATTGTCAAAGAAAACCGTTGGTCACTATTCCACCAAGGAATAGATTTTGAAACTCATTATTCAAACTGACATTCTGAAAAAATAATAATAAACACCCTCTATCCTATTCATGCTACGGAGCTGCTATGAATTCACTATTTACTTCGCTGGACTGGGCGGTATTTGCGGTTTACTTCGCTGTTATCGCTTTTACAGGCTGGCACTTCAGTCGAACCAAGATCACGAGCACCAAAGATTATTTCTTAGGCGGTAACTCGATGCCAATGTGGGTCGTTGCCATCTCAGTATTGGCGACCTCGCAATCTGCAGCGACGTTCTTAGGAGGACCAGAATCTAGCTACCGTGGCGATCTCACTTATCTAGCGACCAATATTGGTGGAATTATTGGGGCTGTCTTTGTCGCATTAGTACTGATACCTCGCTTCTACAAAAACAAAGTATCTACCGTTTACGAACTGCTGAAAGTTCGTTTTGGCGAGAAAACAAAACAGCGCGCAGGCGTGATGTACTTGGTCGGTCGCGTATTTGCTTCTGGTGCTCGCCTGTACATGGCCGCTATCGCTGTCTCCATGATTCTATTTACCAACATTGACCCAAGCAGCGTAGTGACTTCAGTGGTAATTCTGGTTGCCGTTGGCCTTGCTTATACTTACATGGGTGGCATTCGTTCCGTTATCTGGAGTGACCTAATTCAGCTTGTGGTTTATGTCGGTGCAGCCATTGCTGTGATCATCTATTTATTGGGACAAATTCCAGCTGATTTCAACCAAATTGCGCAGGTACTGGCTAACCCTGGTGAAGGCCAAGCTTCGAAACTGACCTTATTAGATTTTAACCTCGACTTTAGCCCTGCTGGCACCTTCAGCTTTTGGGCATGTATTACGGGATTCGTGCTGTTAAACATTGGTGCGTTTGGCCTTGATCAAGACATGACTCAACGTGTTTTGACTTGTAAAGATGCTAAGCAAGGTTCAAAGGCGATGATTAACTCAATCATTTTCTCAATTCCAGTTGTGCTTGTATTCATGTCAATTGGCCTACTTTTGTATGTCTTCTACCAAAGACCTGAACTAATGGGCGTTGAAGGTAAAGAAGTTGTTCAAAATTTTAATGGCGAGAACGTCACTATTTTCATGTATTACGTGCTGAATGAAATGCCAGCAGGTCTTAGAGGCTTGGTTACTGTTGGGGTTGTTGCAGCGGCACTTTCAACACTAAATTCTGGATTAAACTCAATGTCATCAGTGGCTATTCAGGATATCTATAAGCCTTGGCTAGAAGCTCGTAAAGGAGTGCAAGATGATTTCCATTACGTGAAAGCTGGCCGATTTGGTATGGCGGCGGCAGCTGTGGCCTTAGGTAGTATGGGAATCCTGTGTTACTACTGGCAGCAGTACACTGACATGCCACTGTTGTCGTTTGCTTTGAGTGTGATGGTCTTTGCCTACACAGGGTTGTTGGGTGTCTACTTCACCGCAATATTCACCGAGCGCGGTAACGAAACTTCGGTCGCTTTAGCTCTAATGGCAGGCTTCTTCACCACTCTGCTGATGCAAGCTTATGTTTGGGATAGCGTGATGGGCGTGATTAACGATGATTGGGTAGGAGTTCGTTTAGCGTTCCCTTATCAACTTTGTGTTGGCACATTTGTATCGTTAATCGTGTGCCTTTCAGGAAAGAAGCAAACTCAAGAAGTTAATAAACTACAAACGGTTTAGCCAATGATTACCCATACTTTGGCAGTCGATGGCGGTGGAACTAAAACCGCCATTAGACTGAAGCGAATATTACCAACACTAAGTAACATCGAAGAGTGTATTTTACCTGCTACGTCATTGACCTTATATGGTGAAGCTGCGATCACTCAACTGACTCATTATATTGATGAAATGTTGAGTGTTAATCAGATAAAATCACAACAGTGCTATATTGTGGTTGGTGTTGCTGGCGTAGGAAACTTAGATTTAAAAGCCAAACTGCAATCGGCGTTAACCCATTGCCCGCACCTGTATGTAACGACTGATGCAGAAGCGTCAGTATTTGGTGCTAATTCAGGACAAGGAGTTAACTGTATTGCGATTGGGACGGGATCTGTTGCGATTCAATTAGACGTACAACAAAAGACTCAACAAGTTGGTGGCTGGGGTTTCCCAATTGGTGACCAAGGTGGTGGCGCTTGGCTTGGCTTTCAAGCTGTTCAACAAACTCTCATTGAATTAGATAACAAGCGTACTTCTTTAACGAGTCAGCTTGTAATGCGAAAGACAGGCAACGAACGCAGCCAAATTCTACAGTGGATTGGCGAAGCTAACGCGACCGATTACGCCAAATTTGCACGAGAGCTCGTTGATATGGAACAGCGCTGCTCAACGGCAAGTACCATATTAAAACAAGGTATTGAAGAAATAGAGAAGCTCACACGTACATGCTCAGACTATAACTCATTACCGATTATGTTCTTAGGCAGTTTAGGACAGTTCTATCGCCCTAGGCTTTCCCAAGAACTCCAAGTTCGTACCTTAAACATTCAAGGTAATGCTCTGGATGGTGCAGAAGTCATCGCTAACCAAAAGATCCAGCAGCTTAATTTAGGAAGTGAACAATGAAATCAGAGTTATATATCGGTGTGATGTCAGGAACGAGCATGGACGGCGTTGATACGGCCTTAGTGTCGATTGAAGATACGCGCATCACATTGCTTGCTCATGATGAGTTCCCAATGCCTGATGACCTCAAAGCGCGTCTGCTTGAAGTCTGTATTGGTCAGAAAACCGATTTAATTACCATTGGCGAACTCGACCACCAGCTTGGCCATCTGTTTGCTGATGCGGTTCTGCAACTTCTCGAAAAGTCAGGAACACCTGCATCTTCTGTGACTGCGATTGGTAATCATGGTCAAACAGTGTTCCACCAGCCAACAGGTGATTCTCCATTTACCATGCAGTTGGGTGATGCCAATATCATTGCCGCTAAAACACAGATTCAAACGGTTGCCGATTTCAGGCGTAAAGACATGGCATTAGGCGGGCAAGGTGCGCCACTCGTCCCAGCCTTCCACCACACGATTTTCCACCCGCAAGACAGCTCAGTTGTGGTGTTGAATATTGGTGGTATCTCGAATATTTCAGTACTGCGCCCTAATCAGCCAACGCTTGGTTATGATACAGGACCGGGCAATATGTTGATGGACGCTTGGGTTGATAAACACACGGGTAATAAGTTTGACCGTGATGCGCAATTTGCGCTTAAAGGCCAACTCAATCAAGCGTTGCTCGAACAGTTGTTAAATGAATCTTATCTATCTCAAATGCCACCGAAAAGTACCGGTAGAGAACTATTCAACCTACCTTGGCTAGAGCAACAATTAACAGAATTTAAAGATCTTGCAGTAGAAGATGTTCAGCGCACGCTTTGTGAATACACCGCATTGACGATAGCCAATGAAGTGGAGACTTATCGCTTGGGTAACCAGCCTGCACTGTATGTGTGTGGCGGTGGTACACGAAATCCATTGTTGATGAAGAGACTGTCTGAACTGCTTCCAAGTTGGGATGTTGATTCAACCACCAGCAAAGGCGTGGATGCCGATTACATGGAAGCGATGGCCTTTGCGTGGCTTGCTCAACGTCATATTCATCAACTGCCAAGCAATTTACCAGAAGTGACTGGCGCAAGCAGAGCTGCCTCTCTAGGCGTTCTCTATCGTGCTGACTAAACAACTTTAGAACCATCATTTTAGAATCACCATTTAAGGATCATTATGAGTAACGACGCTCTCATATCAGCGCTCTCGCACCTCGTTTCGGAGGGGAGAAACCCTGACACTATGGATATTGATCTGCTCACCTCTCTCGAAGTGGTTGAAAAGATTAACCAACAAGACAAGCAAGTCCCACTGGCGATTGAAGCTGAACTGCCACAGATCGCGAAAGCGGTCGATAAAATTGCTCATGCATTTCAAAACGGTGGTCGACTGATTTATATGGGCGCAGGCACCAGTGGTCGATTAGGTGTGTTAGACGCCTCAGAATGCCCACCGACTTTCGGCGTCTCAGACAAGATGGTTATCGGCCTAATTGCTGGCGGACCAGAGGCGATTTTAAAAGCCAAAGAAGGTGCAGAAGACTCGCTGACTCTCGGTATTGAAGATCTGAAAGCGATTCAGTTTTCAGAAAATGATGTCGTGGTGGGCATTGCTGCGAGCGGTCGTACACCTTACGTGATTGGTGCACTCAACTATGCCAATCAGCTTGGCGCAGTAACGGTTGCATTGTCTTGTAACCCTGATTCTCCAATTGCTGAAGTCGCTCAAATCGCAATTAGCCCGGTGGTTGGCCCAGAAGCATTAACAGGTTCAACACGACTCAAATCAGGTACGGCGCAAAAGTTGGTGCTTAATATGCTGACCACAGCCAGCATGATTCGTATCGGTAAGAGCTACCAAAATCTGATGGTCGACGTAAAAGCGACCAATGAAAAGTTGGTTGCCCGCGCTGCTCGTATCGTTATCCAAGCAACGGAGTGCGACAAAGCTCTGGCAGTTTCGACACTTAAAACGACTGATTACGATGTGAAGTTATCTATTTTGATGATTCTAACAGGGCTAGATTTAGAATTGGCCAAGGCTCAGCTTGATAAGCAAAATGGTTTCTTGAGAAAAGCGGTTGAGAATAATCAGTAATCTGCTGATACCAATCACAGTAAGTAAGTGATCATAAATAGCGCAGGAAAAATGCTTGAGAACAAGGCAGAAATTTTCGATAAGTAGTTATTCTACAATCAAAGTTTCTAACGATGTTATCGAGTGTTTTAACCAGCTAGGATGACCAGTTATTTACTACGATTGGTATTATACTGTTGTGAGAGTTACTCTCGCTGCATACAAAAAGACCAGCACACACGCGGTACTGGTCTTTTTTTAGTTTTAATTTTTCATCGCTAGCTTGGGCTTAGTAGTCGTTTGAGAACTCGTCCCAGCCGCGTTGCCATTCCATGCGGAAACGTTGAGCGTCTTCCGTACCAGAACACACGCCCTCATACACCTGACCAGATAAACCAATCTGATATGCATGGTTCGGATTACAATATTCAGTCACACCTAGGTGATAACCTTCTGTGTAACTCGCTTGATCGACTGCGCCAAGCTCAGTCATCTCTGAATACGAACGCTGAGTGTGGCCTTTGATACCATCACGATAGCCAATCTCTTGCCAATTGCCTTCAGCTGCTAAATCTTGAACATTGGCGCTGCATCCTGCAAGGCTAAATGCCACGGCGAATAGTGCGATTATTTTTTTCATTTCAGTCCTTTATATTTACCTAGCCACTTCCTGACGAAGCGTTGCCTTTGTGGTGATTCTCCGCTGAACACTAGCTGATGTCCACTTATGTCTGTTATCTGCCACTGATATCTATTGATTACCGCTTAAAGCTGATAAGCCGCCACTTGCCAGAAGCAAGACACTTCTCAACACGAATAACCAACCGCTCTACAAACGTAGCAAACCACTCAATCAGTTATAACACCACTTAATTGACTATTCGACCACTCACTCTCATAGCGGAAGTTTCTTCTCATACTCTTCTTTAATATACACCCTGACTTAATTAATACATTCAGGGATAACAAATTATGATGTGGTTTCTTACCTGTGTTGCAGCACTCATTGGTGGCTACTTTATTTACGGTGCCTTTATCGAGAAGATTTTCGGTATCAATGAAAAGCGTCAAACACCCGCTCACACCAAACAAGATGGCGTGGACTACGTTCCAATGTCGACGCCAAAGGTTTACCTAGTTCAGCTGCTTAACATTGCAGGTGTAGGTCCAATCTTCGGCCCTATCATGGGTGCCCTTTACGGCCCGGCAGCGATGCTTTGGATCGTGCTAGGTTGTATCTTCGCAGGTGCAGTACACGACTACTTCTCAGGTATGTTATCTATCCGTAATGGTGGTGCTTCGGTTCCAACTATCACTGGACGTTACCTAGGCAATGGCGCAAAACACTTTATGAACATCTTTGCCATTGTTCTACTGCTTCTAGTTGGTGTGGTATTCGTTTCTGCTCCTGCAGGCATGATCACTAACCTAGTGAACGACCAAACTGATTTCGCGATGTCTGCAACAACCATGGTTGTTATCATCTTTGCTTACTACATCATCGCAACGATTGTCCCTGTCGATAAAATCATTGGTCGCTTCTACCCACTGTTCGGCGCACTGCTTATCTTCATGTCTGTTGGCCTAATCACTGCGATTGGTCTATCTGACGAGCACCAAATCATGGGTGGCTTCGAGATGAAGGACATGTTCACCAACATGAACCCGAATGACCTACCACTTTGGCCTGCTCTATTCATCACTATCGCTTGTGGTGCAATCTCTGGCTTCCACGCAACTCAGTCTCCTTTGATGGCGCGTTGTATGGAAAACGAGAAGAACGGTCGCTTCGTATTCTACGGTGCAATGATTGGTGAAGGCATCATCGCTCTAATCTGGTGTGCACTTGCTCTGTCATTCTTCGGTTCAGTTGAGTCTCTATCTGATGCAATTGCAAACGGCGGCCCTGGTAACGTGGTATACAGCGCTTCATTTGGTCTACTGGGTGTATTCGGCGGTATCCTTGCTTTCCTTGGCGTAGTTATCCTGCCAATCACTTCTGGTGACACAGCATTCCGTTCAAGCCGTCTTATCCTTGCTGAATACTTCAACATGGAACAGAAAACACTGCGTAACCGCCTGCTGATGGCTCTACCACTGTTCGTTATCGGTGGCATCTTGACTCAAGTTGATTTCGGTATCATCTGGCGCTACTTCGGTTTTGCTAACCAATCAACAGCAGTAATGATGCTATGGACAGCTTCGGCTTACCTACTTCGTCACAACAAGCTGCACTGGGTAACCACAGTTCCAGCTGTATTCATGACGTCTGTGTGTATCACATTCATCCTGAACAACAGCCAACTAGGCTTCGGTCTACCAATGCAAATCTCGACCATCATTGGTGTGGTGAGTGCACTAGGTGTTGCGGCTTACGTTATCAAGATTTCAAAAGGTAAAGGCGATATCGACCTTGCTGATGAAAAAGAAGAGAAAGAAGCAAAAGGCGTCACCAAAACTGCCTAGTTCTTTCAGACTCTTAATATAAAGAGACACGTCTTCATAGAGAGACAAAAGAACAGCCAAACACACTTCGCTTGCTCACGTAGTCACCCAGTGATTCGTGGAAATTAAGACTAAAGCCCGTCCTTTGTGATGGGCTTTACTGTATCTCAGCATTGAGAAGTAATCGTCACTCGATATAACCAACGAAAACACAAGCAAAGCTACCGTTACCACGCAATGAGCTTTACACTTAACAAGCGTCTCAATAGGTGAAAATATGGAACTCATTCTCTCTCTGCTGCAACAAACCTGCGTCTACTTAGTGATTGCTTACATGCTAAGTAAAACGCCATTGATTCTCCCTTTGTTGAGCATCTCTTCACGCTTAAGTCATAAAGTCAGCTGTTATGTTCTGTTTTCTCTGTTCTGTATTATGGGCACCTATTTTGGACTGCAGATTAATGACGCGATAGCCAACACTCGTGCGATGGGTGCGGTAATGGGGGGTCTGTTTGGCGGCCCCGTGGTTGGCTTTGCCGTCGGCTTTACTGGCGGTATTCACCGTTACTCATTAGGCGGCTTCACAGACTTAGCTTGTGCTATTTCCACCACAGCAGAAGGCTTGATTGGCGGCCTATTGCACGTTTACTTAGTCAGAAAGAACAAAGCGAGCCAGTTGTTTAATCCATTGGTGGTTTTCTCGGTAACCCTGTTTGCAGAGATCATTCAGATGCTGATTCTGCTGGCGGTCGCAAAACCCTTCGAACAATCCTATGCTCTGGTCTCCGATATTGCGGCGCCAATGATCATCGCTAACTCGGTCGGTGCCGCGCTGTTCATGAGCATCATCCAAGACAGGAAAACCATCTTCGAAAAGTACTCGGCTACCTTCTCACGCCGCGCATTGACCATCGCCGAGCGTTCGGTGGGTATTTTACATGGCGGATTCAATTCTGATAACGCACAAAAAATCGTACGTATCGTTTATGAAGAGACCAATGTTGGTGCGGTAGCGATTACCGACCGAGAAAAAATTCTTGCGTTCGTCGGCATTGGCGATGAACACCATATTCCAAATACCCCGATTTCATCGCAAAGCACGCTCACTTCGATGGAACAGAACGACATCATCTACCTTGACGGCAAAGAGAACCCATACCAATGCTCCTTGTCGCAGGATTGTAAATTGGGCTCGGCTCTGATTATCCCATTGCGCGCGGGTAACGAAGTGGTCGGTACCATCAAACTGTATGAGCCAAAACTAAAACTTTTCTCGACCATCAACATGTCGATGGGTGAAGGTATCGCTCAGCTATTGTCGAGCCAGATCCTATTCAGCAACTATCAGCAGCAGCAAACGCTACTGACACAAGCAGAAATCAAACTGCTGCACGCTCAAGTGAATCCACACTTCTTGTTCAATGCGCTTAATACTATCAGCGCAGTAACACGTCGTGACCCAGATAAAGCTCGAGAGTTGATTCAACACCTGTCTCACTTCTTTAGAAGCAACCTAAAGCAGAACATCAACACCGTGAAGCTCAAAGACGAACTGGCACACGTCAACGCTTACCTGACCATAGAGAAAGCACGCTTTACCGATCGACTAGAAGTGGAATGGGATATCGACCCGCAACTTTATGAGTCACAATTGCCGAGCTTTACCCTGCAACCGCTGGTAGAAAACGCCATCAAACATGGGATATCTAATATGTTGGAAGGCGGTAAAGTGAAGATCTCTAGCGAGGCTTTCGAGGGTGGATTCAAGTTAACCGTTGAAGACAACGCAGGTAATTATCAGAAGCCATCTCAAGATCATGTAGGATTAGGGATGGAAATTGTTGATAAACGACTCACTAATTTCTTTGGACAAGATTCAGCACTAAAAATAGAATCTCAACCACAGCAATTTACTCGAATGAGCTTTATCATACCTATACTCAAATAATGGTATTTTCGGGGGCAAATCGCTCCGAGTTGAAACAATTAGAAGCAGATATTTAAAAGATAAGCGTGAATCAAGCAAGGATAGAACCAAGATGAAGATTGTAGGATGTTAAAGGCATTAGTTGTCGATGATGAGCTTTTTGCTCGCGAAGAGCTGATTGAGCTGCTGACCGAAACCGGAGAAGTGGAAATCATTGGCCAAGCAAGTAACGCGATCGAAGGACTGAAACAGATCAACCTACTCAAGCCTGATGTCGTGTATTTGGATATCCAAATGCCGCAGGTTACCGGGATTGAACTGTTAAGCATGCTTGACCCAGACACCATGCCTTACGTGGTATTCGTCACCGCCTACGACCAATATGCGATTCAAGCCTTTGAAGATAACGCTTTTGATTACCTACTTAAGCCAGTCGAGCCTTGTCGATTAAACAAGAGCGTTTGTCGCCTGAATAAGGTCATCAAACAAAATCAGAAAGCACCAGAACAGAACATCTCAGCGATTGCTCCCTGTCACTTAGAGCAGATCCCGTGTATCGGTCATAACCGCATTGTGATCATGGCAAGCCAAACGGTCGAGTGTGCTTATTCCGATATCAGTGGTGTGCATGTTCGTAGCTCATCGCAAACCGCGACCTCACAGTTAACGCTAAAGATCTTGGAAGAAAAAACCGATTTGATCCGCTGTCATCGCCAATATTTGATCAACATAAAATCGATCCAAGAGATCAAACTGCTAGAGAATGGATTAGCAGAGATCATTACCCTGACCGGCTTTGAAGTGCCTGTCAGTCGTCGTTACTTAAAGACTTTAAAAGAGCAACTCGGTCTCCAGTAACGCGTTAGAAGTTAGATGCCTTATTCCAAAGCACGATCAAAAAAGCCAACGTATCAACGTTGGCTTTCTACTGTTTACAAATCGATAGTGTTTACGAATCGCTAGTATCACGAATCGATCTAGTCACCAATCAATAGAGATTAGTCGACTTGCTTAATCTGTAGCTCTTTTGGTACTTCAAAGAACATATTCTCTTCACGACCTTGAATCTCTTCAACGTCAGTCGCACCTAGCTCACGAATACGATCTAAGATTTGGTTTACCAACTCTTCAGGAGCAGAAGCACCAGCTGTTACACCGATTTTCTTTTTCCCTTCAACCCACTCGGTTTGAATGTCTTCAGGGCAATCCGTTAGGTAGCCTGGCGTGCCTAGCTTCTCAGCCAGCTCTTTTAGGCGAGTTGAGTTAGATGAGTTCTTAGAACCAACAACAATTACCACATCAACGTCATTCGCCATCTCACGCACTGCGTCTTGACGGTTTTGAGTCGCGTAACAGATGTCGTCTTTACGTGGGCCTTGAATCTCAGGGAACACTCGACGTAGCTCTTCAATCACATCAGCTGTTTCATCAACTGATAGCGTAGTTTGGCTAACGTAGTGCAGGTTACTCGGGTCGTTCACCACGAGGTTCTGTACATCCTCTGGTCTTTCAACCAAGTACATACCACCCGTTTGGCTCGCGTACTGACCCATAGTGCCTTCCACTTCAGGATGGCCGGCGTGACCAATCAGTACCACTTCCATATGTTTGCGGCTCGCACGAGCAACCTCCATATGAACTTTAGTCACCAAAGGACACGTCGCATCAAATACCGTTAACTCACGCTCTTTCGCTTCTTTACGAACCGCTTGAGAGACACCGTGAGCCGAGAAGATCACGATGTTGTCGTCTGGCACTTCACTCAGTTCTTCGACAAAAATAGCACCACGCTGCTTGAGCCCCTCAACAACAAAGCGGTTGTGTACCACTTCATGGCGAACATAGATCGGTGGCTGGTACATTTCGAGTGCACGCTCTACGATGCTGATCGCACGATCGACACCGGCACAAAAGCCACGAGGGTTAGCTAACATTATTTTCATTTCATTGCTCATCATTTACCGCGGTACTAAGGTTGTTTCTATAGAGTTCGCCGTCAGCGAGGTTCGCATTCTACAGTGAAGCGCCTAGACAGTGAAGCTCTGGGTTGTGTGTCACAGCTGTAAGGCAGTGCTATTCTAACGTTAAGAGCGTTATTCTACCGTTAAGATGTTGACGTCAAAGGTAACATCTTGACCAGCGAGTGGGTGATTAAAATCAACCGTCACTGAATCACCTGCGATCTCAGTAATAATACCTGGAATTTCCATACCGTCAGGACCTGAGAATGCCATGATAGTGCCCACTTCAACTTCAGAGTCACCAACAAACTTAGCACGATCCATATAGTGAATATGATCTGGGTTTGGCATACCAAACGCGTCTTCCGCTTTCAGTTCGATAGACTTTTCAGTGCCGGCTTCAAGTCCAAGTAAGCACGCTTCAAAGTTCTCACTTAGGCTGCCATCGCCCATGACGAACTTCGCTGGCTTGCCCATATTTTCCGTACTATCGGCAACTGAACCATCCTTCATTTTAATCGTAAAATGTAGAGTTACTGCTGAATCATTTTTAATTGCTGCCACGTTACTTTCCTTAGATTTCTTTATTATTTGAGAACGCAATTTGCTTCGCTCTCATATTACTTGCAGCATAAAAAAAAGCGCCGTCGGAATCAACCGACAGCGCTTAGGGCTATTCTATTCTGTGAGTCATAGACTGACTTTGAGGCAAGCTATTTGCTTTCGTCTTTCTTACGGAAACCATCTAAGATGATCATCGCAGCACCGATACAGATTCCCATATCCGCTAAGTTAAATGCAGGCCAGTGGTAAGTGCCCCAGTAGAAGTCTAAGTAATCGACAACAAAGCCATGTACGACTCGGTCAAACACATTACCTACTGCGCCACCAATGATGATCGCATAAGCAATGTTATTCCACTTCTCTGCTGCTGGTAGTTTGCTCATCCAGTACGTCAGCATACCTGTTACCGCAAATGCGATACCCGTAAATAACCAACGCTGCCAACCACTTTGATCACTCAAGAAGCTAAACGCTGCACCGTAGTTATGCACGTACAAAAAGTTAAAGAATGGCAGCACCTCAATACGGTTTGCCCAGCCGTAACCCATATTGTCCATGACAAAGAGTTTAATGCCGATATCAGCTAAGAAGACCAATAGAGCCAGCCATAACCAACGTACACCAGATTGTTTTAACGAAACTTCACTCATTTCTATTCCTAGTATTTACGAAGTTGGTATTCATTGTTAGTCACCTTACGTGATCTTGATTACCAACTTGGTTAAACACATTTCCTATAACTAAAAATAACCCCAGTTGATACTGGGGCTATGATTTTTACAAAAAGTTCAGTCTTTCTCTGAGTCGTTATGCGAACTTACGCACTTCGCCTTCACCGTCGATGTTCGACACACAACGACCACAAACTTTCTCGTGACCTTCGATAGTGCCTACATCTGGAGTGTGGTGCCAGCAACGGTCACACTTCTCAGCTTCAGTAGCCGCAACTTCAACGAATAGACCAGCAACGTCTGTCGCTTGCGCTGCATCAGACTTCTCGCTCAATGGCTTAACAACAGCTGCAGAAGTGATAAGTACGAAACGTAGCTCATCTTCTAGCTTGTTGATTTTAGCCGCTAGTGCATCGTCAGCGTATAGAGTAACTTCAGCTTGCAGTGCACCACCGATCGTTTTCTCTTTACGAGCATCTTCAAGAAGCTTATTCACTGCGCCACGAACAGACTGGATTTCAGTCCAGAATTCGTTGCTTAGCTCTTCGCCTTCAGCAAGACCAAATAGACCTTCGAACCATTCACCTGTGAATACGAACGTGTCGCGCTCACCTGGCATTTCATTCCAGATTTCATCTGCAGTGAACGACATGATAGGTGCCATCCAACGAACTAGAGCTTCTACGATGTAGTAAAGCGCCGTTTGACAGCTACGTTGAGCATGGCTGCCCTGCTTCGCTGTGTACTGACGGTCTTTAATTACGTCTAAGTAGAAAGAACCCATTTCAATAGAGCAGAACTGCATTAGACGTTGAGTCACACCGTGAGTGTTGTACTCGCCGTATGCTTTAACAATCTCTTCTTGTGCAGCTTGAGCACGGCCAACAGCCCAGCGATCAAGTGCAACCATCTCTTCAGCAGGTACTAGGTCAGTTTCAGGGTTGAAACCGTTCAAGTTCGCTAGGAAGAAACGAGCCGTGTTACGAATACGACGGTAAGCATCCGCTGAACGTTTCAGGATTTCATCAGAAACCGCAACTTCACCTGTGTAGTCTGTAGAAGCAACCCATAGACGCAGAATATCTGCACCTAGCTTGTTAGTTACGTCTTTAGGAGCAACAACGTTACCGATAGATTTAGACATCTTACGGCCGTTACCATCCACTACGAAACCGTGCGTTAGCACTTGCTTGTACGGTGCTTCGTCTTTCATCGCGATAGATGAAATTAGAGAAGACTGGAACCAGCCACGGTGTTGGTCTGAACCTTCAAGGTAAAGATCAGCACTGTGAGTACGCTCTTCGTTCGGGAAGTTGTACTCTTCACGAGAATCAACAACAGAGAAGTGCGTAACACCTGAGTCGAACCATACGTCTAGCGTATCCATTACTTTTTCGTACTTATCAGCGTCTTCTGCGCCCATAAGTTCAGCAGCGTCTACATCCCACCAAGCTTGAATGCCTTTCTCTTCAACTAGCTTCGCTACTTTTTCAATAAGCGCTGGGCTTTCTGGGTGAAGTTCTGCTGTTTCTTTATGAACGAACAGAGCAATTGGCACACCCCAAGTACGTTGACGAGAGATACACCACTCAGGGCGACCTTCAACCATACCTTCGATACGGCTTTGACCCCATTCAGGCAACCACTCAACACTCTTGATTGACTCTAGTGCTTTAGCACGCAGGCCAGCTTGATCCATAGAGATGAACCATTGTGGTGTTGCGCGGAAGATGATTGGAGTTTTGTGTCTCCAACAATGTGGGTAGCTGTGCTCGTAAGCGTGGTGATGCAGAAGTGCACCTTTCTCTTTTAGAACTTCTAAAACAGAGTCGTTCGCTTTGAATACGTGCTGACCAGCAAATAGCTCAGTATCTGGCAGGTAAACGCCGTTTGAACCAACTGGGTTAGCGATTTCTAGGTTGTACTTCTTACCAACCACGAAATCTTCTTGACCGTGGCCAGGCGCAGTGTGAACCACACCAGTACCTGAATCCGTTGTTACGTGATCGCCAAGAACTGCAGGAACAGTAAAGTCGTAGAACGGGTGGTTGAACTGAGAAAGCTCAAGATCAGCACCTGTAGCAAAACCAAGGTTATGGAAATGCTCGATACCTGCACGGTCCATTACGTCTTTTGCTAGATCAGAAGCAACAACGATACGTTGAGCAGGCTGGTCGCCATTCGCTTCAACTTGGATTAGTACGTATTCAAGATCATCACGTAGACATACTGCGCGGTTCGCCGGCAGAGTCCATGGTGTTGTTGTCCAGATAACGATAGAAATTTCGCCCTGACCCGCGTGACCTTCAGCTAGAGTGAATTTCTCTAGAAGCGCCGCTTCGTCAGCTGCTGTAAATTTCACATCGATAGATGGAGAAACTTTATCTTTATATTCAACTTCAGCTTCAGCCAGAGCAGAACCACAGTCAGTACACCAGTGAACTGGTTTGAAACCTTTAAGAAGGTGACCTTTATCTGCGATTTTGCCAAGAGAACGAATGATGTTCGCTTCTGTGCCGAAATCCATAGTGCGGTAAGGTTTGTCCCACTCGCCCATGATGCCAAGACGTTTGAAGCTCTCTTTCTGACCTTCAACTTGACCCGCAGCGTACTTACGACACTCTTCGCGGAATTCAGCAGCCGAAATCTTCTGACCAGGCTTACCTTTCTTCTTCTCAACCATTAGCTCGATTGGAAGACCGTGACAGTCCCAACCAGGGATGTACGGTGCATCAAAACCAGAAAGGGTCTTAGATTTGATAATAATGTCTTTAAGAATCTTATTCAGCGCGTGGCCAATGTGAATGTCGCCGTTCGCGTATGGAGGGCCATCATGCAGTACGAAAGATTTTTTACCTTTCTTTGCCTTACGGATTTCGCCGTAAAGATCTTCTTTGTACCAACGCTTCAGCATTTCTGGCTCACGATTTGCCAGATTGCCGCGCATTGGGAACCCTGTTTCTGGTAAGTTCAGGGTATCTTTATAATCACTCATCGATTCTTAATTCCGTTATATTGGGCGAAGTTAGACATTATGTTAATCGGTGGAATCATCCGATTAATTCTTTAGCTGAAGCAGCCACACCCTTGCGGCTTCAGCATCCAATTCTATTTGATTCTTTAGTGCGTCGAACGATTCAAATTTTATCTCGTCGCGCAGTTTGTGCAAAAGTCGTACTTCTAACTGTTTACCATATAAATTGGCTTTAAAGTCAAAAAAGTGCACTTCTAATTGCTGCCTTACCCCATTAACTGTTGGTCGTTGTCCAATATTAGCAACGCCACCGACAGGAACACCGTCGATATCCAAAGCTTCAACAACATACACTCCCGATACAGGAGAAACACAACGCTTTAATGGAATATTAGCGGTAGGGAAACCGATAGTTCTCCCTAGTTTTCGACCATGGGACACTCGACCACTAATACTGTAATCACGTCCTAACATGGTAGCACTTGCAGCCAAGTCATCGACCGCTAATGCATTTCGTATCTCAGTACTGCTTACTCGTAATTGGTTTAAGCAATAGCTTTGGGTGCTGACCACCTCAAAACCGTACTTCTCGCCCGCCTCTTTGAGCATAGCGAAATTGCCAGTGCGACCTTTACCAAAGCAAAAATCGTCACCAACCACCAAGAACTTCACACCAAGCTTATCAACCAAAAGATCCTTAATGAACGCTTCCGCGGATAAACTTGCAAAATACTGATTAAAATTAACACACAATAAGCGACTGATATCTAGCTTGCTCAGTTGCACGTATTTATCTCGTAAGCGAGTTAAACGTGCTGGCGCTCTATCTCGGGCAAACAGCTCCATAGGCTGCGGCTCAAACGTCATAACAACAGAAGGTAGCCCTAATGCTGCAGCTTGTTTAGAAACCTGACTCAGAACCTCTTGATGTCCTAAATGAACACCATCGAAGTTACCTATGGTTAATACACAGCCATGATGCTGCGCTTTAATATTGTGTATACCTCGGATCAGTTCCATTATGATCAGCTAAAACCTGTTATTTGCATCATTTATTGTGTGAAACCGACGGATTATATACTAATCAGTATTAATCTGTCGCTGCTTTTAAATGTTTTACTCGGATACCTAAAATCAGTACCGAAACAATATAAACAAAGCCACCAAGTCCAATCAAGCCTGTTAATGTCAGCGCTCTCTGGCTAAAGCTCCATTCAAGCCAATGTTGCATATTATCCAGCTGCCATAAAATAGCCGCTACCATCACCACACCTGAGATAATTAATTTGGCACTGAACAACAAGGTTGTCTTAGTTAATTGATACACACCCGCAAGGTGTAATCCTCGATATAACAACGCCATATTCACAAAGGCAGACAGTGCCGTCGCAATCGCCAAACCCACATAGCCATAGAAATAAGCGAAAATCGCGTTAAACACCATATTGGTCACCATAGCGATAATGCCGTACTTAACCGGTGTCTTAGTATCTTGGCGAGAGTAATAACCCGGAGCTAAAACTTTAATCAACATGAAGTTAAGCAAGCCTGATGCGTAAGCTACCAATGACATCGATGCCTGCTGTACATCGTGTGGAGAGAACTCACCGCGCATGAATAGCACCATTAGCATTGGTTTAGCTAAAACGATAAGACCTAACATCGCAGGAATACCAAGCAGCAAAACCATGCGCACGCCCCAGTCCATGGTATGCGCGAATCCTTCCCCTTGAGCATCTACGTGTTTACGAGATAAAGCAGGAAGAATCACAGTCGCAATCGCGATACCGAATAAACCGAGAGGAAATTCAAGCAGTCGGTCTGAGTAGTACAACCAACTGATAGAGCCTGTTGCGAGGAAGCTGGCAATAAAGGTATCAAACAATAAGTTGATTTGACTGACCGATACACCGAACAGAGCAGGGATCATTAATGTGCGGATCTTAACCACACCCGGATCTCGCCAACCCCACTTCGGCTTAACCAATACACCCGCTTTGATCAAGAAAGGCATTTGGAAAAGGAATTGGACTAAGCCACCAAGAAACACACCAATAGCTAAACCAATTTCTGGTTGTTCTAAATTAGGTGAGATAAACCATGCAGCGCCTATGATCATCACGTTCAAGAACACAGGCGTAAAAGAAGAGACCGCAAACTTACCTAATGTATTAAGAATGGCACCAGATAAAGCGACGAAGGTGATAAACCATAAATAAGGAAAGGTAATCTTGAGCATAAAGCTCGCTAGCTCAAATTTTGGCGCTGATGGGCCATCATTTAGCCAGTCGATAAACCAACCTGCCCCAAACATCGCGGTGATCACACCAGAGCCCAACACCCCGATAACGGTGACAATAGAAACTAAGACCCCGAGCGTACCCGACACCTTAGCAATTAAATCTCGTGTCTTATCTTTATCGCCTGCGGCGTGATATTCCGTTAATACAGGAACAAACGCTTGAGAAAACGCACCTTCTGCAAAAAGTCGACGTAAGAAATTAGGAATTTTATTAGCGAAGAAAAATACGTCGGCACTCGCTCCTGCCCCCATCAAATTTGCTACTACTACATCACGTACTAGCCCCAATACACGGGAAACAAAAGTCATTGCGCTGACAATCAGGCCTGACTTTAATAGTCGTTTACTCACAGAAACCTCTGACACTGGTTGATTACTTTCAAGCGAGGATAAATACTATCCTGTCCTAAGAAGCATATTTATTAGCATTGGTCTAAAAATGCTGTTAGAATCCCCGCCATCTTAACCGCGATGACCTTTCCATACCAAAGTTTGTTTGGCTACGATTGGTTTTTGCACAAATCATTTGACAATTAAGCGCTAATGAGGGATAGTCCTCGCCCTTAAATTGTCACCGAACTAAGTTTTTGGGAGTTAGACCCTTGGCAAACAGTAAATCTGCTAAGAAGCGCGCTATCCAAGCTGAGAAACGTCGCCAGCACAATGCTAGCCGTCGTTCTATGATGCGCACTTACATGAAAAAGACTATCGCAGCTATCGCAGCTGGTGATAAAGAAGCTGCAACTGCTGCTCTTGTAGAAGTTACACCACTTCTTGACCGTATGGCGACTAAAGGCCTTATTCATAAGAATAAAGCTGCACGTCATAAGTCTCGTTTCGCTGCTGCAATCAAAGCTCTTTAATAGAAATTTGATTACAACGCAAAACGAAAAAAACCGGCCTAGGCCGGTTTTTTTATATCTAAATTTTGAGTAACGCTTTTATTTTACGTGCTAACAGCCGTTTTGCTTACCGATAGACAGTTAAACCGATAGATAAAACAAACAATCAGGAAAATAAATAGAGAAGTAAATTGGTACGTAGGTAGATAGGTAGATAGGTAGATAGGTAAACATTAACGTTCAATGTGAAATGCTAACACTTCCTTGTGTCATTCTATCGCTGATAAGAAATCCCCCTCCCACCAGCAATAAGCTACTTGCAGTAAATACCATGCAGTAGGTTAATCATCGCTTTTACTTCTTCACTACTCAATGTGTAATACACAGTTTGAGCTTCTTTGCGAGTTTCGACCAAACCATCTCTTCTCAACCAAGCAAGATGTTGAGATAAAGCAGACTGACTCAGTTCCAACTTGCCACACAGCTCCCCAACCGACAGTTCAGTACCATGTAATAGGCACAAAATCTGTAAGCGACGCTCGTTAGCCATGGCTTTGAGTAGAATCACAGCTTGTGCTGAGTTCTTCTCCATCTCTTTTAAGTTCATAGTTTGGCTCCCTACAACCTTTACGCCAACTACGGGCTATCAGTATTTCCGGCATATGGTGGAGCTATGATAATCGATATCAATTCATTAACAAACTAACTCATTCGAACAATTTGCTAAAATCTGCGTCACATACGTTTTTTACTGCTGGATGTTGGATCATCCTCTCAGCAAATATGACGTAGTACTCCTCTTTTAACTCTTCAATACCGCCTAATAGTTGCAGTGATGTGTCGTCTTCCACTTCAGACATATAAAGCGTCGGAGCTAAGAATATTGCGTCATGATGATAACGAGCAAAAGCCTTCATCAATGCGGCATCATCAAACTCACCTAAAATATCTGGCTTAAGCCCTTGTCTATCGAACCATTGCAGCACTTTACGCCCCATTGAGGTTCGGCTACCAGGGATCAAAAGCTTTCTTTGCTCCAATACAGCAGGGAAATTAACCCCTTCAACCTGACCTGAACTAAAAAAACTCATTCCACTCTCACCCAACTTTTTACTGAACAAGCCCGGACTTTGACTAGAGTCCACCGGACAGTCAGACAAAATCATATCGAGCTTATGTTGAGAGAGTTGCTCAAGTAGCATTTCATGGGTCGATTCAAAGCAGCGTAAATGAATGCTGTTATCTGGAGGGATGGTCGACATCAGTATCTTACTGACGAGTCTTTTAGAGAGCGCATCCGCGACGCCAACATCAAACAGAATATTGGAGTGCTGGCTGTAATTCACGATATCCAGCATCTCGTAACTCAGGCCAAACATACGATCGGCATATTTAAAGACCAGTTGCCCAAGCTCTGTAGGCTCCACACTTCGGCCATTACGCTTGGTCAACTTGCCATCCATGCGCTCTTCCAAGGCTTTTATCTGCCCCGTTACCGTTTGTGGTGTTAGAAATAGGGCTTCTGCAGCTTTAGTAACAGAGCCTTGCTTGCAAACCATCCAGAAGTAATACAGATGGTTGTAGTTGAGATGCGACATAGATGTGCCGTAATAAAAGAGTAGATACCCTTTTATATCAAATATGACACCGCCACTCAATAAACTCGGAAAAACCTAAATAAACATAGATTTATCACTTATTTTTTCGAAGTGTCTGATTTCATAATGTAATATTTCAGCGATTATTTTCAATTTTTCTCTAACTTTTAAGATCTATATCACCTATAGAATTACCGTTAAAAATCAAATAAAAACAACAACTTAAAATAACCACATTAGCTCTAGGAATATTTAAAGAGTAAATCATCACAAAAAAGTCCGACCTAAACCAAAATGTAATATTACTGAAATATTTCCCCTCTAACATCACGCTCAGATTAAACAAACAGACCAAACACAGACTTAAACGGTCCAATGGAGAAAACATTATGAACCAAGCTACTACTGCAGCAGCGCCTATCTCGAGCACTACTCGTTGGCTACGCTGGGCTAACTTGGCATTCATGCTTTACCTACTATTACTTTCAGTTTCAATGGTTGGTACAGGCTTCAAATGGGCAACAGGCGAGCAAGCAAAGGTTCTTTTCGAATTTGCTTCACACCCAGTTGCAGGCTTAATGATTGGTTTAGTAGCAACAGCGCTTATTCAATCATCAAGTACAGTTACTTCAATTATCGTTGGCCTTGTGGCAGGTGGTTTACCTGTTGAGCTAGCTATTCCTATGATCATGGGTGCTAACATTGGTACTACGGTAACCAATACGCTAGTTAGCCTTGGTCACGTTCGTTGTAAAGAAGAGTTCAAACGTGCATTCGCAAGTGCGACAATCCACGACTTCTTTAACCTATTAGCCGTTGCTATCTTCCTTCCACTAGAGATGGCGTTTGGTATTCTAGAGAAGATTTCTCACTGGTTGGTATCTCCGATGCTAGCAACAGGTGATATGAGCATGGGTGGTCTTAACTTCATCAAGCCAATCACTAAACCAGTAGTAAGTGCGATTAAAGAGCCTCTATCAACATTTGGCGACACTGTTGGCGGCATCATGCTTATCGCTCTAGGTATCGCAACTATCTTCGTAGCTATCACTGTAATGGGTAAGCTGATGAAGAGCCTGATGGTTGGTCGTGCTCGTGAGATTCTAAAGAACGCAATCGGTCGTGGTCCAATCCACGGTATCGCTTCTGGCTCTATCGTTACTATCCTTGTTCAGTCTTCTTCTACGACAACAAGCTTGATGGTTCCACTAGTAGGTTCAGGTGTTCTTAAAGTACGTGACGTTTACCCATTCACTCTGGGTGCAAACATCGGTACATGTATTACGGCTCTACTTGCAGCGACAGCAGTGTCTGGTGAGTTCGCAGTATTCGCACTACAAATTGCTCTAGTACACTTGGTGTTCAACATCATGGCAACGGTATTCATCTTCGGTATCCCGTTCCTACGTGAACTTCCAGTTAAAGCGGCAGACATGATTTCAGACATGGCTGTGAAGAACAAAGCTGTAGTGGCTGGTTACCTTGTTGCGGTATTCCTTGTACTGCCTGGTAGCGTGTTAGCTCTTACCGCTTAATAGCAAAATAAACATCGCTTATAACAAAGCCCGCAACCTCCTAGGTTGCGGGCTTTTTCTTTTTAAGAGCAGATACGGGATTCGGGTAAACGAGTAACGAAAAGCAACTGCCTCTCATTATCTGCGTTTGATATTCAGTATCTCACTGACTCAAATCTAAAAACGCTCTTCGTATCTCGCATCTAGCTACCCTACTTACCTTGCTCATTGCGCAGGTACATAATGGCAACCATGCCAAAGCCGATAAATTGCCATAGATACTGTCCGTCGCTTGCGCCAGTGATAGTTTGAGTGAAAGCCATACAAGCCGTCACAAACAGAGAAGCGAATGCGGCATAGAGCAACCACGGACGCTCTTTGCCCACCATGAACTCACCTGCAAGCACTGAACGAAGAACCAATAAAAACGGCACACATTGCAAAGCAATCAGAATCGGGAACATAAAATCGAACGTTGGGCTCAGCAGAGCATGACCGATTTGGCTCTTATCCCAAGTGCCAACAATGTAACCTTTCCAACCAGCCCAAGTGTCTCCCGCATAAGCGGTCTGAGGCGTAATGAAGCCAAGTAACACGCCCATCACTTTATCGATAAAGCCATTTTTGAACCAAAAGACGAATATGAAGACCTGAATTGGAATGATCTGAAAAGCAAACTTCTTCAACATGTGTGTACCCCAAATAATGAATGATTTGGTGACCAGTATGTGGAAGTCGATGTTTTTACGCTTGATGCAAGGCAATCGAGCCTGAGTCCAAACAATAATCAAACATATTGAGAAGCCTGTTGGTACAAGGACACCTTGCGGAAGTACCGGAGCCATTAGCGCTCACGAAACACCCTCGCTTAAAAACGTATTTCGAGGTTTAGGAAAGGTTTGTTTTTTATAAAGATTCAATAAGATCAAACAGTTGACCGTCATGCTCTTTTTTCACTTCGGTATAACGTTGATAATTGTATTGCGAACCTTTTGGGTTGTCCGACAGCTTGTCAGCCACACTGAGTAGATAAAAACTGATTGGGCTCGGTGTACTTTCGGCCGCATAAAAAAGGTAAGGGAAAGCTTGATTGGCATGTTGGTTGATTAACAGTGCAAGACCCAAGGTAAGATTAGCGATGTCACAACGTGGGTTCATCTCGAAGGCTTGCTTTGCCAGCTGCAGTGCATGTTCGCGATCTTCTTGCTCATGGCTTTGCAAATAAGCCAAAGATTCCGAATATGACAGTAACGCATTGACCAGATAATTATCTCGCCCTTGTTGTTGAATCGTATCCAACTGAAGTGCTATTTCCTCAAATGGCTGACCACCTTTACCTTGGTAGAACAACGATATCCCCTCAGAAATAACACTCCAATCATCGTAATTATCAATAGAGGTCACTCGATGACTTGCCACGCCGTATTCTGAGCTCATTGGAGCAATAATGGCTTTGATCTCGAGAATCACATCCCCAATGGCATCGAAGAAATTATCTTGGCTAAAGGTCTTTTCCACTTTCTGACTTTGGTTGGGTTGGCGGTTGTTTTGTACAAGCACGCTCAACACATAATCACCACCCTTTTGCTTAAGCCAACCTTTGAGCTCGACACCATTGTTGGCCAGTGATTGCTTGCCCTGCTTCGATAGCTGAGAAAAGTGGTAACCCGATAAGTTTTTTGCCGAGTTCAGCCCGTAGAAAAGATAGTTATAAACGCTTTCTGACATCTCATAATCGTTCGCAGAATCGAGTGTTATGTCATGGATATAAACAGGAATCACATCACTTTGATTAGCAGAAATAACAGCTGTGTCATCGGTTGGGACATCGGTTTGCCACGCCCAAGTTGCTATTAAGCCAACAGAGAATACTGCGGTTGTAATCAGGGCGATGGTTTTCTTTTTCGACTTAGCAACAAAAGGTTTAGGTTCAGATTCAGGTAGAGAGGCGCCCTCAACGGGAGTTGGTTCGACGCTCGGCTGAGTCACCTCAACATTGAACAGGTAACCTTGCTTAGGAATGGTCTGAATAATCCGATACGGACGTGATTTATCCTGAAGCTGACTGCGCAGTAAGCTAATGACCTGTCTGACCAAGTTGTCAGACACTTGAGTTCTTTGCCACACATCCGCGGCTATCTGTTGAGTGCTAACCACTTGCCCGCGATTTTCGATGAAATAGCAGAGCAACTTTGCCTGCAATGGCTCTAAATGAATCGCTTCGCTATCCACCACCAACTGATTTTTATCAGGGTAGAAAGCAATAGGAAAATCGTGTTGCAGTACAAAGCAATGCGAGCGAGTCATAGTAGTTCTGTAGTTAGAAAAGACCACTCAAGATTATTGGTTTTACAAATAGTAAGCAAGCCAAGCATAACAAATAAAAAAGGCTGCACAGAGGCAGCCTTTCAATCAAACAAAGCGAGTGAGATTAAACCGAGAATGGGTACTTAATCGCTTCGTGGCATTCGTAACCTTCAACCCAGAAGTCATCCATCGTTACCCATGTCTCCAAATCTTCTAGAGACTTAATCTCAGGATTGATGTGGAATGTTGGGCCAGCTAACGGCTCACGCTTTAACTGGATATCACGCATGGGTGCGAGTTGATCTTCGTAGATATGAGCATTCACAAGCTTATGGTAAGCCACACCCGCTTTTTTACCCGTGATTTGCGCCATGATAGCTAAGAAGACATACACTTGAACCATGTTGAAGTTCAGGCCTAGTGGTACATCACAAGAGCGCTGAGTGCTGTTTAGGTACAGAGTATCACCAAGTAGTGAGAAGTGATGGCTGTACATACACGGACGCAAACATCCCATGTGGAACTCACCTGGGTTATAGAAGTTTAAGATCTCGCCACGGTCATCAATACCGTTCGTTAGATCATCAACAATCTTCTTCAGTTGGTCGATATGACCGCCGTCAGGTTTTGCCCATGCACGTCCTTGAACGCCATAAACACGGCCCATGTCATCTTCACCCTTGCGGTAAGGATTATTCAGCCATGCTTCGTTCAGGTTCGAGTTCGCATCCCAAGTTTTAGTCCCTAGCTTACGAAAATCTTCAGCATTGTCGTAACCACGGATATAGCCAAGCAGTTCAGCAACTGCGGCTTTCCAAAAGCTCTTACGCGTTGTTACCAGTGGGAATTGGTTATTACCAACATCATATTCAAGGTCAGCATTGATCACGGTTAGGCAGCGCTTGCCCGTGCGTTCATTTTCAATCCAAGTACCGTCATCAACGATACGCTGACAGAGATCTAAATACTGTTTCACACCAATTCCTTACTTCGTTTGTTGTGGTAATTCGTCTTTGTAGTGACCACGCTTGTATGCCCACACCATCATCAGCACACCGATGATAACCATTGGCAGTGACAAAATTTGCCCCATAGAGATAAATCCACCGAACAAACCTAGGTGAGCATCAGGTTCACGTACGTATTCTACTAAGAAGCGGAATGTACCATATCCAGCTAGGAATAACCCTGATACAGAACCAAGAGGACGCGGCTTTTTGATAAACCAGTTCAAGATGAAGAACAGTACAATACCTTCAAGCGCCATCTCGTAAAGTTGAGATGGGTGACGAGGAAGTGGACCACCGTTAGGGAACACAATCGCCCATGGCACATCAGTCACACGGCCCCAAAGCTCGCTGTTCATGAAGTTACCTAAGCGTCCCATGCCTAAACCAAATGGCACCAATGGTGCAATCATGTCTGCCACACCAAAGAAGGTTCGACCGTTCTTTTTGGCATACCAAAACATGGCAGTAATAACACCAAGCAAGCCACCGTGGAAAGACATACCGCCAGTCCATACCTTAAATAGGTACAGTGGGTCTGCTAGGAAAAGATCAAAGTTGTAGAAAAGTACGTAGCCAATACGACCACCCAGCACCACACCTAGAAAGCCAGCAAACAGTAAGTCTGATACTTGCTCTCGAGTCCAACCGCTGCCCGGTTGATCAGCTCGGCGATTTGCTAACCAAAGAGCAAACATAAAACCGACAAGGTACATTAGGCCGTACCAACGAACTGAGATTGGTCCTAGTTCAATAAGAACAGGATCGATATTTGGGAATTCGATAAAACCCTGAGACATACTTGGCTCTCTATCTAAATTGATTAACGGTTAGCTCAATGGCTAACAGAAAAGACACTACAGCAGCATTGTGGCTGCTATAAACATTAAAAATACCGCAAAGAATTTCTTCAGCACAGGGGTTGGCAATTGAGTGGCCAGTTTCGCACCTACTCGAGTGGTCAAAACTGAGGTACAAGATATCGCGATCAAAGCCGGCAGATAAACATAACCTAAGCTATACGCAGGAAGATCATCGACAGAAGATCCATGCCAAATGAAACCTAGCATTCCCGAAATCGCGATAACACAACCGCATACCGAAGACGAGCCGACGGCTTTACGCATTTCCACACCGTGATGGTTAAGGAAAGGTACCGATAAAGACCCACCGCCAATGCCCGCTAAGCTTGATACCAAACCAATCCCGCCACCACACAGCACGGTTTTAGCTGAACCCGGCATCGATTTTTGGCTCTTGGAGCGAATCGACAACAGCATTTGCAACGCCAACACCAAAACAATCACACCAAAGACTTTTGGTAAGTATTGAGCTGGGATTACATCGGCCACGAAAGAACCGAGGAAGCCACCTATCACCACACCTGGCATCAACCATTTAACGACAAATATCTCTACGTTACCCAATTTTAGATGGTTAATCGCAGACGATCCTGACGTAACGATGATGGTTGATAGCGAAGTAGCCAATGCCATTTGCATCGCAAACTCTTGAGGGATACCCGCTTTAGGAAGCAAAAACAGTAAGGCAGGAACCACCAGCAAACCACCACCAATGCCTAGCAAGCCAGCTAAAACACCAACAATAGCACCAAGGCCTGCTAACAAGCCTATCAGTTCATATGACACGTTAAATCCTATTTTTTACCTGCTCGAATGAAGCCTGTAAATTCACGCTCTTCGAAATAGTTCAGCATCATACTATAGATGTCACTACCATACGGTTTTGAAAGTGCCTTATTTGCCAAATCCTGTAATTCAGCCAAGTTCGATTGACGAATCAAATATTTGGTCCTTGCGACATTCGAGGTATTCATACTTAGCGTCTCATACCCCAATCCAATCAATAGCAGCGCGCCCATCGGGTCACCGGCTAACTCGCCACAAATACACACAGGTAATTGATATTGCTTACAAGTATCATGAATTTGTTTTAATGCCATGATCACCGCAGGGTGCATTGATTCATAGACATCGGATACTCGTGAATTGTTCCGATCAACCGCTAATAAATATTGGGTTAAGTCGTTGGTACCGACTGAAACGAAGTCGACCTTATCCGCAATCAGCGGCAGTATGTACAGCATGGATGGCACTTCAATCATGATACCAACGCGAGGCATACGCACTCGGTTATCAAGCTCATGCACTTCGTCATACGCTTGTTCAATCAGCTGTAGCGCGTCATCCAACTCCTGAGCACCAGAGATCATCGGCAACAAAATACTCAAGTTATGGCTTTCACAACTCGCACGTAGCATGGCTCGTAACTGAATAATAAAGATGTCAGGATGATCGAGCGTAAAACGAATACCACGCCAACCAAGGAATGGATTGTCCTCTTCGATAGGAAAATACGGTAAGGCCTTATCACCACCGATATCGAGTGTACGCATCACCACTTGTTTCTCTGGGTAGCTTGCCAGCACAGAACGATACTGCTTGAATTGTTCATCCTCTGACGGGAATCTTTGCTGCAACAAGAAAGAGATTTCAGTTCGATACAGCCCTACTCCATCAACACCTTGGTTGATAGCGATGTTAGTGTCTGCACTCAAGCCCGCATTAAGCAGGATCTCGACTTGCTTGTCGTCTTGGGTTTTTGCCGGAAGGTACAGCTCGCGATTGACCATAGAGGAGAGCTCACTCTCTTCTAGAATCAGCCCACGATACTCTTTGAGCAGGCTTTTAGTCGGCTCAATAAAGATCTCACCGCTATACCCATCAACAATCGCTCGCTTACCATTAGCTTGAGCTAAGTTAAGATTTACCCCCATGACGGAAGGTATGCCAAGCGCTCGAGATAAAATTGCTGCGTGCGAGTTCGCCGCCCCTTCCAAAGAAATAACCGCCAAGAGCTTTTCTTTTGGAATAGACGCTAATACCGAAGCGGTTAACTCACGAACCACTAGGATAATCGGCTTATCTAACGTGCGAAGTTCATGTTCAGAGTTGTGGAGGAAATAGAGCAGCCTTTGTCCGAGCTCTCGGATATCTTGTGCTCTCTCACGAAGATACACATCGGACATACGAGCAAAGCGATTAGAATAACTCTCTACAACCTGCCTTAATGCCCAATCGGCTTTATCGCCTTTCTGGATTTGGCTTTTTAGATCCTTACGCAACATTGGATCGTTGAGTAAGTGAGTAAACAGGTCAAAGATCGCCAGCGCGTCTTTATTGATTTCGCTATCTAAACGCTTTCGCATACGCTTAAAGTCATTGAGGGCATTTTCAACCGCTACCGCCAACAACTCATGCTCTCTCTCTACATTGAGCGTAGAAGCAGGATAAACATCGGTGAGTTCAGGCTGAGTGTTGTCCCACCATAAGTCACCAATCGCCACACCCGATGAAGCTGCAATACCTTTAGTCGCCGGTAGCTTCTGTTGTTCTAACAGCCAATGGCCTTGAGTTTGGGCGTGCGCCACAATAACGGCAAGTTGTGCAGAGAGCGTGACAAGGAAGGATTCTTCCATCTCACTAAATAAACGCGGGGTCTTCTGTTGAATGACCAATACACCGAGCACTTGCTTGCGGTGGATAATCGGAGTACCGAGAAAAGAGTGATAGACGTTTTCTCCAAGCTCTGGAAAAAACTTATAAGCAGGGTGAGCAGACGCTTGTGCAAGGTTGATAGGTTCAGCACTTCTTTTAACAAGGCCAACCAGACCTTCATCAAAACCAATGTGAATGCTGTTGCCTTTGAAGATCAGGCCTTGAGTTGCCATCAACTCAAGGCGCTGCATATCATTATTTGCCAAATACACGGTGCAACATTCCGTCTGCATCGCACTGCATGTCTCTTTAACCAAAATATCAAGAGCCGTCGACACATCTTCAACTCTTGATACGTGTTCAACTATTTCCCTTAGTTGACTGAGCATGCTTAACCTCTACGCAATTTGCGCTTTCCTTTTATTTTTCGCTCTTTAAACGGCATTGCTAAAGATGCGAACTCTTTCATCGCTCGACGGTAAACATCTCGCTTGAAAGAAACAACTTGTCGAACTGGGTACCAGTAACTCACCCAACGCCAACCATCAAACTCAGGTGTACTTCCACGCTGCATGTTGATATGCGATTCATCGCAATCTAAGCGCAAAAGGAACCACTTCTGTTTTTGTCCAATACAGACAGGTTTAGAATCCCACCGAACCAGTCGTTTGGGTAGCTTGTAGCGTAACCAATGACGACTTGTCGCGACGATCTTTACATCCTTTTTAGTAAGGCCAACCTCTTCATACAACTCGCGGTACATTGCTTGTTCCGGAGTCTCACCTTCATCTATTCCCCCTTGAGGGAATTGCCATGAATGTTGCCCGTATCGTTTAGCCCAGAAGACCTGACCATGGTTGTTACAGATTACAATACCAACATTTAATCGGTAACCATCGCCATCTATCACTGGCCAACCTCTATCTAAATTTTTAATTACTCTGATTTTTCCACATATCCCCAATCGGAGCAAACTTAGTGACGTGATAAGCGCTATATTTATGAATAATAACTAAAGATATGGATAAGTTTTGCTCAAATTCTAGTTACCCACACAATAGTGAGACATAGACCACATTTATTCACCTTTTCTGTGAATAACTATGTGAAGAATTACCCGCAATCGTTTTTTTAATCCATAGATTCATCAACACAAAAAACGACAAATCAATAAAATTTAATTTATCTTCATATAAATCAACCAATTAAAATAATATCTTAGTTTTAAAAAACATTGGAAATGTAAAAGATCTTTCAGAAATTCGACATGGTTAAAGATCAACCACTCCGATGTTTATCCACACTACCAAGTGAAAGATTCATTTTGAACCCCATTTGGCAAGCATTTTATCCACCATAAACCCCTGTTTATTTATCCACTAAATTAATATTTCAATTAATTACCTTTATGTCCTGTGGATAACCCTGAGTTTGATCCCTTTTCTCGCAAGGAGATCATTTCTTAACCAGTCGTCATTTGGTGATAACTTCTGATAAAATCGTTTTTTTGATCATACCTTTTATTATGAAACCAGAACCACAAACACAACAAGAGCTGTTAGAGCGCGCGTATGCCATCGCCGGAATGACCTTTAAAGAACTCGCCGACGAAGCCGAGATGCGGATGCCAAACGACCTTAAGCGTGATAAAGGCTGGGTTGGGCAGTTATTGGAATGGCACTTGGGTGCACCTGCAGGCAGCAAGCCAGAACAAGATTTTGCCAAGCTAGGGATCGAGCTAAAAAGTATTCCGATTGGCTATTCTGGCAAGCCACTCGAAACCACCTTTGTGTGTGTCGCGCCTTTGATGGGTGTGCAAGGCATAACTTGGGAAACCAGCCACGTTCGAAACAAGCTGTCTAAGGTGTTGTGGATCCCTGTCGAGGGAGAAAGAGAGATCCCGTTAGCAGAGAGGCATGTAGGATCCCCTTTATTATGGACACCTAGCCAAGCTGAAGACGAACTCTTGAAAAGAGATTGGGAAGAACTAATGGAATTGATCGTGTTAGGCAATGTTGAGCAAATAACTGCAAGACACGGTGAAGCACTGCATTTACGTCCAAAAGCTGCCAACAGTCGAGTGTTAACCGAAGCTTACGATGCAAGTGGAAAACCTATCAAAACTAAACCACGTGGTTTCTATCTACGAACTCAATTCACCCACAAATTGCTGACAACACATTACGCATAGATCGTTTAATCGAGCCTCGGTAGCGAAAACTATCAATGCGTTACAAAAGAGCCTGTAATTAGAATCAATCTCTAGCAACAAACGCTCTCTTAATGAGGTTTAAGCGCCAGTTCAATGTCACAGTAGCTTTGGCTTGGCTCATTACCAAACTCATCATACGCGTTATGTAGGCGAAGATACGCTTTTTCAAAGCCGAGCCGGAGTAACTCCTCTTTCACTTGATCCAAGGATCCAAAGTGAAGCGGCTCGCCGTCTTGCTTTACCGGTTCTAGCTTGTGTTTGTACTCCACCGCCAGTAGATATTCTGAGATATCAGAACAGCCTATAACGTACACTTTTGGAGTTTGATAAGAGTCTTTATGCTCTCCATGTAACCACATGTCTAATTGATGCTTCTGCATAGCCAGCCTCCCTTGCTCTATAAAGCTTAGTAGAACTCTTTTCCTTTACTAGAGAACAACTTAAAAAAGCATAGATAACGGCTTAAAAAAGCAAAAAAGAGAAGCAAGAGCTTCTCTTATTTGACCAGTTCTAGTTCAAAAGTTTGCACTTTCGACGCCATAACTATCACTGTGACTTATCTTAGGGGTTGAACGGTGCTATCAACCCCGCAGATTACGTCGGTATTCGCGCACTTAGGACACGACGAAGGTGACGTACTCGACGTTCAATAGTGACAACTTCTGGTTCAGAAAAACCAATAGGTCGACCGTCAGCCTCAAGACCAATATCTCTTAATAAGTGAGTATTGTTCCATGGTAGATCATATGAACTACGACGAACTTTTCGTTGCCATTCACGCTCTTCACGACGAAGATCGGCACGGATAAGGACTGTTGCTAATTTTAAATATACTGAGTGACGCATAATAACTCTCCAGTTGTTGAATAAACTGAGGAAAAATAGCGTGTTAGATAGTATGAGGGCTTCTCATTTAGCTGCTATTTTTCCGCAGCCAAATAAGGATACGGATCTATTAGTTAGGTTTATCTTGGGTGTTTCGATCGGCCATGGCTGATGTTTGTGACATATCAGTCACCATGTCAGTACACGGATCAAACGACGCGCAAATATGCTGTATAAAATCGAAATGTTTCATTTGCGCCTCCAAGCTAACTAAAAAATCCAAAAAGAAATGAGGTAGTAAAAGCAGACAAGTATTTGTTAATATCTCTGCTTTCACACGGGTAAAGTCTAACCAAGTGAGTATATTATTCAACCGATAATTGGTTAACATTTTCAAAACAATGCATTTACCTAAAATATCAGTTGCATATTCATTTAAATATAACATATTCACTATGATTATATAAAATCACAGCATATCTATCTTCGGGCTGAGCTAGAAAAGAACTGACTATCCTTCAGAAACAAAAAAGCCACGTAGATACGTGGCCTTTCGTTTACAGTGACTGAATAAAGTCATGTAGAAAAGAGTCTAAACAACCCCCTCAGAGATTAGGCTGTGTTTATTGAGCAATCGGTACATAGTTGCTCGTGATACGCCAAGTTCTTTAGCTGCCAACGAAACCTGACCGCCGTAAGACTCCAATACAATCAGCAGTGCATCGCGCTCTGAACGCTCACGAATACTCTTCAAACTTCGGCGTTCATCATTCTGTTTTGGTAAATCGAGTTGGTGATCCTCAATGATCACCGCATCAGACATTAACACAACACGCTTAATCTGGTTCATCAGCTCACGCACATTTCCAGGCCAATGGTAGCGATTCATCGAACGGATAGCATCGTCTGAAAAGCTCTTCGCTTGAGCATTAAACTCTTTCGAGTACTCACGCAGAAAGTGATTAGCCAGTACTGAAATATCACTCACACGTTCTTTTAAGCTTGGAACATGAATACGCAGAACATTGATGTAGTGATAAAGCTCTTCATTGAAGTCGCCCTCGATCAACGCCTTCTCGATATCAGAGGAGTTCGCAGCCAGAATACGCACGTCGACAGATTTGGGTCCATTCGCGGTTTCAATCTTACCTTCTTGTAGAAAGCGCAACAGGTTCAGTTGTTGATTGCGTGGCATCGCTAAAACATCATTAAGCAAGATGGTTCCGCCATCGGCTTCTTCCAGCATGCAAGGCGCAGTCGCTGGCTGTGTTGATATGCCAAACACCTCGGCCTCTATTCTCATTTCAGACAAGGCACGACAGTTAACCGTTAAAAATGGTTTCTGTGCTCGCGACGAATTTTGATGAATAGAGCGTGCAATAGTCTCTTTACCAGCCCCGCTCTCGCCATAAATCAAGATACTGACATCCGTCGGCCCAATACGCTTCACTTGGTCTCTCAAGCGCTTCACGGCCACAGAATCGCCTAGCAGTCCCATGTTGTTATTGATGCCGTAGTTTGGCCATACCTTCTGCTCAAGCTTAAGCATACCCAGTTGGTGACCAATGGTACTCAGTAACTGAGCATCTGGGATTGGCGCCGTGAAAAAGTCGATACAGAAGTTAACGATAAACTGGCAGATCGTATCAGAGCTTAATTGCGATTCACGGATAAAGGCGAGCCATCTCACCTGCTTGTTATTGCTCACAAGGTTAGCAATACCGTTGAGACTGAACTCATCATGACTAAGATCGACAATACCAATACATGGGCCAATATCAGCAATCAAGGCATCGGCTTTTCGTAAATCTGCACACTGGGTACACTGCCAACCCACTTGTTCTAACACTGATAACCAGGGTTCGTACGCACCACCAACGACGATAAGAGAACCTGGTAAGGAATCCATCTTAAATTGAGTTCCCATCCTTCTTCCTTATTCTATTTTTATTTAAATCAGGCTAATACGAGTCACTGCTTCATCGTTCGACAAAATGCCGCGAGATCGTATTCAGCGCAGAGGCGTATAGTAGTGAGACTATCTTAGATTTTATGTCTCAATAGTAAGACTATGTCAGAAATAACGATTTTTCGAATCAAGAGTGCGGTACAGACTAGGTTTTGAAGCCCAAAAACAGAAAAAGCCACCCGAAGGTGGCTTTTTAATTACATAGGCTGTTACGCCCTATAAGCGAGAATTACGCTTGTGGACGCATTGCCGGGAACAAGATCACGTCACGGATTGTGTGCGTGTTTGTAAATAGCATTGCTAGACGGTCGATACCGATACCTTGACCCGCTGTTGGCGGTAGGCCGTGCTCTAGTGCAGTAATGTAATCTGCATCGTAGTACATCGCTTCATCATCACCCGCGTCTTTCGCGTTAACTTGCGCTTTGAAACGCTCGTCTTGGTCTTGTGCATCGTTAAGCTCAGAGAAACCATTCGCTACTTCACGGCCACCGATAAAGAACTCAAAACGGTCTGTGAAGAATGGGTTGTCATCGCTACGACGTGCTAGAGGAGAGATGTCCGCTGGGTAGCCAGTGATGAACGTTGGTTGAATTAGCTGAGGCTCAGCCGTTTCACCAAAGATCTCTTCTAGAAGCTGACCACATGTCCAGAACGTTTCTACGTCTACGTGTACAGATTTTGCGATAGCAACCATCTTCTCACGGTCTTGTAGGTCTGCTTCTGTTAGCGCTTGAATCTCAGCGTGCTCAGGGTTGTAGTGTTTGATTGCATCGAACATGCTCATGCGAGCGTAAGTGCCACCGAACTCAACCGTTTCGTCACCGTAAGGCATAGAAGTAGAACCAAGAACGTCCATTGCTGCCGTGCTTAGCATCTCTTCTGTCAGATCCATAAGGTCTTTATAGTCCGAGTACGCTTGGTAGAATTCCATCATTGTGAATTCTGGGTTGTGACGTGGAGATAGACCTTCGTTACGGAAGTTACGGTTGATCTCGAATACACGGTCAAAACCACCAACCACTAGACGCTTAAGGTAAAGCTCTGGTGCAACACGTAGGTACATGTCGATGTCTAGTGCATTGTGATGAGTGATGAATGGACGTGCAGTTGCGCCACCCGGGATCACGTGCATCATTGGCGTTTCAACTTCTAGGTAGCCTTTCGCGCTCATGAAGTTACGGATTGAAGATACTAGCTTAGAACGCACGATGAATGCATTGCGAGAATCTTCGTTCACGATTAGGTCAACGTAACGCTGACGGTAACGCATCTCTTGGTCAGTTAGACCGTGGAACTTCTCTGGTAGAGGGCGAAGTGCTTTCGTTAGCAATTCAAACTCTTCCATGTTCACGTAAAGGTCGCCTTTACCCGATTTGTGAAGCGCACCTTTAACACCGATGATGTCACCGATATCTAGGCCTTGGTACTTCTCTTTCAGTACTTTTTGTACGTCTTTCGCTGCGTATGCTTGGATACGACCAGAAGTTTCTTGAATCGCAAGGAATGGACCACGCTTCGCCATAACACGACCAGCGATCGCAACGATGTGGTTAAGCTCTTCTAGCTCTTCCTTAGTCTTCTCACCGAATTCCGCTTGAAGATCGCCAGCTAGGTGCTCACGACGGAAGTCATTTGGGTGACCGTTAGCTTTGCAGTTTTGGCGGATGTGATCCAGCTTGCTGCGGCGCTCAGCGATTAGTTTGTTCTCTTCAGGTGAAGAAGCTTCTTGTGCGTTTTCGTTTTGAACAGCATCAGTCATTAGAGATGTACCCTGCTTTTAAAATTTGGACCGCTATATTTTTGCAAATATAGGCATTTTTACCAATATTATTGGTAAAGCTTAATAGTTGATAAAGCTTACAGACCTGATTTCAGGCTAGCTTCAATAAACTTGTCTAAGTCACCGTCAAGAACCGCTTGAGTATTACGGTTTTCGATGCCGGTGCGTAAATCTTTGATACGAGAATCATCCAGTACGTAAGAGCGGATCTGACTGCCCCAACCGATGTCTGATTTCGTTTCTTCGCTCGCTTGTTTTTCAGCATTTTGTTTTTGAATCTCAAGTTCAAAAAGCTTAGCACGTAGCTGCTTCATCGCTTGATCTTTGTTCTTATGCTGCGAACGATCATTCTGACACTGAACCACGGTGTTGGTCGGAACGTGAGTAATACGTACCGCCGATTCCGTGGTGTTTACGTGTTGACCACCAGCGCCAGAGGCACGGTATACGTCAATACGTAGGTCAGAAGGATTAATGTCGATCGTAATGTTGTCATCAATCTCAGGATAGATAAACGCAGATGCAAATGAAGTATGACGACGACCACTTGAATCAAATGGTGACTTACGAACTAGACGGTGAACACCAGTCTCTGTGCGTAACCAACCGTAAGCATACTCACCAGAAATACGTACCGTTGCGCCTTTAAGGCCAGCAACATCACCATCCGACACTTCGATAACTTCAGTCTTGAAGCCTTTCGAATCTGCCCAACGTAAGTACATACGCAACATCATTGAAGTCCAGTCTTGAGCTTCTGTACCGCCCGAGCCTGACTGTAAATCGATGTAGCAATCTGATGCATCGTGATCACCAGAGAACATACGACGGAATTCCAGCTTCTCTAGCTTAGCTTCAAGCTCGGCCAGTTCTGGTTCAATTTCATCGAACGTTTCTTGATCTTCTTCTTCAACCGCAAGCTCTAATAGGCCATCAACATCCTCAACACCTTGGTCAAGTTGGTCGATCGTTTCTACTACCGCTTCCAATGCAGAACGTTCTTTACCTAGCGCTTGAGCACGCTCAGGTTCGTTCCATACATCCGGTTGTTCTAATTCTGCGTTTACTTCTTCTAGACGCTCTTTCTTAGCGTCATAGTCAAAGATACCCCCTCAGGATATTTGTGCGCTCAGACACATCCTGCAGACGGTTTTTTATAGGATTGATTTCAAACATTTTAGCTCATCATTTATGAGTAGAATTTAACCGAAGAATTGTACTCAAAAGTGTGACGGAGATACAGAATTTTTTAGAGTGGTGAACCAAGATTCAACAACTTAATGGAATATAAAATTGACAGGCAGAAAAAACACGTAAAATTTGTAAGGGCAGGAAGGAAAACAAGCCCTGTTTTTGAACAGAGCTTGTTGAATTTAGCGCTATATGATGCGCATTATTGAGCCCAAAATAACTATTTGGCTTCGATATGATCAATCATCAACTGCAACGATTGATTGCCACGAAATTCGTTAATATCGAGCTTAAATGCAAGGTGAACGGTTTTCACCGAGGCATCAGGCCAGCGACGTAGGTCGACGTTAAAGGCAATACCGTCAATCATCACATTGGTTGGGTGGCCTTTGTAGAGCGGCTCGAGCATCAGCTTAAGGTGCTTTTCACCCACCAGCTTTTGGTGCAGCACTTTAAACTCACCATCGAAGATTGGCTCAGGGAAAGCTTGCCCCCACGGGCCACCTGAACGCAGCGTTTCAGCGGTGTGCATCGAGAACTCTTCAGGTAACAGCTCACCATCAGACAAGATAATGCCCTTCAGTGCTGTTTCTCCAAGTTCATTCTTCACAACATCATTGAACAGCTTGCTGAAGCGTTCAAAGTCCTTTTCCATGATGGTTAAGCCAGCCGCCATTGCGTGGCCACCAAACTTAAGAATCAAGCCTGGGTTTTGAGTGTCGATTCGGTCCAAAGCATCACGCATGTGCAAACCTGGAATTGAGCGACATGAACCTTTGATACTGCCTTCGCCGCCATCTGCAAACGCAATCACTGGGCGGTGGTATTTGTCTTTGATACGCGAAGCCAAGATACCAATCACACCTTGGTGCCAATCACGTTGGAACAGAGCTAAACCAGAAGGCAGATCGTCTTTACCAAACTCAAGGCGCTCACAAAAAGCCATCGCTTCTTGCTTCATACCCTCTTCGATCTCTTTACGTGTTTGGTTCAAGCCATCTAACTCACTCGCCATTCGACGCGCCGCATGGATGTTGTTGCTCATTAGCAGCTCAACACCAAAAGACATATCATCCAATCGACCAGCTGCATTGATACGAGGACCAAGTGCAAAGCCAAAATCAGACGCCACCAAACGTTTAGCGTCCCGCTTAGCAATTTCGATCAAAGCTTGAATACCCGGACGCGCTTTACCCGCACGAATGCGTTGCAAACCTTGATGCACTAAAATTCGGTTGTTTTCATCGAGTGGAACCACGTCGGCAACCGTACCCAGCGCCACAAGGTCAATCAGTTCCATCAACTTAGGTTCTGTCATGCCGCGTTCTGCAAACCAATTCAGTTTACGCATGTGAACACACAGTGCCATCATCAGATAGAAAGCCACACCTACACCCGCTAAGGCTTTAGAAGGAAAAGCACAACTCTCAAGGTTTGGGTTAACCATCGCATCGACCATTGGCAGTTCATTGCCCGGCAAGTGATGATCGGTAACCAGAACCTCTAGCCCCTTCTCTTTAGCAAAGCGAACACCTTCAATTGAAGAGACACCGTTGTCGACCGTCATGATCACTTCAGCACCAAGATCGATTGCCTGTTCGACAACCTCCGGGCTCAAGCCATAGCCATCTTCAAAACGGTTTGGTACTAGATAATCGACGTTAGAGCTGCCGAGCATACGTAACGCTAAAACAGACAACGCCGAGCTGGTCGCGCCATCAGCATCAAAATCACCAACAATGATGATGCGTTTTTGCTGTTGAATCGCTTTGAACAACAGCTCAACCGCAGCATCTATGCCACCCAGTTTTTGATAAGAGTGCAAGCCTTTCGCTGCTGTCTCTAGTTGGTCGGCACTGTCGATTCCGCGACTCACATAAATGCGCTTTAACAAGTCAGGTAAGTGAGCAGGTAAGACTGAAATGTCGACCTCAGGACGGCGTTGGATCTCTATCATATAAAAATGGGCCCGATATCAATCAGGCCACTCCTTAAATCAAAAACATGGGGGACAAATTAGCAATACAGAAAATGAGATTATTGCTCTAAACGTTGAAGAAGTTGTGCTGGCGGTAAGTAACCACTCACCAACTCACCACTTGCTAGCACGATAGCCGGTGTGCCATTGATGCCAAGCTCACGACCCAGTTGGTATTGTTTAGCAATGATCTGCTTTTGCTCTGCTAGGTCTTTACCAGACGCTGGCATTTGACGGTTTACTTTAGCGTCATGCATCGCTGTTTTTGGATCATCTGAAGCCCAGATTGCTGCCATTTGATCGGCAACTTGCCCTGTCGCGCCTTGGCGTGGGTAAGCCATGTAACGAACGGTGATACCCAAATCGTTGTAGCCTTGCATTTGGCTGTGCAGACGAACACAGTAGCCACACGTAATGTCAGTAAATACCGTCACAACATACTTTTCGTTATCGGCTTTGTATTCGATAACCGTATCCGACATCGCTGCGACTTTTTCAGCATTCAGCGGAGCTTGACGCTCAGCCAAAACATCACTGAACTTACCGTTTTCATCCAAAGAGTAAAGAGTACCCGCTAGAAAATGATCGCCCTCTGGAGAAGAAAAGATAATGCCGCTGTTGGTTTGAACTTCTAACAGACCATCGATATCCGAAGGGACAATCTTATCAACCTTAATACCGATTTTTTCAAAACGCTTAGTTAACGCAGCTGTATCAATAGCTTGAGCTGGACCAGCTTCTACGGCTGTTGATGTTGTTTCTACTTTCGCTTCTGATGCATTACATGCAGTAATCATAAGAGGAAGCGCTAGTAGAGGAAGACGGCGTAATACGCTCATTAAGTTCACCTTAAAAATAAATGGATTTAAGCACGTGGGTGATGCTGCGCGTGAATTTGCTTCAGCCTTTCAGTCGCCACGTGAGTATAAATTTGGGTTGTCGATAAGTCACTATGCCCAAGTAACATCTGTACGACCCTGAGATCTGCGCCATAGTTCAGTAAATGCGTCGCAAAAGCGTGTCTCAATACGTGGGGTGACAACAATTCTGTGTCGATTCCAGCGACGACCGAGTAGTGCTTGATACGATACCAGAACGTCTGACGGGTCATTTGCTTGGCGCGTTTACTCGGAAAAACCACATCAGAACTGTTTTCGCCAAGTAGATGTGGACGACCTTGTTCAATAAAAGTCTCTATCCAATCCACCGCATTTTCGCCCATGGGTACTAAGCGCTCTTTGCCACCCTTACCAATAACACGCACCACACCTTGTCTTAGGCTGATGTTTTCCATCGTCAAGCTAACCAGTTCTGTCACACGCAAACCGGTTGCATAGAGTAACTCAAGCATCGCCTTATCGCGAAGCTCAATCGGATCGTTCGGATCTGGCGCATCAAGCAAAGCATCAACCTGCTCTTCGCTCAAATCTTTCGGCAAGCGTTGCGGCAGCTTCGGGCTGATCAACAAGGCACTTGGATCATCGCCTCTGATTTTCTCGCGGTGTAAATATTGGAACAAGCGACGAATCGCCGACAACATACGGGCACGAGAAGTCTGTTTAAAATCGGCGTCTGCCAACCAGCCTTGATAATCCTGTAAACCTGAAAGGCTAATGAAGTCGAGGCGGTAATTGTTCTTTTCCATCCACGCTAATAACTTGGACAAATCGGTACGGTACGAGACAAGCGTATTCTCCGATAATCCTCGCTCCATCCACATAGCATCTAAAAACTGCTCAACGAGACCGTGGTCTGCGCTCTGCCCTTGAGGCGACTGCATAGTGTTACTCACAATATTGGAAACTGTTTTGAGAGTATGCCAGAGCAAATATGAATGCCATAAAAATTACGACTTGAGCGGATAATCGCTGCAATCGAAGTCGATTTATGGTTAGAATTCGCCATCTGAAATTAAAATCGAACGTTTGCTATGAAAATTGGATTATTTTACGGCTCAACCACCTGCTACACAGAAATGGCAGCAGAGAAAATTCGCGGCATTATTGGTGAAGACCTAGTTGATATCCATAACGTGAAAGAAACCCCTCTTTCATTGATGGCGGACTACGACCTTTTATTGCTGGGCATCTCGACTTGGGACTTCGGTGAAATCCAAGAAGATTGGAATGAACTGTGGGAAGACATCGCAACCACGCCAATGAAAGGCAAGGTTGTGGCTCTGTTTGGTTTAGGTGACCAAGAAGGCTACGGCGAATGGTTCCTTGATGCGATGGGTCTGTTGCATGATGAACTGAAAACCGCGGGGGCAGAGTTTGTTGGTTTCTGGCCAAACGATGACAGCTACGAGTTCGAAGCGTCTAAAGCGTTAACGGAAGACAAATCTCAATTCGTTGGTTTGGCGCTTGATGAAGATTCACAATACGAGCTTAGCGACGACCGTATCGCAAGCTGGGTTGAGCAAGTATTGGTTGAGTACAGCGAAAAGCTATAACCAAATAGAAATGCCTCGGCTAAGTAGTTAAGTAGTTAAGTAGTTAAGTAGTTGAATATAAAAAGACCACAGAATACAAAAAGGCCTCATTACTGCGAAGTAATGAGGCCTTTTCTATTTCATCTCGAAGGACAATCTAATCTCAACGGAAGATTAAACCGTCTCTTCAGCCATCTCTTGTTCTGTTGACTTGCCAACAAAGAACATACATATGATTGCAGCCGTTGTTGGAAGCAACCAACCCATACCGATCTCAAACAGTGGCAGCATCTTAAGTGCAGACACGTCTACACCCGCAACTTTAGCGCCATCAATAAGAGCAAACAGCAGTGACACTAATACCACTACGCGGTAAGCCGCTTTTGGATTAGGGAAACGGCTACGCAAGAATGTCAGAGCAACCAACGCGATAGCGACTGGGTACAGTGCAAACAGTACTGGAACAGACAGAGAAATCAGTTGAGAAAGACCAACGTTCGCAACAGTTGCACAAGCGACACCGTTGATGATTACCCAAGTCTTGTAAGACAGAGGCGTTAGCGAGCTGAAGTAATCAGAACATGCTGACACAAGGCCAATCGCCGTAGTTAGACACGCTAACAGTACGATCACAGAAAGCACTAGCTGACCAGAAGGACCAAACAACGATTGAACGTATAGGCTTAAGATCGCGCCGCCATTGTCGGCACCGGCTGCGACTGTTGCACTTGTTGCGCCTAGGAAGAATAGAGAGATGTAAACAAACGCTAGACCCGCTGCGGCAATACAACCCGCGCTAATTAGGTACTTAGTCGTCGCTGCACGGTCAGTAATGCCCTTGCTACGAATCGCATCAACAATCAGCATACCAAACATCAATGAAGCAAAAGTATCCATGGTGTTGTAGCCTTCAAGGAAACCTTTGGTCAGAGGTTGAGTGATGTACTCACCGTGAGCCGCAAGAATATCGCCTTGAGGGTTAACGAACACAGCAATCGCCAGTACAACCAAACCAACGAACAGTGCAGGTGTTAGTACCTTACCAATGACGTCAATAAGCTTACCTTGCGACCATGAGAAGAACATCGCTACGACAAAAAATGCAATTGAAAAGAGAGTTAGGTGAGCTTGAGAGGCATCGATGAAGAACGGTTTCACCGCCATCTCATAGGCAACAAGGCCAGTACGCGGTGCAGCAAATGCAGGACCGATAATGATAAAGATCAGCACAGCCATGATGGTTGCAGCTTTCTTAGGAAGATCTTTAGTTAAGTGACCCCAAGAGCCACCAGCCACTGCGACCGCGACGATAGTGATTAACGGCAGACCAACGGCAGTCAGCAGAAAACCAGACATCGCTGGAAGGAAGTGATCACCAGCTAATTGGCCAGCTAGAGGTGGGAAGATGATGTTACCCGCACCCAAGAAAAACGCAAAAAGCATAAAGCCCAATGCCATTATATCTGTTAGTTTTAGACTCTGTTTCACAGATAATCCTTAATTATATTTATGAATTTATGTTGTGCTTACATGAATGTTACAGCTCAAAGCTGCCAATCAATCTATAAAATAGTCGCGCATAATGACGAAACAACTGGCTAGCTGCAAGCCACCACACAAAAACACCATATAAATTTGCATATGAGAACAAAAAGCAGTGGATTCCACTAGCTATAGAAAAATAGCCACAATTATAAACTAACCATAATGCACAACAATAGTTTCTCAAGCAGAACATTGATCCATACAAGCGGTTAACATTAGAGCTAATCACTTAAAATATCTCGATACTCAGAACATTAATGAAAGACAAAACAGTGCAAACTAAAAGCTTCAATTTTAAGCAATTCTCAATTTACGGCGGGAAAAGCGGTATGCCAGTCAGTACCGATGGCGTATTACTTGGCGCATGGGTAAGCCTGCCACAAAGATCATGTGTACTCGATATTGGAACAGGAACAGGCCTGTTGGCCTTAATGGCAGCGCAGCGTTTTGAAGATGCTTCAATCTCTGCGATAGATATTGATCAACACGCCATTAATGCTGCCACAGTCAATATTGAGCAGTCGCCTTGGCAAGATCGTATCTCCCTTGATCACGGCAGCGTGTTAACGGCCGACTTTCCACAAAGTTTTGATGCGATCATCTGTAACCCGCCCTACTTCAACTCTGGAGAACAGGCGCAGCAAAGCCAAAGAGCCACCGCCAGACACACCGACAGCTTGGATCACTTAGCGCTTGCCCAGCGTTGTTTCGAGATAACCACTGAAGCCGCGACTGCCAGTTTCATCCTACCGACGCCTGAGGGGGAAGGTTTTATCAAGCTTGCCGAGCAATGTGGTTGGTATCTAGCAAAACGCCTTGATGTGAAAACAACAGACAAGAAACCGGCTAGCCGAATTCTATTTGAGTTATCTAAAGATCCTGCTTGCGAGCAAGATTTGCAGCGCGAATCGCTTACAATTCACCATCAAAGTGGTTATAGCGAAGCATTTATTGCGCTCACTAAAGATTTTTATCTCAAGATGTAGCAAATACCATGTGATCCTAATCACTAATGCTTCTATAATGTCCGACTACTCTTTTTTATCGTCTGCTTTTTGAGGCAGAAACATTTATTGCTTGTGGAGAAACAACAGTGATCAGAACCTTTGCAGAACTCGATCTAAACCAAGAGCTGCTTAAAGCAATTGACGAAATGGGCTACGAACGTCCAACACAGATACAAGCTGAAGCAATCCCACAAGCGTTAGATGGAAGAGACGTTTTGGCTTCTGCGCCAACAGGTACTGGTAAAACAGCATCATTTGTATTGCCAGCACTGCAATACCTACTGGATTTCCCACGTAAGAAATCTGGCCCTGCACGTATGCTTATCCTGACGCCAACGCGTGAGCTAGCAATGCAGATCACCGAACAAGCACGTGAGCTTGCTAAATACACCAGCCTAAATATCTTCACGATCACGGGCGGTGTGATGTACCAAGAGCACGCAGATATCTTAAGTACAACTCAAGATATCGTAGTAGCAACACCTGGCCGCCTGATGGAATACATTGAAGGCGAGCGTTTTGACTGTCGTGCGATTGAATGGCTGGTTCTAGATGAAGCCGACCGCATGCTAGACATGGGCTTTGGGCCTGTTGTTGACCGTCTGTCTGCAGAGTGTCGCTGGCGTAAACAAACTTTACTGTTCTCAGCAACGCTAGAAGGTAAAGGCATTGAAGGCTTCACTGAAGATCTACTGAAAAACCCAGCGGAGATCGATGCGAAATCATCACTTCGTGAGCGTAAGAAGATCACTCAGTGGTACCACCGTGCAGACACAGCAGAGCACAAGCTGAACATCCTAAAGCACGTCATCACAGAGCAAGCTGAACGCAGCATCGTGTTCTTGAAGACGCGTGATCGTCTAGGAGATCTACGAGCTCAACTTGAAAGCGCGCAAATCCCATGTGCGTGGATCCAAGGTGAAATGCCTCAAGATCGTCGTAACAACGCGATTGCTCGTTTCCGTGACGGCTCTGTAAACGTACTACTAGCGACTGACGTTGCGGCGCGTGGTATCGACCTTCCAGACGTAAGCCACGTAATCAACTACGACATGCCACGTACGGCTGACGTATACCTACACCGTATTGGCCGTACGGCTCGTGCTGGTAAAAAAGGTAACGCGGTTTCTATCATTGAAGCGCACGATCAACTAATGATTGAGCGTGTGGCTCGTTACACAGACGAACCAATCAAAGAACGCTTCATCGAAGGCATGCGCCCTACGCATAAGAAAGCGGCCGTGACCAAGAAGAAGAAGCCGAAGAAAGAAGATAAGAAAGCGGTGGAGAAACAAAAAATCGCGAAGAAGAAAAAAATCGCGAAGAAAAAGAAAGCAGCAAAGAAGAAGTAATCTACCAGCTTCAACGATTCAATAAAAAAGCCCCATGCAGTTCGCTGCATGGGGCTTTTCTCTATCGGGCCTGTTATCAGGCTAAAACCGAGAGCTACTCGTTAGCCAAGGACTACTAGTTTTGCTCTTCGCGCTTGAAAACAAGCTCTTTCGCGTTCGACTCTTCTTCAACGAAGTAGTACCCCGCCGTATCAAACTGAGTAAGCGCCTCAACCGAGTCGATCTTGTTCTCGATGATGTAGCGAGCCATCATGCCACGCGCTTTCTTCGCGTAGAAACTGATCACCTTGTACTGACCGTTCTTGCAGTCTTTGAAGACAGGGGTAATCACTTGGCCATCCAAGTTCTTCGGCTTCACGGCTTTAAAGTATTCGTTAGACGCTAGGTTGATCAGCACGTTGTCGCCTTGAGCATTCAATGCTTCATTCAGCTTGTCTGTGATAATGTTGCCCCAGAACTGGTACAAGTTAGTACCACGAGCATTCGCCAAGCGTGTACCCATCTCTAGGCGGTACGGCTGCATCAAATCTAATGGCTTAAGCAAGCCATATAACCCAGAAAGCATGCGCAGGTGGTTTTGTGCGTAGTCAAAATCTTCATCCGATAGCGTTTCAGCGTCTAGGCCAGTGTATACATCGCCCTTAAAGGCTAGGATTGCTTGGCGTGCGTTGTCTTGGGTAAAGGTCTCGCTCCACTGCTCAAAGCGCGCTACGTTCAACCCTGCGATTTTATCGCTGACTTTCATCAGTGCAGAAATATCTACTGGCGTCAGCTTGCGGCACTCTTCAATCAGCTCAGCAGAGTGTTCAACAAACTCAGGCTGACTAAAGCGTTCTGTCGCTAATGGTGATTCGTAATCAAGTGTTTTGGCTGGAGAAACGACAACTAACATAACTTTACCCTAATCGGTTATCTAACTGGATGCTGCTAGAGTATAGAAAAAACATCAACTTGTCTTTATGACTCTTCCTATTACTTCGATAGGGAGAATGAGCTTCGATAGACAGAATGAAACAAATGACAGGCAAAGAAAAAGGCTAAGGTCGAAACCTTAGCCTTTCTAATCACTTTAGGATGAGCCGTTTATCGCTCCAACAAGATTACTTCTTGTTGTTGTCCCAAATACCGTCTTCCAGCTGAGACTTAAGCTCTGGGAAGTCATTCGAATCGAATGTTGGTACTTTACCCGCGTCTAGTTGGCGGTTGTAGTCTTTCGCTAGCTTAATCACGATGCCTGATAGCAGGATAATCGCTACCAAGTTAACAATCGCCATTAGACCCATCGATACGTCAGCCAGTGCCCATACCGTTGGCAATGTCGCTAGAGAACCGAACATAACCATACCCAGAACAACAATACGGAACAGCACTAGGCCTTTCTTGTTGTTGTGCTCAAGGAAGATAAGGTTCGTTTCAGCGTACGAGTAGTTTGCAATGATTGAAGTGAAAGCGAAGAAGAAAATCGCTACCGCGACAAAGATGCCACCCCATTCGCCCACTTGTGCTGTTAGTGCACGTTGCGTTAGTTCGATACCCGTTACTTCACCGTGTGGTACATACTCACCAGACATCAGGATGATAGCTACTGTTGCTGAACAGATAACAATGGTATCCATGAACACGCCTAGCATTTGCACGTAACCTTGTGATGCTGGGTGCGGTGGGTAAGGCGTAGCAGAAGCTGCTGCGTTTGGCGCAGAACCCATACCCGCTTCGTTCGAGAACAAACCACGTTTGATACCGTTAATCATCGCTTGTGCGATTGCGTAACCTAGGCCACCCGCTGCTGCTTCTTGCAGACCGAATGCACTCTTGAAGATAAGAGCCAGTACTTCAGGCACTTTCTCGATGTTCGCGAACATTACGTACATAGCGATCGCTAGGTAAGCCAATGCCATGATTGGAACGATGATTTCTGCTGTACGTGCAATCTTACGGATACCACCGAAGATAACGAATGCAGAGATGATTACGATACCAACACCAACGTAGCTACGCTCAAGGTCGAATGCTGTGTTCATTGCGCTTGCAATCGCGTTCGCTTGAACCGCGTTGAATACAAGACCAAATGCAATGATTAGGAAGATAGAGAATAGAACCCCCATCCAACGCATGCCTAGGCCTTTCTCCATGTAGTATGCAGGGCCGCCGCGGTAGTTACCGTCGTTATCACGCGTTTTGTATAGCTGTGCCAGTGTGCTTTCTGCAAACGATGTTGCCATACCTAGCATTGCGATTAGCCACATCCAGAAGATAGCACCAGGGCCACCAGCGGTTAGTGCTACTGCAACACCTGCCATGTTACCCGTACCAACACGAGCAGCGAGACTAGTACAAAGAGCTTGGAAAGAAGAGATACCAGCACTGTCTGCTTTACGGCTGTTTCTAAGAACAGAGAACATGTGGCCGAAATGGCGGAATTGAATGAAGCCTAGTCGTACAGTGAAGTAGATACCCACACCAACCAGTAAGTAAACTAAGATAGATCCCCAAAGGAGATCGTTCATCAAATTGATTAAGTCTGTCACGTGAACCTCGTAATTGAGTTTAAGCACCGATCATGCTTCCTAGCCTTCCTCTTAATCGCCTATGCCTTTGTCAATGTTGTGTCGGCACTCTTGTTATATTCTTGCGGCGATTGAGACTGTAAATGTCGCTTCATGCATCCATTTTACGTATCAGTGTATTTTTTGACGGGCGGATAATGCAGCGAGACGGCCTAAAAATCAATATGCAAATGCACTTATATTAAAATGACATTTCACTAATAACACACCTTTTGTTAACACAACTTTCAACAATGCAGCCCAATAAAAGTCACATTATCGGGACATAATATCAACAACAGCCACGGCACTACCCCAACAAGAACATCATCCCATAAAAATGACGTCAGCCTAGGTTTTACAAGGTATAGTGAAGATCTTCGTTTTTTTCTAGGCCAATGAGATCCCTATACCGCACGGCACCATGTGCACTTCAATGCATTGTAGTCAAAACGCTATTCCATTCGCACAATGAATTAACATTCAATAACCCCCAATTTAATCGTTTACTTAGGTTTGTTTGCCTGTTTTTTGTACATAAAAATCCTGATAATGTGTGAGCATGCATAAGAAAATAGAACAAAAGCTTCATGAATTTGAAACAAATGAGAAACAAATCATAGTTATTGTGAACCTAAATATGATATTTATTGGTTCGTAAGAACTAGTCCCACGGAAGGAGATATGGCTTATGGATAGCTTTCAATTCGATGAAGTATCAGAACTAGAAATGCCTCGTGTAACTCAAAAATCACGCTCGAAACCACTCAAGCGCAAGTGGCGTGAAATCGAAGCCATCAACGATCGTAGGCAGCTTGAGAAAGAGCTGAGAGAGATGAACCTAGGTCTTGATTTTAGCCTTGACGATATAAAGCTTTAATCAGCACGATAAGAAATCAGATAGCAAAAGGCACCTATATAGGTGCCTTTTTTATTGTTTGAGGTAGTTAATCCGCTCAAAGCGCCATTTAGAAACCAACCCTCTAGTATAGAGGACACCTAAAAATAGGGGCGTTTCAACATTAAAACAGGCTAAACGCACTCTTGTTCATTTTGTCGAACCCGAGCCGCGAGTTGACGATATTGATCGGCGATGGTCTCTCCAAAGACAGGGTCATCTTCCGGTTGAAGCCATTGAGACTCCACTTCTTGCCAATCTTTCACCGTGAACGCCTCAACAATCATGGGTAGCACATGCTTCTCTTCATATTCCATGTGTTTTCGCTGGGCCTGAACAAACGCTTCAAGCTGCTCAATAAAGACTTGCTGAGGGACCACCGCATCTTGAAGGATCATATCGACCAAACCTAAAAAGTCCGCCGTTTTATCAGAAAGCAATTGATGCTCTAACTCCAAGTCTTCAATCGCTTGCTCGCTGCCATATTGCTTAAGATAGTAGCGATAAATGACGTCTTCTTTAGGGTGATGCACTTTGTCTGAATGGTTCATCAAGTAATGAACCACCTCTGCGATCAGGCTATAGTTTATTTCTCGCTCCTGTTTCAGAAACTCTAACTTACTGTTGAGTATCGCGAGTAAACGAGCCATATAGCCATGCTCTCGTCTTATCCTTTCAATCATCATAGTATTGCACTCCATTACACCTACTATTTATAAGTGTATACGAATATGCTGATTTATGATTTGACCCTGCTCAGAAAACCACCAACCTACACTTCTGTTGGTAAACGCCAGTCAATAGGTTGTTGATCCATAGAAGAAAGCAGCTTGTTGGTTGTAGAGAAGTGCTGACAACCGAAGAAGCCACGGCGTGCCGATAATGGCGATGGGTGAGGTGCAACCAACACATGATGCTTGTCGTCATCAATCGCTTGGCCTTTCTTCTGGGCGTGTGCGCCCCACAACAGAAAGATGATCGGTTCAGAACGCTGATTAAGCTCAGCAATAATGGCATCGGTAAAGGTTTCCCAGCCACACTTAGCATGTGAGTGTGCTTTTGCCTCTTCTACGGTAAGGACAGTGTTCAACATCAACACCCCCTGCCGTGCCCAAGAATCGAGATAACCATGACTAGGAATCTCAAAGCCCTCTATATCTTGTGCAAGCTCTTTGTACATATTGCGTAGAGAAGGGGGAATTTTCACACCAGGAAGCACTGAGAATGCTAAGCCGTGAGCTTGGTTAGCACCGTGATAAGGATCTTGCCCTAAGATAACCACTCGCACGGATTCGAAAGGCGTCATATCAAAGGCACTGAACACCTGATTTTGTGGCGGGTAGACGGTTTTGCCACTATCACGTTGCTGTTCAACAAACGTGAGCACACTCTGAAGGTACTCTTTATCACGTTCATCATTAATAATGGATTCCCAAGTCTTTGGTGCGCTCATCGTTTTACTTCCCAATCATCAAGGTTTCTAGCGGCTTTCGCCAGACAAAAAAATAGCTGTATCGGCTAACTGTCCTAAATAAGGCTCTAGTTATACCTCATACAGCTATCAATAAACATGATGTGTAGGGTTCACTTGTTGATGAATCATAATAATCAGTTCAAGTTGTGTTTATCTCGATTAACCACTTTTCTGCTGTGTACGATGGTGGCCGTGGTTATGCACGTGACGGTTTGGTGTAGGTAAACGGCGTGCGACTGCAATAGTTGAAGTTTGGGTGATTGAATACATAAAGGCACCTCCTCTAAGACATCGTGAACTACATATTCACTTTAATACTATGAAAGAAAGGTGCCAATTTTTAGAAATAGACGGAAATAAATTTTCCCCTCTATTATTACGCTTCTTCGCTCGCTAGCGTTGCTGAGCGATGAAACATTCTAAGTTGTTGAATTTCCTCTTTCCAGATGGTCGAATCAATGGTTTCCAATATAAGAGGGATACCATTAAAGTGAGAATCAGAGGCAATATACTCAAAACAATCCCAGCCAATTTCGCCTTTTCCTAAAGAATGGTGTCGATCGACTCGGCTCGCGAACTCAGCTTTTGAATCATTGATGTGCATTGCTCTTAGATAGTGCATACCTACGATGCGGTCGAACTCAGCAAAAGTATGCTCACACGCCTCTTTTGTACGTAAGTCATAGCCAGCAGTAAACGTATGGCAGGTGTCTAAGCACACACCAACACGTGACTTATCTTCTACCTGATCGATAATCTCTGCTAGATGTTCAAACTTCCAACCAAGGTTAGTGCCCTGCCCAGACGTATTCTCGATCACTGCGATTACGTCAGGTACCGCTTGATGAGCTAGGTTGATCGATTCAGCGATCTTCGCCAAACATTCGCTTTCTGAGATTTTCTTCAAATGACTGCCAGGGTGAAAATTCAAAAGCGTTAATCCAAGTTGATTACAACGCTCCATTTCATCAATAAAAGCCGCGCGTGATTTCTCTAGCTTCTCTTCTTCTGGTGCTCCTAGGTTAATCAGGTAGGAGTCATGAGGAAGAATGTGCTCAGCACCGAAGCCCAACATTTTGCAATTGGCTTTAAAGGCACTAATGGTTTTCGCTTCTAGCGGTTTTGCCGCCCACTGTCTCTGGTTCTTGGTAAACAGTGCAAACGCATTGGCGCCGATTTCACGTGCACGCATAGGCGCCTGATCAACACCACCAGCAGCCGACACATGAGCGCCAATAAACTTAATATTTGTTTCCGGTTTTGAGGATGAATTATTGTTTGTCATTAAATCACTTTACACTTTCAGAATGCTTAATAAATAAAGGGTCGTATCGGTTGTAGTTCAATAAAAACACAACAAATGTAGTAAACTTACAACAAATATGACTGTTAAATATTTTTTATACTTTAAAATATTTTGTAATTACTTTGTTTTCAAAGGTTTTATTGATTTACCTCAATATAATCACCTTTGTAAAAATATGGTTTTTGGTTGTTTTTTGACTTAAATCAATGTTAACCTTACTAATATTAGGTATATATTACCCAGCTCAATAAAAATCGAAAGTTAACACCATAATCAAACCACATTCAGTGGACTAGGAGATAGTTATGATCCAAGGTATTCAAATTACTAAAGCAGCAAACGATGACCTACTAAACTCAATCTGGCTACTAGATAGCGAGAAGAATGAAGCTCGTTGTGTTGTTGCTACTGCAGGTTTCGAAGCTGACCAAGTTATCTCAGCTGCAGACCTAGGCGAGTACGAGAGCCGTGAAGTTGCAATCGAAGCAGCACCACGCATCGAAGGTGGCCAACACCTAAACGTTAACGTTCTTAAGCGTGAAACGCTAGAAGATGCAGTTGCTCACCCAGAGAACTACCCACAGCTAACTATCCGTGTATCGGGTTACGCTGTACGTTTCAACTCTCTAACAACTGAACAGCAACGTGACGTTATCGCACGTACGTTCACTGAGTCTCTATAATCTCAGTAAACTAGAGTGTTAAAGATTTAAAAAGCTTGGTCAGAAATGGCCAAGCTTTTTTAGTTTTTGTCCTAGCAACTTCTTATCGTTTATTGTTCCAACTCAGAACCCGTTCCCTTAAAACCAAACAGCACTCTCACCAATCAAATTTGGTTATGGCGCATTTCGTTGAGAAGGATCTTTAGTAAAGGCTTTCGCCAGAGCCGTTGGATCAACATTGTCTCTTTGCAACGCAGCACCTTGTGCCCACCACATCAACTGATGGAATGTTCGATTCATGTATTCATCCCATTGTGCTTGCTCAGACTCTTGAACAACGCAGCCCTCTTCATCAAACACTTCTTGCGCTTTCGGCAAGTGAATCATCGCAGAAACAGGCAAGCAACCTAGCTCTGACAAGAAGGTTCTCATTGAAACGGATGCTCTTGCCCCACCCCACTGACCGGCAGAATAGGTCACAATCGCACTCGGTTTATATGAAAATAGCGAGCTACCAAAGTGATTGAGAATATTAGCTAGCGCTGGGCTCATCGAATGATTGTATTCCGGGCTAACCATCACATAACCATCAGCTTTAGCAATCTTGTCGGCTAACTCTGCTAAGTGCGCGGGTACTTTTGAGCGATGATACGAAAACTCAGGCTTAAACACATCGCCAAAGTCATAATTCAATGGGTCGATAATCTCGACCGTATGCTCTGAGTGCTGATTCGCAAGCAGCTTTTCACACGCCTTGCTGACTCTCATCCCTAATCGAGCAGGTCTTGGTGGTGTACTCTCACGTACAGAGCCAAGAAAAATCAAAAAATTCATACTATCCCTTTCCGTTTTGATCAGGTTAAAGCAATACACTTACTTAAAGCCATTTAAGCGTAAGAAAACCCTTAAATAAAGCTTACTTTAAAAACACTCAGACAATAAAAAAGGTGAATGATTGCTCATTCACCTTTTCTTATCGATCTAAGTTCTACACTCTACGTTTTGAAAAATTACGCAGGTTGAACTCGACGAAGCACTGCTTTTAGCGCTTCAAAATCGTTATCAAGATCTTCAGACAACAACTCCATCGCCGCGTGTTTTGCTAACGGGCCAGGCAGTTCAATATCCGAACCTAAAATATCATCAACCACTTCTTTGAATTTCGCTGGGTGTGCTGTACACAGGAACAAGCCAGTTTCGTTCTCTTGCAGTTGCTCTTCCAGTAGACGGTAAGCAATCGCACCATGTGGTTCACACAGGTAACCTTGCGCTTTTAGGTCGCGAACTGACTCAGCGCTCTGCTCGTCAGATACTTTACCTTTGCCTAGTGTATCTAAGCCCCAGCCTTTCAGTTGGCAAAGCTCTTCGATACGAGGCCAGTTATTTGGTTGGCTTACATCCATCGCGTTCGATGTTGTCGCAACGGTCGGTTTTGGAGTCCACTCGCCTGTTTCTAGGTAACGAGGAACCGTGTCATTTTCGTTGGTTGCTGCGATGAAACGCTTAACAGGTAGACCTAGCGCTTTAGCTAATAGACCAGCCGTTAGGTTACCAAAGTTACCACTTGGTACGGAGATAACAAGGTTTTCACGTTGCTCTTTAGTCAGCTGAGAAGCCGCCTCAAAGTAGTAACAGATCTGAGCCATTAAACGGCTGATGTTGATAGAGTTTGCTGAGTTCAAGCCAATCTCTTTACGCAGTTCGGCGTCATCAAATGAGTCTTTAACTAGAGCCTGACACGCATCAAAGTCGCCATCAATCGCCACTGTGTGGATGTTCTTACCAAGCGTACAGAACAGTTTCTCTTGCAGCGGGCTGATCTTGCCTTTCGGGTAAAGAATCACAACATTGATGTCTTCCATGCCGTAGAAAGCATGCGCAACCGCCGCACCAGTATCACCTGATGTTGCCGTTAAGATAGTGATTTGACCACCATCAGAAACAGCTGCTAAAGATTGAGCCATAAAGCGGCCACCGAAATCTTTAAACGCCAGTGTTGGACCGTGGAAAAGCTCAAGCGCGTAAACGCCATCTTTTACTTGGTTAATTGGTGCAGGGAATTGGAACGCTGCATCCACCATTTGGTCGATCTGTTCTTTTGGTAGTTCATCACCAATCAATGCTGACAGAATCTTTGAGCTACGAGGGACAAAGTCCTCTGCTAGCAGCGCATCGATATCATCAAACTTTGGCAGTTCAGATGGGAAAAATAGACCTTGATTACGGCCTAAGCCTTGACGAACGGCTTGGCCAAAAGAGACTTGTTCATCATTTTCTTTGATGTTGTACAGTTTCATAACTCACTTCCTGTAACGATCGAACCCTGCTTATCTAGGCGACAAACGTGAACGAATCCTTCTTCATTTTGTACGTAATTTTGTTCTAACCAGCGTGCAACACGCTCGGCGACATCTTGTTCTTTGCAAATGCTAAATAGAGTTGGACCACTACCAGAAATACCAGTAGCCAGAGCCCCAGCTGACAGCGCGTATTTACGAGCATCAGCAAACCCTGGAAGCAGTTTCTCACGATATGGTTCAGCAATCACGTCTTTGATCATCTTAGCGGCTAGCTCCGGCTGACCAGAGTGACAAGCGTGGATAAAGCCCGCTAAGTGACGACCATGAGCAATGATATCCTGACGACGATATTGAGATGGTAGGATCTCTCTCGCTTCAGCCGTTGAAACCTTAATACCCGGATAAGCCATCACCCAGTACCAGTCGTCAAAACACGGCACTTCTTGGCTGATGATGCCTAGCTCTTCAAGCATGAGCTGCACGCCACCAAGGTAACATGGCGCAACGTTATCGTAGTGGATACCACCTGAAATCTTGCCTTCCATTTCGCCCATCAGAGCAAGCAGTTCAGTTTCATTCAGTGGCTGACCGTGAAAACGGTTTAGCGCATCCAGTGCCGCGACGATTGAACATGCACTAGAACCCAAACCTGAACCGATAGGCATGTTCTTTTCTAGCGTCATTTCCAAAGGCTTTAGCGTAACGCCTTTTTTATCAAGCTCTCTCGAAAACACCACCCAGCAGTCGTAGACGATGTTTTCTTTTGCTTCAGTTGGCAGCTTAGAAACAAAGCTGCCTGCTGTTTTAAGTGAGAATGGTTCATCACCGGCTTTAACCATAACTCGGTCACCCAACAGTGTGCCATCCACTGGAGACACAGCGGCCCCCAGCACGTCAAACCCTACACTGACATTACCGATTGATGCAGGAGCATAAACGACAACATCCATATCACTTGAACTCATTCCTAAACTCCTAATTTCCAACCAAGAGTACGCATCACATCAGAGAATACGCCAGCTGCTGTTACTTCAGTACCCGCGCCGTAGCCACGCAGTACTAGAGGGATTGGTTGGTAGTAACGGCTGTAGAATGCTAATGCGTTCTCGCCATCTTTAATCTTGAACATTGGGTCGTCGCCATCAACAGCAGCGATACGAACCTTACACTTGCCTTCAGCGATTTCGCCAACATAACGAAGTACTTTGCCTTCTTCAGCTGCGATAGCTGACTGCTCTTTGAAGTAAGCATCCGCTTCTGGCAAGCGAGCCATGAACTCTTCAACCGTACCTGAATCATCAAAACCCGGTGGCAGAGCTTGGTCTACTTCAACATCTTCAAGTTCAAGCGCCATACCTGCTTCACGAGCAAGAATAAGCAGCTTACGCGCCACATCCATACCAGATAGATCATCACGAGGATCCGGTTCTGTGAAGCCGTTATCTTTTGCAATGTTGGTGGCTTGGCTCAGTGTCATACCTTCATCAAGCTTGCCGAAGATGTAAGACAGTGAACCTGAAAGAATACCGTTGAATTTCTCAAGTTCATCACCTGCAGAGATTAGGTTCTGTAGGTTTTCGATTACCGGTAGGCCAGCACCTACGGTTGTTTCGTACATCAGCTTACGACGTGAGTTACGTGCAACTTCACGAAGCTGATGGTAGTAAGCCATGCTTGCTGTGTTTGCTTTCTTGTTTGGTGTTACCACGTGGAAACCAGCCGCTAGGAAATCAGCGTACTGCGCCGCAATACCTTCGCTAGACGTACAATCAACCAATACAGGGTTGATGATGTGGTTACGTTGAACCAAAGCCGCTAAGCGAGCTAAGCTGAACTCTTCAGTCGCACTCGACATACGGTCACGCCACTGCTCTAGCGGTAGACCATCGCTGTCTAGCAACAAACCTTTGCTGTTTGCTAAACCACATACGCGAATCACGATGCCTTTTTCAGCCAGTTTGCCTTGCTGACGTTGGATCTGGTCAACAAGCTCGCCACCAACACCGCCGACACCCACAACGAATACGTCTAGGAAGTGCTTAGAGTTAAATAGGTTCTCGTGACACGCTTTGATGGCTTCAGAGATTTTGTCTTCAGGGATAACCGCTGAAATAGCGCGCTCAGATGAACCTTGCGCGATAGCAACAATGTTGACGTTCACTTCTGCTAAAGAAGAGAAGAACTGAGAAGCTACGCCACGTGAAGTGCGCATACCGTCACCCACCAGCGTTACAATCGCAACGTCATCCATGAACTCAACCGGCTCTAATAGGCCATCTTTAAGTTCAAGTTCAAACGCGTCTGACAACACTTGTTTCGCTTTCACTTTGTCAGCTGATTCAATACAGAAGCTGATGCTGTACTCAGAAGAAGATTGAGTAATAAGGACAATAGAAACGCCAGCAGAAGACATCGCGCCGAATACACGACTCGCCATGCCTACCATACCCTTCATGCCTGGGCCTGATACGTTGACCATTGTTAGGTCGCTTAGTGTCGTAATACCTTTAATTGCTAAGTTATCTTCGCCAGTGTCTTGGCCAATAAGAGTACCTGCACCCTGTGGGTTAAAGCTGTTTTTGATCAGACAAGGAATATGGAATTGTGCGATAGGCGCGATAGTTTTCGGGTGTAGAACCGAAGCACCAAAGTAAGAAAGCTCCATCGCTTCTTGGTAGCTTAATGACTTAAGAAGACGAGCATCATCAACTAAACGCGGGTCACAGTTGTAAACGCCGTCTACATCTGTCCAGATCTCACAGCAATCAGCACGTAGACACGCTGCTAGCACTGCAGCTGAATAATCAGAGCCGTTACGGCCAAGTGTCACTAATTCACCTTTATCGTTACCAGCTGTAAAGCCCGGCATGATATTTACGTGACCTTTAGGCAGTGGCGACTGACGGAAGTTCTGAGTTGAAACATCCACATCGACCATAGCTTCAAGGTGATCACCTTTCGCGTATAGATATTGAACTGGGTCAATCAGGCTTGATGGTTGGCCTTTCGCTTCAAGTACCGCTTTCATCAACTGGATTGAGATTCGCTCACCTTTACTGATGATGCGAGCATTAACATGGTTCGGGCACATGCCCAGTAGGTTAATGCCGTTTACGAACTGTTTTAGCTGAGCAAGAGAAGTATCAACCTGCTCTTGGAACGCAGAACCATCAATAGAAGGAACAACGGCTTGAATATCTGCAAACAGTGCAGCGAATGAGGATTCGATCTCTGTAATCTGTGCGTCTGCTTCACCATTTTTAAGTGCAGCTTCAATTACAGCGACCAACTTATTGGTTGTTTTTCCTGGAGCCGATAGTACAACGGCTAGCTCTTCTTGCTGGGCATTATTAGCGATGATATCAGCCGCTCGTAAAAAACGATCTGCATCAGCTAATGATGAACCTCCAAACTTTAAAACGCGCATCCCTTTCTCCATAAGTCATAAAAATGGTACAAAAAAAGGCCTGTATCTTGTTGGATACAGGCCTTTTTTTTAAAATCCGTTACTTAGCAGCCTGCCCCAACAATGTTAATGTCGGTAATAATAATGGTTGTGGTCATTACTAGGTGGCTTACGTGCTGCATATCAAATTCTCTGCTTGTGCTTTACTCTACGTGTATCAATTTTTACCACTGGACGTCAATGAAAAGTTGCGTTTTTTTTACATTCGTACCGTTTTTCAGAGCAAACCGTCATTTAAGGGATAAAACACCCTGTATAAACCTTCACTTAAGATACTGGATTTACTCATCGAACAGGCAAGAGTAATCAATTGCATATATAGTCATAACAAAATGCTATATCGATTGTGCAGCGAACGTACAAGTTCTGTGCTTTAATTGAACGATAACGTTCGAAGAACAATAATAATGACATCAGGAGTGGGAAATGAAGAGATTACTTATTCTTTTAGCTTTTGCTATGCCTGTTGTTTGTTCAGCGAATAGCTTGCCTCTGCTACCCAGCCAGATCGATCGTTCTTCTCATAAATTCTTTATCTCCACACAAAACGCGTCGAGTGAAAGCTTCGATACTTGGAAGATAGACAGTGGCTACTCTTATAGCTTGTTTTCAGATGTGGATCTTTTCGTCGGTACACGTATCAATAATGCGGCACTAAAACAGGAAAGTGGATTCTTGAGCGGTGTCAGTTATCAGTTTTCAGAAAGAGTCTCTTTCAACAGTTCCCTGCACACCTATAAAGACGAAACCGAAGACAATGAGAAATCGGTAGCCGCAGAGGTTTCCAGCCGAGTGCAACTGACAGATAACCTAGATTTGCATGCCACCCTTGATTATGAAGAGTGGCAGCAAGGTGTTGAAGTGGGATTAGGGTTTCGCTTTTAGTCTCTTTAGCTTGTTCTTTATTAACTGATTAGTGCGAATTGAGATCCAAGCTTTCAGCACATCACAAACCATTCCCCGATCCAATCTATCAACGGCATTAAATTTGAGTCAGTTACGATTCAATTAACAACTCAGATGAAATTAATACACCATTCCAATCGGCATAAATATAGTCACCAGGCTGAATCAGTTGATTATGTATAGAGAGCGTCACATTCACTTGGCCGACACCGCGTTTCTCTGTTTTGAATGGCGATGCACCTAACGCCTGAACGCCAAGGTCCATTTGCGACATCATGCCTACATCACGCACTGCACCGTTCACAATCACGCCTTCCCAACCATTTTCTATTGCGAGAATAGCGAGTTGATCACCAAGCAGTGCCTTCTGGCATGAGCCATTTCCGTCAACGACAAGCACTTTGCCACAGCCGTCGGTCTCTAAAACCTCGCGAACCTTGGAATTATCGTGATAACAACGAACTGTTACAATTTTTCCAAAGAACGCACCACGTTGGCCGAAGTTCTGCAATGGCATGTTCAGTAGGGTGACTTCGCTTTCAAACTCATCACACAAGTCGGGTGTTATATCGTGCATATATCCTCCGTGAGTAAGGCGTTACCGGTTATGTCAGGCTAGCCTCTATGCTTTTATATGTTATTAAAATTAATCCTTTGTTTTCATTGTTCTATGCTCAATTTATTACTCAATAAAAGTTGATTGAGCATATTTATCTACTAGACTCTTAAGACAGCTTTCAGCTTCCTTGGTTCATAATCCGGTCTTTAGCAGGCAAGATGTGCTAAGCATCACGAATAATCATTCTTGTTTTGGTGCTAAATAGTCACCATAACACTGGTTAAGTTGTAGCCATACTATTAAAGTTTGTTGCGATACGGCAATTGATGTAAATCAACAAAGTGAATGGAATTAACATTCTCGCGTTGTTAGCATGCTGTTAACATTATAGAATCCACTCCAATCACTAAAAGAATGATTGAAAGGCGTACTGGATCTACGTTATTGGGCAATACTTCAAGGAAGGCAGATAGCTGGAAGTAAGTGTTTTTTTGAAAACTTTAAGTTATCATCAAAAATACATTACCTGTATGTTATGTTTTTGCCTAGAATTTATTCTATTAGCACAGTTTCGTCACAAATTTAGGTACCGCCAAATGCAAACCCCGCAGATTCTTATCGTTGAAGATGAGCAAGTAACTCGTAACACTCTAAAGAGTATTTTTGAAGCAGAGGGATATGCTGTTTTTGAGGCTAGCGACGGTGAAGAGATGCACCAAGTGCTATCTGACAACCAAGTTAACCTTGTAATTATGGACATCAACCTTCCAGGTAAGAATGGTCTACTACTTGCGCGTGAACTACGTGAGCAAGCAAACGTAGCGCTTATGTTCTTAACTGGTCGTGATAATGAAGTTGATAAGATCCTTGGCCTAGAGATCGGCGCTGATGACTACATCACTAAGCCTTTCAACCCTCGTGAACTGACTATCCGTGCACGCAACCTTCTGAACCGTTCAATGAGCACAAGCTCTGTTCAAGAAGAGAAGCGTAGCGTTGAGAAGTACGAGTTCAACGGTTGGGTACTAGATATCAACAGTCGTTCTCTGGTTAGCCCAGATGGCGAAGGCTACAAGCTACCTCGTTCAGAGTTCCGTGCTCTACTTCACTTCTGTGAGAACCCAGGTAAGATCCAAACACGTGCTGACCTTCTTAAGAAGATGACAGGCCGTGAGCTTAAGCCACACGATCGTACTGTAGACGTAACAATCCGTCGTATTCGTAAGCACTTTGAATCTGTTTCTGGTACGCCAGAAATCATTGCAACGATTCACGGTGAAGGCTACCGCTTTTGTGGTGATCTAGAAGACTAATTCGATTCGCGCTTCTGACCATTTAGCACTACTCACCAGTAAGTACTTTGAACATTAGAAGCGTCATCAATAGTTATTAAAAAGGGAGAATGCCAACGCATTCTCCCTTTTTTATTGTTCTTAATTGGATAAGGTTTTAATAAACCGTATCCACCTTAACGTCTTTCTCTACTAGCCACTTCACGGTTTCGCCATCTTTAAGTTCCACCGCCACATCAACAGGCTTATCACTGTCGATTTCTAACTGCCATACAAACGCGACTTCCCATTGAGTTTCACTGTGTGTTCTTAAATCAAGATCGTCAGCCGTTATCAACAAGGTGTCTGCACCCTGTTTAACCGTAACACTCTCAACCGCAAGCGTTGCTGGCAGTTGTGAGTCTGACTCTAGGTAGATAGAACCATGCAGGGTCTTATCTTGAGTCTCGCCAATCGTTGGCATCTTGTTGTGCCAAAGGTTGCTTTTCATGGTAACTGTTGCTGCAGATACTTCGACTTGATTATCTTGCTGCCATTCTACTTGTGGCGTAGAACAACCCGCTAATGCCACTACACATGCGGCGAATGCTAATTTTTTCATTATTCTTCTACCTTTGGTTTAACCAACTCTTTAAGACTTCAATGTCATTCTGGTATTCGTTATTTATCTCATCAACCCAATCTGAAATGTTCTCCCACCACGCAGGCATATCTGGAGATTGAGCTTTCTGGGCAACTTGTTGGATGCGTTTCAGGCCAATAGAACCTGCTGCACCTTTAATCTTATGTGCTTCAGAAACGATACTGGCTTTATCTTTCGCGACCATGTTGGAGTTCAATATTTCCATATACTCCGGCATCATATCTTCGAACATCGCGATGCTATCCAAAACCGGTTTAGGTCCAACAATATCAACATAAGACTCTAGCATATCAATATCAAGCAAAGTGGTATCAATTGCTGAAAGAACAGGCTTACTCGCGTCGACTTTATCAATGCTCTCAACCTTATCCGTGCCCGCTACCTTCTCAATTACCTCTGGTGCATCTTCGATAAGTTCACTGATGACATCTTGGATAGCTCGAACCGACAAAGGTTTACTGATCGCTTCGTCCATGCCTTTCTGGAAGTACTCTTGCTTGTTGTTTAATACGTTCGCAGTTAACGCCACCAAAGGCGGTAGCTGGCTGTATTTCTCGCGGTAGTATTGAGCAATATCGAAACCCGTCATATCTGGCAGTTGGATATCCAACAACACCAAATCATAGTCTTCAGGATTGAAAGCAATTTGCGCCTCTTTACCCGTCATCACGACGGTCACTTCATGGCCAAGGCTTTCAAGTAGAGAGCGAGCCACTGTGATATTGAGTTCAATGTCTTCGACCATAAAGATCTTAAGATTCGACTGTTTTCTTGGCGTTTTGATCAGAGCCTGAGTATCGTGATTCACTGGAACTCGAATCGAAACCGTAAAGGTACTGCCAAAGCCCTCTTCACTGGTGACTTCAATGTGGCCATCCATCATATTGATTAGCTGTTGAGAGACAGCAAGACCAATACCCGTGCCGACAGCGTGCAAGTTGTCCTTGCCCGATTTCACCTGATAGTACATCGCGAAAATCTTCTCGATTTCACTTTCAGGAATACCAATACCAGTATCTTCCACTTCCATTGTAATGTTGGCAAAGTCACCATCAATGTCGGCGCTGACTGTCATCACCACTCCACCATCTTTGGTGAACTTCATCGCGTTACTAACAAGGTTCCACAGTACCTGTCGAAGACGAGTACCATCCACCTCAACAGCAGCAGGAAGATCAGACAACCTTTCTAGATCGAACCTTAACCCTTTCTGCTCTGCCATCAATGCAGAGATACTTTCGATCTCGACAACGAAATCTTCAAAGTTGATAGGCGTTGGGAAGAGCTCAAGCTTACGGCGGTCGAACTTATCCATGTCGATAATATCGTTGAAAATATTACCCAATGTCACCGCGCTCACCTTGATGGTCTGCATCTGTTTACGCTGCTCAGTGGTCAGTTGGCTATCAAGCAGCATGCGACTTAAACCAATAATGCCATTGAGCGGCGTTCTTAACTCGTGGCTAATGGTTGAGATAAAGGTGGTCTTATCGCGGCTGGCTTTTTCTAGATACTCTTGGTGCTCTTTGCGCTCAGTGATATCGCGGCCGAAACCGACTAAACCTAAGTGGCGGCCATCTTTGCTGTAGAAAGGGACTTTACGCAGTTCGAAATAACTCTTGCGGCCATCTGGGTATTCAAGCCATTGGTCATAAGTCAGTGCTTGGTTGTCAGCAAATACTTTCTTATCGGTTTCAACAACTTGCTGAGCGACCTCTTTGCTGTAAACATCCCAAGGCGTTAAACCAACTAGCTCTTTTTCTGTTTTACCAGTGAGCTCTTCAACCGCACGGTTACAACCAGAGAACACACCATCTTCATTACGGTAGTAAATAAGGTCAGGCGAGGCATCGATAAACGAGCGTAACAGTGCAGTACGTTCTGCGAGTTCAAGCTGAGTACGCTCGCGCTGGAACACCTCGTTTTCGAGATCTTGCATTGCTTCTGCGCGCGCTTCTTCCGCTTTTTCACGCTCTTCAATTTCTTGATTAAGCTTCTCGATATTGAGCTGCATTTTATTGTTGAGTTCTTGGTCTCGCTCACGCATGTCGCCAAGTTTAGAGACCAATTTCGCTAACCTTTGACGTGATTCTTCCAACTGGTCCACGACCACTGACAGAAAATAAACCGCCCAAGGCGTGATCACTAAACCGAAGAAAACTGAACGGACAATGTCGATGTCATCAACATTGCCTTTGAGTGCGAGGGTGATACCGACTTGCACAACAACAGCGAGGGCAACAAGCGCTAGGGCGAGTAAGATAGAAAAGCGGACAATCCCCAGTTTTACGAGTAGATCCACGTAATACTGGGCAAGATTTTTCATGGGTTTCATTTAGCGCTCCATGCGATAAGACTAGCAACATTCTACCCTGTTTGAAGATGGGAGGTAAGCTAGCTACATCACACGCAGCAAGTGTTCAGCGGTAATTTCGAAGGTTAATTAACCAATACAAATACTAACTAAGCAAAAATAGCCGGGGATAATCAAATTGCCAATTTTATAGCGTTAGCGAATTGAGTATGGATGCACCATTGAACGGTTGCGACCGTCTGATTTCGCTTGATACAACGCACTATCAGCCAAGGCAACAGCCGATTCCATTTCATCATCAGGTGTAGGAATGTAAGAGATAATACCAATACTCACCGTGATGAATTCAGAGACTGTCGACTTCTCATGCGCAAGTTCCAATTTTAGGACTTCGTCATGAATACGCTGCGCCACCAGCTGAGCACCTTCGGTCGTTGTATTTGGCAGAATAAAGCCGAACTCTTCACCACCATAACGAGCCACACAATCAGATGAACGATTCAACACCTGCTTAAATGCCTGAGAAACCTGAATCAAAGCATCATCGCCTTGTTGGTGTCCGTAAAAGTCGTTGTAGCCTTTAAAGAAGTCGATATCACATAGCATGATCGTCAGTGGCAGCTTATCACGCACATGATAATGCCACAGTGTAGAGAGCTGTTCATCGAAACGACGTCGGTTAGAAACTTTAGTCAGGCTATCCATAAAGCTGAGGCGTTCAAGTTCAAGGTTGGCTTCTTCAAGCTTTTGTTCTGCTAGATAACGCTCTGTAATATCACGCGCCATGATCAACACACCATTAGTGCTCGATGCTGGATCTCTAAACGGTGATTTGACTACATCATACCAAGTAAATGCTCCATCACTTGAGACCACTTTGTCGATATAACGCAGCGATTTACTTTGATGAAGCACTTGATGATCGGTTTCTGATATTCGCGTATAGATGCTATGTGGCACCACATCTTGTAAACGCTTACCGATCAAGTCACTGACTTCAGAGATACCCAGCGCAGCCACAAATGGTTTATTACACGCTTGATAAACCATGTTTTCATTAAAGATACCAATCGAGTCTGGGCTGGCCTCCAGGATGTTTTGCAAGATGGTGTCACGCTGCGCAAGTGCCACTTCGGTATCTTTTCGCTTCTCCATTTCGCCACGCAGCTTCTGCTGCATGTCATGCCAATCGGTCACATCATGGCTAATAGAGAGCGTACCTATGGTTGATCCGTCTTGTGAGAGCAAGACACTTTGGTAGGTTTCAAGCAAGCAGCTTTTTCCATCTTGATCTGTAGTCCAAGAGCGTTCACTTACACGACCTTTTAATACTCCACCAGAAACACTCAGGGTGCCCTCTTCAGCACGACCATGCCAAAACTTTTTAAACGAGCGATTACTCGTCACTAACTGACCTTTCTGATCTTTCACGTAGATCAGCTCAGACAAAGAATCCAAAGCGGTACGAGCAACATTCAGTTCTCGAACTTCTTGGGACAGTTCTTCGTTAGTGTTTTTATAAGGTGAGGCGTGAATCATCCAAGCCTGCTTATTTCTAAAATGGATCTTACGACCGATCAAGTTGATCTTGAACGACTCAAATTCAGAAAGCGCCCACAGGGAGACCTGTTCGAAGGCTCGAGAGTTGATGTGGTTGGTTAAGTAGTGACGAAAGCTGTTCTCGCTTTCCACAGTAGGAAAGCGAAAATTAACACCGATTTGGCGGATACCGAGCAACTGCATGGCTTGGCGATTGGCATAAAGTATTTCGCCACTTCGAACATCAACAAAGTAGAGTGGCGACGGGGTAGCAAGTAGAAGCGTTTCGATATGCGACTGATAACGAGAATAGAGATGCCAGCAGATGAGAGCAATCAGCAATACAACAACGATATAAATACCGTAGCCATACGCCCTGTCCCACAACCAAGTCATTACCAGTTCCATTTACTCTCAATCTATACCATAAAATCTGTGAGGGAAATGTTACCACTATTTGTTGGTTTTATCTGCTGTTACCTACAGTCACCCATTTCTATTAATTGGCTGCGTTTAAAACAGGCAACGTGTACTCGAATGCAGAGCCCGTTTTGATGCCTTGAGCACCGGTTTTATCGAGCGAACGACCTATTTCAGTCATCGCTAACCAGCGATTCTCACACCATAAAGGAGAAAGCAACGTTGGGCGTCTCGCCGCTGAAGAAACACGGTGATAAACCACGTCCGCAGGCGTGCGTTGAATGATCTCACTCGCGATATCAATGTACTCTTCAAGGCTTGGTGCTTCTAGCTTTCCTGCCTTCCACGCCTTAGCCATGGTACTGCCCTCTACTATATGAAGGCCGTGAAGCTTAATACCATCGGTGCCAACGGCTAATACCTTATCTAAGGTTTCAAGGTTATCCGCTTTAGTTTCTTTTGGTAGACCAACAATCAGGTGAGTACACACCTTGATACCTAAAGCGCGTGCGCGTTGGGTGATCGTTTCATACACCGCAAAATCGTGGCCGCGGTTAATTCGCTTGAGGGTTTTATCATTGGCGGTTTGCAGGCCGAGCTCGAGCCAAATCTCATAGCCTTGTTTAACGTAGCCCGCTAACAGATCCAACACCGCATCAGGCACACAGTCTGGTCGCGTACCAACACAAAGGCCGACGATCTCTGCACCGGGTGCTTTTAGCGCCTCTTCATACATATTCTTGAGCACTTGCACCTCAGCATAAGTGCTGGTGTACGCCTGAAAGTAAGCCAGGTACTTCTTGGCACGAGCAATCTCACCCGCACGATCTTTTAGCTGGTCAGCAATACTTTGAATTTGAGTTTGTTCATCGGCAAAGGAAGCCACGTTACAAAACGTGCAACCTCCACGGCCAATTGTCCCGTCTCGGTTTGGGCAGCTGAAACCACCATGAAGCGTCAGCTTGTGAACCTTCTCGCCATAGCGGCGTTGAAGGTCTTGGCCGATAGTATTGACCAACTCGTGTAATTGCATATTTTCAAAGCACTCAAGTAAATAAGAATGAATATCAGTCTTTTTTTGAAAAAAAATTACATCCCTGCAAAATTCGACCAATTAGTTTACTCAAGGCTTTTTGCGAGCAACCTAACAAATATCAATAAACATGCAAAAAATCGGCTCTATTTGCCTAATGTTGCACATTTGTTAGGCATTAAATTCAAAATAAAACGAAAAAAATGGTCTACATGGGTCAACTTTCATTGCAATTCGCCTAGACAAAATTGTAGGATACTTACACATATTGGCTATTTTTGAGTATTTACTTACAACGAAAACTTGCTAATAAGTCGGTGATATCTAACTCCCACCTATATAAACCACTAGTTTGTGGTTAAAAATAAACAGGTATCACTAAGGATTGTTTTTCTCGCAATACTTTTCCTGCGAGATACGGAAAGGATTCAAACCGCCAGCATAGGCAGGTTTAGACCCATAAATATAAAAGGACAAGGCTGACTTTATACAAATAAGTTGCGCCTAGATTTAACTGGAAGGATGTATCTATGGTAGATCAAGAGCAGAACTCACAGGGTCTGTATACTCCTGAATTGGAGCATGACGCTTGTGGTATCGGTTTTGTTGCGCATCTAAAGAATCGCAAATCTCATGATGTAGTAACTCAAGCACTCGATATGCTTGCACGTATGGAACACCGTGGCGGCCAAGGCTGCGATCCGTGTTCTGGTGATGGTGCAGGTATCCTGCTACAGAAGCCGCACGAATTCTTACTAGAAGAAGCCGTAAAGCTTGGAATTAAGCTGCCATCTTTTGAAAAATATGGTGTTGGTGTTGTACTTTTCCCTAAAGATGAACACAAACGTGCACAGTGTCGTGACATTCTAGAACGCAATGCACAACGCCTTGAGTTAGAAGTTATCGGTTACCGTGAACTTCCAACTGACAATTCAATGATTGGTGCTGACCCACTAAGCACTGAACCTCAATTTGAACACGTATTTATTTCTGGCGGCCCTGGTATCACACCAGAAGAGCTTGAGCGTAAACTGTATGTTCTACGTAACTACACGGTTCGTGTATGCCTAGAAAGCGTTTCAAATATCGGTGATGACTTCTACATCAACTCTATGTCTTACAAGACATTGGTGTACAAAGGTCAGCTAACAACTGAACAAGTTCCTCAGTACTTCCTAGACCTGCAAAACCCAACCATGGTGACAGCTCTAGCACTGGTACACTCTCGCTTCTCTACCAATACATTCCCACGTTGGCGTCTAGCTCAGCCTTTCCGTTACATCGCGCATAATGGCGAAATCAATACGGTTCGCGGCAACCTGAACTGGATGAAAGCACGTGAAGCAATCCTAGAATCGGATCTGTTTACACAAGCTGAAATCGACATGCTGCTTCCTATCTGTCAGGAAGGTAGTTCGGATTCATCAAACTTCGATATGGCGCTTGAGCTACTTGTTCTTTCAGGTCGTACTCTTCCACACGCGTTGATGATGATGATCCCGGAAGCATGGCAAGAAAACAAAAATATGGATCCAACTCGTCGTGCGTTCTACCAGTACCACGCGAACGTTATGGAACCATGGGATGGCCCAGCATCAGTATGTTTCACCGATGGTGTTCAAGTAGGTGCAACACTGGACCGTAATGGTCTGCGTCCTTCTCGCTACACAGTAACTAAAGACGACTTCCTAGTCATGGCGTCTGAGTCTGGTGTTGTTGAGATTGCACCTGAAAACGTTGAGTACCGTGGTCGTCTGCAACCAGGTCGTATTTTTGTTGCTGACCTTGAGCAAGGCCGCATCATTTCTGATGAAGAAGTGAAAGACAGCATTGCTAAAGCACAACCTTACGAAAAGTGGGTTGAAGAGAACCTTCTGAGCTTGAAAAAGCTACCAGATGCGAGCAACGAATTTAGCCAACCTTCTCCAGAGAAACTACTACACAAACAACAATCGTTTGGCGTGAGCTCTGAAGAAGTAAACGAAATCATTCTACCTCTTGCAAAAACAGGCTACGAGCCACTTTCTGCAATGGGTGCTGACTGGCCGCTAGCGATTCTTTCTCACCAATCGCAGCACCTTTCAAACTACTTCAAACAGTTGTTTGCACAAGTAACCAACCCGCCGATCGACCCGATTCGTGAGCGCATGGTTATGTCTCTGAACACTTACCTAGGTAAGGATCAGAACCTACTTGCTGAAACACCTGAGCACTGTCAAAAAGTAGAGCTTGAGTCTCCAGTACTGTCTAACTCTGAGTTAGAAAAACTGCGTGCAATCGATAACGAGCACCTTCAAGCGAAGACGCTGGACATCGTATTCCAAGCAAATGGCGACCAAGGTAAGTTAGAGCGCGCACTTAAGCGTATCTGCCAATACGCAGAAGACGCAGTGATTGATGGCTACTCTATCATCCTACTGACAGACCGTGCGGTTAACTCTAACCATGCCGCTATTCCAGCAATGCTGGCTGTTGGCGCAGTTCACCACCACCTAATCCGTAAAGGTCTACGTGCTAAGTGTGACATCGTGGTTGAAACGGGCGACGCTCGTGAGACACACCACTTTGCAACGCTTATCGGTTACGGTGCGAACGCAGTTAACCCATACCTAGTTATTGAAACGATTGTTGAACTGCAACGTACGAAGAAGCTAGATCCAAACGTACACCCACGTGAGTTATTCGATAACTACCGTAAAGGTGTTAACGGCGGTCTACTTAAGATCTTCTCTAAGATGGGGATCTCTACGCTGCAGTCTTACCACGGTGCACAAATCTTTGAAGCACTTGGTGTTAGCAAATCAGTGGTTGAAAAATACTTCACAGGTACTGTTTCTCGTATCCAAGGTCTAACGATCGACGATATCGCACGAGAAGTACTGGTTCGTCACCGTGTTGGTTACCCAGCTCGTGAAATCCCAGCTCAGATCCTTGATGTTGGTGGTGTTTACCAATGGAAACAACGTGGCGAGAAGCACCTATTCAACCCTGAAACGATTTCTCTACTTCAAGAATCGACACGTAACAAAGATTACGGTCAGTTCAAGAAGTACGCAAAAGCAGTTGATGACCAAGGCGACAACGCAGCAACGCTACGTAGCCAACTGGACTTCATCAAGAACCCTGCAGGCTCTATTCCTCTAGCAGAAGTAGAACCTATTGAGAAAATCCTTAAGCGTTTCGCAACGGGTGCAATGAGCTTTGGTTCAATCTCACATGAGGCTCACTCAACACTGGCTGTTGCAATGAACCGCATTGGCGCGAAATCAAACTCAGGTGAAGGTGGTGAAGATCCAGCACGTTTCGAACGCAAAGAAAACGGTGACTGGGAACGTTCAGCAATCAAACAGGTGGCTTCTGGTCGCTTTGGTGTAACGTCTTACTACCTGTCTAACGCTGATGAGCTACAAATCAAGATGGCTCAAGGTGCGAAACCGGGCGAAGGTGGTCAACTACCTGGTGATAAGGTTGATGACTGGATCGGCGCAACGCGTCACTCGACTCCGGGCGTAGGTCTTATCTCGCCACCGCCACACCACGATATCTACTCAATCGAAGATTTGGCTCAGCTGATCTACGATCTGAAAAACGCGAACCGTAATGGCCGTGTAAACGTGAAGCTAGTATCAGAAGCTGGCGTAGGTACGATTGCATCGGGTGTAGCGAAAGCGAAAGCTGACGTGGTACTTATCGCAGGTTTTGATGGTGGTACGGGTGCATCTCCAATGTCTTCTATCCGTCACACTGGTCTGCCTTGGGAACTGGGTCTAGCAGAAACGCACCAAACACTACTGAAAAACGGCCTACGTAACCGTATCGTTGTTCAGTCTGATGGTCAGATGAAAACACCACGTGACCTTGCAGTAGCAACGTTACTTGGCGCTGAAGAATGGGGCGTAGCAACAGCAGCATTGGTTGTTGAAGGCTGTATCATGATGCGTAAGTGTCACAAGAATACATGTCCTGTTGGTATCGCAACACAGAACAAGACCCTGCGTGAACGTTTCGACGGCCGCGTAGAAGACGTAGTCACTTTCTTCCAATACATGGCTGAAGGTCTGCGTGAAGTAATGGCTGAACTTGGCTTCCGCTCTATCGATGAGATGGTGGGTCAATCGCACAAACTTAAAGTTCGTGATGACATCGGTCACTGGAAGTACAAAAACCTAGACCTAACACCTGTACTGCATATTGAGCAGGCACGTGAAGAAGATGGTATCTACAACCAGACACAACAAAACCACAACCTAGAAGACGTTCTAGACCGCAAGTTGATTCAGGCTGCGATTCCAGCTCTTGAGAAAGGCGAAGCTGTGAATGCGAGCTTCCCTATCATCAACACGGACCGCTCTGCTGGTACCATGCTGTCGAACGAAATCTCGAAGGTTTACAAAGACCAAGGTTTACCACAACCAATGAACGTTAAGTTCCACGGTAGTGCTGGCCAATCTTTCGGTGCGTTCCTTGCGAAAGGCGTTAAGTTCGAAGTAGAAGGTGACGCGAACGATTACTGGGGTAAAGGTCTGTCTGGCGGTACGTTGGTACTGTACCCAGATGCGAAATCGACTATCGTTGCTGAAGACAACATCGTGGTAGGTAACGTATGTTTCTACGGTGCGACTTCAGGTGAGTCTTTCATTCGCGGTATGGCTGGCGAACGTTTCTGTGTTCGTAACTCTGGTGCGAAGGTTGTTGTTGAAGGCGTTGGTGACCACGGTTGTGAATACATGACTGGCGGTGTCGCAATTATCCTTGGCTCAACGGGTCGTAACTTTGCTGCTGGTATGAGTGGCGGTGTGGCTTATGTTTGGGATAAAGCGGGTGATTTCGAAACCAAGCTTAACTCTGAACTTGTAGACCTAGATCCAATTGAACAAGAAGATAAAGTTCTTCTACTAGATATGCTAACTAAGCATGTTGAATTCACAGGAAGTGAAGTTGCTCAGTCTTTCCTAGACAACTTTGAAGCAAGTGTTGCATCGCTAGTTAAAGTAATGCCACGCGACTACAAAGCGGTTCTTGAAAAGCGTAAAGCTGAAGCACAACAGGCACAAACGGAAGAAGTGGAGGCAGTATAATGGGTAAGCCTACTGGATTTTTAGAACACGGTCGTGAGCTTCCAAAGAAGCTTGACCCGTCAGTTCGAATTGAAGACAACAAAGAGTTCGTACTCAACGAAGAGTTTGGTGAAAGGATCAATACTCAAGCCTCTCGTTGTATGGACTGTGGCGTACCTTTCTGTCACAACGGCTGTCCGATTGGTAACATCATCCCAGAATTCAATGATGCGGTTTACCGTGACAGCTGGGAAGAGGCTTGGAACATTCTAAGCTCTACCAATAACTTCCCTGAGTTTACAGGTCGTGTTTGTCCTGCTCCTTGTGAAAGTGCCTGTGTTCTTGGTATCAACCAAGACCCAATCACTATCTGTAATATCGAGAAAACGATTGTAGAAACTGCGTACCGTGAAGGGTACGCAAAACCTAAAACACCACGCTCTCGTACAGGTAAAACTGTCGCAGTTATCGGTTCAGGCCCTGCAGGCCTAGCCGCAGCTGAGCAACTAAACAGCGCTGGTCACTCGGTAACGGTATTTGAACGTGACGAGAAAGTCGGTGGTCTACTTCGCTTCGGTATCCCAGATTTCAAACTGGGTATGGACGTGATTGATCGTAAGATCAACCTAATGGCTGAAGCTGGCGTTGAGTTTAAAGTAAACCAACACATCGGTGTTGATGTTAATGCTCAACAGCTACGCCAAGAGTTTGATGTGGTATTGCTAACAGGTGGTTCTACGGTTCCACGTGATTTACCAATCCCAGGTCGTGAGCTGAAAGGCGTTCACTTTGCCATGGAATTCCTTGGTCAAAACAACCGCCGTGCTAACGACTTAGACCTTAAAACAGAAGAGCTTCACGCTAAAGATAAACACATTGTGGTTATCGGTGGTGGTGATACGGGTTCTGACTGTGTGGGCACATCAAACCGTCATAAAGCAGCAAGCATTACTCAGGTTGAGATCATGCCGATCCCACCAGAGAAGCGCCCTGCAAACATGCCTTGGCCTCAATACCCAATGATCATGAAAACCACTACTTCTCACGAAGAAGGTTGTGAGCGTCACTGGAACATCTTAACCAAAGAGTTCATCGGTAACGAGCAAGGTCAAGTGACGGGTCTACGTATTGCTGACATCGTTTGGCAAGATGCGAAACCAGGTGAGCGTCCAGGCTTTGATGAAGTAGCGAACTCTGAACGTGTTATTCCTTGTGACATGGCATTCCTAGCAATGGGCTTCTTACACCCGGAGCCAACTGGCGTGCTTGCTCAACTAGACATTAAACTGGACGAGCGCGGTAACGTCGCTTCTGAAGGTTTTGCAACGAACCAGAAAGGCGTTTTCGCTGCTGGTGATATGCGTACTGGTCAATCTCTAGTTGTACGTTGTATTAATGAAGGTCGTGAATGTGCAATTGCCATTGATGACTTCTTAATGGGTAACTCAAACTTAGAAGCGAAAGCTGATTCACTCATGCTTTCCGCATAATATTTCTCAGGCTAGCGTCAATGACGTTAGCCTAGAGGAAAAGCAACACCCTTCCTAACTTTTATATTTGGCTAGCACTCGATGCTAGCCTTTTTTCTACCTGGCATTTGTCGTTTTCAAAATCACCCTGTTGTATATGTTAAATCTCGTTAACATCCATCTTATTTATCTCATTGATATCCATCGACTATTTTAGATTATTAAGTGGCTAATCGCGTTTATGCATGATAATTAACCATGAACTTGACCTTAAACACAATTAGCTATACGTTGTAAAGCTGATGAAAATAAAATCAATCGGTTTTGTTAACACAACCAATAACGTTTTAACTGGCTAAAGCAAACTATCAGTTTATAAAAAACAACAAGTATATGAATAGTTAGTCATTTACTGTCTGGATGACAGAGAAGCAAAAGGGAGAATTGCAATGGCTCTATATGATCCTAGTCTTGAAAAAGACAACTGTGGATTTGGTTTAATAGCGCAAATGGAAGGCCAACCTAGTCATAAGTTGGTAAGAACTGCTATTTCAGCCCTCGATCGCATGACACACCGTGGTGGTATCGCTGCGGATGGTAAAACCGGGGATGGCTGTGGCTTATTACTACAGAAGCCTGACTCTTATCTCAGAATTATTGCAGAAGAGAGTAACTTCAAGCTCGGCAAGCAATACGCTGTCGGCATGATTTTCTTCAGCCAAGATCCAATCAAAGCGCGAACCGCGCAAGACATCGTCAATAAAGAGCTTGCTCAAGAGACCTTAACGGTTGCAGGTTGGCGCGTAGTGCCGACCAACACCGACGTATTAGGCCCGATTGCCAAAGATTCCGTTCCCAATATTCAGCAAGTCTTTATCTCTGCCCCTGCTGGTTGGCGTGAACGCGATATTGAACGACGCCTTTATATTGCTCGTCGCAGAATTGAAAAACAGATCACCGAAGACAAAGATTTCTATATTTGTAGCCTTTCGACTCAAGTCATGGTTTACAAAGGTCTGTGTATGCCGGCCGATCTTCCGCGATTTTACCTCGATCTTGCTGACTTACGTATGGAATCGGCGATATGTCTGTTCCACCAGCGTTTCTCAACCAATACTCAACCACGTTGGCCATTGGCTCAACCATTCCGCTATTTAGCGCACAATGGTGAGATCAATACCATCGAAGGTAACCGTCAGTGGGCTAAGGCTCGTGCCTATAAATTCTCTTCGCCGTTGCTGCCAGACTTACAAACCGCAGCACCCTTTGTGAATGAGACAGGCTCGGATTCATCAAGCCTAGATAACATGCTCGACCTGTTCCTTGCCGGTGGTATGGATGTGTTCCGAGCGATGCGCATGCTTGTTCCGCCTGCTTGGCAAAATCACCCAGACATGGACCCAGATCTGCGTGCATTCTACGACTTCAACTCCAAGCACATGGAACCGTGGGATGGCCCTGCTGGTATCGTTCTTTCTGATGGTCGTTACGCTGCGTGTAACCTAGATAGAAATGGCCTGCGTCCTGCGCGTTATGTGATTACCAAAGACAACTTAATCACGCTAGCATCTGAAGTCGGTATCTGGAATTACGCACCGGATGAAGTTGCAGAAAAAGGTCGTGTCGGCCCTGGTGAATTGCTCGTCATAGATACGCGCCGCGGTAAATTGTGGCAATCTAACGAGATCGACAATGACCTTAAAGGTCGCCACCCTTATAAAGAGTGGATGGAAAAGAACGTTCACAAACTCACACCGTTTTCCGATCTGCCCGATGAGCAAGTCGGTAAGCGCAGCTTTGATGATGACACGCTCAAGACCTACCAAAAACAGTTTGCGATGAGCAACGAAGAATCAGACCAAGTACTACGTGTGCTCGGTGATATGGGACAAGAAGCGGTTGGATCGATGGGTGATGATACGCCAATGGCCGTACTCTCTTCTAAAGAGCGTCTCATCACTGATTATTTCCGTCAGAAATTTGCACAGGTCACCAACCCGCCGATCGACCCATTGCGTGAAAAACACGTGATGTCTTTAGCGACCAGTATCGGTAAAGAGATGAATGTGTTCTGCGAAACAGATGGTCACGCCTATCGTGTGACATTTAATTCGCCCGTTCTTCTCTACTCTGACATGCAGCAACTTCTGCAGTTAAATCAAAAACACTATGGTCACACGATTCTAAGCCTACACTACGATCCGGCTCAGCAAGATCTCGAACAAGCCATCAATGACTTGTGTGATCGTGCGGTTCAAGAAGTGCGTGATGGTACTGTGCTAATTGTGCTTTCAGACAAAGGTTTAGAAAAAGGGAAACTGCCAGTTCCAGCAGCGATGGCTGTCGGTGCAGTGCAAACCAGACTTGCTGACAACAACCTACGATGTGATGCCAACATAGTGGTTGAAACCGCAACTGCGCGCGACCCACACCAATTTGCTGTGCTGCTTGGCTTCGGTGCAACCGCGGTTTACCCATACCTCGCTTATGAAGCGTTAGGTAAAATGTTGGATGATGGCTCTTTAGATAAAGACTATCGTGCCGCAATGCAAAATTACCAAAACGGCATCAACAAAGGTCTGTACAAGATCATGTCGAAGATGGGCATTTCAACCATTGCCTCTTATCGCTGTTCACAGCTTTTCGAAGCCGTTGGCCTTCATTCCGATGTTGTTGAGCTCTGTTTCCGCGGAGTTACCACTCGAATCCAAGGCGCAAGCTTTAGCGATTTCCAGCAAGATATCTATAATTTATCTCGTAAAGCCTGGACTAAGCGTAAGCCAATCGAGCACGGTGGTTTACTCAAATACGTACACGGCGGCGAATATCACGCCTATAACCCTGATGTGGTTGGCACTCTGCAAACTGCAGTAAAAACAGGTGAGACATCGGATTATCTCTCTTTTGCTAAGCAAGTAAATGCTCGTCCAGCCGCGATGTTACGCGACTTAATGAGCCTCAAAAAGGCCGATAAGCCTCTACCACTCGAGAAAGTCGAGCCTAACAGCGATCTGTTTAAACGCTTCGACTCTGCGGCAATGTCGATCGGTGCTTTGAGCCCAGAAGCGCATGAAGCATTAGCAATGGCGATGAACCGCTTGGGGGGGTACTCAAACTCTGGCGAAGGTGGTGAAGACCCTCGACGCTTTGGTACCGACCGTAACTCGCGCATTAAACAGATTGCGTCTGGTCGTTTTGGTGTGACACCACATTACTTAACCAATGCGGATGTTCTTCAAATCAAAGTCGCACAAGGTGCGAAGCCAGGAGAAGGCGGTCAACTACCCGGTCATAAAGTTACCGCAGAAATCGCTAAGCTGAGATATTCAGTTCAAGGGGTGACACTGATCTCCCCTCCTCCACATCACGATATTTACTCTATCGAGGATCTAGCGCAGCTGATTTTCGACCTTAAACAAGTGAACCCTAAAGCCTTGGTTTCAGTGAAGTTAGTATCGGAACCGGGTGTAGGCACGATTGCAACAGGTGTAGCAAAAGCCTATGCCGACCTGATCACCATTTCTGGCTACGATGGCGGTACCGCGGCAAGCCCACTGACCTCAGTAAAATACGCAGGTTGTCCTTGGGAGCTTGGTCTAGCAGAAACTCAACAAGCACTGGTAGCCAATGGCCTACGTCATAAGATCCGCTTGCAAGTCGATGGTGGTTTAAAAACTGGCCTTGATGTGATTAAAGGCGCGATTCTCGGTGCTGAAAGCTTTGGTTTCGGTACTGCACCAATGGTCGCTATGGGTTGTAAGTTCTTACGAATTTGTCACCTAAACAACTGTGCAACGGGTGTGGCGACTCAAGATGAAACACTACGCCGTGAATACTTCAAAGGCCTGCCAGACATGGTAGTCAACTACTTTACAGGCCTAGCCGACGAAGTTCGCCAGTACCTTGCAGAACTTGGCGTCGAAAAGCTCACAGACCTGATTGGTCGTACGGATTTACTTGAAGCCGTTCAAGGCCTCACCGCGAAACAGAGCAAACTTGATCTCTCTTCAATACTCGAAGCTCCGGTATCTCCAGAAGGTCACCCACTGTTTTGGACCGAGCCAAACGCACCATTTGATAAAGCTCAGCTCAACCAGCAGATCCTTGATGATGCACTCGATGCAATTGAGAAGCGCCAATCCACCAGCCTCTACTACAACGTGATCAACACCGATCGCTCAATTGGCGCTCGTGTCTCTGGCGAAATAGCAAAGCGTTACGGTAATCAAGGTATGGCGGGCTCACCAATTAAGTTGTACCTCGACGGTACTGCAGGCCAATCCTTTGCGGTTTGGAACGCCGGTGGCGTCGAGTTGTACCTTACGGGCGATGCTAATGACTATGTTGGCAAAGGCATGGCGGGCGGTAAGGTGGTTATCAAGCCTCACCAAGGCACTGCATTTGTTTGTAACGAAGCGACCATCATCGGTAACACCTGTTTGTATGGCGCAACCGGAGGCAAGCTATTTGCAGCAGGTACTGCTGGCGAACGATTTGGCGTACGTAACTCAGGTACGGTTGCAGTGATTGAAGGTGCGGGTGACAACGCCTGTGAGTATATGACGGGCGGTATTGTGGCGATTCTTGGCGCAACCGGAGTCAACTTCGGCGCAGGTATGACGGGTGGTTTTGCTTATGTGATGGATAAGAATGAAGACTTCCAAGGCCGTGTGAACAACGAATCGGTTGAGGCACTTTCTCTGTCTGACCTATACATCCACCAAGAACATCTGCGTGGTTTGATTGCAGAGCACTTAGAAGAGACAGGTTCAGTACACGCTGAAGCGATTCTGGCGAACTTTGATGAATGGATTCCGAAGTTCTACCTAGTGAAGCCAAAGACGGCGGATCTTAACACCCTGCTCGGCCACCAAAGCCGCAGTTCTGCTGAACTTCGTGTTCAAGCGCAATAATTGGAAGGAGCCAATAATGAGCCAGAATGTATACCAATTTATTGATGTGAATCGCGTAGATCCAGCGAAGAAACCAATCAAGATACGTAAGATTGAGTTTGTAGAGATCTACGAACCTTTCACCAAACAGCAAGCCAAAGCACAAGCAGACCGCTGTTTAGATTGTGGTAACCCATACTGTGAATGGAAATGTCCGGTTCACAACTACATCCCTCAATGGCTCAAGCTTGCCAATGAAGGGCGTATTATCGAAGCGGCTGAACTGTCTCACCAAACCAACAGCTTGCCTGAGGTTTGCGGACGAGTTTGTCCTCAAGACCGTTTGTGTGAAGGCTCTTGTACCCTCAACGACGATTTCGGCGCAGTAACCATCGGCAACATTGAAAAATACATCAATGACAAAGCGTTTGAGATGGGTTGGAAGCCAGACATGTCGCATGTCGAATGGACCGACAAAAAGGTCGCAATCATTGGCGCAGGCCCCGCTGGTCTTGCTGCTGCTGATATCTTAGTTCGAAACGGAGTGAAGGCCGTAGTATTTGACCGCTATCCGGAGATCGGTGGTCTGCTCACGTTTGGTATCCCATCGTTCAAACTAGAGAAAGGCATCATGGAAAACCGTCGCCGTATCTTTAGTGGTATGGGTGTCGAATTTAAGATGAATACCGAAGTCGGTAAAGACGTTCAACTACAACAACTGGTCGATGACTACGATGCTGTCTTCTTGGGTGTCGGCACCTATAAAAACATGCGTGCAGGTTTAGACAACGAAGATGCACCGGGCGTTTATGATGCCCTGCCATTTCTTGTTTCCAATACTTACAAGGTCATGGAACTGGATAACCCAACGCCGTTTATCGACATGAAAGGTAAGAAGGTGGTCGTGCTTGGTGGTGGTGATACAGCGATGGACTGTGTCCGAACCTCGATTCGCCAACATGCAGCTAATGTTGTCTGTGCTTACCGCCGAGATGAAGCCAATATGCCGGGCTCTCGCCGTGAGGTGAAGAATGCGCGTGAAGAGGGTGTGAAGTTCAAGTTCAACCTCCAACCTATTGGCTTAGAGCTTAACAGCGCTGGTCATGTTGTTGGCGTTAAATTCGTGAAAACCGCTTTGGGTGAACCTGATGAAGCAGGCCGTCGTCGCCCAGAGCCTGTCGAAGGCAGTGAACATGTTCTTGAAGCCGATGCTGTAATCATGGCATTTGGTTTCCAACCTCATGCGATGGAATGGCTAGAACCTTTCGGTGTGGAGCTCGATCAATGGGGTCGCATCAAGGCTCCCGGCAAACAAGAGTTTCAATACCAAACTACCAACAGCAAGATCTTTGCAGGTGGTGATGCGGTTCGAGGCTCTGACTTAGTGGTGACCGCTATCGATGAAGGCCGCAAAGCCGCAGAAGGAATATTAGATTACCTAGAAGTGTGATTAGGTTTCCTTTATTACTCAGTTCGTTACTATAAAAAGGATCCAATGATGGATCCTTTTTTGAATTAGATACGTTTATCACAAGCATAACTAAAATACGTAAAACAGTCGCAAACAAGCCAATACCTATAACTACAATTAAAACTAAAACAACGCCATAGGAAACACTATGAAAAAAGCCGCTCTCCTCTCTCTATCTCTTTTGACTTTAACCGCTTGCAGCCAAGGAATCACGGACATGAAAGACAGAACTTCATCACCTTGTGGAGACAAACCAAACTGCGTATCAACTCAAGATGACCGTGAGCAACATGCATTGGCCGCGTTTGAGTTATCAGATTCAGCGAACTTAGATGCGATTGAGCAGGTTGCACTAACCTTACCGGGATCGAAAACCGCGAGTAAAACAGAAGATTATCTGCGTGTTGAATGCACCTCTCGCATCATGCGTTTTGTCGATGACTTAGAACTTAAAATCACCGATGGCAAACTGATCGTGCGTTCAGAGTCTCGTACTGGCCATTCTGATTTTGGCGTAAACCGAAAACGAGCTGAACAACTTCGTGCTAGCTTGAAAAGCGAAGGCCTAATCAAATAGATAAAAGAATACGCAGATAAATCGCTACTATTCGGATGAGAAGTGCCTCTGGGCAGTCGCTCGACACTTCTTATCCATGCTACAATTTCGCTCTACTGTTTAAATATTATTTATTAAGAGACTACACATGAAAATCGGCATCATTGGCGCAATGGAGCAAGAAGTTGCGATCCTAAAAGCAGCAATTTCAGACATTACTGAAGTTAATAAAGGCGGTTGTACCTTTTTCTCTGGTCAGCTAAATGGTGTTGACGTTGTTTTGCTTCAATCTGGCATTGGTAAAGTAGCAGCGGCTGTTGGTACTTCAATCCTACTAAGCGAATACCAACCAGATGTCGTTCTGAACACAGGCTCTGCTGGCGGTTTTGATTCAACACTGAACCTTGGCGATGTGGTTATCTCAACTGAAGTTCGACACCACGATGCAGACGTTACAGCTTTCGGTTACGAAATCGGCCAAATGGCAGGTCAACCTGCAGCGTTCAAAGCTGACGACAAGCTGATGGCTGTTGCTGAACAAGCTCTAGCTCAAATGGAAGATAAGCATGCCGTTCGCGGTCTTATCTGTACTGGCGACGCATTTGTTTGCACAGCTGAACGCCAAGAGTTCATCCGCAAGCACTTCCCATCTGTTGTTGCTGTAGAGATGGAAGCATCGGCTATCGCTCAAGCTTGTCACCAATTCCAAGTACCATTCGTGGTTGTTCGTGCAATCTCTGATGTTGCAGACAAAGAATCACCAATGAGCTTCGAAGAGTTCCTGCCACTAGCAGCACAAAGCTCTTCTGAAATGGTTATCAAGATGGTTGCCCTACTAAAGTAAGCGACTAGACATGCAAACACTGTTTGAACAGGTATTTGCAAATGGCGTGCTCCTTGTGATGTGGGGAGCACTGCTTTTTCATTTGGTTTTACCTATCCCCCATGCCGCACACCCCACAACCTTATGGCATAAGTTTGCTGAGCTTTTAGCAAGCAAGGTTAATAACAACCACAACTATTCCCAAAGTTTAATCTCAGGCACATTAGCTTGGGGGTTAATGGTACTGCCAACTCTGGTTATTCTATTGGCACTGCAACCATTGGTTTGGCAATCTCAACTGTTTGAATTGGCACTGTTATTACTCGCGATTGATTGGCGCAATAATGAAAAGCTGGCTAACCAACTGATCAAAGCACTTGGCCGAGAAGATAAAGCGGCCGCTCGTCAGTTACTGGCTCCGATTGTCAATCGTCAAACCGAATCACTTTCGTCACTTGGCCTCGGCAAAGCCGCCACAGAAACCATCATCATGGGTTACGCTCGTAACGTAGTTTGTGTGTTGTTCTGGTACGCCATTGGTGGTGGAATCGCTGCGTTAATGTATCGCCTTGTGGTCGAGTTAGCTCGAGCTTGGTCGCCAAGTCGCAAGCAATTTTCTCCGTTCGGCTCAACGGCTATCAAGATAGTCGCTATCCTAGAATTCATACCGATGCGTTTGTTTGCTTTGATGATCGTATGTGGTGATAAAGCAATGCACACATTCAAGATGATGCTTGCCCAAAGCCGTTCTTGGCCACTGCCTGGGCCTGCTTGGTTGATCACGGCCGTTGGCAACAAGCTGGAATTATCATTGGGTGGCCCTGCTATTTACAACAACACCAAAGCCATTCGCGCAAAATTGGGTGGAAGAATCGCCCCATCAGCTCTGCATCTATCTCAGGTTCAGAAGCTGCTGTTTGGCCGCATCGCTATCTGGATATTCTTACAAAGCCTAGTCTTACTATTTATTCACCAAGGGATTTAGAGTGAAACCTTCAGCACTTGTTACAAGCCTTACTATTTTGTCTTCCAGCTTATGGCTGCCTTTATCATTTGCAGAAGAAGCACCACTGACTCCAGAAAAAGTACAGCCGGCTCAACGCGTGGTCAGCCTTGCTCCTCATGCCACTGAACTCGCGTACAGCGCTGGTTTAGGTAATAACCTTGTAGCCGTAAGTGAACGAAGTGATTACCCACCACAAGCCGATAAGCTCGAAAAAGTAGCAAACTATCAAGGCATCAAGGTTGAAAAGATCATCGCACTTCAGCCTGATTTGATTCTTGCGTGGCCAGCCGGAAACCCGCCCAGAGAGCTCGCGAAACTAGAGCAATTTGGTTTTAATATTTACTACTCCAAAACCAAAAGCCTAGACAGTATCGCAACTAATATTGAACAACTCAGCCAATACGCTAGCGATCCAAGTATTGGCAAAAATAACGCTCAGCAATACAGAGAGCAGCTCAACGCGTTGAGACTAAAATACAAAGATGCCGAGCCAGTAAACTACTTCTACCAACTCAGTGAAAAGCCGATCATCACTGTTGCTCAAGGACACTGGCCAAGTGAGGTGTTTGAGTTTTGTGGTGGACACAATATTTTTGAAGACAGCGCCTCCCCTTATCCGCAAGTTGGTATTGAACAAGTTGTATTAAGAAAACCGCAAGTGATCTTCACTTCTCAGCACGCGATTGAGAATGGAACCATGTGGCAAACATGGGAAGATGAAATCCCAGCAGTCGCTCAAAATCAGATTTGGTCGCTCAATTCAGACTGGATTAATCGCCCGACAACAAGAACTTTGAAAGCGATCCAACAAGTGTGCGATTTCTTCGATAGAGCTAGGCAAAATCACTAACTATTTGCTGCGTTTTTTCGTACAATTCGCCACCGACCTGTCCCTACAATTTTAACTATAAGAGCACCAGTATCATGGACTCCATGCTGCTTTATATTATCGATTTATTTGGCACTGCCATCTTTGCCGTCTCAGGCGTATTTGTCGCTGGCCGTCTTAAGATGGATCCCTTTGGCGTCGCCGTTCTAGGTAGTGTTACCGCAATTGGTGGCGGTACAATTCGAGACATGGCATTGGGTGCAACTCCCGTGTTTTGGATCACCGATACCACCTACCTTTGGGTTATCATCATCACCTGTTTGCTGACCATGATTATTGTAAGACGCCCGAAACGTCTTGCTTGGTGGATATTGCCGGTATGTGATGCGATTGGCCTAGCGGTGTTTGTTGGCATTGGTGTAGAAAAAGCGCTTATCTATCAAGATTCAGCATTAGTGGCCATCATCATGGGTGTCATCACCGGTTGCGGTGGCGGTATTATCCGTGACGTACTTGCTCGTGAAGTGCCCATGATCTTAAGAAGTGAAGTCTACGCGACCGCTTGTATTATTGGTGGCGCTTTCCATACCATGGCGATCAGCATGGGGCACGACTCAGAAACTGCATTTCTGGCCGGCGTATTCTCAACGCTATTGATCAGGCTTGGCGCTATTCGTTGGCATTTATCATTGCCGACCTTCGCCATCAAATAAGCTATCGTTACAAAGTGAAAGGCTCCGCAAAGGGGCCTTTTTTAATCCGGTTTCAAATCACTGATACCCTCTATTTCCACTCTTCAAAGATCCCTTCTTTTCCTAACATTCAATTTAGTAAGGTCGTTAGCCAACACCTTAGTAATGTTTTTTGTTTACTTGTCTAATTCGCAGGCTATATTAATAAACTAATAGCTTTATAAATAAATGCATTTACTAACATTGGCAAAAGGGAGTTCAAGATGAGTATTGGTAAAGTGGGCATTGTTTTCTTCTCTAAGAATGGAGCAACTAAGCAAGTTGCTGAAACAATTGCTGAAGGCATTAACACTCAACAACCTAACTCAGTGCTCCTTGTCGAAGTGCTATCTTCTGAAGTGGTCGAAGGAAGGTATGACAATGATGATAAGCTCAAGTCATTAGACAGCTGTGACGCCATTATCTTTGGCTCCCCGACTTATATGGGTTCACCAGCCGCGCAGTTTAAGAGCTTTATGGATGCAAGCAGTGATACCTATTGTAAGAAAGCATGGCGAAATAAACTCGCAGCAGGCTTTACCACTGGCGGCAGCCTTAACGGTGAGCAGCAGCAAACCTTGTTGAGCTTTTTCACTCTGGCTTGTCAGCATGGCATGATTTGGGCCGGGCTTGATATCTCAAAGCACATTGATGACTTAGGTCTGAATCGCACAGGATCAAGCATTGGTTTGGTCGCCAGTGAAGGTGAGACTGCGGAAAGCACCAACAATCACATCAACAGTAACGATCTTCAGACTGCTTTCTATTTTGGTCAGCGCATCGCAAACCTAGTAAAAGCCTAATTAATTAACTAACGGGCAAGCTTCAAAACTCCTAGCTTGTTTGATATCTATGAGCCCAAGACTAGGGCGTGTTGACCTTTCGTGGTTAAATTTTGTTCGAGATAAAAGCGTTTTAATCGCGGCGAGGGGGAAGTAGCCTAGTCACTCTAAGTAAATCTCCCTAAACAAAGAGTAAAACGCTTTTAGCCGACCCCTTCGGGCAGCGTTTGCTGGTCATTTCTACTACGTTATCGGCTTCTCATGTAGGCTAGCTACACATCAAAGCCTCTGCCTTGTATAAATACCCAGCAACTCGCTGCAAAAACCAGCTCGAAAGATCAACACGCCCTAGAGAATGAATGTTGTTTGAGGTAAGTTGAAACAATCATTCCCAACTTTCATGAATATAACCAATGCTACTCGAAGGAATCGAAACTCTACTGGTATTGAGTAAAGCAAAGACCATGAGCCGCACAGGCAGTTTGCTTTATATCAGCCAATCAGCGGTCAGCAAACGAATTGCGAATTTAGAAAAGAAGCTAGGTAAAAAGCTCATTGAACCGAGTGGCCGACAGATAAAACTCACGCCAGATGCGATAGCATTAATCGAGAGTATCGGCCCTACATTCAACGAACTTCGCGGGCTTATTTATGAACAGCAAGAGTTGGAAGATACCACTCTTATCACCCTAGATAGCTCTAAGTCTCTGATAGCTGGTTATTTAGGTGAGATGATGGGCCAATTTATCCAGCAAGATAAATACATCACCATAACCACCAACCACACACCGAGAATCATAGAGCGAGTGCAATCTGGCAAGGCGACTTTGGGGTTGTGTGCTGGCTTACTGCCACCGCATCATGGGTTGATGACCTTCCATCTGTTTGATGAACCGTTTTACATAGTGAGCAAGTCGCCGCTAACGGAGCTTCCTCCAATGGTCATCACTAACGACATGACCAATCCTGCCAATTCTTATCAACTTTCTGTATTAGAGAAGTTTGGTATCAAACCCTTGATGGAGATGGATGCCTACACCGCAGCAGCTCAACTTGCATTGGGCGGGACTGGGCCAGCGTTAATACCGCTCTCTATCGTAAAAACACTCAATATTGAGCCTCAATATCTGTATAGTTTCACCGAATTAGCAGGCTTGATTCGGCCGATTCATATCTGTGTCAGACCAAATAGTTACCAGTCTCCACGAGTTAAAACACTGATAGAATCCATTGTTGATGCTGTTCCCAAAGCAGTTTAGACGCCATTAGCATCGACATCACGATCACAAGGGGGCGAATCCATTTCTGCCCTTTTGTCACCACCACTTTAGCGCCAAGCTGAGCGCCCATAAATCCACCGACCGCCATCACTAATCCCAACTCCCAAATAGGCAAACCAGCCAAAATAAAGAAGATTAAAGCTGCGATATTCGAAGTGAAATTAAGAACCTTAGTACGTGCCGTTGCATCGACTAACGAGAAGTGACCAATCGCAACAAAGCAGACGGTAAAGATAGAACCTGTTCCCGGGCCGAAAAAGCCATCATAAAAACCCACGCCGCCGCCAATACACAGAGCAAACATCGCCTCAGAGATCTTCTGTTTTCCTTCAGATATTCTAGTTTGCGGTGCCAACAGAAAATAGAGAGAGATAGCGATAAGCAGCAGTGGGATAACACTGGTCAGTAGGCTCGCATCAATGTGCTGAACTAACTCGGCACCAATAGCAGAGCCGATAAAGGTACAAAAGATAGCAAGGCGCATCTCTTTGATGCTGACGATACCGTTGCGCACGAAATACCAACTCGCAGAGAAGCTGCCAAATGAGCTTTGGAGTTTGTTGGTTGCCAATGCTTGCGTTGGTGGAACTCCAGCCGCTAGCAATGCAGGTAGAGTCAGTAACCCACCGCCGCCAGCCATTGCATCAATAAAGCCTGCTGCCGTTGCAACAACAAACAAGATAGCTAATATTTCTAGAGTGATTTCCATATACCCAACGCCTTAAAGTCCTGTGTAGCGACAAGTTACCACTCACGGCAGACGAGCAATAACGAAACACAAGATTCTAACCTATTCCAAATATTCATCATTAAGTTACCGCGGAATAACAGACATAAAAAAGCCCACTCCGAAGAGTGGGCTTTGAGCATTTATATCCGCTTATCAGCGATACACTTTAGGCGATTAAGCTTGAGAAGCTTTAACCTGAGCGTGTAGCTCTTGAACTGAAGTTACTGACGTTTTCGCGTCTGCAGTGTGCGCCATACAAGTCGCGAATGCAGCGTTTAGCGTAGTCGTGTAGTTAACTTTCTCAGCAAGTGCACCACGACGAAGAACTTTAGAATCTTCAATCGCTTGACGGCCAGCTGCAGTGTTCACGATGTACGTGTACTCGTTGTTCTTGATACGGTCAAGAATGTGAGGACGACCTTCGTGTACCTTGTTTACTAGACGTGGGTTGATGCCCGCTTCGCCAAGGATAACCGCAGTACCGTGAGTTGCGTCTAGCTGGTAACCAAGCTTAGATAGTTTAGATGCTAGGTCAACAACACGCTCTTTGTCGCCTTCGCGAACAGAAAGAAGTGCACGACCGCCTTCTGGGTAGATGTTGCCACAACCCAATTCAGCTTTAGAGTATGCTTCAGCAAACGTTGGACCAACACCCATAACTTCACCAGTAGAGCGCATTTCTGGGCCTAACAGTGGGTCAACACCAGGGAACTTGTTGAATGGAAGTACAACTTCTTTCACTGAGTAGTAAGGTGGGATGATTTCTTTCGTAAAGCCTTGAGACTCTAGAGATTGACCCGCCATTACACGAGCGGCAATCTTAGCGATTGGCGCACCAGTTGCTTTAGATACGAATGGAACCGTGCGTGCTGCGCGAGGGTTAACCTCGATTAGGTACACTTCATTGTTCTTAACAGCAAACTGCGTGTTCATCAGACCACGAACACCCAACTCAAACGCCAGCTTTTCAACTTGCTCGCGCATTACGTCTTGGATTTCTTGGCTTAGCGTGTATGCAGGAAGAGAACATGCTGAGTCACCTGAGTGAACACCTGCTTGCTCGATGTGCTCCATGATACCGCCGATTACAACGCGCTCACCGTCACAAATCGCATCAACGTCTACTTCAACAGCGTCATCTAGGAAGCTATCAAGTAGTACTGGAGATTCGTTTGATACGCTAACTGCTTCGTTGAAGTAGCGACGTAGGTCTTGCTCGTCGTATACGATTTCCATCGCACGACCACCAAGTACGTAAGAAGGACGTACAACCAGTGGGAAGCCGATTTCGCGAGATTTCTCTACCGCTTGCTCCATTGTTGTTACTGTCGCGTTTTCTGGCTGAAGTAGGCCTAGACGGTCTACAGCAACTTGGAAACGCTCACGGTCTTCTGCACGGTCGATCGCGTCAGGGCTAGTACCGATGATTGGTACGCCAGCAGCTTCAAGAGCACGTGCCAGTTTAAGTGGCGTTTGACCACCGTACTGAACGATAACGCCTTTTGGCTTCTCAACGCGAGCGATTGCTAGTACATCTTCTAGAGTTACTGGTTCGAAGTACAGACGGTCAGACGTATCGTAGTCTGTAGAAACTGTCTCAGGGTTACAGTTAACCATGATAGTTTCGTAGCCATCTTCACGTAGCGCTAGTGATGCGTGTACACAACAGTAGTCAAATTCAATACCTTGGCCGATACGGTTTGGACCGCCGCCTAGAATCATGATTTTTTCTTTGTCTGTTGGGTTTGCTTCACACTCGTCATCGTAAGATGAGTACATGTAAGCCGTATCTGAAGAGAACTCAGCTGCACACGTATCTACACGCTTGTATACCGGGTGGATATCGTATTGGTCACGTAGACGACGGATTTCGCTTTCCGCTACACCTAGAATCTTAGATAGGCGCGCATCAGCAAAACCTTTACGCTTAAGCTTGTTTAGCTCGTCTTTGTTCAGACCAGCAAAGCCTTTCGCTTTAAGTTCTTGCTCTAGTTTAACGATGTCTTCGATTTGAACTAGGAACCAACGGTCGATTTGCGTTAGGTTGAATACACCGTCTACCGACATACCAGCACGGAATGCGTCAGCGATGTACCAAATACGCTCTGCGCCAGCTTCTTTAAGTTCGTGACGGATAGTCGTTAGAGCATCTGGTGCGTCTAGGTCTACCATTTCGTCAAAACCAGTCGCGCCAACTTCTAGACCACGAAGTGCTTTTTGTAGAGATTCTTGTTGGTTACGGCCGATAGCCATAACTTCACCAACCGACTTCATTTGCGTCGTTAGACGGTCGTTAGCACCTGCAAATTTCTCGAAGTTAAAACGAGGAATCTTAGTTACTACGTAGTCGATTGTTGGTTCGAATGATGCTGGAGTTGCGCCGCCAGTGATGTCATTCATTAGCTCGTCTAGCGTGAAGCCAACAGCCAGTTTCGCAGCAATCTTAGCGATTGGGAAACCTGTTGCTTTAGATGCTAGTGCTGAAGAGCGAGATACACGTGGGTTCATCTCGATGATAACCATACGGCCATCTTTCGGGTTGATACCAAACTGTACGTTTGAACCACCTGTTTCAACACCAATCTCACGCAGTACTGCTAGAGATGCGTTACGCATTAGTTGGTATTCTTTGTCTGTCAGCGTTTGAGCTGGAGCCACAGTGATTGAATCACCTGTGTGAATACCCATTGGGTCGAAGTTTTCAATCGCACATACGATGATGCAGTTGTCGTTTTTGTCACGAACCACTTCCATCTCGTACTCTTTCCAACCGATAAGTGATTCATCGATAAGAAGTTCGTTTGTTGGAGATAAGTCCAAACCACGACGACAGATTTCTTCAAATTCTTCTTTGTTGTAAGCGATACCGCCACCAGTACCACCCATCGTGAACGATGGACGAATGATACAAGGGAAGCCAACCATGTCTAAAACTTTGTAAGCTTCTTCCATCGTTTTCGCTGTATCAGCAGTTGGACACTCAAGGCCAATTGCTTTCATTGCTTTATCGAAGCGTGAACGGTCTTCTGCTTTATCGATAGCGTCAGCCGTTGCACCAATCATTTCAACACCGAACTCTTCAAGAACGCCGTGCTTTTCTAGGTCTAGAGCACAGTTCAATGCAGTTTGGCCACCCATGGTAGGTAGAACTGCATCAGGCTTCTCTTTAGCGATGATGTTACGCACAACTTCCCATTGGATAGGCTCGATGTAAGTTGCATCGGCCATATCTGGGTCAGTCATGATTGTCGCTGGGTTCGAGTTTACAAGAATAACTCGGTAACCTTCTTCGCGAAGCGCTTTACAAGCTTGAGCACCAGAGTAATCGAACTCACATGCTTGGCCGATAACGATCGGGCCAGCACCTAGAATAAGAATACTTTTAATGTCAGTACGTTTTGGCATTGTCTACTACTCCGAATTACGCTGTGTGCTGTTTGATTAGTTCAATAAAGTGGTCGAATAACGGCGCTGCGTCTTCTGGACCTGGGCTCGCTTCAGGGTGACCTTGGAAGCTGAATGCTGGTTTGTCTGTACGGTGAATACCTTGTAGAGAACCATCAAATAGTGATTTGTGCGTTGCACGTAGTGTCTCTGGAAGGGTTTCTTCGTCAGCAGCAAAGCCGTGGTTTTGCGAAGTAATCATCACAACATCACGATCTAAATCTTTCACTGGGTGGTTTGCACCGTGGTGACCAAACTTCATCTTCACTGTCTTAGCGCCTGACGCAAGAGCAAGAATCTGGTGACCTAGACAGATACCGAAGATTGGTAAGCCTTTTTCTAGGAACACTTTTGTCGCTTCAATTGCGTAAGTACATGGTTCTGGGTCACCAGGGCCATTTGAAAGGAAAACACCGTCTGGGTTCAGAGCAAGTACTTCTTCAGCTGAAGTCTCAGCAGGAACAACCGTTAGGCGGCAGCCGCGGTCAACAAGCATTCGTAGGATGTTTCGTTTTGCACCGAAGTCATAAGCAACAACGTGGTATGGCAATTCTGAGTCTGCTTTCGCTTCAGGAAGTCCACCCGTAAGCGTCCACGAACCTTGTTTCCATTGATACGCTTCTTTTGTTGTAACTTCTTTCGCAAGGTCCATACCTTTCAGGCCAGGGAATTCTTTTGCTTTAGCTAGAGCCAAAGCTTCGTCTAGGTTTCCGTCGTTTACTGAAGAGCCCGCTACGATACAACCGTTCTGCGCGCCTTTTTCACGAAGAATACGCGTCAGCTTACGAGTATCGATATCAGCGATACCAACAACGTTTTGCGACTTAAGGTAATCAGAAAGGGATTGTTCATTACGGAAGTTAGAAGCGATTAGAGGGAGATCGCGAATCACAAGGCCTTGAGCGTGGATTGAAGAAGATTCTTCGTCTTCGGAATTGGTTCCGGTATTGCCAATGTGAGGGTAAGTAAGGGTAACGATTTGTTGAGAATAGGAAGGATCAGTGAGGATTTCTTGGTACCCCGTCATCGAGGTATTAAAAACGACTTCACCAACTGCAGAACCTACAGCGCCAATGGCTTCACCGTGAAATACTGTCCCATCTTCTAGGACGAGTAGTGCTGACTTCTTCAAGACAACCTCCAGAAATAAAAATGCATTAAAATTGATTTAATTTGCAAATCTACCTTCCTGCAACACCAAAAACTGCGTGTTTATGGAAATTAGACAAATTGGCGGTATTTTAGTGATCTGCGTGATACGTGTCAACATTTAACTCAAAAGAAATTAAACATTTGTAAGGACTAATTCAATTTACCCCCTCAAAGCTCCAAAAGTTCAACTTTCATACGCATTTAGCTCGAATATTACGATTTTCTAATTTTCACCCCTCATTTTAGCCAACCATAGAGTGATAAAAATATCAGCAACAAAACGCAATCGATAAATACCAAGAGAAAACATGACAATTTAAAGATCTAAAACAAAAAACACACTAAAGACCACATAAACAGCACAAAAATAGAGGAAAAATGACGATAAGAAGAAAGTAGAAGGAAGATCGTAGAAGGGAGATTACTAAGGAAAAGGTACCAAATAAAGAAAGCGCCGGCAATTGCCAGCGCATAAATATCTATTTAGAGGTCATTCAAACCAAGCACATCCGTCATGGTATAAAAGCCTGCTGGTTTATCATTTAACCAAACCGCGGCCTTGATTGCGCCATTAGCAAAGGTCATTCTATCAGTGGCTTTATGGGTAATTTCCACTCGTTCACCGATATCAGCAAACATAGCGGTGTGTTCACCAATAATGTCACCGGCACGAATCGTCGCGAAACCAATCTCATCTTTAGTACGCTCACCAGTAATACCTTCGCGTGACCATACAGCTACATCGTTCAGCTCGTTGCCCATCGCACCCGCAATAGCTTCGCCCATACCAATCGCAGTACCTGACGGTGCATCGACTTTATGACGGTGATGAGCCTCAACGATCTCAACATCACAGTAATCGCCCATCACTTTAGCGGCCTTCTCTAACAGCTTAAAGACCAGGTTCACACCAACGCTGTAGTTAGGTGCCATTACGATCGCCATCTCTTTTGAAGCAGCATCAATCACCTGCTTCTCTTCTTCAGAGAAACCCGTCGTACCGATAATCAGTTTTTTACCGTGACGTTTACAAAGTTCAATATTCGCTAATGTGCTAACAGGGGCAGTAAAATCGACAATCACATCAAACTCTTCGATGGCTTTAGACAAATCATCGACTAAAGCAACATCAAAACGACCTTCACCGCATAACTCGCCGACATCTACGCCGACCAAAGATGACTCTGGACGCTCTGAACCAGCTCCAACACTTGCTTCTGAATTATGATGAGCGGCTTTCACCAAGTTGCGACCCATGCGGCCCGCTGCTCCTGCAATTGCAATTCTTACCACTGCGAATATCTCCATTGTTTTGGTTACCGTTGCCACTTATCTCTTGCAGCAACGTTCAATCGATTAATCTCTTTAAACTAACAACAATCTCAAACTCAGGCTAGCAATTACGAAAACTCTTTTATTACTCGCTCTAAAATTGGCACATTTGCCTCTGGGAAGGCGTATTGATTCAATGATTCTAGGCTCACCCATTCACCTTGTTGACCTTCTTTGCCATAAGGCTGCTCTTCAAAGTCGGTCACAAGGATGAAGTCGAACTTAAGCGACTTATCGGTGTAATCAAATTCAAGGTGCTCAAACAGAGACTGTTCTGTCACCTTGATGCCAATCTCTTCATCAAGCTCACGAGTCATCGCTTGCTCAATGGTTTCACCCTCTTCAACCTTGCCACCAGGAAATTCCCAGAAACCGCCTTTGTGTTTGTCGTCCGGACGTTTAGTGATAAATACCTGTGACTTATCTTGGTTGAAGATAATGCCCGCTACAATGTGGATTCTTTTCATATGATGGTGTTCCTTCTATGTCCCTACCGTCATTCCCTACAATGAGGAACGAATTAGATAGGGAATCTGCTCTTTTGTTAGTTCGAAAGATCCCCGACTCGCTCGTACCTCACTCTCGAGGATGACGCTATCAAAACCTTATTATTTACATACAAAAAGAGCCGCCTAAGCGACTCTTTTTATCAAAATTATATTAAGGCAAAGCTGTATTGGTTGAGAGCGAGGAGGCGAAGCGGAGTTTACAAGTGTAAATGAGCATCGCCGACGAAGTTATCAGCCACTACAGCAAAGCATTAGTCAATTTTACCGTGACACTGTTTGTATTTCTTGCCACTTCCACATGGGCATGGTTCGTTACGACCCACTTTACGCTCATCACGTACTACCGTTTGTGGAGATGCCGCTTCAGCTTCATCGTCAGCTAGCTGGTTTTCAGCCGTTGCATGTTGTGCTTGTGCACGACGCGCCGCTTCTTCAGCTTGAGCTTGACGTTGAGCTTCCATCTTTTCAACTTCTTCTTGTTGCTGAACGCGAACTTTAGAAAGGATGGTAACAACGTCTGTTTTTAGTACATCTAGTAGGCCTTCAAACAGTTCAAACGACTCGCGCTTGTACTCTTGTTTCGGGTTCTTCTGAGCGTAACCACGTAAGTGGATACCTTGACGAAGGTGATCCATCGCAGCCAAGTGCTCTTTCCAAAGACCGTCTAGCGTTTGTAGCATCACAGATTTCTCGAAGTTACGCAGTACTTGAGCACCAACCACTTCTTCTTTCTGTTTGTACGAATCAACCGCCATACCAAGAATACGCTCACGCAATGCTTCTTCATAAAGCTTGTCGTCTTCGTCTAACCAACCTTGAATATCAAAGTCTAGATCGAAGTCATTCTTCAGACGATCTTGTAGACCCGCGATATCCCACATGTCTTCAAGAGACTGAGGTGCGATGTATTCATCAATCACTGATGCTAGTACATCTTCACGGTTGTGTTCGATCATTTCGCTGATGTCGTCAGAACTCATCAGTTCATCACGAAGCTCATAAACCACTTTACGTTGGTCATTGGCTACATCATCGTACTCAAGAAGCTGCTTACGAATATCGAAGTTACGACCTTCAACTTTACGTTGTGCTTTTTCAATTGAGCGAGAAAGCATCTTAGATTCGATAGCTTCGCCCTCGTCCATACCACTTTGGATAAGACCAGCCATACGATCCGATGTGAAGATACGTAGCAGAGAATCTTCCATTGATAGGTAGAAACGAGAAGAACCCGCATCACCTTGACGACCAGAACGACCACGTAGCTGGTTATCGATACGGCGAGATTCATGACGCTCAGTACCAATGATGTGCAGACCACCTGACTCAAGCACTTTATCGTGGATTACTCTCCAGTCAGCTTTGATCTTCTCGATCTGCTCTTTGGTTGGATTATCTAGCTTTTCAACTTGTGCCTGCCAGCTACCACCTAACACGATATCGGTACCACGACCAGCCATGTTAGTTGCGATAGTTACCGCACTCGGCATACCAGCTTGTGCAACGATCTCTGCTTCCATTTCGTGGAATTTAGCATTTAGAACGCTGTGCTTAATTTTTGCTTTTTTCAGTGCGTTAGACAGTAGTTCAGACTTCTCGATAGAAACCGTACCAACCAGTGATGGCTGACCAGCAGCTACACGGTCTTTAATGTCTTCAATGATCGCATTGAACTTGTCTTCTTCAGTACGATAAACCACATCTGGCATATCGTTACGAACCATAGGTTTGTTGGTTGGGATAACCACCGTTTCTAGGCCGTAGATAGACTGGAATTCGAAAGCTTCTGTATCGGCTGTACCTGTCATACCTGACAGTTTTTCGTATAGACGGAAGAAGTTCTGGAATGTAATCGATGCTAGCGTCTGGTTTTCATTCTGAATCTTCACACCTTCTTTAGCTTCAACAGCTTGGTGTAAACCTTCAGACCAACGACGACCTGGCATAGTACGACCAGTATGTTCATCAACGATAACCACTTCGCCTTCTTCAGTAACGATGTAGTCGACGTCTTTCTCAAACAGTACGTGTGCACGCAGCGCTGCATTAACATGGTGCAATAGGCTGATGTTTGTCGGAGAGTAAAGCGTGTCACCCTCTTCCATCAGGCCGTTTTTGACCATTAGCTCTTCTACAAATTCTTGACCGTTTTCAGTCAGGTGAACCTGTTTCGATTTCTCGTCCATGGTGTAGTGACCTTCACCACGGTACTCTTCAGAATCTTCTTTATCTTGGCGCTCAAGGTTAGGAATCAACGTGTTAATACGCGTGTAAAGATCTGAACTATCTTCTGCTGGGCCAGAGATAATAAGTGGAGTACGAGCTTCATCGATTAAGATTGAGTCAACCTCATCGACAACAGCAAAGAAGCGCTCACGTTGAACACGATCTTCAGCACGGAAAGCCATGTTGTCACGTAGGTAATCGAAGCCAAACTCGTTGTTTGTTCCGTATAGGATATCCGCTTGGTACGCTTCTTTCTTCTCTGGTGGAGCCATGTTTGGCACGTTCACGCCAACCGTCATACCAAGGAATTCAAATAATGGGCGGTTTGTTTCCGCATCACGCTTCGCTAGGTAGTCGTTCACCGTTACTACGTGAACACCTTTGCTAGGTAGGGCGTTAAGATAAGCTGGTAGGGTTGCTGTAAGAGTCTTACCTTCACCAGTACGCATTTCTGCAATTTGGCCAGCATTTAGAACCATGCCACCAATCATTTGCACGTCAAAGTGACGCATGCCGTAAACACGCTTAGACGCTTCACGTACCGTAGCAAATGCTTCAGGTAGAAGTTGGTCTAGCGATTCACCTTTATCTAAGCGCTCACGAAACTCAACCGTTTTTGCTTTTAGCTCTTCGTCTGAAAGTGCTTCAAACGATGGTTCGAAGTTATTAATTTCTTTTACAATTTTTCTAAGGCGGCGCAGTGTTCTGTCATTGCGACTGCCAATTACCTTTGTCAGCAGCTTAGTAATCATGTGCTTGGAATCTCTTCGTTCTCAGATCGTCCGCGATCTATTTTAAATGCCGTCAGTGTCTCTACTAGCTATGAACTAGTCTTCAGTTACTAACCAAGGATACTGAGATAAATCTAGTATCTTTGATATTGTACTTGAGAGTAGAGTTTTCAAGGCTTGAGTTAAAATTAATGCCCTTTAGTGTAAGTAATTTTCACACCAACGACCATTTATAACCCCATTTGTTTGATGTGCTTGGAACTTTTCTTTCTAATTGCTGATGGATTAGCCAGACTGCAGCTCATTGGGATACAACTTTCGGATGTTGACGACACTGTATCTGGAAAATAGATACAAAAAAACCAGGTCAATGACCTGGTTTTCGAAATCTTATATTGTTGTAAACAACAATTACGCTAGAACCATTCCTGGCTCAGCAAATGCAACAGGAGAGCCTACCTCTTCTTCGAATGTTGCCCATTCCCAAGCTTCTGCGTCAGCAAGTACTGCACGTAGTAGTTGGTTGTTTAGGCCGTGACCTGATTTGTATGCACGGAACTCACCAATAATAGCGTGTCCACACATGTACAAGTCACCAATCGCATCGAGTACTTTATGAGTTACGAACTCATTGTCAAAACGTAGACCTTCTTCATTAAGAATTCGGTACTCGTCAAGTACGATAGCATTATCAAAGCTACCACCAAGTACTAGGTTTTGAGATTGTAGATACTCAATGTCGCGCATGAAGCCGAAAGTACGAGCGCGAGAAATTTCTTTCACAAAACCTTGTGAAGAGAAATCAAACAACAAACGTTGCTCATCAGATTCAATTGCTGGGTGGTTAAAGTCAATCTCAAAGTCCATACGGAAGCCGTTAAATGGAACAAACTCTGCCCACTTATCGCCATCTTCAAAACGGATAGGCTTTTTGATACGAATAAAACGCTTCGCTGCATTCAGTGTTTCTACACCCGCTTGCTGTAGCAAGTATACGAATGGGCTTGCGCTACCATCCATAATTGGGATCTCAGGAGCATCTACTTCAACAATAATGTTGTCGATGCCCATACCCGCTAAAGCTGCGTTAAGGTGTTCCACTGTAGAGATACGTACGCCTTCGTCATTAACAAGAGCTGTACATAGCATAGTGTCACGAACTGACGCTGGATCAGCTGGGAAATCTACAGGTGGATTTACATCTGTACGACGATAAACAATACCTGTATTTGCAGCTGCCGGGCGAAGAGTAAGTGTGACTTTACGACCAGAGTGGAGACCCACACCAGTTGTTTTCACAATTTCTTTCAGAGTACGTTGTCTGATCATCTGCTTGCCTCGTTATCAGTGCTACAAATCACGGTCAGTATTTACCGACCGCGAATTTTACCATTAATTCGACGATAGTCAAATTTTGGGTATTTGTTAATCAGCCTGACGTCGTAAGAATGCTGGAATATCTAAGTATCCACTCTCTTTCTCAGCCTTAGGTGCTGCACTTTGGCTAGCGCCTGTACCTGAAGAAACAGGTGACGTTGTTGGCTGCGGCTTAACTTGAGGTTTAACCTCAGTTTTTTCTTGCAATGGTTGTGCCACTTTCTCTTCCACTTTTGGTGCAGTTTGAGCCGCTACCTGTGGTTGAGGAGTTGGTGCAACCTTAGCTTTACCACCAGCAACTAATGTAATGTCTGGTTTTTTCTCTGTGCCGATACCTGTTGCTACAACAGTTACACGGATTTCATCCGTCATATCAGGGTCTAGAGAAGTACCAATCACAACTGTTGCGTTATCAGATGCGAATGCCTTAACTGTATTACCTACTGTTTCGAACTCATCTAGACGCATATCTAGGCCTGCTGTGATGTTCACAAGAACGCCACGTGCGCCAGCTAGGTCGATGTCTTCTAGTAGTGGGCTAGAAATTGCCGTTTCAGCAGCTTCTTCAGCACGGTCTTCACCTTTTGCGATACCGCTACCCATCATTGCATGACCCATCTCAGACATTACGGTGCGAACATCCGCGAAATCGACGTTAATCATACCAGGGCGAGTAATTAGCTCAGCGATACCTTGTACAGCGTTTTTAAGTACATCATTTGCACTTGCGAAAGCTTCTAGCAGAGTTACGCCGCGGCCAAGTACTTTAAGTAGCTTCTCATTTGGAATCGTAATTAAAGAATCCACATGTTTAGAAAGCTCTTCAATACCTTGCTCAGCAAACGCTAAACGCTTTTTGCCTTCAAAGCTAAATGGCTTAGTTACAACAGCAACCGTTAGCACACCCAACTCTTTCGCAACTTCAGCAATAACTGGAGCAGCACCTGTACCAGTACCACCGCCCATACCAGCTGCGATAAATACCATATCGGCGCCAGTTAGAACTTCTTTAATTCTTTCTCGATCTTCGAGAGCTGCATCACGGCCTACTTGTGGGTTTGCACCAGCGCCCAAACCTTTAGTGATATCACCACCAATTTGGATCACGCTGCTCACGCTTGTTTTACGAAGTGCTTGTGCATCAGTGTTAACACTGATGAATTCTACGCCTTCGATTGATTCACGTACCATGTGCTCAACAGCGTTACCGCCACCGCCACCAACTCCAACGACTTTAATTACTGCATCGTCAGACATTTCCATCATCGGTTCAAACATGTGTTATCTCCGTTTTTTCCTGCAACTCAGGTTAAAACTCTTTTTGTATCCAATTACGCAATTTGCCAAATAAACCAGACATAGAAGGTGCTGAACGCTTAGGTTCGCTGTAATCACCTTCATCACTGATCTGACAATCTCTTGCGTAATGAAGTAAACCAACCGCCGTAGAATGATACGGCTCTTTAACATAGTCAGTTAAGCCACTAACTTCTAACGGCTTACCAACTCGAACTTGATTGCGGAAAACACGTTCCGCACACTCTACCAATCCGTCAATTTGTGCCGCTCCACCAGTGAGAACGACGCCAGCTGCAAGGTGGTGTTTAATACCTTCATCTCGTAGCTGTAATTGAACCGTATCAATAGTTTGGTTAACGAGACCCATAAGTTCAGTGTAACGTGGTTCAATCACTTCCGACAAAGTTTGTCGTTGCAAACTTCTCGATGGGCGACCACCAACACTTGGGACGTTAACAGAATCATCCTTGCTTACGAGTTCACTCAGAGCGCAACCATGGTTTACTTTTATCTCTTCAGCATCGCTCACTGGCGTGCCGAAAGCGAAGGCAATATCACTGGTTACTGCATTTCCTGCGTAGGAAAAGACTTCAGTGTGTCGAAGTGCGCCGCCAGTCCAAATGGAAATATCCATTGTACCCGCACCGATATCGACAACACACACTCCAAGCTCTCTCTCGTCTTCAGTAATTACCGCATTGCTTGAGGCAAGTCCTGAAAACACGATTTGTTCTACTGTAAGACCACATCGTTCAACAGCTTTAATAATGTTTCTCGCCATGTCGCTATGGCAAGAAATTAGGTGAACACTGACTTCCATTCGAACACCAGATAAACCAAGTGGGTTCTTAATCCCTTCTTGATAATCAATGGTAAATTCTTGTGGGATCACGTGCAGAATTCTCTGCTCATCACCTATTTTAATTGATTTCGCGGTATGGATCGCTCGATCCATATCGTCTTGAGACACCTCTTCATCAGAGATAGTGCCCATGCCTTTTTCAATTCGGCTTGCGATATGTTTACCCGATAGCGAGATAAATACATTGCTGATTTGGCATTCCGCCATCAACTCTGCTTGATCAATAGCTCGCTGAACCGACTTCACTACCGACTCTAGGTCGTTTACACCACCTTTATCCATACCTCTGGATGGGCTTTGCCCAGAACCAATGATATTGATTTGACCATCAGGCAATATTTCACCAACCAGAGCTGATATGGTCGCAGTGCCTATATCAAGACCAACGATTATGTTGTCATCTGCGGTCTTAGTCATCTGTGCTCTCTTCTAACTCTTGCTCTGGAAACCAGCCTACAGCGGCTCCCGTATCATACCTGAGGTCGATGTAGCTCACTTGATTCGCTTTACTACCAAGTTCGTTGTAAAGCGAAATGAAGCGTTCAACACGCTCATCTAAAGAATCTTTACCTAGTTCTAAACGGATACCGTTATCTAGGATTATTTGCCAAGCGCGACGCTCATTGAGAACGAGTGAGGTAACGGTTAACCCTAGACTGTTAATCAAAGGGGTTATCTGTCGCCACTTTTCTATCACTTCTTGGCTGGTGCCGTCTGGGCCGTAAAGCTTAACTCTATCGCCCTTCAACAGGCCGATATCACCATTAAACACCTGACCATCGTCATTCAGCAGCATGTTGCCGTTCCAGATTGCTGCTGCATGGTACTCAGTCAAAAATACTTTTATTGTGTCTGGCCACTGCTTACGAATGGAGACCACTGAAACCCAAGGTAACGCTTCTAAACTGTCTTGCAACACACCGATGTCTTGCGACATGAACGTTCCAATATGCTCTAGCTCGCTAAAGGCATGTTGAACATCACCAGCGGTTACGTAAGTTAAGTCGCCTTGAAGTACTATTTTGGAGAGAGGCAATCGCTGATCGTCCCACATCCAAGTCAGTGTGGTATAGAAAAGAAACCCAATGAATAGCAATACCATGACAAAAAAAGACCCGCCTAAGGCGTGTTTCTTGAGCGACGGTAAACTGAATAGGTGGCGGTTTTCGCTAAAAGTACTTTCTACCAAAGCCCGCATTCCCTGTCGTTGGTTCGCAATTCTATTCCCTATCTTCGTAATAGAGGTAAAAGCACTTACTTTAACCTATGAATTATACTGAGCAAAATCAAACTATCAAACGTTGATAATAAGATTTTTGGTCAATTTTAGGTCAATCGCAAGAAGTGAGCGATTGACCACAGTCTGTAGACAGTATTCTGTTACGCGTTCTGCATTTTATTAATGTCTAACTGTAACGATTCCAACTGCTTCGCTACTCGACCAACATCGCCTGCACCCTGCGTTAAAACAAGGTCACCGCCTTGAATTACGTTGGCTAAAGCCGATGGCAGTGCGTTGATATCGGCAACAAAGATTGGATCTATCTTACCACGCCCACGAATAGTTCGACTTAATGAACGCCCGTCAGCCCCTGCAATAGGTTTCTCACCTGCAGAATAAACATCTAACAGAATTAGGACATCAACCTGCTCAAGAACGTTCGCAAAATCATCATACAGATCGCGAGTACGACTATAACGGTGCGGTTGGAAGATCATTACAAGACGTTTATCAGTCCAGCCACTACGAGCAGCTTGAATCGTCACATCAACTTCGGTTGGGTGATGACCGTAATCATCGACCAACATTGCAACGCCTTTACCTGTTTCGTACTCACCTAGGTGATCGAAACGACGCCCCGTGCCTTCAGTTCCCGCCATCGCTTTGAGAATAGCTTCATCGCTGATGTCATCTTCTGTTGCAACGGCAATCGCCGCGGATGCATTCAATGCATTGTGACGACCCGGAATGTTTAACGTGATATCAAGGTTAGCTTTACCTTCACGTACTACCGTGAACTTACCTTGTTGACCTTGTTGTACGTAGTTCTCAATACGAATATCCGCATCTTCTGAGAAACCGTAAGTAATCACCTGGCGACTTACTTGAGGAATAAGCTCACGCACTACTGGATCATCAACACACATCACAGCCTGACCGTAGAATGGTAGGTTGTGTAAGAAATCAATAAACGTCTGCTTTAGCGTTTCAAAATCGCCGCCGTAGGTATCCATATGATCCGCTTCAATGTTAGTTACGATACTAACCATTGGTTGCAGATGTAAGAATGAAGCATCACTCTCATCGGCTTCAGCGATAAGAATACGGCTTGAACCTAAACGTGCGTTAGTGCCAGCACTTTTCACCAAACCACCGTTTACGAAGGTTGGATCTAGGCCTGCTTCCGAGTAAATCTGTGTCACTAGCGCAGTCGTGGTTGTTTTACCGTGCGTGCCTGCCACAGCAATGCCGTGACGAAAACGCATCAGCTCAGCTAGCATTTCTGCACGACGAACGATCGGTGTGCGCGCTTCACGAGCTGCAATAATTTCTGGGTTTTCTTCATTGATAGCGGTTGAAACCACCACCACACTTGCGTCGGCAACGTTACTTGCTTGGTGGCCGATATAAACGGTCGCACCCTTGCTAACTAAACGATCAGTCACTGGATTTTGAGCAATATCAGAACCCGTGATCTGGTAGCCTTCATTTAGCAAGACTTCAGCAATCCCGCTCATTCCGGCACCACCAATACCAATGAAGTGGATAGATTTAACACGGCGCATCTCTGGCACCATTGCACGGATTTGCGCTAAGTCTTGGGTATGTTCAATCGTCATCAATTCAATCTCATTATTTTGCTAAAGCTTTAATCGCTTCAGCGACGGTCACATCAGCATCAAGCTTGGCGGCTTGACGAGCTTTTGTTGCCATCATTTTTAATTCATTTCTATCAAGCTGCACGATAGTGTTCGCTAGCTTATCAGCCGTTAGTTGAGGCTGTTCAATCATTAACGCTGCGCCACATTCAACTAAATGGTCGGCATTCAACGCTTGTTGTCGGTCTTTGTGCATAAACGGAACGAAGATAGATCCGACACCTGCCGCAGACACTTCTGATACGGTTAATGCACCTGAGCGACACACTAATAGATCTGCCCACTCATAAGCTTGCGCCACATCATCAATAAATTCAGTCACTTGAACATTATCAACAGAATGTGATTTGTATTGCTCAATAACTTGCTGTTGATTGTTCTTACCCGCTTGGTGCATCACAGTGAAGCCTTCACCAAGCTGCGCCATCGTTATTGGCATGGTATCGTTCAGGATTTTGGCGCCCTGACTACCGCCCATAACCAAGATGCGGATGTCACCATCACGCTCAGCCATGCGTTGCTCGGGTTCAGCTAAGGCAACCACATCTTCGCGTACTGGGTTACCCACCACTTCTGCGGTAGGGAAAGCACCAGGGAAAGCTTGGAAAACCTTTTTAGCAATCTTAGACAGCCATTGGTTGGTTAAACCTGCCACTGCATTTTGTTCATGCAGAACTACTGGAATGCCAGACAACCATGCCGCGATACCACCCGGGCCACTCACGTAACCACCCATGCCAAGCACCACATCAGGTTGCCATGCTTTAATGTGTTGTCTTGCTTGAAGTATGGCATTAATAATCTGGAACGGCGCTTTAATTAACTTGCTAATGCCTTGACCACGCAGGCCTTTCACCTTGATGAAGTCGATCTCAATACCATGCTTTGGTACCAAATCCGCTTCCATCCTGTCTGCCGTTCCTAACCAGCGAATTTCCCAGCCCTGTTGCTGAAGCTTTTTAGCTACCGCTAACCCTGGGAAAACGTGACCGCCAGTACCACCAGCCATCACTAAAAGTTTTTTGTTTTGTTTCATCACGTTATATTCTTATTCTACTAATTCGTTTTGATTATCGGCTTGTTCTTTTTGTTGCATTCGGCATTCGTGATCGATACGCAGCAGCATAGACACCGCCACCGACATCACGATAAGACTTGAACCACCATAACTGATCAGCGGCAAGGTTAGACCTTTGGTTGGGACGATGCCTGAAGCTGCACCCACGTTAACAAGCGTCTGAAATGCAAACCAAATACCGATACCAAATGCTAGATAACCACTGAATACTTGGTCATTTTCAAAGGCCTTTTTACCAATAAAAATGGCTTTAAAAACCAAGCTAAAGATGAGTATCAACACTAAGGTCACGCCAACAAAACCCAATTCTTCAGCCAACACAGCAAATACAAAATCGGTGTGTGCTTCGGGTAGGTATTCGAGTTTCTGAATTGAGTTACCGAGCCCTTGTCCCATCCAATCACCACGGCCGAAAGCCATCAATGACTGAGTTAACTGGTAACCACTGCCGAACGGGTCGTTCCAAGGTTCCCAGAATGAGGTAACACGTCGAACACGATAAGGTTCTATAACAATCAAACCGACGACCGCGGCAATACCTGCCACCATCAAGGCGATAAACTGTGAAAGCTTGGCACCCGCAATGAATAGCATGCCAAACAGAGTCACTAGCATTACGACCACGGTACCTAAATCGGGCTGGCCTAGCAGCAGCACGGCAAAAGCGCCGAAAACCATGATCGGTTTACCAAAACCACCGAAGAAGGTTTTTCTGACTTCATCTTGTTTACGAACCAAGTAGCCCGCCATAAAGATAAACAGCGATAACTTGGCGACTTCAGCAGGTTGTAAGTTAAATAGCCCTAAGGGGATCCAACGCGATGCGCCGTTAACCGACTTACCGACGGCTAATACCACAATCAGCAAGAAGAAGGACAAGCCCAGTAGATACATACTGTATTGAAACCAGCGCTGCATCGGGATTTGCAATATGACGCTGGAGACACCTAACGCCAACACAAGGAAGATGGCATGACGGAACATAAAGTGAAACGGCTGATCGGTTAAACGAGCACTGATAGGAAACGAAGCCGACGTTACCATCACTAAGCCCGTCAGCATCAGTCCAAGAGCAATCCATACCAATTGACGATCGTAAAGCGCCTCTGGTGTGGCACGGTTAAGCCATTGCCAAATGGATTGATTAATCTCTTTCACTCTTTGCACTGAATGTTAGTCCTTCAACACGTTAGGCATACTCATGAGCAAGTTCAGTGAACGCATCACCCCTTGCCATGAAGTTATTAAATTGATCGAAGCTGGCACACGCTGGGGACAACATCACCATATCACCAGCAACTAACTGCTTCGAGATATTCTCGATAATGTCACCCATAGTTTCAAACGTCTTAGACGATGGGTGTAACGGCATAAATTGCGCTGCATCTTCACCAAAACAACACAGTTGAACGCGCTCTAGTTGCGACAACACAGGCTTAAGCTCACTGAAGTCGGCACCTTTACCAACCCCACCAACCAGAAGATACAAAGTACCTTGGCACTCTAAACCCGACAGAGCCGCTAATGTACTGGCTACGTTGGTCGCTTTTGAGTCGTTAACCCATTTGATTTCGCGTTTGTCAGCCACCACTTGGCAGCGATGCGTCAAACCATTGTAAGCCTTCAAGGCTTCAAGGCTTTTGTTGTAATCAACACCGACTTGTTTAAGCAGTGCTAGCGAGACTAACGCATTTGCCACATTGTGACGTCCAACCAATGTTAAATCTTGAGTCGCAAGTACAGGTTTACCGTTATCCATCAGCCATTCGATGCCATCAACTGTCGCGACACCAAACTCTTGGTCATCGAGTCCGAATGTGACTAATGACATGTTGTGGTCTGGATACGTCTCTTTGTCGTCGCGGTTTACAATCGCATATTGAGCATTATTAAAGATTCTTAGCTTGGCATCGCGGTAATCGGCCATGCCTTGGTAGCGATCCATATGGTCTTCTGACAGATTCAGAAATGCTGCAGCTGCTAAGTTTAGGCTTGATGTTGTCTCTAGCTGAAAACTTGAAAGCTCAAGAACATATAAATCAGCATCAAGCTCTAGAAGGTCTAAGGCAGGAATACCTATGTTGCCACCGACACCGACATTCAAACCAGCAGCCTTAGCAAGCACACCAGTAAGGTCAGTCACGGTGCTCTTGCCGTTAGAACCCGTGATAGCCACAACGGGTTTGTCTACCGCCCAGCCAAACAGTTCAATATCGCCAACAACCGGAGTTCCCGCTTGAATAACATCTTGTATTTCAGGGGTCGCGAGTGCGATACCTGGGTTAGCAACCACCAAATCAGCTTCCGCTAACCATTGGCTATTCCAACTTCCAGAATGCAGCTCTACCGATTCAGGTAAAGATTCCTTTCCTGGTGGTAGCTCTCGCGTATCAATCACCTTCACATGCGTATGAGGTTGATATTTTACGAGATGTTTAACGACAGAGAGCCCGGTAATACCGAGCCCCACAACCACTACATTTTGAATATTTTGCCAACGTTCCATTTAAACAAGATGCTCTTAATAGTTTTAAAGAGCCTCTACTCAGAGGCTCACACAGGATTAACGAACTTTCAGTGTCGCTAGGCCAACCAGTACTAATACCATTGATATGATCCAAAAACGCACGATAACACGCGGCTCTGGCCAACCTTTCAGTTCATAGTGGTGGTGAATCGGTGCCATGCGGAAAATACGCTGACCACGCAATTTATAAGAGCCCACCTGCAGAATCACTGACAGAGTCTCCATTACAAACACACCGCCCATGATAACCAGTACCAATTCTTGGCGAACTAACACAGCAATCACACCCAATGCACCGCCCAGTGCTAGCGAACCAACATCGCCCATGAATACTTGAGCTGGGTAGGTGTTGAACCATAGGAAACCAAGTCCGGCACCGACGATAGCAGTACATACAACCACAAGCTCAGAAGTGTACGGGATGTATGGAATATGTAGATATGCCGCGAAGTTAACGTTACCTGTCGCCCAAGCAATCACAGCAAAACCAGCAGCAACCATAACCGTTGGCATAATCGCCAAACCATCTAGGCCGTCTGTTAGGTTCACCGCGTTACTGGTACCCACAATAACAAAATAAGTCAGTACGATGTACAATAAACCTAATTGTGGCATAACATCTTTAAAGAAAGGAACAACCAGTTGAGTTGCTGCAGTATCGTGTCCGTGAGCATACAGAGCAAACGCCACAACCAATGCAATAGCCGATTGCCAGAAGTATTTCCAGCGAGCAATCAAGCCATCTGTGTTTTTACGAACCACTTTACGGTAGTCATCAACAAAGCCAACCGCACCGTAACCGCCAAGGACAACCAATACCGCCCAAACGTAAGGATTAGAAAGATCAGCCCACATTAATACCGTAATAATAATGGCAGCTAGGATCATCACGCCGCCCATGGTTGGTGTACCACGTTTGCTAAAGTGAGATTCAGGACCGTCGTTACGAACAACTTGGCCAATTTGTAGCATTTGCAGACGCTCAATTAAACGAGGTCCCATCCACAGCGACAGGCATAAAGCCGTCAAAATACTCGCGATTGCACGAAACGATAGGTATTCGAACAAACGGAAAAAAGAAAGGTGTGGCTGTAGTAGCTCTGCAAGCCAAATTATCATGAAAAGTTCTCCTTTAAAGCAGCGGCTATTTTACTCATTCCTGCACTATTCGCGCCTTTTACCAACAAGGTATGTGACGCGTTTTCTGGCAAGCATAAGTGCTGCTCTATGTGCGCGATCATCGCTTGATGCGTTGCAAAGTGGGTACCATTACAGACCTCACTAATCACCTTGGTATCATCACCGTAAGTGAGTACATGCTCAAAAGCGAATGGGGCAGCATATTCACCGACTTGACGGTGAAGTGCAAGGCTTTCGTCGCCTAATTCAGCCATATTGCCTAAAATCAACCAACGCTGACCTTTGAAGCTCGACAGCAGTTTGGCTGCCGCCTTCATCGCCGGTACGCTGGCGTTGTAACTGTCATCTATCAGTTTGATATTCTGACTTAATTGTTGAACCTCAACTCGCCCTTTGACAGAGATAAGATTCGCTAAACCATTTTTTACTTCTTCAAGCGTGGCACCAAACTGAATGCTCAACGCTGCCGCCGCCAACGCATTTGCTACGTTATGCTGACCAATAATGCCAAGCTCAACCGGCATAGCGCCTTGCGGCGTTTGCATATCAAAGCAAGCTTCACCCTGTTCATTAATGCGAATATTTTTAGCAAAGTAATCCGCCGTGCTGTCGCTTTCTGAAAATGTCAGTACCGTTTTATCTGCGAGTACTTCATTCCAGAAGTCACCACCGTTGCTTTCTAGATTAACAATAGCAGTATCACCAGCAGCAAGCCCCTGAAAGATTTCACCTTTCGCTTGTTTAACACCATCAATTGAACCAAAGCCCTCTAGATGCGCGGCTGCGACGTTATTCACCAACGCCACCTGCGGTTTCACAAGCTGCGTGGTATAGGCGATTTCACCAATGTGGTTCGCGCCCAGTTCTATCACGGCGTAGTCGTCATTGGGTTCACTGCGCAGCAAGGTTAGTGGTACTCCAATATCATTATTGAAGTTACCCGCCGTAAACAACACCTTGCCACGTTGCTGCAGAATGCTCGCCACCATCTCTTTGACGGTCGTTTTGCCACAGCTTCCTGTAATCGCCATGGTTGGCACGTCACATTGTTTGTGGATCCAAGCACTTAGCTGACCTAAAGCAAGTTTAGTGTCTTCAACAACAACTTGAGTAATATTTAGGTCAAGTTTTCGTTCGACTAACAACGCGCTCGCATTTGCCTCAACCGCTTGATGACAAAAATCATGCGCATCGAAACGTTCTCCGACAATAGCAACAAACAATGCACCTTCTTCAACGGTGCGAGTGTCGGTAGAAACGGCATTAATTACGGCATTGTTTGAGTTACCAGCCTCAATCAACTCACCGTTGACCGCTGAACAAATCTGTTCGAGTGATACATCAATCATTATGAAATACCTAAAAGTTGAAGCGCAGACTCTCGGTCTGAGTAATGGATCGTTTCGTCTTTTAATACTTGGTAATCCTCATGGCCTTTACCAGCCAAAAGAATAATGTCATTGCTGTCTGCCTGTTCAAGCGCGAACTTAACCGCTTGGTAGCGATCGTGTTCCACAAATGCAGACTCAGGTTTGTTTAAGCCTGCCAGCATGTCTTTGACAATCAATGCCGGATCTTCGCTACGAGGGTTGTCATCTGAAATAATGATTTTATCGGCGAACTGCTCTGCGGTCGCTGCCATCATAGGACGCTTACCAGTGTCACGGTCACCGCCGCAACCAAAGATAGCCCACAATTTTCCAGAACAGTGAACTCGCAATGCTGCTAATGCTTTTTCTAAAGCGTCTGGCGTATGCGCGTAATCGACAACCACTTTTGCTTTGTTCGGCACTTGGAATAGCTCCATTCGGCCAATCACAGGTTGCAGCTGAGGCGCAGTGTCAACCAAGATTTGCTTATCGATACCTAATGACAGCAAGGTAGCAAAGGCAACCAGTACATTTGATGCGTTAAACTGACCAATTAATGGAACAGAAAGATCGCCTTGTCCCCAACTACCATCGAAAGAGAGCTTAATCCCAGTTTCTGCATAGGCGACATCAGATGCCCACACCGACTGTTGGTAATCAGACAACGGAAGCAATGAAACAGCTATTGCATTGGACAAATCTGCCATCCACGCTTTGCCGACTTCATCATCCACATTGATCACTGCATGTTTGCATTTGTGTTGAGTAAACAGGCTTTTTTTAGCCAATGCGTACTCTTGCATCGTGCCGTGGTAATCAAGGTGATCACGACTCAGGTTAGTGAACACACCAACCTCAAAATTCAACGCTTTAACGCGACCTTGCACCAAACCATGAGAAGATATTTCCATAGCTGTGTAAGCCGCGTTTTCTTCCGCTAACTCACTCAGTGTGCGTTGTATTTCAATCGCACTGCCTGTGGTATTCGCCGCGGTTTTTAGATTGTCTAAAAAGCCATTGCCCGTGGTGCCCATTACCGCAGAGCGTTGACCAACAAGATCAAGCCATTGAACAATCAATTGGGTGATGGTGGTTTTGCCATTGGTGCCGGTAACACCAATCAACTTAGTCGCTTGAGACGAGTAAACACGACCGGCCAACTCAGATAACACCAAGTTAAGATCTTTAATGTAAATTACTGGAACAGCATCCAACCACTCAATCAGACCATGGGCCTTTTCAGCATCAGCTTGTGCGATAACGGCATTGGTTCCCTGTGCGACCGCTTTGTCGATGAAACGACGGCCATCAACAGCATGCCCAACTACAGCAACAAAAATATCGCCGTCTTTGATGGCACGGCTATCCAACTCCAACTGTTCAACGGCAATCGCATCCAGCTCAGGTGAACTAAAGTCACCCCAAGGAGAAAGTAAAGATGACAGCGTGAGGCTACTACTCATATTGAATCCTGATTGGCTCTATTCTTGAAACTTGTTTTCATCAGCAGGGACATTCAATATTTGCAATGCACCCTTCATGATTTCAGAAAAAACGGGGGCAGCAACTGAACCGCCATAGTAAAGGTCACCTTGAGGCTCATTGACCACAACAACCAGCGCGACTCTTGGGTCACTAACCGGGGCAAAACCTGCAGTAATCGCAATGTATTCGTCGCTGTATCCGCCAGCTTCAGCCTTACGAGAAGTACCCGTTTTTGCTGCAACTCGGTAACCAGGAACAGCCGCTCTTGTTGCTGTGCCGCCTTTTTGAGTCACCCCTTCGAGCATATTCAAAACCAGTTCAGCGTTCTCGCGCTTGATGATCTGCTTAGAAAAGTCTTGGTCGTTACTCTTAATAATATGAATCGGTTCATACATACCTTTGTTGGCTAGCGTCGCATACGCATGGGCCAACTGCATCGGTGTAACGGACAAACCGTAACCGAATGATAGTGTTGCAATTTCAAACTTAGACCAGCGACGACGATTCGGGAAAATACCGCTCGTTTCACCGATTAAATTCAGCCCTGACATTTCGCCAAGACCAACAGAACTGTACATCCCAAGCAGAGCTTCTAAAGGCATGTTAAGTGCCAACTTCGCCACACCGATGTTACTCGACTTCTTGAGGATCAGCGCTAAATCAGCCTTACCGACTTTAGAAGAGTCTCGCACACGGCTACCACCGATCTGCATGATGCCGTTGCCAGTATCAATAACGATATCTGGATCTGCCGTACCGTTCTCTAGAGCCGCCAAAACCACAAAAGGTTTCACGGTAGAACCGGGCTCCATCGCATCGGTAAGTACGCGGTTACGCATCTTAAAACTTTGTAAGTCAGCACGATTATTCGGGTTATAAGAAGGCGCATTAACCATTGCCAACACAGCGCCGGTTTTTACATCCAACAAAATAGCAGAGCCAGAAGTCGCCTTATGATCAGCCACCGCCTGTTTAATCGCTCGGTAGGCGATCGCTTGTAATCGTTGATCGATCGTTAGCTCGAGTGGCTTACCTTCTTCACGCTCTTCTAAAGCAATGTTTTCAACAACACGTCCGTAGCGGTCTTTACGAATCGTTCGCTTACCCGCCTCGCCTGTGAGCCATTTGTCATAGCTGCGCTCAACGCCTTCTAGGCCATGTCCATCAATGCCGGTAACACCGATAAGGTGCGCACTGACTTCGCCTGCAGGGTAGTAACGTCGAGATTCCGCTTTCAGGCCAACACCCACCAGCTTAAGCTCACGGATATACTTAGCCATTGCAGGGCTAACTTGTCTTTGCAGGTAAATAAATCGACGGGATTTGTTGCTAGAGATCTTGTCGATCATCGATTGTCGCTCTAAGCCAAGTACATCGGCTAACGCGTACCAACGATCAATTTGGGCCATGCCGTTTTTATCGAAAATCGTTTTAGGATCGGCCCATACCGCTTCAACTGGAACACTCACAGCAAGCGGCTCGCCATTACGGTCTGAAATAATACCGCGAGCAGAAGGAATTGCCTTAACACGTACCGAGCGAAGGTCGCCCTGACGAATTAAGTTATCTGGTTCAATGATTTGGATGTAAGCCACACGACCAACCAGCGCAGCAAAGGCAAGAAACACGAAAGCAATAACGACGTTGAAACGCCATTTAATAAGAATTGGATCCGAATCCTTTTCGCTCTTCACTCGCTCTTTCGTTGGTTTCTTAACGGCTTTTGCGGGTGCTTTTTCCTTTTTACCGGTCATTTCAGTGTGATCACAACTTCTTTTTCAGAGTCTGGACGTTTCATGTCTAGCTCTCTTTTTGCCGATGCTTGAACGCGACTATGTTCAGCCAGAGCCGTCTCTTCAAGCATTAAATTTCGCCACTCATCATCAAGCTGTTCTCGCTCCACCAATGCCGTGTCTTTCTGCGTGATCGCCTGACGTGACATATGTGTCGTAAGAACGACCCCCATCGCACTCGCAAAGATACAGATAAGAAGCATCAATGGAACCTTGCCCACAGAGATCAAATCAAAAAATATTACCTTGGCTAAGTTCGGTTTGGAGGTCTTCATTGACTATAGCTTTTCTGCGATTCGTAATACTGAGCTACGTGAACGAGTATTCTCATCCACTTCGCCTTTCGATGGTTTGATCGCTTTACCAACCGGCTTAAGATCAGCACTGCCTAGCGCCTTGATCTGCTCTTCTGTTAGTGGCAGGCCATGTGGTACTTGCGGGCCTTGGCTCTCTTTACGGATAAAGCGCTTCACCATGCGGTCTTCAAGTGAGTGGAAGCTGATAACAGACAAACGGCCTTCAGGAGCAAGAATGCTTGCTGCGCCTTTCAGGGCTGTATCGATCTCTTCAAGTTCACTGTTGATGTAGATACGGAATGCTTGGAATGCACGTGTTGCTGGGTGCTTTTTCTCTTTGAAGCTTTTTGGAGCCACATCCGAGATAAGCTTAGCCAACTGACCAGTGCGCGTTAGTGGTTCGTTCTCTTCATTCTCTTGATAAGCGATAATGCCTTTCGCGATACGACGAGCGTGTTTGTCTTCACCGAACTCACGGATAACCCATGTGATGTCATCAAGATCGGCTTCAACTAACCACTGAGACACAGGAATACCAGTTGTTGGATCCATACGCATATCAAGCGGGCCGTCTTTCATGAAGCTAAAACCACGCTCAGCATCATCTAGCTGAGGTGAAGAAACACCTAGATCCAGTAAAACGCCATCCACTTGACCGACTAAGTCATAACGCTCTGCATATTCAGCCATACCTGAGAACGGGCCGTGAATAATCGTAAAACGAGGGTCATCAATCTTTTGCGCTTCTGCAATCGCTTGTGGATCGCGGTCAATACTAAAGAGTCGTCCATTCTCGCCCAGTTTAGACAGGATTGTACGGCTGTGACCACCACGGCCAAAAGTACCATCGATGTAGGTACCGTCAGGTTTGATCGCAAGTCCGTCAATAGATTCGTTAAGCAATACTGAAATATGTTTGAATGCTTCTGTCATAGTCTTCTCAGTGAGTGGATTGAGCCATTAGTTCGGCAATAATTTGTTCTATTAACGTTTTAGTGTACTGATTTCACGCCGTATCTCCACCATATTGTGTATAGGCTTTGGGAATTTTTGACCCAAGCTCATATCAGGATGAAGGATTCTAAGGAAATCTAAATAATTTACGTCAATATAAAGCAAAAAACCCATCACTACCGTTAAGTAATGATGGGTTCTTTATATAGGTGGAGTTGACACATACGCCGGGTTCTGTTCCGCTTGCGCGGCGGTAACCATTCGTCTAGGCCTGCAATCGCTCACAGGCTCAAGCAATCTACCCGCCCCCATACGCGAGCAACGCAATGTGAGGGCCTATTTGATCTTGCTCCGGGTGGAGTTTACCTTGCTACGAACTGTTGCCAGTCGCACGGTGCGCTCTTACCGCACCCTTTCAGCCTTACCTGTGCCCCTTCCGAAGAAATGAGGCCATCGGCGGTCTTCTCTCTGCTGCACTTGTCGTGGGCTCGCGCCCCCCAGACGTTATCTGGCACCCTGCTCTATGGAGCCCGGACGTTCCTCCCCTCTACCAGTCTCCCGAAGGACTTCAACGTCAGTTTCCCGAAGGACCTCAACGTCAGTCTCCCGAAGGACATCAGCAAAGCAGCGATTACCCGTTCAACTCCGAGGGCGGATTGTATAGAGATTAGGGTGCAGTGTCTAGCGAGATCACAAATATGGTGCAAACCTCTAAGCAACTGCGTGATTTTCACACAATTCAGACAAAAAAAGAGGAATGACGGCAATACCATCACTCCTCACAAGCTTTTCAATACGGGTTAGCTACTCTATAAAGAGGTTTCTAGTTGTCTAGATGCTCTAGGCCCCATTTGTATAAAGCGTTCTTTTTCAGATTGTAGATTTCTGCCGTCATCGCCGCCGCTTTTTTAAGGGGCAGCTCTTTGGTTAGAATGCCTAGCGTGCGAGTCGCTTCGTCTGGCAATTCTGTGCTCGCTTCTTCACGGTGGCCGTGAATCAGTAACACCATCTCACCGCGTTTACGGTTCGCGTCTTCTTCAATCCACTCTATAAGTTCACCAAGTGGCAGCCCTTGGATGGTTTCGAAGGTTTTGGTTAGCTCACGCGCCAATACAACCTCACGGTCAGGGCCAAGAATCTCGAGCATATCTTGTAGAGAGTCTGAAATACGGTGCGGTGATTCATAAAAGATGCAGGTGCGCTCTGCCTTTGCGATCTCTAAGAACTTGTCTTTACGACCTTTGCTCTTTGGCGGTAAGAAGCCTTCAAAGCTGAAACGATCTGACGGTAAACCAGAAGCACTTAACGCGGTAATCACAGCACAAGCACCAGGAAGTGGCACAACTCTCACACCCGCTTGACGACATTGTGAGACAAGATGGTAACCTGGGTCACTAATTAAAGGAGTACCCGCATCAGAGACTAATGCGATAGACTGACCTTCTAATAACCTTTCGACTAGAACTTGCGCTTTAGTTTGTTCATTATGATCATGTAAAGCGAACGTTCTGGTTGATATATTGAAGTGAGCAAGCAGCTTACCCGTGTGGCGTGTGTCTTCAGCTGCAATAACATCGACACTTGATAAAATTTCAATTGCTCTTTGAGTGATATCTCCCAAATTTCCGATTGGGGTTGGCACAATGTAGAGAGTTGGGCTCTCTGTGAGCAAGGTTTTGTTATCTGTCATTTGTTTACCATCACTTCAACGATTAATATAGATACAAATTTATACGGAATTTAAAGAACTCATGGCAACGATGAACCATAAGAGACTCAGTGTACCACGCTTACTAACTCCAATTGCATTAGCAATTACATTGGCGGCTTGTTCTTCAGGTCCTCAAGCACCAACGAGCGTTGATATTACACTAGATCCAGCGCAATCAACTGAAAGTTACATGATGCAGGCGGATAGTAGCAAAGGAAGTCTACAAAACGACTGGTTAATCATGGCGCTTAAGGCTTCTGTGCAAGCTGGAAAAACCGATCAAGCAACTCTGCTTATTAAACGCTTAGCAAAACAAGAGCTGAGCGAAACGCAACAAGCGGAATGGCAATTAGCTCGCGCTCAACTGTTGGTGAATAACTCGCAGCCTGAACAAGCTTATAGCCAACTGAACTTCCAGCCTTGGTGGAAACTTCCGAACGAGCAGTGGAAAGATTATCACGAGCTACGCGCGAACATTTCTGAAATGCAAAGCGAGTATTTTGAAGCAAGCCGTGAGTTAGTTCTTTATTCAGAGTATCTAGACGCTGATGACGAGCTCCAACAACAAGCTGCTGACCGTATTTGGCAGAACCTAAATAGCTACTCTCAATATGAGATTCTAGAGCTTAAGACGTCGCCTACAGAAGACGTTCTTGCAGGTTGGTTACAGCTGGCGATTTATATGAAGACGCTGAATTCAAACCTTCCAAACCTGCAGGAAACCCTGTCTGATTGGCTAGCAGAGAACCCTCAGCACCCAGCAGCGACATACACACCTCAAGCGATCACTGACATCTTGGCGCTAGAGATCAGCAAGCCAACCAGCACTGCACTATTACTGCCTCTAACCGGTAAATACGGTAAGCAAGCACAACTTGTACGTGACGGCTTCATCTTTGCGATGATGAATGACAAAGAGCGTGAAGAAGATGCAACGCTGACGGTAATGGATACCAACGTGCAAAGTGCCGCTGAGATTAAAGCGACACTGGAAGAGAACAACGTTGATTTCATCGTTGGCCCGCTGATCAAGAGCAACATCACTAAGCTTCAGCAAGCGCAGAAAAACCACGAGAACTCGATTCCAGCTTTAGCTCTGAACATTCCTACGCAACTAGAACCAGATACCAACATTTGTTATCTCGCTCTATCACCAGAGCAAGAAGTCGCTCAGGCAGCGAAACACCTATTTGCTCAAGGCTACAAGTACCCGCTTATCCTTGCGCCAAGAGGACGTTTAGGTGAGCGTGTTGAGCAAGCGTTTAAGGAAGAGTGGAAAAAATACAGCAGCAACGATGTTGCTATCAGCTTGTTCTCTGACAAACGCCAACTGCAACGCAATGTGAATCAGGTATTCGGCTTGCAAGAGAGCCAACAGCGTATCGCTCAAATGGACGGGTTGCTGAACCTAGACCTAGAAACCGAGCCACGCAGCCGTCGTGATATCGATTCTGTCTACATTGTGGCTAAGAACTCAGAGCTAACGCTAATCAAACCCTTCATTGAAGTTGCAATTAACCCAGATGCGAGCCAGCCAGCTCTGTTCTCGAACTCGCGCAGCAACAGCGGTGATAAGCAGTATGAAGACCTAACCGGTGTGTTCTACAGCGATATACCACTATTAGTTGAGAATAAAAACGAGCTTAATAAAGAGCTCAACGACCTATGGCCTACACACTCAAACGGCCAAAAGCGTCTGCAAGCACTAGGAATGGATGCATACTACCTAATGGATGCACTGCCACAGATGAAAGCTGTGCAAGGTTACAGCATTCCAGGTGAAACGGGGGTGCTAACCATCGATAACAACTGTGTAGTTCAACGTGAAATCAGCTGGGCAGAGCATGGGGCTTTTTAGCCGAAAATTCCTATCTAAACCAAGCATCACCCACAAACAAGTGGGTGATAAATACGAGACCGTGGCAAAATCTTATCTGATTAACCACGGTTTATCGTTAATAGAACAAAACTTCATAGCAAAATGTGGCGAGATTGATCTTATAATGCGCCATAACAATACGGTTGTGTTTGCTGAGGTAAAATACCGCAAGCAAACCCGCTACGGACATGCCGCTGAAATGGTGACTGCCAAGAAGTCACAGAAACTGCTCAAAACAGCCAATGTTTGGCTTATGCAGCAAGGCTTGTCGGTGCACTCTACAGATTTCAGATTTGATATTGTTGCCATTGAAGGGCCGAATGACACTATCGACTGGATTCAAAACGCGATTACCCAAGGATAAACATGCTAGACAGCATTAAAGAAAGTTTCACAGAAAGTATTCAAATCCAAATTGCGGCTGCAGAAGCTCTGCCTGACGCAATCACGCATGCCGCTCAAGCAATGGTTGCGACCTTGCTTAACGGAAACAAAATTCTTTGTTGTGGTAATGGTGGTTCGGCGTCGAATGCTCAGCAATTTGTATCGTGCCTACTCAACCGATTTGAAACAGAGCGCCCTAGCCTCCCAGCGATGGCACTCACAGCCGACAACACCACGCTAACAGCAGTGGCTAACGACTACCACTATGAAGAGATCTTCTCTAAGCAGGTGCGTGCATTCGGTCAAACTGGCGATATCCTGTTGGCTATCTCGACTAGCGGTAACAGCAAGAACATCATCAAGGCAATGGAAGCGGCAGTAACTCGCGACATGACCATCATCGCCTTTACCGGTAAAGATGGTGGTGAGATGGCAGGTTTGCTTGGTGAACACGATGTAGAGATTCGTATCCCCTCACACCGTACAGCGCGTATTCATGAAGTACACATGGTGACACTACACTGCCTATGTGACCTAATCGATCAAGTACTCTTCCCTGCTCACGAAGAGTGATATACGGAGCATCACAATGAAATCATTAACCTCTATGAGGCTGTTTAAGCTGATTAGTGTTTCGCTACTTACACTGTCTCTGTCTGGTTGTGCTGGCATTTTCATTGCTGGTGCAGCAACCACTGCAAACCTAGTCACGGATACGCGAACAACCAAAGAGATTTGGAACGACAACAACATCGAATTTGAAGTTGCAGCGATTACCAATAAACAACCATTCCGTGGCAACGTACGTGTCACGGCAAGCTCTTACCGAGGTTCGGTGGTACTGATGGGGCAAGCGACCACAGATTCAGAACGTCGCGCTTTTGAAAACCAAGCCAAAGAGGTGGCTGGCGTTGAGAGCATCCACAATCAAGTTCGAGTGAAAGAGCCATTGTCTGTGAGCGCTATCAGTAAAGACAGCTGGATTACCACTAAGGTGAAATCAGCTCTGCTTGCAAATGCTGAGCTTAACGGCATCAAAGTAAAAGTGATTACTGAGGATTCAGAAGTATTCCTGCTTGGCCTCGTGACTCGAGAGCATGCCGATATCGCGACAGAAGTTGCGCGTAATATCTCTGGCGTAAAACAGGTTATTCGAGCGTTTGAATATGGTGAAGAAGAGACGGCTGTTAACTAGTCTTAAGCCAGTCAACTAAATGCTATATAGCAGAAAAGAAAAAGCAGCGACGAGTCGCTGCTTTTTTTATTTGATTCGTTATTTAACTAACGTTATTTGATAACACGAAGGCTTGGGCGACCTTTCGCTGGACGAGGTGGCTCAGGATCTGAGTCAGGCTCTTCAGCATCTACGTCTGCCGTTGCTACGCTCAAAGATGGGCCTTTTTCTGGTTCTTCAAAAGGACTTTCTTCAATCCCTTCTTCAAACGCTTCCATGTAAGCCTCTTCAGGTTCAAACATGGTACCAGCACCATTTTCACGAGCATAAATCGCTTGTACTGCGTAAAGCGGAACGATCACAGAGTGTGGACGACCACTAAAGCGAGCACTAAACGTCACAGCTTCGTTACCCAGCTCAAGTTGTCCAACCGCACGAGGCGCGATGTTCAGAATGATCTGACCATCTTGAACAAACTCTTCTGGAACTCGCACGCCCGGTAATGTTGCTTCAACAACAAGGTGTGGAGTTAGTTCGTTATCAACCAGCCACTCATAAAATGCACGAAGCATGTATGGTCGGCGTGGAGTCATATTAGAAATATCCATAAACGCTTAGCGAACGAGTCGCATCTCACGCTCAGCTTCAGTTAGAGAAGCTAGGAATGAATCACGTTCGAATACGCGGTTCATGTAAATCTTAAGCTCTTTAGAACCAGGACCAATTAGTTCGATACCAAGCTCAGGTAGACGCCATAGTAGCGGAGCTAGGTAACAATCAATTAGGCTAAACTCTTCGCTCATGAAGTATTCATACTCAGCGAAGATAGGAGCAAGAGTCAGTAGGTCGTTGCGTAGTTTAACGCGAGCTGCTTCAGATTCTTCAGCGTTGCCTTTAACGATCTTCTCTGCAACTGAATACCAGTTACGCTCAATGCGGTACATCATTAGACGGCTGTTACCACGAGCAACCGGGTATACAGGCATCAACGGTGGATGAGGAAAACGCTCATCTAGGTATTCCATGATGATCTTTGAGTCATATAGAGCAAGCTCACGATCAACAAGAGTAGGTACTGATTTGTACGGGTTCAGTTCAACAAGCTCTGCTGGTAGATTTTTTTCATCAACCAACTCAACTTCAACACTTACGCCTTTTTCAGCAAGAACGATGCGCACCTGATGGCTATACATATCAGAAGCACTTGAGAAAAGAGTCATTACAGAACGTTTATTGGCAGCTACAGCCATGGAGCCCTCCAGTACACTTTAAATAAAAACAATGGAGGCCTAAAGCCTCCATTGAACATTAACATAATTTGGGAATTAGCACGGCATTATAGCACAATTAGTGCACATCACGCCAATACTCTTTCTTCAGCAAAATCACGATGATAGTGAAGATTACTAAGAAGGCCATTACCCACCAACCCATAGCGTGACGCTCAAGTTGAACTGGGTCGCCCGAGTAAACCAAAAAGTTAACAAGGTCACGAACTGCTTCGTCGTATTCACCAGCACTTAATTCGCCAGAGCCATCAGTCTCAGTGCCAACAACAACCGTCACTTCCTCGCCATCTACCATATGAGTATCGTAGATTGGTGTTGGGATACCTTGCAGTTCTTCAAGAACGTGCGGCATACCAACGCTTGGGAAAACAATGTTGTTCACGCCAAATGGACGAGACGGATCTTCATAGAAAGTACGAAGGTAAGTGTACAGCCAGTCTGCGCCACGAACACGAGCAACCAATGTTAGGTCTGGTGGCGGAGCACCAAACCAACTTGCCGCTTGATCAGAAGGCATAGCATTAACCATCAAGTCACCGATTTTCGCTTCAGGGTCGAAAATCAGGTTTTCCTTCATAAGATCAACTGGGATCTCTAAATCATTCGCAACACGTTCATAGCGCTGGTACTGCGTTGAGTGACAAGCGAAACAGTAGTTCATGAACATCTTAGCGCCATTTTGCAATGAAGCTTTGTCTGTTAAATCATTGTTCGCTTTGTCTAATGGTACGTTTGCACCCGCTGCTATCACCAGTGACGGCAACATAGCAAATAAAATTACAATCCACTTTTTCATTTGAATGTCACCCTTTCTGGTAATGGTTTCGTCGCTTCATTTTTACTGTAGAACCACAGTAGAACGAAGAACATGAAGTAACCTAAGCTAAAGATTTGAGCCAGTAGCGTGTATGTTGGCGTTGCTGGAAGCGCACCAAGTACACCAAGCGCAATAAAGCTTATTGTGAATTGGATGATGTTAATCAAATGCAGTTTGCTACGGTAACGGTAAGAACGCACTTTACAACGGTCGAACCATGGTAGTAGGAATAGCACAACAATAGATGCGCCCATTGCTACAACACCTAGCAACTTATCAGGAACAGCACGCAGAATTGCGTAAAACGGCGTGAAGTACCATACCGGAGCGATGTGCTCTGGTGTTTTCAGTGGGTTAGCAGCTTCAAAGTTTGGCGGCTCAAGGAAGAATCCACCCATCTCTGGGTTAAAGAACAGCACATAACAGAAGAAGAATAGGAAACCAGCCACACCAACCATATCTTTCACGGTCCCGTATGGGTGGAAAGGAATAGAGTCAATGATGTCGTATTTCTTAGTGTAATCCTTGTGGAATGGGAACTGCGTTTTGTAGTCGTCGCCCATTGTGCCTTTAGGAAGTTTCGTCTCGATACCGTCTGGGTTGTTCGAACCCACTTCGTGCAGTGCTAGTACGTGAAGTACGATAAGCAGCAGAAGTACAATTGGTAGAGCGATAACGTGCAGTGCGAAGAAACGGTTCAGCGTTGCACCAGAGATGATGTAGTCACCACGGATCCAAAGCGTTAGGTCATCACCGATAACAGGGATTGCACCAAACAGAGAAATGATTACCTGAGCACCCCAGTAAGACATTTGCCCCCATGGTAGTAGGTAACCCATGAAAGCCTCAGCCATAAGCACTAAGAAGATCAACATACCGAAGATCCAAAGTAGCTCACGAGGTTTTTGGTAAGAACCGTAGATTAAGCCACGGAACATATGCAGGTAGATAACAACGAAGAATGCCGAAGCACCTGTTGAGTGCATGTAACGTAGTAGCCAACCGTATTCCACATCACGCATGATGTATTCAACAGAAGCAAATGCACCCTCACCTGATGGTACGTAGTTCATTGTTAGCCAAATACCCGTAAGGATTTGGTTAACCAGTACCAACATTGCCAAAGAACCGAAAAGGTACCAAAAGTTAAAGTTCTTAGGCATTGGGTATTCAGATAAATGCTTTTTATAAGCATTCATCGCGGGTAGACGTTTCTCTACCCAATCAAGCAATCCTTGCATTACGCGTCTCCCTCGTCCACACCGATCATGATCTTAGTGTCACTCAAATACATATGCTTTGGTACAACAAGATTCAATGGGGCTGGTACGCCTTGGAATACTCGACCTGCCATATCAAACTTTGAACCATGACAAGGACAGAAGAAACCAGACTTAACACCCTGAACTTGTTCTGCAAAAGAATCCGGCAGGTAAGTTGGAGAACAACCTAAGTGCGTACAGAAACCAACAGCAACGAAGAATTCCGGCTTAATTGAACGGAACTCGTTCTGTGCGTATTCTGGTTGTTGTTCAGCTTCAGATTGAGGGTCACGAAGTTGACCACCGATCGATTTTAGGTTTTCTAGTACCGACTCAGCACGGCGTACAACCCATACAGGTTTACCTTGCCACTCGACACGAACCATTTGTCCCGGTTCTAACTTACTGACTTCCACTTCCACCGGCGCGCCCGCAGCTTTCGCCTTGGCACTCGGATTCCATGATTTAATAAAAGGCACGGCTACAGCAGCTGCTCCTAAACCACCAACAACGGCTGTTGTTGCGGTTAAGAAACGCCTGCGACCGTTATTTAAAGGCGCGTTGCTCATCCAAACATTCTCCCATTTGCTCCTTGTGGATTGAAATAATTCCGATTAAAGAGCATGGCTAACAAAATATGTATTTAGTTCTATTTATTGACGGCAAATGATAAATAAAACCCTACTTTTTGACAAGATAAAGCTACCTTTTTGTAACAATCATGAGGCAAAGCGCACATTGGGTTACAAAAGCTTTCAAAATATAAGAATTTGGAAATAAAACGAGGAAGGGAAAGCGTTTAGAGGGGGTATAAAAACAAAAAGCCCGGCATATAGCCGAGCTTTGAACCACAATTCCAGTCGTAAAACTGGGAGCGTGTACTTTTTCGTAAAGAAAAATTAACGCTTAGAGAATTGAGGTTTACGACGTGCTTTACGTAGACCAACTTTCTTACGTTCAACGCAACGAGCGTCACGAGTAACGTAGCCAGCTGCACGTAGAGCAGGACGTAGAGTTTCATCGTACTCCATAAGAGCGCGAGTGATACCGTGGCGGATTGCGCCAGCTTGACCAGAAATACCACCACCAGAAACAGTGATGTAAAGGTCAAGTTTCTCAGTTAGTTCAACTAGCTCAAGAGGTTGCTTAACAACCATACGAGAAGTTGGACGACCGAAGTAAACATCAAGGCTACGCTTGTTGATTACGATCTCACCAGAGCCTGGTTTGATGAAAACACGAGCTGCTGAGCTTTTGCGACGACCAGTGCCGTAGTATTGATTCTCTGCCATTTTCATAATCCCCTTAGATGTCTAGTACTTGTGGCTGTTGAGCAACATGGTTGTGCTCAGTACCAGCGTACACTTTAAGCTTACGGTACATCGCGCGGCCTAGAGGACCACGTGGAAGCATACCTTTAACTGCTAGTTCTAGAACCATTTCTGGCTTCTTAGCAATTAGCTTTTCAAAAGTGATAGTTTTAAGACCACCTGGGAACTCAGAGTGACGGTAGTAAACCTTACCCTTAGCTTTGTTACCAGTTACAGCAACTTTCTCAGCGTTAACAACGATGATGTAATCACCAGTGTCTACGTGAGGAGTGTATTCTGCTTTGTGCTTGCCGCGTAGGCGAGAAGCGATTTCACTTGCTAGACGGCCAAGAGTTTTGCCTTCAGCGTCTACAACATACCAGTCGCGTTTTACAGTTTCTGGTTTAGCAACGAAAGTTTTCATGCTAATAATTACCTATTTAAAAAATTTACACTTAAGGAATACTCGCGTATTCCCACTGTCTAAGAGTTACCATTCATCACCCCTTCGAGTGTTGGAAAACTCTTGGCATAACGTGATTTTACTCATCGCTAGAGGCCCGCAGTAACGGTAGGTCGCAGGATTATAGAGAAGAGCGAAGAAAAAATCACCTCTTTTTGAACAAAATCACGATTTTTTTAATTCTATTTCTTATTCGAGATAATCAAAGCTAACTTAAGTGTTCTTTTGCCAAATATTCATGACTCTGCATTTCAATTAAACGCGACTGACAGCGTTTAAATTCAAACTCTAGCTGACCATGGGTGTATAGCTTTTCTAGCTCCACTTCCGCTGAAATAATCAGTTTCACATTGCGCTCGTAGAACTCATCAACTAATGCAATGAAGCGCCTCGCAGCGTCATCTGAAGTCGCGCCCATTTGCAACACATCCGCCAATAGAACTGTGTGATAAACCCGAGACAGCTCAATATAGTCGTTCTGGCTACGAGCCGACTGACAGAGCTGAGCAAAGGTACCATGCAGTACGCCATCACTCGCTTCGACTACATCTAATTGACGGTGATTAACCTCTATCTGCTTAAGCTTCTCTTTATCTTCGCCAACCAGCTGAGCGTAATACTTTTCGAGATTGATATTCGCTTGGCTATCTAGCGGGTAATGGTAAATCTCAGCCTGTTCTAAGGTACGTAGACGATAATCAATGCCACTATCGACATTAAGGATATAACAGTTGTCTTGAATGAGCTTAATGGCCGGTAAGAAACGCGCTCGCTGTAACCCGTTGCGATACAGATCCGCAGGTGGGATATTAGACGTCGCAACCAAGATAACGTTTCGAGCGAATAACTCTTGGAACAAGGTTCCTAGGATCATCGCATCGGTGATGTCTGAAACAAAGAATTCGTCGAAACAGATAATGTCCGCTTCTTCCTTCAACTTGTCTGCGACTAAAGGCAATGGATCACTCACATTACCTAGCGCCTTTAGCTCATCATGGACTCGATACATAAAGCGGTGAAAGTGGACACGCATTTTTTTAGTGGTCGGTAAGGCATCGTAGAACGTATCCATTAAGTACGTTTTTCCTCGCCCTACGCCCCCCCAAAAATAGAGACCTTTCGGTGGCTGTGGCAGTTCTGGCTTTTTGCCCAGTAATTTCTGGAAGCGAGTCAGTTGAGGAATGGGCATATTCATGTAATCTTGAAATTGATGAAAGAGTTCATCTAAAGATTTAACGGCTTGCTCTTGTGCTGGATCTCTTTGAAATCCATGTTCTTTTATATCTTGTTCGTATTTTTTAATGGGATTCATGACGACATTTCCACAATGAAAGCAATATCAGACAACAACTAAAAATGAGCCCAAACAGTACGAGGAATAACGTGATGTGGTGAATAATGCAGCATCAAACTGCTAACTAGCGCACACGCATTTCTCTTTATACTGCGGCTTTCTCATAGTACCATGGAGCCGTATCACGTGTAACTAAGCAGTAACAAACATGTTAAAAAACAATAATAAGGAGCTGTTATGCCTTGGATGTATGCCGTTGCCGGTTTACTAGTCGGAGTTATTTTAGGGGTCGCTATCTCTCGTCTCATGACACCTGAATACAAAAAACAAAAGAACGTACAGAAAGAATTAGATAGCGCAAAGTTTGCCCTTGAGCAGCAGCGACAAGAGCTGGCTGATCACTTTGCGAAATCCGCAGAAATGTTGGACACCTTAGGTAAAGACTACACAAAACTGTACCAACACATGGAAAAAACAAGCTCAGAGCTGATTCCTAACCTGCCAGAGCAAGATAACCCGTTTGTGAAAACAGCCGCTGCCCATTCGGACAAACCACAAGAGAAGTCTTCAGCAAAAGAGGCGACACTTGAGGAACAACCGAAAGATTACGCTAATGGCGCAACCGGTTTATTTACAGAGCAGAAGAAAGAAATCATGGATGCTCCCGATGTTGTAACAGCAAAAGCATCGTAAACATTTAACACTTCTGTGAACTTTACAAAGGTTTTTGAGTCATAACTTTCACTCAGGTCATTTGAAACTTCTCATACTTATTAAACGTATAAGAGGGTTAAGACCTTAACTAGAGAGGAGTTTATGATGAAAAAACCTTTGCTTGCTTTATCAGTACTGACTTTAAGCTTAAGTTCAATCATCACCCCCATTCAAGCAACAGCCGCACTACCATTAAATGTGGGTAATGAACAATTACCGAGCCTTGCTCCTATGCTTGAACAAGTGACCCCCGCTGTGGTTAGTATTGCCGTAGAAGGCAAACAGGTACAACGTCAGCAAATCCCTGAACAATTTCAATTCTTTTTTGGTCCCGAACAAACACGAGAGCGTCCATTCCGCGGATTAGGCTCTGGTGTCATCATTGACGCCAAGAAAGGTCATATCGTGACCAATTACCATGTCATTAATGGCGCGGACGATATAAAAGTAAAACTGCATGATGGTCGAGAGTACGATGCTGAGCTTATCGGCGGCGACCAGATGTCTGATATCGCACTGCTAAAATTAGAAGAAGCCAAGAACCTTACCCAGATAAAAGTCGCAGACTCAGACAAACTAAGAGTTGGTGATTTTAGTGTCGCGATCGGTAACCCATTCGGGCTAGGACAAACCGTAACATCCGGTATTGTTTCTGCACTCGGCCGTAGCGGCCTGAATCTAGAAAACTTTGAAAACTTCATTCAAACCGATGCAGCAATCAACAGCGGTAACTCTGGTGGCGCGCTAGTGAACCTTAACGGTGAGCTAATTGGTATCAACACCGCCATTCTTGGCCCTAACGGAGGTAATGTCGGTATCGGCTTTGCAATCCCTTCTAATATGATGACAAACCTGACAGAACAAATTCTCGACTTCGGTGAAGTAAAACGCGGCATGCTTGGCGTTCAAGGCGGAGAAGTGACCTCTGAATTGGCAGAAGCACTCGGTTATGAATCAAGTAAGGGCGCCTTTGTTAGCCAAATTGTCCCTGACAGCGCAGCAGATAAAGCAGGACTGAAAGCGGGCGATATTATTGTCTCTATTAATGGCAAACGCATTGATACCTTCAGCGAGTTAAGAGCTAAGGTCGCAACACTCGGCGCTGGTAAGCAGATTGAGCTGGGTGTGGTTCGTGACGGTAAGAGCAAAACCTTTGATGTGACGCTTGGTGAATCCACCAATAATAAAACACAGGCTGAGAAGCTCCATGAAGGACTGGCCGGTGCTGAGTTAACCAACACAACCGAGAGTGACTCGGCAACGGGCGTCAAGGTATCGAATGTTGCTCAAGGCTCACCAGCCGAAGCCTATCAACTTCTGAAAGATGACATCATCATCGGGGTAAACCGCCAAACGGTTAAGAACCTTGCTGAGTTTAGAGAGATTCTTGAAAAACAACCTGGTGTACTGGCGCTTAATATCCAGCGAGGCGACCGAACTATCTATCTTGTAATTCGATAGTCTTACGTCAGCGCAATTACAGGGAGGCCCAGTAAGTTTGCTTTAAACTTACTCAGTCTCCCTTTTCTTTAGATCAATCAAAATGCTATGCTTCACTTGTAATCAAGTCAGTCATCCATTGATGGAGGCTTCACACCTTACTTGTTGAAGAGGGAAACATGCTGTCCTTTCTATTTCGTTCTATTTCCCTTGGACTCGTTTCAGCGGCGCTTATTCTTCTCGCATTTCCGAGCTTAAGACCAGCGATTGTTGCTGACGTCACTAGCCCTAAAGTCGATAATATTGGCTCTCTTCAGATTTCATTTAACCAAGCAGTTCGCCGCGCGGCACCTGCAGTGGTTAACATTTATAGCCGTAAATACGCTGAAAGCGATCGCAACAAACTGCTCACTCAAGGTTTGGGTTCTGGGGTAATTGTCAGCGAGAAAGGCTACATCATTACCAACTTCCATGTTGTGGCTCAAGCAGACCAAATAGTTGTGGCACTTCAAGATGGGCGAGTAGCAGCTGCGCAACTTGTCGGTTCAGACAAGCGCACCGATATCGCGATACTTAGAGTCAGCGGTGATAACCTACCGGTGATCCCGCTCAACCCCAATTACAAAGCCAACGTCGGTGATGTTGTACTGGCTATCGGTAACCCATACAACCTAGGTCAAACAACAACCTTCGGTATCATCTCTGCAACCGGCCGCTCTTCGATCAGTGCTGATGGCCATCAAGCCTTTATCCAGACCGATGCGGCAATCAATGAAGGTAACTCAGGTGGCGCGCTGGTGAACTCACAAGGTGAGCTAGTCGGTATCAATACCGCTTCTTTCCAACAAGCTACCGACATGGAAACCTATGGGATCTCATTTGCTATCCCCTATCCGCTTGCTAATAAAATCATGGAAAAAATCATCGCCGATGGTCGTGTGATTCGTGGCTATATTGGTATCGATGGACAAGACATCAACTCAGTCACCTCACGCATGTTGGGTACTAAGAATATCGGCGGGATCGTTGTGTTGGGGATAGACCCTAATGGTCCGGCTGCCGATGCGGGTTTTGAAGCTCAAGACATTATTGTCAGTATCAACGATAACCAAGTAAATGGTCGCCAGAGTGTAATGGATATCGTTACCGACCTGCGACCGGGTACAGTTATCGATGTGGGTATATTGCGCCAAGGTGAAAGCAAAACCTTAAAGGTGACCATCGCCGAAGATACTCGCCTGTAGAGCAAACTCTGTAAGCAGTGATTCAAGCTGCTAATACACAAGTACAAAAAACCCAGCTCATAGGCTGGGTTTTCTTTTATCTAAAGATTGTTTCAAGTATCTCTACGATTCACTTTGCTCTTCGATATCGATGCGAGTCACTCGCTGTAGTCCTCTAGGCAGTAGACCACCACGACGACCACGTTCACCACGGAAGTTTTCAAGATCCGCAGGTTTCAAACCAAGCTTACGTTTACCGGCGTAGATAGTCAGCGTCGCATTCTCTGGGATAGCCATAAGATGCGAGACAAACTCTTCACGCTCTTTTGCTTTCGCAGAAGGGATGTTGATGATCTTGTTGCCTTTACCTTTGCTCAGCTGAGGTAGATCTTTAATCGGGAACAACAACATACGGCCTTGGTTAGTAATCGCCAGAATCTGGTTACTGTCCAAGTCAGCAATAGGGCTTGGCATCATCACTTCAGAAGCTTGTGGCAAGTTAACCAAGGCTTTACCGCTCTTGTTCTTAGACAGCAGATCGCTACCCTTACAAACAAAACCATAACCTGCATCGGAACCGACTAACCATAATTGTTCATTCTCTCCCATCACCACTTGGCGAATAGAGGTACCCGGGCTGACGTTCAAGCGGCCTGTAATGGGCTCACCTTGGCTTCGCGCCGACGGTAGTGAATGTGACTCAAGGGAGTAGCTTCGGCCATCACTGCCGAGGAACACCGCTTGCTGGTTACTCTTACCCTTAGCACTCGCTAAGAACTTATCACCCGATTTGTAGTTCAAGCCTTCAGCGTCCACTTCATGCCCTTTGGCATGACGAATCCAACCTTTCTCAGACAACACAACCGTGATTGGTTCGCTTGGTACTAAGTCGCGTTCTGTTAGCGCTTTCGCTTCAGCACGCTCAATCAGAGGCGAACGACGATCATCGCCGTATTTATCCGCATCTGCTTGGATTTCTTTCTTGATCAGCGTATTCAAGCGACGCTCTGAACCGAGTAGCTTTTCAAGCTTTTCACGTTCAGCTTCAAGCTCTTCTTGCTCAGCTCGAATCTTAAACTCTTCTAACTTAGCTAAGTTACGAAGTTTAATATCAAGAATCGCATTGGCTTGAATTTCAGAAATGTTGAAACGGCTCATTAGCACAGGACATGGTTCGTCTTCTGTACGAATGATCTCAATCACTTCATCGATATTAAGATAAGCAGCAAGCAAACCTTCTAAGATGTGCAAACGTGCTAGTACTTTATCTAAACGGTACTGCAAACGACGGCGAACCGTTGTGCGACGGAACTCAATCCACTCTTTCAGGATTTGAACTAAGCCTTTCACTTGAGGACGGTTATCTAAACCAATCATGTTCAAGTTAACGCGGAAGTTTTTCTCTAGATCTGTAGACGCGAACAAGTGACTCATCAATTGATCACAGTCGATACGATTAGAACGAGGAACAACAACGATACGCGTTGGGTTCTCGTGATCAGATTCATCACGCAAGTCGTCAACCATTGGCAGCTTCTTAGCGCGCATCTGGTTAGCGATTTGCTCAAGTAACTTCGCACCTGACACTTGATGAGGTAAAGCCGTGATAACAATATCAGAGCCTTCCTTGTGCCAAACCGCGCGCATCTTGATGCTGCCACGTCCAGTACGGTAGATCTTTTCGATGTCCGATTTCGGAGAGATAATCTCAGCTTCAGTCGGGTAATCTGGACCTTGAATGAAACCCATCACGTCTGAAAGCTCAGACTTAGGCGTATCAATTAGGTGAATGGCTGCATTAGCGACTTCACGCACGTTGTGTGGTGGAATATCGGTCGCCATACCTACCGCGATACCTGTAATACCGTTAAGCAGAATATGAGGCAGACGAGCTGGCAACATTTGAGGCTCTTTCATGGTGCCATCAAAGTTTGGTTGCCAGTCAACAGTGCCTTGACCTAATTCACCTAGAAGAACCTCAGCAAACTTAGATAATTTCGCTTCGGTATAACGCATCGCAGCGAACGATTTCGGGTCATCCGGAGCACCCCAGTTACCTTGACCATCGACCAATGGGTAGCGGTAAGAGAAAGGCTGCGCCATCAATACCATCGCTTCGTAACAAGCAGAGTCACCGTGTGGGTGATACTTACCTAATACGTCACCAACGGTACGTGCTGATTTTTTGTATTTCGATGCAGCCGACAAGCCTAGCTCAGACATCGCGTAGATAATACGACGCTGTACTGGCTTCAAGCCATCACCGATATACGGCAATGCACGATCCATAATCACGTACATTGAGTAATTTAAGTAGGCATCTTCGGTGAACTTGCGCATTGGCAGCTGTTCAACGCCATCATATGTAATTTCGTTAGACATCCATTATACCTCGGCCATATCACCGTTAGTCTGTAGCCATGTACGGCGATCATCTGCACGTTTCTTACCAAGCAGCATGTCCATCATCTCGTTGGTCGCTTCGCTGTCATCAATCGTTAACTGAACAAGGCGACGAGTGTTTGGATCCATGGTGGTTTCACGCAACTGAAGTGGGTTCATTTCACCCAGACCTTTGAATCGTTGCACGTTGATCTTGGCTTTCTTCTGCGATAATCGCTCAAGCACACCGTCTTTCTCTGCGTCATCAAGTGCGTAGAACACTTCTTTACCGCAATCGATACGATACAGAGGAGGCATTGCCACATAGATATGACCCGCTTCAACCAATGCATGGAAATGGCGGGTAAACAATGCACAAAGCAGTGTCGCGATATGAAGACCATCCGAGTCCGCATCGGCAAGGATACAGATCTTACCGTAACGCAGGCCTGATAAATCATCGTTGTCCGGGTCGATACCCAGAGCCACCGAAATGTCGTGCACTTCTTGCGAGGCCAATACTTGGTCTGCTGACACTTCCCATGTATTTAGGATCTTACCGCGAAGTGGCATCACCGCTTGGAACTCACGGTCACGAGCTTGTTTAGCAGAACCACCCGCCGAGTCCCCTTCCACGAAGAAGATTTCGGTACGGCTTAAATCTTGAACTGAACAGTCAGTTAGCTTACCCGGCAGTGCTGGGCCTGAAGCGATTTTCTTACGCACTACCTTTTTGCTTGCGCGCATACGGCGATGGGCATTCGCAATACAAGCTTCTGCTAGCTGTTCTGCCAGTTGTGGCTTTTCGTTCAACCACAGGCTAAACGCATCTTTTACCACACCAGACACAAACGCAGCAGTTTGACGAGAAGACAAGCGCTCTTTTGTTTGACCAGCAAACTGCGGATCTTGCATCTTCACCGATAGTACGTACGAACAGCGATCGAAAATATCGTCGCCCGTTAGCTTAACGCCACGTGGTAGCAAGTTGCGGAATTCACAGAATTCACGCATTGCATCAAGCAGACCTTGGCGAAGACCGTTTACGTGTGTACCACCTTGTTTAGTCGGTACTAAGTTCACGTAACTTTCGGTGATCATATCACCGCCTTCTGGCTGCCAAATGATCGCCCAGTTTGCCATTTCTGTTTCAGCAACGAATTCGCCAACATACGGTTCTTCAGGCAGTAAGGTGTAACCTTTCACGCCTTCGGCAAGGTAGTCTTTTAGACCATCTTCATAGAACCATTTATGCTCTTCGCCACCGACTTTGTCGATAAAGGTAATTTCTAAACCTGGGCAAAGCACTGCTTTTGCACGTAGGTTGTTAATCAGACGAAGTGTCGAGAATTTAGGGCTATCGAAGTACTTAGGATCAGGCCAGAAATGTACTGATGTACCACTGTTACGATGACCACAAGTGCCCGTGACAGTAAGCTCTGTTACGGCATGACCGCCTTCAAGTGCGATCTCGTGAACCTGACCTTCTCGACGTACGGTCACTTCAACACGTTTTGACAGCGCGTTTACAACCGAGATACCTACACCGTGCAGACCACCAGAGAACTTGTAGTTGTTGTTTGAGAATTTACCGCCAGAGTGGAGCTTAGTTAAAATCAGCTCAACACCTGAGATCCCTTTTTCAGGGTGAATATCGACAGGCATACCACGGCCGTCATCGGTAACTTCTAACGATTGGTCTTCATGAAGTACCACTTTGATCTTCTTAGCGTGTCCCGCTAGTGCTTCATCGACCGAGTTATCAATGACTTCTTGGGCAAGGTGGTTAGGTCTTTCTGTCTCGGTATACATTCCCGGGCGGTGTCGCACAGGATCGAGACCTTCAAGTACCTCGAGGTCTTTTGCATTATATTGTTCAGTCATAATACGGAGTTTACTCAAAAAGTTTGCGTCAGTTCGCTGGCTCCAGTTTCACTAAAGCAGAATCATTACTATGAACCGTCATAGTAGAGCGAACGAGCGAAGTATTGGGGAATATAGTCTGGAAGCTGAGTAATGATGTCAAGCTAGTTCAAAAACTAAGACATCAAACTATGATATTTCACCATTGATAGATGAAATAACAGGCAAACAAGAGAAAATCACTTGGTTGGTGGAACAGATTAAAGATTTAGAAAGGTGATGATTTGTTGTGGGTAGCGTTCAAAATCAACAAAGCTATGATCCCCGCCCTCTTCTACTGTCTGTGTTGCACCTTGGTACTTCTCTACCGCTTGTCGGTAATCCAGAACTTCGTCTTCCGTTTGCTGAAGTAACCAGAAGTCGCTCGGCTTAGCGATAGCCGAAACCTCTAACGCCTTCAGTTCATCAATATGCTTTGTTTCCAGTACATATCGTTCATCTGTGTATGGGTTTACTTGTTCACCTAAATAGTCAGCAAGAAGCTCATACGGCTTCACTGCAGGGTTTACAACCACCGCTTTAAAACCATAGTGACTATTCAGCCATGTTGAAAGATAGCCACCCAGCGAGCTACCGACCAACGCTATTTGATATTGCTCTTTGTATTGCTCCACCAGCTGCTGCAAATGGAGTGCCGCTTGCTGAGGGAAACTCGGCAGTTGAGGGGTTACAACTTTAATATCAGCGCGATGCTCCGCACAGTAATCTGCCATTACGTTCGCTTTATGAGAACGTGATGAGCTGTTAAACCCATGAATATAGAGAAGCAGTGATGGCTTAGCGGTTTGCTGATTAGAGCCTGTCATCAATAACTACCTTCATTAGTAACCAGCAGCCTTAAAATCAGGCAAGAACTGCCCATGAGGCAGACGACGAACTTGCGTGCTGACCGTTCCGTCTTGATGTAATTCAATCTCTCTCCAACCCGGAGACAAAGTATCGACCGCGAAGTCATCTGAGTTAGGTTTGAATTGCACACAAGTCGATGGGGTTGCCATGACTTGTACACCATGATGATCTCGGTTCATGTCTTGATGAACATGACCACAAAGTACCGCTTTAACATTGGTGTGCTGTTGAACCACATCCCAAAATTGATCGGCGTCTTTTAGGTTATGTTGATCCAACCATGCGCTGCCAACCAATAATGGATGGTGGTGCAATAGAACCAAGGTATTACGTTCAGGGAACTCCGTCAGCTTCTGTTCTAACAGATCAAGCTGTTGATCGCTGAGGCGACCATGAGGCACACCAACAACCTGTGAGTCTAGCATCACCATCTGCCAGTTATCGCCTAGCAAGACATGCTCAACACACTGTATTTGTGGTGATGGTAAAACACTGCCCATATTAGGCTTAAAGTCATGGTTCCCTGGCAGCCAATAGCATGGCTTTTCCAAAGGTTGAATCCCTGACTCAAATTTCTGGTACGACTCAGCACTGTGATCTTGAGAGATATCACCGGTTGCTAAAATCGCTTGATAGTCAAAGCCCTGACTAACAATGCCATCGACTACAGCACGAAAGCTATCTTGAGTGTTGATGCTTAATAAGCTGCCATTGCTCGGCGCAAATAAATGCGTGTCCGTTAGCTGCACCAGCTTAATAGTGCTCTCATCAAATTTTGAAGTGTGTGATAATTCCAAAATAACAAATCCAGATACGTTACTGTTTAGACTTTAAAAGTGTTGTTAAATAGGCTCAATTAAAAGGCAATTGGAGTTCGGCTGATACCAGTTTTTAAACAAAACGTTAACCATTCCCCAAGAAATTTATTCAATTGAAATTTCTCGTCCTTTTGCAGAAGCTTAGTGTTGGGATAGTCATATTTCGCTTTGACTCGCGAAAAATCCCCGCTAGCGCACACTTCTGCAACTCGAGCGTCGTGATATAGCCTGACAGACATTTTTGGCAAAGGAAACACTGGCATCGCGTCACTCTGACATATATCTATTAATGTGGTGTATTTTGTGACCTCATTCACTGTCAATTGATACACCATATTAACGGCTTGGTAACAGCGAACGTCACCAACCTCATGCCCAACCGGTAACAAAGCGTTCAGTTTGGCATAGTTAGTCTCGTAAACTCGCATCAATTCAGCAAGATCAACATGATACGGTTTTTTGACCGCGATATTTGGCATGACGTTAATCTATCCACTCTGACTGTAATTCTTGGTAGTTCAATTGTAGCCACTGTAGCGCAATGATCGTGGCTCCATTTTCAAATACACCATCTTTTACCAACTGATAAGCAGCTTCGCGACTCATCACTTGTACACGAATGTCTTCACCTTCGTAGTCCAATCCGTGTACCCCTTTGGCTGTCGTTGCATCAACACAGCCAACAAAGACGTCGAGCTTTTCAGAGCAACCACCAGATGAAGGATAATACGAAGTAATAGGCAACACAGATCCGACTTCGACTCCGGCTTCTTCCATCGCCTCACGACGAGCGACATCTTGTGGTGATTCATCGGTATCAATGATCCCAGCAACAATTTCGTATTGCCATGGGTTCTCATGCTCTAGGGCACCGACACGGATCTGTTCGACGATCACAACTTCATCACGCACAGGATCATAAGGTAGCAAAGCGGCAGCATGTCCACGCTCAAACATCTCACGCTCTATTGGTTGGCTCCAGCCGCCCTCAAACAGTCTATGTTTAAATGTGTACTTAACCATTTTGAAAAAACCACGAAACAGCGTCTCTTTTGAGACTATTTCCACATCTTGCGGAGTAAACTCATGTCGTTGATTGTCATACTGTTGCATTTGGTACCTCACTAAGTGATCTTTATAGTTTACTCATTGTCCGAGTTAACTACCAAGGATAAGGTTCAACTTTTTATATAAAATTTATAATTAAAGTTAAGTTTTAAAAAATAAATATTGCACAAGTGGACAGTTAACTGTAAAAAAGTGCAAAGTTTCGAGTAAATTACCACCAAACTGGGTTAAACTCTTTTAAAGAAAATTCCATAAAAGGCAGGAATAGGAAAATGAAAAAACTGCTTCCACTATTTATCAGTGCAGCAATTGGCAGCCTGAGTTCGTCAGCTTTTGCTGATACGCTAGCTGAAGTTTACGACCAAGCAAAACAGAACGATCCACAACTTCTTCGTTCAGCAGCGCAGCGCGATGCCGCTTTTGAAGCAGTAACGTCAAGCCGTAGCTCTTTGTTACCGCAAATTAATCTAACAGCTAACTACGATATTAATCGTGGTGACCGAAGCGATATGAGCAATGATAACAACCAATGGGGTGTTGGCATTGGTTTCAGTCAGGAGCTTTACCAGCGTTCTTCTTGGATCACTCTAGACACGGCAGAGAAAACTGCTCGTCAATCTGATTCAGCTTACGCGGCAGAACAACAAGCCTTGATCCTTCGTGTTGCAACAGCATACTTCGAAGTGCTTCGAGCTCAAGATAACCTAGAGTTTGTTCGTGCAGAGAAAGCAGCGGTTGCTCGTCAACTAGAGCAAACTAAACAGCGTTTTGAAGTGGGTCTTTCAGCAATCACCGATGTGCACGATGCGCAAGCTCAGTACGATGGCGTTTTGGCTGATGAAGTTCTTGCAGAGAACGACCTAACGAATAGCTACGAAGGTCTACGCGAGATTACAGGTCAGGAACACTCTAACCTAAGCATCCTAGATACTGATCGTTTCTCAGCAAGCAAATCTTCTGAATCTGCAGTTGCACTTGTTGAACAAGCAGAACAAAAGAACCTTAGCTTATTGGCTGCACGTATCTCTCAAGATGTAGCGAAAGATAATATCTCTCTAGCAAGCTCTGGTCACCTACCAAGCTTAACGTTAGATGGTAGCTACGGTCTTGCAGAACAGACAGACAGCTCTAACAGCGTAAATGACTACGACTCTGACAACCTAAACATCGGTTTGAACTTAGTTGTACCTCTATACACGGGTGGTAGCACAACTTCTTTGACTAAACAGGCTGAATACAACTACGTTGCAGCAAGTGAAGATCTAGAAGCAACTTACCGTAGCGTTGTAAAAGACGTACGTGCATTCAACAACAACATCAGCGCTTCGATCGGTGCTCTACGCGCTTACGAACAGTCTGTAGTTTCTGCTCAGTCTGCTCTAGAAGCAACAGAAGCTGGTTTTGATGTAGGTACTCGTACTATCGTTGACGTACTAGATTCGACTCGTCGTCTATATGATGCGAACAAAAATCTTTCAGATGCGCGTTACAACTACATCCTAAGTGTACTTCAGCTTCGTCAAGCGGTTGGTACGCTAAGCGAACAAGACATTGTTGATGTAAACGCAGGTCTGAAAGTAGCGAGTAAGTAACTCTTAATTACTCAAGTTACCGTTACAAAAATGCCGCTCATTGAGCGGCATTTTTATTATCTATTGAAAGCTAATTCTCAACCTAACTCAAAGTTAAGCCTTGAGACTAGAAAACGAGAAGGCTAAGAGTTAGCCTCGGCCACCTTTAATCGCTTTAATGATTTCAGTGGTAGAGCAACCATCTTCAAAGTTAAGTACTTTCACTTCACCACCAGCCGCAATCACTTCTTCACCACCAGCAATCTCTTCAGGTTTATAATCACCACCTTTCACTAGAATGCTAGGTAGAACCTCAGAGATCAAACGTTGAGGTGTATCTTCAGAGAATGGTACAACCCAATCAACTGCACCTAAGCCAGCTAATACCGCCATACGACGATCAGTTGGGTTCACAGGGCGACCTGGGCCTTTCAAGCGTTTCACTGATTCGTCCGTATTCACCGCAACGATCAAACGATCGCCCAGCTCAGCCGCATGATTCATGTAAGAAACATGACCAGCATGCAGAATATCGAAGCAGCCATTGGTCATAACCACTTTCTCGCCTTTCGCACGAGCACGCTTCACCGCTTCAACCAGTGCCGATTCAGAGATAACACCGTAGTCTGTGTCTTGGCTACCGTGAATCGCTTCCGCTAACTCAATCGTAGACAGTGTAGATGTACCAAGCTTACCCACTACCACACCCGCAGCAGCGTTTGCCAGTGCACACGCCTCGTCCAATGGCTTGCCAGCAGCAACAGAAGCCGCCAGTACCGAGATAACCGTATCGCCAGCACCCGTCACGTCATACACTTCTTTCGCTTGAGTCGGCAAATGGAATGGAGCCTGACCTTTACGAAGCAGCGTCATACCATGTTCACTGCGAGTCACCAGCAATGCTTCAAAGTCGTATTTTTCGATTAAGGCAATGCCTTTCTCGATAAGGTCTTCTTCAGATTTAACCTTACCAGCTACCAACTCGAACTCTGCCATGTTTGGCGTAAGCAACGTTGCACCACGGTAACGCTCTAAATCAGCCCCTTTTGGATCGATGAATACCGGAACATTCGCTGCACGCGCTTTTTGAATAAAGCTTTGCACATGCTCCAACGCACCTTTTGCGTAATCAGATAAGATTACCGAACGAACATTTGGCAGCGCTTGCTCCATGCGAGACAGTACCAATTCAGGGTCCGTATTCTCGAATTTGTCTTCAAAATCAAGACGGATCAACTGCTGACCACGACTCATCACACGCAGTTTAGTAATGGTTGGGTAGTCTTCCAACTCAACGAAATCACACTTAACCTTTAGTGCGCCTAAGGTATTTTTTAACACCTCAGCAGGCTCATCTTTACCAGTTAAACCAACGACATGAGCATGGCCACCAAGAGAGGCAATGTTCATTGCAACGTTGGCAGCACCACCAGGACGCTCTTCGTTATTTTCTACTTTCACAACGGGAACTGGTGCTTCTGGTGAAATACGGCCAGTTGGGCCATACCAGTAACGGTCAAGCATTACGTCACCGACAATAAGAACACCTGATTGGCTGTAGTCAGGTAGAATTGGTTTCATTGTTGAGCTCCAAAAATCGAATCTGGCTAGAGTCTAGCACACTGATTACAGTGGCTAAACTACAGATAAATGAGTAAAAGCCTATCAAGATAAACATAGCACTCGCTACGCTATAACTGAATTATGCTTCCATCCACTGCTTCCATGCCTGAACAACATGTTCTCTTTCCATTTCAAACTTTTCAATCGCCACATCCGCATCAAGATTGAGTAGATTGCGGTGGTGGATTTCATCTCTTAACGTTGTATAAGCATGAGTTAATGCCATCCCTTGCTGCTCGTCCATAATCCCTTGTGACAACAAGCTTTCGAAGATTCGTACATTGTCACACCAACGAGTAAGCTTTGGCTTCTCATTGCTGTATCGAAGGACTAAGTATTGCGCCAAGAATTCAATATCGGTAATACCACCCGCATCTTGTTTGAGCATGAATCGATCAGCTTTTTTACCCCCTAAATGGCCGCGCATTTTTTCACGCATATCCACAACGGACTTTTTGAGTGTTGCCTCATCACGCGCCAAGCACAAAACCTCATGACGCGTTTTGTTAAATGCCGAAGCCAATAAGTCATCACCATAAATCATACGAGCGCGAGTCAAGGCTTGGTGTTCCCAAGTCCACGCGTCATTGTGCTGATACTCGTCAAAGGCATCGGTTGGACTCACCAACAGGCCAGATGCACCAGAAGGGCGTAGGCGAGTATCAACTTCGTACAGAATGCCAGAAGCGGTTCTGGTCGAGAAAATATGAATAATACGCTGCGCCAATCTTAAGTAGAATTGGCGTCCATCAATCTCTTTCTTACCGTCAGTATAGATGTGTACCGGGCAGTCGTGCATGAACACAATATCGAGATCGGAGTTATAGCCAAGCTCCCAACCGCCGACTTTGCCATAACCAACGACAGCAAAACCGCGACCTTCGCGATCTTTGACATGGGTCGGTTCACCAAACTTGGCCGATACTTGTAACCAAGCCTGATTGACCCCCGCCTCAACTATCGCTTCGGCTAAGTAGGTCAAATGATCACTGACCTTCATGACCGGTAAAGCACCCGCAATATCCGCGGCTGCAATTCTCAAGATACAGGTCTGCTTAAACTGACGCAGGCCTTCCATCTGTTGCTCCATATCATCTTCAGGGATGCGGGCTAGGTAATCACGCAGTTCGGTCTTGTATGACTCTAAAGGCACTGGATTGTAGAGTTGCTGAGGATCGATAAGTTCATCTAACAGAATTGGATAACGACCCAACTGCTCCGAAATCATCGGACTGGCGGTACACAGGCGAACTAGCTGAGTCAACGCAGCAGGGTGTTCATCTAGCAGCTCAAGGTAAGTGGTACGGGTAACGATTTTATGCAGTAGATGCAGTACTCGAGACAAACCAAACTCGGCATCCTTAGCGGTGTACAGTGCTTGAAACACTTTCGGCATCAATCGATTGAGGACTTCACGGCCGCGTGGGCCAAGGGTCTTCTTAGCCAAATCGGCTTTAAATTGAATAATCGTTTTCGCGGCTTCCGGTGGGTTAGCAATCGCAATATCATGTTCCAGAACATGTTCAATCACATCTGGTTTATGGGCCATATCCCACAGTTCACTAAAGTGACTAGCAATCGGGTTGGCGTCATCTTCATCAACACCAATCAGATCTTCGAACACGGTATGTACATTGGCCATATGAGCACGAGTTGCCTCAATCAAACTATCCCAATCAGTGAATTGCATTGCGACAGCGAGTTGCAACTGTTCGAATTCACCGTCAGGTAAGGTTTGAGTTTGCTTGTCGGCCATTGCTTGTAACAGGTTCTCAAGGCGACGCAAAAACAGATAAGCCTCACGTAAGTGCCCTACCTCTTCTGCCTCTAACAGATGAAGTGATTCAATCGCGCTTAAGGTTTCCAGTAACCCTCGACCACGAAGGCTCGGTTCGCGGCCACCACGAATCAATTGGAATACTTGTGCAATAAATTCCACTTCGCGAATCCCACCAGACCCCAGCTTGATGTTGTTTGATAATCCACGACGACGTACTTCGCTGCTTATCATCGACTTCATTCGGCGCAGAGATTGAATCGCACTAAAATCAATATAACGGCGGAACACAAACGGGCGTAGCATTTGGCGAAGCTCTTGATACTCCGGATACATCTCACTGCCCATCACGCGCGCTTTAACCATGGCGTAGCGTTCCCAATCGCGCCCTTGCTCTTGGTAATAGTCTTCAAGTGCAGCATAGCTCATCACAAGTGGACCACTCTCACCAAACGGGCGCAGGCGCATGTCGACTCGATAGCAGAATCCATCGAAGGTTTGCTGATCAAGCGCCTTGATAATACGTTGCCCTAGACGGGTGAAGAACTGCGCATTGGCAATACTGCGTCTTGCACCTTGGGTTTCGCCATTCTCTGGGTAGGTGAAGATCAGATCGATATCGGAAGAGAAGTTAAGCTCACCGCCCCCTAGCTTGCCCATACCAATGATCAACATCGGCTGTGCTTCGCCTTGTTCATTACAAGGCATGCCCCACTCTTTACAACAAATATCGTACTGCCATTGATAGGTCTCGAAGATCATCGCCTCAGCCAACATCGATAGATGATTTAGGCTCTGCTCTAGTTCCCACGAACCCATGAAATCACGCCAAGCAATGTAGGTCATTTCTCGATTGCGGAATTGACGCAGCACGCGTTGACCGCTCATTTCATCGGCGCAACCAGAAAGTAATTCAGCTAGTCGTTCTCGGTACGCTTCAGTACGTTCTTCGCATGCCAACATATCAGGTAAGTCACCGCATAAAACCGTATCACGCTGTAGGCAATCTCCAACAAAACAGCTTAAACCGAGTACACGTTTAAGATCTTCAGTCAGTGGCTCAGACCAAGTATTGATGGCTTCACTTTGATGCTCTAATAATTGCTCAAAAGCAGACTGGGAGTGAGTGATGAGTTGAGAAGGCAATGGCATGTTTCTTCCTTGTATAAGCTGCGCGCCGAACAATCGGTTTATCGATTCAGTTCTTCAATAACGAGTTTTCATAACTAAAGGTAAGTTATACCAAAGTTACGCCAATAAAAAACGCCCACATTAGCAATGTGGGCGTTTTATCGATTAACTTATCTGGTAGAGCTTACAACCGAGAAACCGTCTCTGGAAATAAGCCTTTACCGATGAAGATTAGGTGCTGAGGACTAAACCTTAAATTGCTTAATCTTACCGTCGAGTTCTTGCGCGTTGCTTTCCATAAGCTGAGAGGTCTCTAGCAGCTCACTAACAACAACCACTGAAGCTTCAACAAGCTCGCGAACATTGGTTAGGTTAACACTCATCTCTTCAGCAACACTGCTCTGTTGGCCTGCAGCCGTTGCTATTTGGAAGTTCATATCATTGATTTGATTGACTTGGCTTACGATGCCATCAAGCTCTGTTCCTGCATTGGTTACCAGATCAACACCTTCAGCCGCTTCTACAACACTCTTCTCCATCAGCTCTACCGCAGAATTAGCGCTGCTTTGTAGATGACTGATCATGTCTTGAATCTCTACCGTTGCTTGTTGAGTGCGCTGTGCAAGGTTACGAACCTCATCGGCAACAACCGCAAAACCACGACCCGCTTCACCTGCACGTGCCGCTTCAATTGCAGCGTTCAATGCTAATAGGTTTGTTTGTTCTGAAATGCCTTGGATAGTACCAACCACACTGCCAATTGAGTCAACGCGCTCTTCTACTTGGTTTACCGCTGCTGCTGATGCTGCGATATCTGAAGATAGCTCACTCATCTTAGACACTGACCCTTGCACGAACTTCTGACCAGTAAGAGCTTGGCCTGATGCCTGCTCAGTCAATGACGAAGCGCTTTGTGCATGCTCAGCGACAGTTTGTACCGTAGACGTCATCTCGCTCATAGCTGTTGCCAGTTGATCGATCTCGTTGAACTCTTCTTGCGCTGACTCTTTGGTTTCAGACATGCTGATGGTCATCACTTCCGTCAGAGCAAACAGCTCATCAGAAGAGGCCACCTGAGTTTTGATCATGTCGTTCAATTGGACGCGAGTTTTTTCAAGTTCACGTGCCACGTCGCCGTATTCATCTTTACAATCCATTTGAATCGGCACTGATAAGTTCTTGTCGGCCATGGTTTTAATGGCGTCATTAAGGTATTGAGTCTGGCGCAACATAACGCGAGCCGCTGCTAACAGAAGAACCACAAACACAATGATCATCAAGGCTGTTTGCCAAGCCACTTGAACTAGGTAAGTCTCGTAATGCTGCTGTGCGACTTGCGCGTTATTGGTTACAGCAAGCAATGAATCGTAAAACGTACTTGCGTCCCATAGCTGCTTCGAAATGATCAAGATAGTGCTGAATATCATCAACATGACCATTTTTGGAACGAGACGAACGTCAGAGATTACCCTTTCCCACGGCTTGAATGACAGTTTAGTCATTGTCAGTTCTCCATTAATTCTTATATATTGATGGCTTCTATATCCGCGAGGTGGCTATGTCAGTCAAAGTTCGCGATTTATTTTGAGCCTCGTATGAATGTTGAATAATACCAAAGACGCCACCAAGCCGATGAGCTTATTGTCACTGATTCTCTCTTTCTTAGCGTTATTTGTGATCTCAGGCTTGTTGTTCGTACCGATCGATAAAGAATCGAAACAAGTCCTTATCGGCCTCGATTTTATAATCTGTAGTGTTTTTCTTTTTCAGATCACAATTGATCTATTCAGATCACAAAACAAAAAAGAATATCTAAAAGTACACTGGATCGATTTCTTAGCAAGCATCCCAATGATCGAGCCTCTTCGTTTCGCTCGCATTTTTCAGATCCTGCGTGTCATTCTTGTGCTTCGCTCGGGGAAACGTGTTTTCAGAGAGCTATTCCGCAATCGCAAAGAAACCACCCTCGCCTCAATTATATTGTTACTGGTCATTCTCCTGACCATTGGAGCTGGAACAATATTGCTGTTAGAGCACAAAGATCCCAATGCCAACATCACCACTGGGCAAGATGCTTTATGGTGGGCTTTCGTTACTATTAGTACGGTGGGATATGGCGATCATTATCCAGTCACGAGCTCAGGAAAATTAGTCGCGTCTCTGGTGATCATTTGCGGAGTGGGTGTGTTTGGTATGATTTCAGGCTTGATTACTTCTTTGATCACCTCTCCCACTCATCATGAGAATCAACGAGCGGAAAACAAAGAGAAACACCTTGAGAAGATCATCGAGCAGCAACAGAAGATCTTAGAGCGACTCGAAAAGCTTGAGCAACAAACAAAAAAATAGGGCCGGAGCCCTATTTTCAAATTCATACTTATATTGATACAGATATTGAATCTAGTCTTGCCAGTATGGCTCAACCTCAACACTGATTTGGCGTGTCTGTTCCATCGCATGCAGAATGGACACTTCTTGACGAGCCAACCAACGCTCTAGCTGAACCTTCTCATCGCCTTCCAACTTCTCGGTCAAAGGCTCTAATGTTTTAAGTGCCAGCAAGTCATCAATGCCTTGCACCATATCGGCCCATGGCAAGCGGAAGCTGTTTCGCTCAGCGTCATCATATAAACTCGCGAAACCAACACCAGAATACAGATTACGCATCAAACGGTATTGCTGCTCAATATACGCTTGGCTGGTCATTACTCGCTCTGGCGGGAAAGCTTCCATCAAGTCTGCCCATGTACGGTCGAGTTGCTGCACGGAAAACCATTCGATACCGCGCCCCATTTGTTCTCGCGCTTTCTCATCTAAGAAAGGCTGCCAGCCACGAGACAAGATCCAACGGCTCAAATCCAACAATAAACCGGTGTAACGAGCAGAGCTCAGCAAGGTAAGCAGATCTTCACGATCTGGCAGTTGCTCTTGCATCTCTTTAAGCTCAGCGACTAAGAATTTACGCGCATCGAGTTTACGTAGTACGTGTCCTTTATCTTCCAGCAAGTCTTCGAAGTGATCATAGCTTTTCAGCCAATCGAGTTCTTGCTCAAGCCACTTCAATTCTTGACGTAAAATAGCACTCGCACGTCTTGGGACAATGCCACCGTAGATAGTGAAGGTTTGACGAATAAAACTCAGTGAGTGACTGATCTCATGCAGCGCTTCGATTGATTGGCGCTCGGTGAAGATCTGCTCGTGATAGTGCCAATGAGCGAGAGCATGCTCTAAAGATTGAATGAAACACGATTCAACGGTATCACTTTTGTCAGTATCAACTAAGGTCAAAGGAGTGACTTCATCTCCTTGATAACCTTGAGCAAGGCGGTAACCCTTAGCTGCTTTGCTTAGGTTACCCAAACGCATGCCACCTTGTTCGCAGAATTGGCGAGACAATGTAAATAGCGCATCCGTTTGACCAGATTTAAGCTCCAGTTCGACTTCGCAAATCGGTTCTTGCAGGTCGCCTGATTCAACGAAGCCTTGATCGAATGCGACCTCGACTTGGCTACCATCAGGCATACCAATCAACCACTGCTCACGCGTGAAGTTGGTAGAGAACAGGGGAGTCAGCTCAGCTTGCAACGTTTCGATGTCTTTACCTGCTGGCCAGATATCCTCTGGGTGCAGGGCTAACTTAGGTTCGTTGCTGTCGTGTTCTGCATTGTATTCTGGCCTTTGATGCAGGCCAGCAACCACACGACCAGCAGTCTTTACGGTTTGTACAAATACGTCATCAAAGCGTCGAATGCGTAAGCCTGTATCGTGCTTACGTAGCCAGTTGTCAGCGGTGTCAAAGTAGATGTTACCTAGCTCACGACAACTGTGCTGAAGTACTTTAGTTTCAGCAATTTTATTGCGTAAAGTCTCTGAAAATTCAGGAGAAACAAAAAACTTCAGTTCTATCTCGGTTTCCATAGTTATACCTTTCTGTGAAGATAGGGACAGGATATTGCCAATTTGAAAAGTCGGCAAGTCAGAAATATCGCCCTTATGATGATCTAAAACAGTTTTAATGAGAGATTGATTAGGTTAACATGCGCGACTTTGTAGCCATCGCTTAACATTTCACCATGAATATGGTGTATGTTGTTTTAAGGTTATTATTTATTAGGTTGGATGACCATGCCAGTAAATACAATTATGGGGTTATTTGCAAAGTCCCCAATTAAACCTTTGCAGCGTCACGTAGTATGCGTGAACGAATGTTGTTCTCACCTAGTTAATTTCTTTGAAGTTTCTTCAAAAGGTGACTGGGAAAAAGCATCAGAAATTCGAGCTCAAATTTCTCACCTTGAGAAAGAAGCTGACGTACTAAAACGTGAAATTCGCCTTAAACTTCCTCGTGGTTTGTTTATGCCAGTTGATCGCACCGATATGTTGGAGCTATTAACGCAACAAGACAAACTCGCAAACCTAGCGAAAGACATTGCTGGCCGTGTATATGGTCGTCAACTTGTCATTCCTGCTCCTATGCAAGAAAACTTCATCGCTTACGTTAAACGTTGTCTAGATGCAGCGAACCAAGCACAAAACGTAATCAATGAATTAGACGAATTACTTGAGACTGGCTTTAAAGGCCGTGAAGTAACACTCGTTGCCGAAATGATTCATCAATTAGATGTAATTGAAGATGACACGGATGCGATGCAGATCGAACTACGCCAACAACTAATGGCAATTGAAGGCGATCTGAATCCAGTTGATATCATGTTCTTATACAAAATTCTTGAATGGGTTGGTGGTATTGCAGATCAAGCACAGCGTGTAGGCGCTCGTCTTGAAGTAATGCTTTCTCGATCTTAAATCATACGTTAACCATATAACGAAGAGCATTTTTTGAACAAACCACTTATGCGCTGAGTATTCCTCTCGCTGAGCGGTTTTTTGCGTCTAAATTTGTTCCGCTTGTTATCAAACAACTAGGTATTACGATGGATATCCTTGCTAACTACGGCACTGTCCTGATTATTGTTGCAGCAGCTTTCGGTTTCTTGATGGCTATTGGTATTGGTGCAAATGACGTTGCGAACGCAATGGGCACCTCAGTAGGCTCTAAAGCTCTAACCGTTAAACAAGCGATCATTATCGCAATGATCTTTGAATTCGCAGGTGCTTACCTTGCGGGCGGCGAAGTAACAGACACGATCCGTAAAGGTGTTATCGAAACGTCTCTATTCGCTCATCAACCAGATGTACTTGTGTACGGCATGATGTCAGCACTTCTTGCTGCTGGTACATGGCTACTTCTCGCTTCTTACATGGGCTGGCCTGTTTCTACAACTCACTCAATCATCGGTGCAATCATCGGTTTTGCGTGTATTTCTGTAGGTACTGAAGCTGTAGACTGGAACAGTGTTCAAGGTATTGTGGGCAGTTGGATTATCACACCAGTTATTTCCGGCTTCTTCGCTTACGTCATATTTGTAAGTGCTCAACGACTGATTTTTGATACAGAGAACCCGCTATTTAACGCGAAACGCTTTGTACCTGTATACATGTTCATTACAACAATGGTAATTGCACTTGTAACCATCAAGAAAGGTCTTAAGCACGTTGGTCTGCACCTAAGCAACACTGAAGCATGGGTTTGGGCTGCTGGCGTTTCTGCGCTTGTTATGATCGGCGGTTACCTATACATCCAGAAGAAATTTGCTAACCGCGAAGAAGACCACGGCTTTGCTGGTGTTGAAGGCATCTTCTCTGTACTAATGGTTATCACAGCTTGTGCGATGGCATTTGCACACGGTTCAAACGACGTTGCGAACGCGATTGGTCCACTGTCTGCTGTTGTATCAACCGTTGAGCACATGGGTGAAATCACAGGTAAGAGTACTATCGCATGGTGGATTCTTCCTCTAGGTGGTTTCGGTATCGTTGTTGGTCTTGCAACAATGGGTCATAAAGTAATGGCAACCGTTGGTACTGGTATTACAGAACTAACACCTAGCCGTGGCTTTGCTGCACAACTTGCAACTGCATGTACGGTTGTACTAGCTTCAGGTACTGGCCTTCCAATCTCTACTACACAAACACTCGTTGGTGCAGTATTAGGTGTTGGCTTTGCTCGTGGTATCGCAGCACTAAACTTAGGCGTTGTGCGTAATATCGTGGCTTCTTGGATTGTGACACTACCTGCAGGTGCTCTACTTGCTGTTGTGTTCTTCTACGGAATTCAAGCTGCGTTTACTATGTAATCGCGACTGCGTTAGTGAATACTAGCGTCAGAATAGTGTGAGCTTCAGTAACGATATGTAAATGCCATGTCATTATTGACTCAAACGCACAGAAAGGGAGGCTTTGCCTCCCTTCTTTGTTGCACCGCATAAAGAAACTAAATATTATTTGCTGATTGAGGCTGACTCATACGCCTACCCAATTTGAATCGTTAAGGGATTTACTGTGAAAAAACTGATTAGCTTAGTTTTGTTCGCAATGCTTGCGGCTCCAGCTGCCTTTGCACAAGACCGTTATATTGCTGACAAACTATTTACTTATATGCATTCTGGCCCAAACAACACATTCCGTATCATCGGTAGTGTTGATGCTGGTGAAAAGATTACATTCCTACAAACTAACAAGAGTACGGGTTACACCCAAATTCAAGACAACCGTGGCCGTAAAGGTTGGGTTGAAAGCAAGTTTGTAAGCACTCAAGAAAGCATGGCACTGCGTATGCCTAAGCTAGAGAAAGAGCTGACGGAAGTTAAAGGTAAGCTAGCGAATGCTCGTCAGAGTGCTGACAGCGAAAAAGCTGGCCTAGCAAGCTCTCTAGATTCTCGTAACAAGCAGATTGCTGAACTAGAACAGAACTACAGTGAAATTAGCCAACAGCTAACGAGCTCTCAAACAGAGAACCGTGAACTACGCGCTAAGCTAGACACTCAGAAAGACGACCTGCTATTAAAGTACTTCATGTACGGCGGTGGTGTTGCGGGTATTGGTCTACTTCTAGGCCTTGTTCTGCCACACATCATGCCTCGTCGCAGAAAATCACCAAACGGTTGGGCGTAGACGTAACGCTTGTATCAGGTACAGTAAATTCAGTATCGAATATCAAAAAGGAGCACCTCGGTACTCCTTTTTATTTGTCTGTTATCTAGATGCGTTTAGAGCTATCTAACCTTTCCACTCATACAGAGCTGGGATTTCTATCTTCTGCTGATTAAACTCTATGATCACCGATTGTGGCTTAATCTCCAGTAATTGAATGTCTTGTCCAATCCAATCTCCTTGCGCCACTTCTTGACCGTTCACTTTTACCCAACGCTTGGTTTCGCTACTCGAGTACATATGGGTTTGTAGGTCTAACTTAGGTAATACACCTGATAAGCTATTGGTGTGCGTTTCCAACTCAATGACCTGAGAGCCTCTTTGCCCTGCGGGTCTAGAGTCCATCGGCTCAGGAGCGCTTTGTTGCTCACCCATGATTGATTCAAGTTTCAATGCTAAATCAGGTGACAACTCACTGAGGTCTAGCCCTTGCAGCAGATCATTGTCCGATTGTAAGTCACTATTTGGTTGCTGCTCAGTGCTTGATTGCCGATCAGTCGTTTCATCGCTCGCGCCTGGCTGAACGGTTGGTTGAACAGGTGACGATTCAGAACTGGTTGTCATTTGAGTGTTGTTATCAGCATTCGCTAAGATCACTGCTGAGCCACCAGCGGTGTTTGCACGATTAGCGCCAGAATCAATCTGTGCATACATCTCTTGCCTTGGCAGCGCTTTCAACGGTTGGCTCGCCGGTGCAGGACGAACGGCGAACAAGGCATCTTCTTCCTCAGACACGGCATCCATGCTTGCTATATCAGCATCCGCAATTTCAGGCTCAACGTCTGATTCAGTTTTTAATTCTGGCAGAGCGACATTGGCAGCTTTGTTCACTGGTTCTTGTTGTTGGCTATACGATTGATAAGCCAGAACGCCACCTACCAACAAAGAAGGAACCAAGATTAAGAGTAGCCCCATCGCTAACGATGAACCTCGTTTGTTGCTCATCCCTTTTGCTGAATTAGGAACATGATGATTCTGGTAGCCTTTGAAGTTTGGTTTGCTAAGAGGATGCTGATTAATAGAAGACTGTTTGTGAGACGACTGTTTAAGTTCGTGCATAATACGTGACATTAGCTTTCGCCCCCTTCTAGTGACATCAACTTAGGCGAATCGAGTTGAGCTAATCTCTGCAATCTTGCCAAGGTGCGCTTACCTGCAATGCCATCAACCGACATACCCTGCCACGTTTGAAATGCTTCGATTTTCATTTTTAACTCATAATCAAAGACATCACTACCGGAAACAACCTCTCCTAATACTTCAGAAAGCAGTAGATCAAGCAAAGCAACCGCTTCACCTTGATAGCCCTCTTTGAGGGTCTCTCGCAGCGGCTGCTTCCAAATAGCGACATAATCGCCTTGCCAGATTTGTTCTAAGGATTGCTTCGGCATCACCAACAGCTTTTCATTCACCAGTAACTCGACAGAATCCTCAGACACGCCATACAGCACAGCAAACACTGGCTTTGGGTCTATGTCGAGATTAAGTACCACAGGCACACCTAGTTCTAACAATGTATCCAAATTGGCCTGTTGCTGCTCACACACAAAAACACTCTGTGGCTCACTTAAGCACAATCCATCACGCAGTGAAGATTGATATCCCCACAGCGTATACAAGTCTTTGATAGCGAGAGAACGATTGGTCCCCTGCATCAAATGTTGTTGAATATGTTGTGGCAATTCAAACTTGGCAGGTTTTGGCTCAGCAACCAACTTAGGAACATCTGATACCAAAGAACGCTGAGTACGTGCGAACACTTCCGTCTTCGCTTCACCTGAAGTTTCGACAGATAGCCATGAATTGATATAGCTTGGAGCGAAGTTAAAGGTCGCTATTGCAAGACCAACGCTTAACGTCGCAATCCCTGCGTATTGGAATAACTTGGGCGCGACACGAGAAGTTCGAGCTTTCTCGACGTGATAGACATCGGCCTGAAAGGACATAACCTGCTGACATGCTCGGTTAACCGTTTCATTGCTCGGTAGCTGCTCTCCATCATGAAAAGCCAACTGCAGTGCTTTGTCACACACCAAGTTAATGAGCCTTGGAATACCATGCGTATATTGAGCAATCAGCTTGATAGAGCGGTTCGAAAACAACATCTGCTCGCCACCCGCCGTCTCCAAACGAAACGCGATGTACTTGCCCGTTTCTTCGGTATTAAGAGGCAGTAAGTGATAACGACCAGTAATGCGCTGTGCTAGCTGACGCAGCTGCGTAGTTTGTAAGTGCTGTTGTAATTCAGGTTGGCCGACCAACAGTACTTTTAACAACTTGCGACTGTCGGTTTCCAAGTTTGTTAGAAGGCGTAGCTGCTCCAACACATCGGCAGCGAGATGTTGGGCTTCATCTATTACCAATAGGGTTTGAATGCCTTCGGCATGGCTATCAAGTAGAAAATAATGAATAGCCTGACTGAGCTGTTTCAACGATGCCTGTTCCGGGTACTCGACCTCAAACTCATCGCAGATAGCTTCAAGTAAATCCGTATTTGAAAACGTAGGGTTAAGTATAAGGCCAGCCTGAGTATGACTATCCAATGAAGACAACATCGCCTTAGCGACCGTTGTTTTCCCAGTACCAACCTCACCAGTAAGCATCGCAAAGCCCCCACCCTCGCCTAAACCGGCTTGTAGGTTCTGCATCGCTTCTTGATGGCGCTGACTCAAAAACAAGTAGCGAGAATTTGGTACAATCGAAAATGGCATCTCAACGAAGCCAAAATATTCCTTATACATGTGCTGCCCTATAATTACGATTAATGGAAAGTACCATTGCTTGCAGTAAAGTCCAGCAGTGATAAAACATTTCGAGGTGATAAGTTGCAAATTTACGATAGCCTACCAAAAGACAACGGGCTACAACGCTATCTAGTCGGTGGAGCAGTGCGCGATAAGCTGCTCAATATTGATAGTTATGATAGAGACTGGGTCGTGGTAGGGAGTACCCCTCAAGAGATGGAAAACCTTGGCTTTACTGCTGTGGGAAAAGATTTCCCCGTATTCTTGCACCCAAAAACCAAAGAAGAGCACGCACTGGCTCGCACTGAGAGAAAATCCGGTTCCGGTTACACCGGCTTTGAGTGTTACTTCGCGCCAGACGTGAGTTTGGAAGAAGACCTGATGCGTCGAGATCTGACCATCAACGCTATCGCTCAAGATGATAAAGGCCAACTTTACGATCCTTACCATGGTCAGAAAGATCTCTCAGATCGTGTTTTAAGACACGTTTCAGACGCTTTTGTTGAAGATCCTCTTCGTGTGCTGCGTGTGGCTCGCTTCGCCGCTAAGCTTCACCATCTTAACTTCACGGTTGCACCTGAAACCATGGATATGATGAGTGAGATCGTTCAATCTGGTGAGCTGGCACACCTCACTGCAGAGCGAGTTTGGCAAGAGTGGCATAAGTCTCTTAGTACGCCGCACCCTGAAATGTTCCTCTCTATATTGAAAGAGTGTGGTGCATTGGCAGTCGTATTGCCTGAGATTGACGCTCTATTTGGCGTCCCGCAACCTGAGAAATGGCACCCTGAAATCGACACGGGTATTCACACTCTGATGGTTGCTCAGCAAGCCGCACTATTAAGCCCATCGCTACCGGTACGCTTTGCAGCTCAAGTGCATGACTTAGGTAAAGGCGTCACGCCAGAAAGCGAATGGCCAAGCCACAAATTGCATTGCCACACAGGTTTGAAAATCATTAAGAAGCTGTGTGAACGAGTCAGAGTGCCCAATGAGTTCAGAGATCTTGCGCTTCTAGTGTGCGAGCAGCATTCTAATATCCACCGTGCAGGTGAACTAAAGCCAACCACCTTTCTCAAGGTTCTCAACAAGTTTGATGTTTGGCGTAAGCCAGATAGGCTCGACGATATACTGCTTTGCTGCCAAGCCGATCACGCAGGCCGAAAAGGATTAGAAGATCAGCCGTATCCTCAAAAAGCGCGTTTTGAAGTCGCTTACCAAGCGGCGCTTCAAGTCGAAGTCAAAGCGATCATTGCCGATGGTTTTAAAGGCAAAGATATTCGAGAAGAACAAGAGAAGCGAAGAGCCATCGCAATTGAAAGCGCCCTATCAGGGCTCGCTACCAGTTAATCGTCACCGCACTAACTAAAACGCATTAAAAAGCCCGCTGTTAAGCGGGCCTTTTGTTTCAATCTTTACAGCGAGACCGTTGTCCGCGTCTGTTACTGCATCATCAAGAAAGCAAACAGACCACAACCGAGAATCAGGCGGTAGATAACGAACGGTGTCATGCCCATACGAGAGATAAGCTTCAAGAAGAAGTGAATACAGATGTAAGCACTGATGAAAGACACCGCAACGCCCGTTAGCAAAGTGCCAACATGGATTGGGTCACCACTGGTCACCAACTTAAGACCTAAATAACCACCCGCCAGAGTGATGATTGGGATAGACATCAAGAAAGAGAATCGAGCCGCGGCTTCACGTGTGAAACCAAGGTAAAGCGCTGCGGTAATGGTTGCGCCAGAACGAGACGTACCCGGAATGATCGCCATTGCTTGAGCAAGACCAATAAACAACGCCTTTTTCCAACCTGCTTGGTATTCGTCATCGCGCAGGCTTGAGTTCTTGTCCACCCACCATAGCAATAGACCAAAGATAATCGTTGTCGTCGCGATCACCCACGCACTGCGCAAGTAAAGCTCAACAATATCTTTCATCAACAAACCAAAGATACACGCAGGAATCGTTGCGAGAATGATCATCCACGCTAACTTCGCTTCTTTACTGCGATCGCCTTTAAACACTGAACCAAAGAATGCGCTCAACAGAGAGACCACTTCTTTACGGAAATAGATAACCACGGCTGCCAAAGTACCAACGTGGACAGCGACATCAAAGGCCAAGCCTTGATCTTCCCAGCCTAAAACAGCAGAAGGAAGGATTAGGTGTGCAGAACTGGAAATAGGTAAAAACTCAGTAAAGCCTTGCACCAACGCCAATATAAACGCTTCAAAATAACTCATTACTTACCTTAAAAATTATAGTTTTATATCTACGACAGAGAGCGAGTCTAATTGCTGCATCTTCTGCCATATTTCACTGACGGTTCTTCCGTCTTGCGGGATCACTCGCGCAGGACAAAGATCATAAAGCGGTTGTGTTACAAAAGGATATTTGTAGATATCACTGCGTGGCAGTTCTGGTTCACGCTCAGAAACCTCCTCTCCAAACAGCACAATATCAAGATCGAGCTTTCGATCTTGTAGTTTGTGCGCATCTTGAGAGCGACCCCATTTAAACTCAATTTTACGCAGCTTCTGTGAAAATTCAGTCAACGAGAGTGACGTGTCGAGCTCTATCACAAAGTTATAAAACGGATGGCTATTAAAACCCACGGGCTCACAGTGATAGATTTTAGAGCATTTAAGGTTAGTCCCTAACGATTGAAGCTCTGTCCATGCCACCCTTGCATGCTTATCGCGGTCTATGTTCGTGCCAACACCAACATAGGCTACTGTCATGCTTGACCTCGTTCGATGATCACGCCAACGGCTTTTGCTTGCGGCACTGCGCCAGGTTTCGCCAAGCGGATTTTAATCCACGGCACAGAAAATTGAGTCATGACCAATTCAGCGACTTCTTCAGCCACACGTTCAACCAATAGGAATCGGCCATTAGCAATGTGGTCAAGCACAGCTGTACTCACAGTCGAGTAGTCCAAAGCATCAACTACATCATCACTCTTACCCGCTGGGCGGTTGTCATGAGCCATTTCAATATCAAGCACAAGTTTTTGTTTAATCTCTTGTTCCCAATCGTAAACACCGATCGTTGTAATTACTTCTAGCTGTTCAATGAAAACTTTATCCAGTGCCATGACTTGTCCTTTTAGAGGTCGGATACCCATATGAGGGAAAAAAACGTATTATTTGCGTAATTCGAGATATGATATCAATTACTCTTGGATTGAGCATTATTTTCCCATCGTTAGGCTTATAACCGTTTAAGGAAAGACATGACCCCATTGGCACTAATCATGATCATTGCAGCCTATTTGCTAGGTTCAATCTCTAGTGCGGTCTTGATATGCCGAGTCTTAAGACTTCCTGATCCAAGAACGGTAGGCTCTAATAACCCAGGAGCCACCAATGTACTGCGCGTTGGCGGTAAAGGCGCAGCTGCTGCCGTCCTCCTATGTGACATGCTGAAAGGCACTATCCCTGTCTGGCTTGGCTACTACCTCAAGATCGACCCAATCATTCTAGGGGTTGTCGCAATTGCGGCGTGTCTAGGTCATATGTATCCGCTCTTCTTCCACTTCAAAGGTGGTAAAGGCGTGGCAACCGCACTCGGCGCTATCGCCCCAATAGGATTCGATCTAACAGGAATGATCATGGCGACTTGGTTAGTGGTCGCGTTTTTGTTTCGTTACTCTTCTTTAGCGGCACTGGTCACCGTGCTACTTGCCCCTTTCTACGCTTGGTTAGTCAAACCTCAATACACATTGCCAGTAGCCATGCTGTGCTGTTTGATCGTGTTACGTCACCACCAGAATATCCGCCGCCTACTCGATGGCAGCGAACCAAAACTCGGACAAAAAAAATCGGCTTAAACTGTCACGTCTAAGCCGAACCATAATATTCAGTATTTAAAGCTTACAGCAGATGTTTATCTAAAAACGTCTTCAGCATTGTGTTCACAAACTCTGGTTGCTCTAACGAGCTAATATGACCTGCGCCAGGAATCACCACTAATTCACTGCCCGTAATGCAATCGTGCATTAGGTATGACTCAAGTACCGGACGTGGTTTATCTTCTTGTCCTACAGCAATCAAAACAGGCAGAGCAAAGTTCTCTACCGATTCAATCATATCGCGACGTCCAAACACCATTCGACCAATTCGTGCCAATTCTTCAGCGTTGTCGCCCTCAAGAGCTGATAACTGCTGAGTAAAACCTTCCACTAAAGCTGGCGTGTTGGTTTGAGCATCATTAGCGAAGAACAGTGGCACAACCGCTTCAACAATTGGCTGAGGAAACGTCTTGGTTTGAGTGATGGTATCTAACATGCTGAAGTACTTAGCGTGAGCAACTTCTGGTTCTAAACCCACAAAAGTATCCATTAGAACCAAAGACTTAATACGTGAAGGTGCAAGTTCCGCTAATTCAGTCCCCCACATACCGCCAACCGATAAGCCAACTACTGAGAATTCTTCGATCTCTAAATGATCAAGCAGAGCCAAAACGTGCTGAGCGTAATCTTTCAAGTTACGCATCGAAGTGGGTGCTGCTTGAGATTCACCATGAGACCAAAGCTCTGGAACAATACAGCGATACTGAGCCTTTAATGCTTCGATCTGCGGCTTCCACATTGCACTATCCCAAAGGTAACTGTGGCCGAGTACAACAACAGGGCCTTGACCTTCATCTAGGTACGCCATCGATTGATTGTCTACTGTGAACTTGTTCATTTTCTTCCCTAATCTCTATCAGCAATTATTTATCGACATACAGTCGGTAAGCTAGGATATAAAAACGGCCGCACAAGGCGACCATTTATCGAAACACTATAGTCAATTACGCAATTGGCTCTAGCTGGTCAATAGGCCAACGCGGTGTGGCATGAACAGACAAATCAGCCGTTTCGCCATTCTTCAGACGCTGCATGCCCGCATAAGCGATCATCGCACCGTTATCTGTACAGAACTCAGTGCGTGGGTAGTACACCTCACCACCGATTTTCTTAGCAAGAGCTTCAAGCTCAACACGCAGTTGCTTGTTAGCACTTACACCGCCAGCAATCACTATACGTTTCATGCCTGTTTCTACCAAGGCGCGCTTACACTTGATTACTAAGGTTGCACAAACAGCTTCTTGGAATGCGTAAGCAATATCAACACGAGTCTGGTCATCATTATCGTTATCGCGAATGGTATTCGCTGCGAACGTCTTCAGACCAGAAAAGCTCATATCTAGACCCGGACGATCGGTCATTGGACGCGGGAACTTAAAACGACCCGGAGTGCCTTTTTCTGCCAAGCGAGATAGCAGTGGACCACCAGGGTAATCTAAGCCCATCAGTTTCGCGGTTTTATCAAACGCTTCACCCGCTGCATCATCAATCGATTCACCAAGGATTCGGTATTCACCAATGCCTTTCACTTCTACCATCATGGTATGGCCGCCAGAAACCAGCAGAGCCACAAATGGGAATGGCGGTGGATTGTCTTCTAACATTGGCGCAAGAAGGTGACCTTCCATATGGTGAACAGGCACAGCTGGCACGCCCCACGCATAAGCAATACTGCGACCAATCGTTGCACCGACAAGCAGAGCGCCCACTAAACCTGGGCCAGCAGTGTAAGCCACACCATCAATGTCTTTCGACGTTAGGTTCGCTTCAGCTAATGCCGCTTTAATAAGAGGAATTGTTTTTTTCACGTGGTCACGCGAAGCTAGCTCAGGCACCACACCACCGTAATCGGCGTGCAGCTTTACTTGACTATATAATTGATGAGAAAGCAGCCCTTGCTCATCATCATAAATCGCGATTCCTGTTTCATCACAAGAGGTTTCAATACCAATAATGCGCATAATTTTCTCGGCACGCTTTCGTCTAAAATGGGAAATTAGCGCAATATTACCCTGCCTAAGCTCTTCAAACAAATATTGTACAGACTATAATCGACAAAGTGCTTTACAAAGCTACTGTGATCGGATTAAAATTCCGCACCATTTTTGATCAAGCTGGTTAATGGCCAAACGCGAATAGAGAGTTAGCTCGATGGGTAACTTCTCTGATTTGGTACTGAGTGGCCAGCGATAATGAATAACCCCTGAGGTGAAAGGCATATGCCAATAGTTAAAGTACGTGAAAACGAACCGTTCGACGTTGCACTACGTCGTTTCAAGCGCTCTTGTGAAAAAGCAGGTATCCTTTCTGAAGTTCGCCGTCGCGAGCACTACGAAAAGCCAACTACAGTTCGCAAACGCGCTAAAGCAGCAGCTCAAAAGCGTCACGCTAAGAAGCTAGCTCGCGAAAACGCACGTCGCGTTCGCCTGTACTAATAACTTAATCCATAAGGACTGAGTTATGGCTCTTATTGAACAACTCAAAGAAGAGCAAAAATTAGCGATGAAAGCCAAGGACAAACCGCGCCTTGGCACTATCCGCTTAGCTCTTTCAGCAATTAAGCAACGTGAAGTTGACGAACGGATCACTCTGAACGACGACGACATTCTTGCTGTATTAGTTAAAATGGTTAAGCAACGTCGCGATTCTGTTGCTCAATATGAATCGGCAAATCGTCAAGATCTTGCTGACGTGGAAAAAGCAGAAATTACGGTACTTGAAGGCTTTATGCCTCAACCGCTAACTGATGAAGAAGTTATTGCACTACTTGATAGCGCAATCGCCGAAGCTCAACCAGCGGGCATGCAAGACATGGGTAAAGTAATGGCTATCTTGAAACCACAAATTCAAGGGCGTGCAGATATGGGTAAAGTTAGTGGTTTAGTTCGTTCTAAACTCGCTTAATCCCAAATCAAATTGCAACAAGCCGTGCAATCCTTCGGAACGCACGGCTTGTTTGTATCTGTAACCTATTCAAACTATTATTATCCACACTCTCAGTTAGTGCATTTTTCTAAGGTTTTATGGCAGGACACATCCCGCGTAGTTTCATCGATGATCTCCTAGCGCGTCTCGACATTGTCGACATTGTGGACGCACGCGTGAAACTTAAGAAAAAAGGCAAAAATTATGGTGCTTGTTGCCCATTCCACAACGAAAAGACCCCTTCTTTTAGCGTAAGCCAAGAAAAACAGTTTTATCACTGCTTTGGTTGTGGCGTACACGGTAATGCTATCGACTTCATTATGGAGTTCGAACGTCTCGATTTTGTTGAAGCTATTGAAGAGCTAGCCTCTTTCTTAGGCCTCGATGTTCCTAGAGAACAGCGCAGCGGCGAGATATCAACAGCACCAAGAGCCAACAGCGAACAAAAACGTAACCTCTACGATTTGATGGGCGGCATCAGTAATTTTTACCGCTCTCAACTGAAAATATCAGCCAACAAACCTGCGATTGATTACCTAAAGAATCGTGGCCTTTCGGGCGAGATCGTCCAGAAGTTTGGTATTGGTTATGTGGCCGATGAGTGGGACTTAGTTCGTAAGAACTTTGGCCAACAGAAAGAAGCTCAAGACATGCTCGTGACTGGCGGCATGCTAATTGAGAACGATAAAGGTAACCGATACGACCGATTCCGTGGACGCGTAATGTTCCCGATTCGTGATCGTCGTGGCCGTGTGATTGGTTTTGGTGGTCGTGTATTAGAAGACGGCACACCAAAATATCTCAACTCACCAGAAACGCCTATCTTCCATAAAGGTAAAGAACTTTACGGCCTTTATGAAGTGCTGCAAGCCTACCGTGAACCGCCGCAAATACTTGTGGTTGAAGGTTACATGGATGTCGTGGCACTCGCGCAATATGGTGTCGATTACTCAGTAGCATCACTGGGCACCTCGACAACTGGCGACCACATTCAAATGTTGTTCCGTCAAACCAGCACTGTGGTTTGTTGTTACGATGGTGACCGAGCAGGTAAAGAGGCCGCATGGCGCGCACTAGAAAACGCACTTGAGTACCTGAAAACGGGCAACACGCTTAAGTTTCTGTTCTTGCCCGACGGTGAAGACCCAGACAGCTATATTAGAGAGCATGGCAAAGCCGCTTTTGAACAGCTAGTCCACAATGCGACGCCGCTTTCGACCTATTTGTTCGATAACCTGATTGAAATACACAAGTTGAACTTGGGAACAACCGAAGGGAAATCAGCACTGCGTGCACACGCCAGCGCCTTGATTAACAAAATTCCTGACAGCTACTTCCAAGAATTGCTCGAAAAACTGCTCGATGAGCGAACTGGATTTGATAACCAATTGCGACGTGCGCGTGTTCATACACAGAACCCGACACCTCAACCGCATAAAGAGCTGAAGCGCACTCCAATGCGTGAAGTTATCGCTTTGCTTATCCAAAATCCGAGCTATGCTGATATGGTACCGGATTTATCAAGTGTCAAAGGCTTACAGTTGCCTGGACTAAGTTTATTCGTCGAAGTACTTGATAAATGCCACGCGCATCCCCATATCAACACAGGCCAATTATTAGAGCATTGGCGACATAATAAACATGAGGCTCTTCTGTCTCGTCTCGCGAGCTGGGAAATCCCCCTCGACGAAGACAATCAAGAAGACATATTTTTAGACTCATTGGACAACATACTTGCCCAGTGCGTTGAAAAACAAATTGAAAACCTGCAGGCCAAAGCAAGAAGCGTCGGTTTATCAGCCGAAGAAAAAAGGGAGCTACTAGCTTTAATGCTAGATCTAAAAGCGTAACCCTGTTTGATTAGTCAGCATTTAATAAATTTGTTAACATAATTGGTTTGCATTTGAGAATGCAACGTCCTTCACCAGACCTGAAGTTGGATATCATCTATGGATCAAAATCCGCAGTCACAGCTTAAATTACTTGTTATTAAAGGCAAGGAACAAGGCTATCTGACCTACGCCGAAGTAAACGACCACCTACCTGCAGAAATCGTGGATTCTGAACAGGTAGAAGACATCATTCAAATGATCAACGACATGGGTATCAAGGTAGTTGAAACTGCACCTGATGCTGATGATCTAGCACTTAATGATGACGATGCCAATATAGATGAAGATGCAGCCGAAGCTGCAGCTGCTGCGCTTTCAAGCGTAGAAAGCGAGATTGGCCGTACTACTGACCCAGTTCGCATGTACATGCGTGAAATGGGTACGGTTGAACTACTGACTCGTGAAGGCGAAATCGACATTGCGAAACGTATTGAAGATGGTATCAATACAGTTCAACTATCGGTTGCTGAGTACCCTGGCACTATTCCATACATCTTGGAACAGTTTGACCGCGTACAAGCAGAAGAGATTCGCTTAACAGACCTAATCAATGGCTTTGTTGACCCTGACGACGATGGCACAGCTGCGCCAACGGCGACTCACATCGGTTCAGAACTTGCTGAAACTGATCTGGAAGACGAAGACAAAGAAGACGCTGAAGACGACGAGGAAGAGGAAGAAGAAGATACAGGTATCGATCCTGAACTTGCTCTTGAGAAGTTCACAGCGCTTCGTACTAGCTACCAGAACCGTCAGCTAGCGATCAACGAGTACGGCCATGAAAGCCCGAAAGCAATGCTTGCAACAACAATGATGCAAGACGTATTCAAAGAGTTCCGTCTAACACCAAAACAGTTTGATTACCTAGTAAACGAACTGCGTAACTCAATGGATCGCGTACGTACTCAAGAACGCCTAATCATGCGTCAAACGGTTGAGTACGGCAAAATGCCGAAGAAATCTTTCATTGCTCTATTTACTGGCAACGAATCTAGCGAAGCATGGTTGGATGAAGTTCTTGCTTCAGACAAGCCATACGCAGAAAAGATCAAACGTAACGAGCACGACATCCGTCGCTCTATCCAAAAACTGGATATGATCGAACGTGAAACGTCTCTTACTGTTCAAAGCATCAAAGATATCAGCCGTCGTATGTCTATCGGTGAAGCGAAAGCTCGTCGTGCGAAGAAAGAGATGGTTGAAGCGAACTTACGTCTAGTAATCTCGATTGCTAAGAAGTACACAAACCGTGGTCTACAATTCCTGGATCTAATCCAAGAAGGTAACATCGGTCTGATGAAAGCGGTAGATAAGTTTGAATACCGTCGTGGTTACAAGTTCTCTACTTACGCTACGTGGTGGATCCGTCAAGCAATCACTCGTTCGATTGCTGACCAAGCTCGTACTATCCGTATTCCGGTTCACATGATCGAAACGATCAACAAACTAAACCGTATCTCTCGTCAAATGCTACAAGAGATGGGTCGTGAACCACTTCCGGAAGAACTGGCTGAACGCATGCAAATGCCTGAAGACAAGATCCGTAAAGTACTGAAAATTGCTAAAGAGCCAATCTCAATGGAGACACCAATCGGTGACGACGAAGATTCGCACCTAGGTGATTTCATCGAGGATACAACGCTAGAACTACCTTTAGACTCTGCAACGGCAACAAGCCTACGCGGCGCAACTAAAGACGTTCTTGCTGGCCTAACACCTCGTGAAGCTAAAGTACTGCGTATGCGTTTCGGTATCGATATGAACACTGACCACACTCTTGAAGAAGTGGGCAAGCAGTTCGACGTAACTCGTGAACGTATCCGTCAGATCGAAGCAAAAGCACTGCGTAAACTTCGTCACCCAAGCCGCTCAGAAACTCTGCGTAGCTTCCTAGACGAGTAATCACACGCTTTAGTGCGGTTAGCTTTTAAGCATAAATAAGAAAAGGTGAGCGTTGGCTCACCTTTTTTTTATCCGCATGATTTAAGTGGCTAAGATGTAAGCGGAATTGCCCCTTATAGTGTCTAGACACCACTGAATGCTTCCCCTATAATCTATGCCCTACGGCCCCTTAGCTCAGTGGTTAGAGCGCACGACTCATAATCGTTCGGTCCCCAGTTCAAATCTGGGAGGGGCCACCAAATTAGAAAAGCCAGAACAGTTCATGCTGCTCTGGCTTTTTGCTTTTCTAGTTCCGTACCAATCACGCCCTGCACTTCCGAACCAATAACGAATCGTCCCGCACACAATTCCAATTGCCTCTCTGTGACTAAACATACTTTTCTTTTATAAAAAAATCGGCAATATGAGAGTACATAAATCGCTCAATAGTTCAGGGAAGACTCATGAAAGACGAAACACTCTCGATTCACTTCGGTTACGACACTGATCCAACAACCAAGTCCGTTGCCACACCTATTTACCAAACCGTCGCGTACGAATTCGATGACGCGCAACACGGCGCCGACCTCTTCAACCTTGCGGTACCAGGTAATATCTACACTCGCATAATGAACCCAACCAATGATGTGCTAGAAAAGCGCATGGCAGCCTTAGAAGGGGGTATTGCAGGCTTAGTCGTGAGTGCAGGCAGTGCTGCGATTAACTACGCGATTCAAACCTTGGCACAAATCGGTGACAACATTGTCTCAACGCCTCAGCTTTACGGTGGTACTTACACCCTATTTGCTCACATGCTGCCAAACCAAGGGATCGAAGTTCGTTTTGCTAAAGACGATAAACCAGAAAGCTTAGCGGCACTGATTGATGAAAAAACCAAGGCGGTTTACTGTGAAAGTATTGGCAACCCAGCAGGTAATATTATCGACTTAGAACGTGTTGCAGAACTTGCCCACGCACAAGGCGTGCCTGTGATTATTGATAATACGGTGGCGACGCCTGTGCTGTGTAAACCTATCGATTTTGGTGCCGACATCGTGGTGCACTCACTAACTAAATACGTGGGTGGTCACGGTACAACGTTAGGTGGCGTGATTGTCGACTCAGGTAAATTCCCATGGGCAGAGCACAAAGACCGCTTCCCTGTGTTTAATCAGCCAGAGCCTTCTTATCATGGCGTGGTTTATACCGAGGCATTTGGTGAGGCTGCGTTTATTGGTCGTGCTAGAACGGTTCCCCTGCGTAATACGGGTGCAGCACTATCACCAATGAATGCTTTCATGTTGATGCAAGGTTTGGAGACCTTGTCGCTACGCATGGAGCGACACACAGAGAATGCCTTGAAAGTAGCGGAATACCTCAAGCAACACGAGAAAGTCAGCTGGGTAAGTTACGCTGGCCTGCCTGATTCGGAATTCTACCCACTCGCTGAAAAGTACATGCAAGGTAAGCCATCGGCCATTCTATCTTTTGGTCTAAAAGACGGTTATGAAGCCGGTGTTCGTTTCTATGATGCACTGCAAATCTTCAAACGTTTGGTCAACATTGGCGATGCGAAATCGCTCGCTTGTCACCCTGCTTCGACGACACACCGTCAACTAAGCGAAGCTGAACAGAAACAAGCCGGTGTATCACCAGAGATGATTCGCCTATCAGTAGGTATTGAACACATCGACGATATCTTGGCCGACCTAGAGCAAGCACTGAGCGCTTAATGACGCTATAGCTAGCTCTAACACTGATCGTTAACTAACGGACATAAAAAAGCCCATCACAAGATGGGCTTCTTATTATCTATTTCTTAGGTTAGGTGTCGATTACTCAACTGTTACCGCTTTCGCTAGGTTACGAGGTTGGTCAACGTCGGTACCTTTGATTAGCGCTACGTGGTAAGACAGCAGCTGCATCGGCACTGTGTAGTAGATAGGCGCTGTTACTTCACTTACGTGAGGCATCTTGATGATCTTCATGTTCTCATCGCTTTCAAAGCCAGCGTCTTGGTCAGCGAATACGTAAAGTAGACCACCACGAGCACGTACTTCTTCAACGTTCGATTTCAGTTTCTCTAACAAGTCGTTGCTTGGTGCAATAACGACTACAGGCATATCTGCATCGATAAGAGCCAAAGGACCGTGCTTAAGTTCACCAGCAGCGTATGCTTCTGCGTGGATGTAAGAGATCTCTTTCAGTTTAAGAGACGCTTCCATCGCGATTGGGTAGAACTCACCACGACCCAAGAACAGTGTGTGGTGCTTATCAGCAAAATCAGGTGCTAGCGCTTCAATCTCTTTATCAAACGCTAATGCTTTCTCGATATCAGCAGGCAGTTGGTGAAGTGCTTGAACGATTTCCGCTTCTTTCTCTTCATTGATACGACCTTGCAGGCGACCAATTGACGTTACCATCATCAGCATTGCTGCTAGTTGAGTTGTGAAAGCTTTAGTAGAAGCAACACCGATCTCTGTTCCTGCGCGAGTCATGAAGGCAAAATCAGATTCACGAACCAGTGAAGAACCCGCAACGTTACAGATAGTCATTGCTGACATGTAACCCTTCTCTTTTGCAAGACGAAGTGCAGCAAGCGTATCCGCCGTTTCACCAGACTGAGACAGAGTCACTAAAAGGCTGTTCGGACGAACAACGAAATCACGGTAACGGAATTCAGAGGCGATCTCTACGTCACAGCTTACGCCAGCTAGAGATTCAAACCAGTAACGCGCAGCCATGCCTGAATTGTAAGACGTACCACATGCGATGATCTGCACGTGCTCAACCTTACTTAGGATCTCTTCAGCTTTAACACCAATCGCGTTAGTGATAACCGAAGTGTCAGAGATACGGCCTTCCATCGTGTTGATCAGCGCTGTTGGTTGCTCAAAGATCTCTTTCTGCATGAAGTGACGGTATTGACCTTTATCGCCTGCGTCGTGTTCAGCGTTTGACTCAACGATTTCACGCTCAACACGCTCACCCGCTACATCAAATACAGTAACATCACGACGAGTTACCTCAGCAACATCACCTTCTTCTAGATACATGAAGCGACGAGTTACGCTCAATAGCGCCAGTTGGTCAGAAGCAAGGAAGTTCTCGCCGACACCAAAACCGATAACGATCGGGCTACCAGAACGAGCCACAACAATGCGGCTAGGATCTTTGCGATCAACCGCTACCGTGCCGTACGCGCCGTCTAATTGTTTTGCTGTTTTCTGTAGCGCTTCAACCAAAGAAGCTGAAGTGCGAAGTTCCCACTCAACTAAGTGAGCAATAACTTCTGTATCCGTTTGTGAAGTAAATACGTAACCACGCTCTTGCAGCATAACGCGCAGTGCTTCGTGGTTTTCGATAATGCCATTGTGTACAACAGCGATATCACCAGACATGTGTGGGTGTGCGTTCGCTTCAGATGGCTCACCATGTGTCGCCCAACGTGTATGAGCGATACCTGTACCGCCAATCACTTGTTGCTCTTCTACCGCGTCGGCTAGCTCTTGTACTTTACCTAGGCGACGTACACGAGTTAGGTTAGATTCAGTATCGACGACAGCGACACCTGCTGAATCGTAGCCACGGTATTCTAGACGACGAAGGCCTTCTACTAAAATTTCAGCTACATCACGCTGTGCTACTGCACCAACAATTCCACACATAGTTTCACTCCATCAATTTTGTTTTATTCCTATTGGCAGCAAGCAAAGGCCAGATCTTTATTAAGATCAATTATAGGAAAGTAAATGCATAATATTTAAATTTGTTTTTACGCTGGATCAGTCAGGATCACGCGAACATCATGTGATTCGATACTTGCTTTGGATTCTTCGCCTAAGTCTGTATCGGTAATTAAGATGTCAATGTGTTCCCATGCCAACTCTAAGTTCGGGATCTTTCGTCCCACTTTTTCTGACTCAACCATCACGATCACTTCTCGTGACACTTCAGCCATGACTTTGCTCAGGCCAACCAATTCGTTAAACGTGGTTGTGCCTCTATCAAGATCGATACCATCGGCCCCGATAAATAGTTGGTCAAAATCGTAAGCGCGAAGCACCGACTCTGCGACTTTGCCTTGGAAAGAGTCCGAATGGGTATCCCAAGTGCCGCCAGTCATTAATAACGTCGGCTCGCTTTCAAGCTCATTAAGCGCATTAGCGACGTGCAATGAGTTGGTCATCACAACCAAGCCACGCTTAGCATTAAGCTGCTGAATTAGAGCACCGGTCGTACTGCCACTATCGATCACGATACGGTTATGGTCGCGAATTAAATCTGCAGCGGCTTTTGCCAATGAAATCTTTCGAGTCGAAACTTGTTGACCCAGTTCTTCGTTGACAACCTCTTTCGGTAACGAAATCGCACCACCATAACGGCGTAAAAGCTGACCGTTTTTCTCTAAAGACGCCAAGTCCTTTCTAATAGTGACCTCTGAGGTTTCGAACTTAGCGGATAATTCATCAACACTAACCTCCCCCTTTTCATTCACTAGGTTAGAAATTGCATGTCTTCTGAGCTGGGTGTTTCGTTTCGACATTTAAAAAAGGCCATTAAGTTTCGATATGAAACATATTATAATTACAACGAAACTATTTAGTCCATTTATTTTGATCCAAAAAATTAATAAATAGCGATAAAACCTTGTCCTAAGACAATTGTTAAGCAGTGATATTGAACTCATTAGGTGGTAGAATCCGCACCCGAAAAGAAAAAAAATTACAAAACTGACTGTTATTTTTTTGCAACCTACCCCCTATATAGTGGGGTAAGTCACAGAAAACCGATGTTGAATCAAAATCTTTTAGTCATAAAATGACTAAAATTGATGAAAGACTTACAACTCTGAAGGACATATTGGAAGTCCCGCGCTTTTACACAACAGGCACAAAATGTTGATGTAGCGGACCAATCTTCAGAACTTAAATAAATTTCAAATTGTAACAATACTTACCGGAGAGTACCTTCCATGAAAAAGACCAAAATCGTATGTACGATTGGCCCTAAAACTGAATCTGTAGAGAAGCTAACTGAACTAGTAGATGCTGGCATGAACGTTATGCGTCTTAACTTCTCTCACGGTGATTTCGCAGAGCACGGCACTCGTATCGCGAACTTCCGTAAAGTAATGGAAAACAAAGGTGAGCAACTTGCTATCCTTCTAGATACTAAAGGTCCAGAAATCCGTACTATCAAACTTGAAGATGGTAACGACGTAGATCTAGTAGCTGGTCAAGAGTTCACTTTCACAACTGACGCAACAGTTGTTGGTAACAAAGACGTAGTAGCAGTAACTTACCTAGGTTTCGCTAAAGACCTAACAGCAGGTAACACTATCCTTGTTGATGACGGCCTAATCGAAATGGAAGTTATCGCAACAACAGAAACTGAAGTTAAGTGTAAAGTTCTTAACAACGGTGCTCTAGGCGAAAACAAAGGTGTTAACCTTCCTGGCGTTTCTGTTCAACTTCCTGCTCTTTCTGAGAAAGACAAAGCTGACCTTAAGTTTGGTTGTGAGCAAGGCGTTGATTTCGTTGCTGCTTCTTTCATCCGTAAAGAAGAAGACGTTAAAGAAATCCGTGAGCTTCTAAACGCTAACGGCGGCGAGAACATCCACATCATTTCTAAGATTGAAAACCAAGAAGGTGTAGATAACTTCGATTCAATCCTTGAAGCTTCTGACGGCATCATGGTTGCTCGTGGTGACCTAGGTGTTGAAATCCCAGCTGAAGAAGTAATCTTCGCTCAGAAGATGATGATCGAGAAGTGTAACCGTGCACGTAAGATGGTTATCACTGCAACTCAAATGCTTGACTCTATGATCAGCAACCCACGTCCAACTCGTGCTGAAGCGGGTGACGTTGCGAACGCAATCATGGATGGTACTGATGCAGTAATGCTTTCTGGTGAAACTGCTAAAGGTAAGTACCCAGTTGAAGCTGTTACTATCATGGCTCAAATCGCGAACCGTACTGATTCAGCTCTTAAAGCTGAGCTAGGTTCTCGTCTAGACAGCCCACGTCTACGCATCACTGAAGCTGTATGTAAAGGCGCTGTAGACACAGCAGAGAAGCTAGCTGCTCCTCTAATCGTTGTTGCAACTGAAGGCGGTAAGTCTGCACGTTCAGTACGTAAGTACTTCCCAACTGCAAACATCCTTGCTCTAACAACTAACGAAAAGACAGCTGCACAGCTAGTTCTTACTAAAGGTGTTAAGCCAGTTCTTGTTGACTCTATCGAGAACACAGACGCGTTCTACATCAACGGTAAAGAAATCGCTCTACAATCTGGCCTAGGTAACAAAGGCGACATCGTAGTTATGGTTTCTGGTGCTCTAGTAGCTTCTGGTACTACAAACACAGCATCTGTTCACGTTCTATAAGAATGAACCGATTCGCATAAAATATAAAAGAGGGCTTCGGCCCTCTTTTTTTATGAAACAAAATCTTGCCTAACTTTTCAGTACGCTGTATTATCAATCACAATAGAACTACGTACTGTTAACTTCCAATTGGCTCTTTCTAAGAGACGGATTAGCAGACTAGAAATCATATATAGATGAGGTTTGTAATGTCTAGTCCTACGCTCACTGACAAAGTATCAAAGATGATTCGCCAAGATATTCTTAATGGTGAGTTAACCCCAGGCCAAAAGCTCGTTGTTGCTGATCTAAAAGCACGCTACAACGTTGGCGCATCCCCTATTCGTGAAGCCTTGGTACAGTTATCTTGGAGCAAATACGTAAAGCTAGAGCCACAAAAAGGCTGCTGGGTATCTCCTGTATCAAAGAAAGAACTGAATGACCTATACGAAAGCCTTCGTGTTGTATCATCGGTTCTGCTTAAAAAAGCGATTTCAGCGGGTGATGAGAGCTGGGAACTGGATGTACTAACGTCTTACCATAAACTGTCACGAGTGCAGTACGTATCTGAAGAGTTTGATTGTGTAGAATGGGAAGAGCGCCACCAGCAATTCCATGTCGCACTACTTGAAGGGGCAGATTCAGAGAACATGTTTAAGTTCTTTGATGACCTAATTAACCAAGTGAAACGTTACCGCTTCCTCGCTATGTCTGCAGAAAGCGCATCTGATGATCTGTTCAATATTGATGAGCACGAAATGATCATGAAACTAGTACTCTCTAAGAATGTAGAACAAGCGACTGAACTGCTTGATCAACACTTACTAGGTTCAATGAAACGAATTGAAGAAGTTATCGAAGCGGCATGATGCCAAGATAAATTCTAACCAAATAAAAACGGAGCCCAACGGCTCCGTTTTTTTGTTTCCAGTACCACGACTGAACTACCACCCAAAAAACTCTTTGTGATGAGTATTGAGCAGCACAACCATAGGTAAAAAATACAATGCACTAAGCTGAAAGCCAAGAATGGCTAATGTGCCTATGGTTAACCTCACTAAAAAATCGACAAACATACCACGCCTCTTTTAACCAGACTGTATGATCCCCAAACTCTTGCTCCAGCTAACCTAATTCTACTGCTGCCTTCCAAGTTATTGATAAGGCTAGCTAACCAGCTGAATTAAGTTAACGGTGTCATCCTTTTACATCTGGTAAACACTCTATTTATTACATCGTTTAACACGATGTAATCTGAAGCAAAGTAGTTTACTTACTGTTCATTTTAGCTCAAATTTTCACCAGCATTAGACTTTAGTCTAACTGTATAGATTTTGTGACATAGGTCGCTCAAAAGTGAGATTCCTAATAAAAAGGGGGAAAGGAAAAAAGAGTCGGGGCGCGACTTAAAGAGGTGAAGCAAATAGACGACAGGACTAGATAGAAGCGAACCTAAGCGACATCATCATAGCTAGGACAAATAGAGACCGTATTACGACCAGACGATTTAGATTCGTAAAGCGCAACATCAGCACACTTGTATGAGCGAGTACTGTTACTGGTTAAATCCGTAAAGCCAACACTCACCGTTACCTTAGTTCCGGCCGCTAGCTCAATCTCGATTCGTAAGCGATCCAATACGCGCTTTGCTTCTGGCAGTGAGGTGTGTGGCATCAAGAGTGCAAACTCTTCTCCTCCAACACGTGCAACAAAGTCCGTCCCACGAAGGCTGTCTTGCAGAAGCTTAGCAACACCAGCGATAACACGGTCACCTTCGTCGTGGCCAAGTTCGTCATTGATTCGTTTGAAGTTATCGATGTCGACTAAGGCTAAGCAAGTGGTCGCTTCGTTCGGGTAACGCTCAACCAAGCGAGAATAGTAGGCCAGCTGCTCTTCGAATTTTCGTCGGTTCCAGAGATTACTCAAAGAGTCACGTTCACTTAAGATCCTCAAACGCACCTCAAGCTCCTTCCTTACGGAAATATCAACCAACGAGGTGATGTAGTAACTGGCTTTACCTGAATTATTTTTGACCGCATGCACTCGCATGATCGCAGTAAAAGGAATACGCAGCTTGTTCTTACACTGAACCTCCCCTTCCCATACTTCTTCTTGCTCTAAATGACTCCAAATAGCCGAACTTGAGAGTACTTGGTCGGTATTCTCAAGCAACAGTTGCAATGCATTTTGACCGATCACTTGTTTTTTGCAGTACCCAGTCATGTTCTCAAATTCGTTATTGATCATCATTGTTCGGTGCTGCTTATCAGAGATCATCACTGCCGACATGCCATTCAATGCGGCGCGTGCCAATTTACTCTCCAGGCTTCGGCGTCGGTAGTGCGTCACCAGGTAAGCAAACGGGAAGGCGAAAATCAGCACCGTAATCAGAACAATGATCTCTTCATGGGCCAAATCATCTAGATCACGCTCAGCCCTATCCATCAGTTGCTTCTGATTAAGTTGAATCAGTAAATGGACCTTTTGACTGTTCGCGAGCATAACCGTGTTAAAGGCAAACAAATTACCATCTTCAAAAACGTATCCCACCTGATCATTGTAGATCGCATCCCACGTCTTCGGCGCGATATTTTTCAGATTGTAGCCTTTTCTTTCAGGAATAGAGTCTCCGAACAACTTACCGCTGTTGTTACTCGCGATGAAGTAACCCGCGTCATTGAGCACTTCTGCTCTAAGATCGTTATCTGGTGAAAAGCTCAGACGCGACGATAGGCCCCATACATCGAGATTGATGACGAGGTAGCCTACTCTTTCGTCAGGGGTTTCTACGGGGGTAAAGACACGGATTACCGGCGAATAAGGGAAGGTGACTTCACCATGCTCCGTTTCAAGCTCAATACCCCAACCGCCAATCTGTTCGGCTTCTAGTTTTTGAGCGTATTGGAAGTAGTTAGAATCCGACCTATCTTGAAGTCGTTGAGGAAACGTCACTCTACCGGTATCAGAGGAATAGTTAACGCGTACCAGCTCTTTGCCTATGACATCTAACAGATGGATTTGTGTGTACCACTTCTGATTCACCAGAACAGATTGCCAGACCTCTTCAAGTAGATGTTTGGTTTGGTCTGAGGGAGAGGAAGCAAAGTTAACCAAGCTCTGGCTATGACTGAGTAGCTCCATTACCGAGACTAACTGAGTCTTGAGAAGATCGTAATCTCGCTTGGCATACACTAACTGATGAACGGCTTGCTTAGCTGAGTAGTCAAAGCTCTGCTGTTTTACTTCTTTGTAACGCTGCAAATAATACAGACATACTGCAGAAGACAATATGATAGAGATAATCAGCAATGTAATTATTGATTTTTTATTTCGCATTGCTAACTCAGATGAATGGAAGTGCAGCGCGGGATTATAGCACTCTAAAAAATTAACAAAATAAAAGCCGCTTAAAAAAGCGGCTTTAAAGTTATTTTTTAAAGACTTATCGTCTAGGCTTTCAACGCACGTTCGCCTCGTGCGATGCCAACAACACCACTTCGAGCTACTTCAAGCACTTCCGTCACTTCAGACAGCGCCTGAATGAAGGCATCCAGTTTCTCGCTAGTGCCGGCCATTTGAACCGTATATTGAGAAGCAGTGACATCAACAATCTGACCACGGAAGATATCTGCTGTGCGCTTCACTTCCGCACGAGCAAAGCCGCTCGCACGTACTTTTACCATCAACAGCTCACGTTCAATATGCTCAAGTTCAGACACTTCTTGTACTTTAAGTACGTCGATTAGCTTATGTAGCTGTTTCTGAATCTGCTCAAGCTGCATTTCGCTCGAGTTAGTAGTGACGTTCAAACGAGACAGCGTCGGATCATCGGTTGGAGATACGTTCAAAGACTCGATGTTGTAGCCACGCTGAGAAAACAAGCCAACCACACGAGAAAGCGCACCAGGTTGGTTTTCCATTAGTAGTGAAATAATGTGTCTCATATTATGTTCTCTCCGTTTTGCTTAGCCACATGTTATCCATACCCTCGCCTTTGATCTGCATTGGGTATACGTGCTCGGTGTCATCCACACTAATATCGACAAATACCAAACGGTCTTTCATCGCCAGTGCTTTTTCCAAACCTGATTCCAGTTCATCCGGAGATGAAATACGCATACCAACGTGGCCATAAGCCTCAGCGATAGCAGCAAAATCAGGAACAGAGTCCATATATGAGTTAGAGTAACGACCTTGATAAACAATGTCTTGCCACTGTTTTACCATGCCTAGGAAACGGTTGTTAAGGTTAATAATCTTAACCGGGATATTGTATTGCAGCGCAGTCGACAGCTCTTGGATATTCATTTGAATACTGCCGTCACCGGTTACCACAACCACTTCTTCATCTGGCTTAGCAAACTTAACGCCCATACCAGCTGGCAGGCCAAAGCCCATTGTGCCTAGACCACCAGAGTTAATCCAACGACGTGGCTTGTTAAACGGGTAGTACAAAGCAGCAAACATTTGGTGTTGACCTACATCAGAAGCAACATAGGCATCGCCATTGGTTACTTTATGCAGTGTTTCAATTACTTGCTGTGGTTTGATGCGCTCAGACGATTTCTCGTAAGCTAGGCAGTCACGCTCTTGCCACTGCTTAATTTCACTCCACCAACTTTCAATCGCTTCTGCATCGTTAGTGCCGCCTTGCTCAACGAGCAAGTTCACCATGCTCTCTAGAACCTTTTCAGCAGAACCTACAATCGGTAGATCCACTTTTACGTTCTTAGAGATCGAAGATGGGTCGATATCAATGTGCATGATCTTCGCATCAGGGCAGTACTTATCTAGGTTATTAGTCGTTCGATCATCGAAACGTACGCCAATACCAAAGATCAAATCCGCATTGTGCATCGCCATATTGGCTTCATACAAACCATGCATGCCTAACATACCCAAAGAGTTCTTATGAGTGCCAGGGAAAGCGCCAAGCCCCATTAGGGTGCTTACCACAGGTAAATTCAGTGCCTCTGCTAATTTTAACAGCGGCTTATCTGCCTCAGAAATAACCGCACCACCACCGACATAAAGTACCGGCTTCTTCGCTTCAAGAAGGGCTTTTAGCGCCTTTTTGATCTGACCTTTATGACCCGTAACCGTTGGGTTATACGAACGCATTTTGATCGTTTCTGGGTATTCATAAGGAAGCTTGATTTGTGGGTTTAAGATGTCTTTCGGCAGATCAATAACCACAGGACCGGGACGTCCTGTCGTTGAAATATAGAATGCTTTTTTAACGACTTCAGGGATATCTTCCGCTTTCTTAACTAAGAAGCTGTGTTTAACGATCGGGCGTGATACACCAACGATGTCACACTCTTGGAAGGCGTCGTTACCAATAAGGTTATTTGGTACGTTACCAGAAATAACAATCATTGGGATTGAGTCCATGTATGCGGTTGCAATACCAGTAACGGTATTGGTCGCACCTGGACCAGAACACACAAGTACTACACCCGGTTTACCGGTAGAACGAGTATAGCCATCTGCCATGTGGGTAGCGGCTTGTTCGTGTCGTACTAATACGTGTTTAATTTCAGCAGTTTTAGCATGCAGCGCATCGTAGATATCAAGTACAGAACCACCTGGATAACCAAAGATTTGTTCTACACCCTCTTCAATTAGAGACTGCACTACCATCTCAGCGCCGGATAACATTGCTGTTTCAGGTTTTGTTGTCATATTGCTCTCCTCACCAGTTTCCAATCATATTTGGTGAACATGTTGGGCTGGTTTTTCATAGTCTAGGGCTTATTCGTAGCCTAATTCGAAATACTTCCACTTTTTCGGCTATGGCTGTCTGTCGTGATAACAACAAACAGTAATACGAAACAACTTTAACGCTTTATTATCATCTGGTCTAACACCTGTTATTCGGCAACTGTGCCAAAAAACCAACTATTAGCTCAAAGCATTAAATAAAACCCAACCAAGCCCCCTATACTAGGTTTAAAAACTAGTTACCAGACAAAAAAAAGCACTTAATATTTCAATAGATCGCTATTTATCGATAAACCGCGAGCCTACTGGTGTGCGCTTTCGCACATTGTGCTGTGTCATTAGATACAAAAAATCCCCCTAAAAATGCAATCACATTCGTAGGGGGATTTTTAAACAACTGAAAATTTATCTAAGCAGAAAACTACTTATCTTTAGGCTTTTCGTTGTACATTTCTTCGATTTCGTCTTGATACTTATCGTTGATAACTTTACGACGCAATTTCTGAGTTGGTGTCAGTTCACCATCATCCATAGAAAATGCTTTTGGTAGCAGTTTGAATTTCTTTACTTGCTCAAACTTAGCCAGTTCTTGCTGTAGGTCATTCACACGCTTTTCTAGCATCTCGACAATTTGGTGATGCTTAACCAGCTCAACGCGATCGTGATACTTGATATTAAGCTCTTTGGCGTACTCTTCTAGCGAGTCATAACAAGGAACAATCAGCGCAGAAACGAATTTGCGTGTATCAGCGATAACAGCAATCTGTTCGATAAAGTGATCTTTACCAATCGCGCCTTCAACCACTTGCGGTGCAATGTACTTACCACCAGAGGTTTTCATCAGCTCTTTGATACGATCGGTAATGAACAGGTTACCATTTTCATCAAAATGACCCGCATCACCGGTTTTCAAGAAACCGTGCTCATCGAATGTCTTGGCGGTCTCTTCTGGCATCTTGTAGTAGCCGCGCATCACCATTGGGCCACGAACAAGAATCTCGTCCTTCGCACCGATTTTTACTTCTGCGCCCGGCATCGACATACCAATCGAATCAGGGTTAAAACAGCGGTCATCCCAACAAGATACTGTTGCTGTGGTTTCTGTCATGCCGTAGCCAAGTTTTACGTTGATGCCGATAGCATGGAAGAAGCGACCAATCGTCTCATCAAGCTTCGCGCCACCACATGGCATGAAGTTGATGTTACCGCCGAGTAGAGCGCGCAGTTTAGATAGTACAAGCTTATCAGCTAGCGCATGGCTCTTCTTCAGCATCAACGATGGAGTACGACCTTCTTGGTGACAAACTGAAAGCTTTGCTCCCATGTTCACCGCCCAAGTAAATAGCACTTTACGAATAAATGGCGCTTTAGATACCTTCTCGTGAATCGCAGAGAAGATCTTCTCGTAGAAGCGTGGAACCGCACACATTACGGTAGGTTTCACGTCACTTAGCGCATCACGCACTTGCATCGTATCTTGCAGGTAGCAGTTGGTTGCGCCTTTATAGAGAACGTAGAACGTCCACGCACGCTCAAATACGTGTGATAACGGTAGGAAACACAATGAGACATCATCTTTGCTTAGGCTAAGGCGCTCATCGTGGCCTTCTAACTGGTAACCAATATTGGTGTAATCAAGCATTACGCCTTTTGGCTGACCTGTGGTACCAGAGGTATAGATAAGAGTCAGTAAGTCGTCCATGCTTGCATCAGCAAGACGCACGTCAAGTTCAGCTTGTTGTGCTTCAACGCCACGCGCCATGAAGTCATTCCAAGAGACGGCAAAGCTGTGTCCTTGCAGGTCGATGTCATCAGACATAGCCACAACAACTTCTAGCTGCTCGCACTCTTCAAACAGGCTAACCGCCGCATCGAATTGAACTTGCTCACCAACGAATAAGATCTTCACATCTGCATTTTGGATGATGTAAGAAGACTGTGCTGCTGTGTTCGTTGGATAAATCGGCACAGTCACAAGGCGTGCTTGTAACGATGCAAAATCTGCCACGGTCCATTGAGGCATATTGTTCGAATAGATACCGATCTTATCCTGAACTCTCAGTCCTTGAGCCAACAGTGCTAATGAAAGCGTATCGATTTGTTGTCCAAACTGTTCCCAGCTAATGCCTTGCCATACATTGTCTACTTTGTGCTTCAAAGCTGTACGGTTGCCGCCTTGGGCAATTTGGTCACGAAGTCTTTTTACGATATGAAAATCTAAATTGGCCATCTCTTTACCTTTGGCTTACACCTGTAAGCTTTTTTGAGCGCACAAGTGTACCTCTGATCATGGAAAAGGCAACTGATGAAGCTCAAAGTTATCAGTAATAGTACGTCTAACGCTAAGTTTTCTACCCACTAAAATAGCGCGCATAAAAAAGCCCCAAGCCAGACTCCTAGCTTAGGGCTTATAAATCATAGGGATTAGTGTCTAGTTAAGTGCCACTACTTCGCCACAGATCATCATTAACTGATCTCGTAACCAAATGTGTCCTTTATCCTTTTCACTTGATTCGTGCCAGCTTAGGAAGCCAGAAATCGCCGCATTATCGAATGGGAAATCTAGAATCTGAAGCTGCTCTTTGTTTGCTGCATGTTCAACCATCCAACGAGGAGCAATGGTTACTAGTTCAGATTGGCCTACAACGTAAAGAACGTTGCTCAAGCTCGTACCTTCGTAGAAAGGCGTGCAATCTAGTTCACGGTAAGCTTGCTCAGAGAAGCTACGTTGACCATGGATGCGAGACAGTTTTGCGTGCTTTTCGTTAAGCAGCTCTGCCGCAGAAACTTCACCGTTGATACGTGGGTGAGAAGCAGAAGCAACCACAACTAATTCGTCTTGGAAGATTTCAGTGCTTGAGAAGCCTTGCTCATCAAAACGAGCGTAATCAATAACGAAGTCGATTTCTTGGTAACGCATACGCTCAGAAAGTTGACGATCGAATTCAGCATCCATGTGCAGTTTAACGCTAGGTGCTTGGTCGTTGATTGTCGACATAATCTTAGGAGCAAAACGCATGTCACAAGGGCTGCAAATCGCAAGTTTGAACAGGCGAGAAGACGACTCTGGAGAGAACACAGAACTTGGTAGTTCGTTACGCACTAATTGTAGCGCTTGGCGGATTGGACCAAACAACTGACGAGCACGTTGAGTCGGTTGAATACCACGACCTTGACGCATGAATAGTTCGTCGTTAAACATCACTTTTAGACGAGCAACAGCGTTACTTACAGCAGGCTGAGACATACCCAGATTGTGAGCTGCACGTGTAATGTTTTGCTCTTGCATAACTGCATCAAATACAGTCAAAAGATTTAAGTCGACTCCACGAAGTGTGCTTTCCATTCTGTAGCTTGCAATAGCACTCATTGCGTCTTTTTTATCTAACATTCAAGTTGCCTCTTGTCGGTTCGACAGCGTTAAATTGGTAATGGTATGAGAATAGATAACCACTAATTCTTATATTTATCAGACCGATGTTTTTCGGATTGACATTACTATTAACCAATACATCTCGAGCTACCAACAAGATTGATAAAGAATAATTTTATTTTATCTTAATGATTAAATAACATCTAAAAATCAGTAATTTATAGAGTTATAAAAAAATATAAAAAGCGTAACTTATGAGTTTGATTTCGACTTATTTAGCTGTTCTATCTTTTGGTTACAATTGTTACAATTTATTGAACCGATGAATTAGTTGACCAGTTGATTCAGAAATAACACTTATGAGTTAGGTGAGCGATGCATAACTTGGAAAGTCTACCTTGTCCCAAAGTTGCTTTCTTAAGTCATCTTGATTAGACCAATTCCCCGCTAATACCCACTCAACGAGTGCACTTGCCACGTCTGGATAGGTGACCACTTCAGCCTGTTTTTCACTGAGCCAAGCACGCAAGATAGCCGCATCTAAAAAGGTCATGGTTTGAGCTAACCCAAGAGCCTCTAGCGTCGCCACATTGCTCTGTTGTTCGAACTGCCCTTCGAGTGGTTTGAGAAGCAATTTCTTCCCCAAAGTGAGGGCTTCAGATGGCAATTCAAAGCCGCCATTTGCGACCACACCAGAGCACTGATTGAGGTCGAATTGGAAGCCAGCATGACTGAGTGGTTTGAACTCAATATTTTCGACTCGGCTGTGCTCAATCACATCCGGGTGGTAACAGACAAAATTGTGAGAAATAAACTTCATCAGCAGCTCTGAGATCGACTCAAGATCCTCAAATGGCAAATAGACCAACGTAAAGTCTTGTGCTGTTTTGGTTTGTTGCTCACCAACCAGGGTGTGAACGATAGGCGGCAAAATCGGCTGTTCAAAGTGATACCAATGCAACCCAATTGAGTGCTCGGTTGGGGCGAAATGTTGAATCACTGAATGTTCAATCCAGTTGCCCCCTTCTTTGGGTACATCATAACGAAACGCATTCTGATGGCTTATCCCAATACATGGCACACCTTGTCTCTTAGCTGCCCATGCAGTGACAGGCTCAAAATCATTAATCACTAAATCATAAGGCGTAAGATCGATCTGGTTAATCTCACGGAGAAATCGCCAGATGTTGTTCTTCATGAATGTTTTGCCGTATTTAACCTGCCCCTGCTCGCTGTAAAAAGTTAAGCCACTGCGAGTCTGATAGTCGCCAAACGCTTCCATCGAAAAGTATTTGCTCTCTTCTCGCCCTGAGAACAGAAAGTCGACATCAATATTTTGCTGACGAAAAGCGACGGCCATTGCTCTCGCTCGAGCGATGTGCCCATTCCCTGTGCCTTGTACGCCATATGAAATTTTCATGCATGTTCCTTTAAGTTTGCCACTTAAGCTCGGCAGTGGTTGCCAACAAAATAATTACAGGATGAAGCTGATAGCGAAGCTAGTACAAGCGATGCCTAAGGCTGCGCCAATCAGTACATCCGTTAAAAAGTGCACACCGAGCAAGATTCGAGAGCCTGCAATCGCAGTTGCCCACACCAAGCTAAAGAGGTACAAGCTCGGATAGAAATGTCCGATTAGGGTCGCCATAACAAAAGCAGCAGCGGAATGCCCTGAAGGCAGGCTGTATTTATCGGATGGCACAATATGAGAGTGAAGTAGTGAAGAGAACTCAGCAGGTCTGCGGCGCTTGAGAGTGTTTTTGGCAAACCAGTAAATAGGTAACTCGATTGCGAAGGCGGTTAAGCCCACCAATAGAAAGTCTCGACCGGTATTGCTATCGGCCAGCAGCGCAATCAAGGCAATCAAAACATAAAGGTGTCCATCTCCAGTATGAGACACCGCTTTACTGAGCGTTGCATGTTGCCCGCCATAGCGGTTGTTTAAACAGAAAACAGAAAATGCCACATCCCAGCGGACAATAGGTTCGATAGTACGCATACGATCTCCTTAACAATCCTTATTCAGTTAAGGCTCAAGTTATGCCCAACAAATGACAGTTAAGTGACGTTTTGAATGAACTAAAATGAAGTTTCCCATGCTTGATAGGCTGGTCAATGGATCAAGTCAGGATGGAGATGGAAGCGGCCGATAAAAATAAAGCGACCCAAGGCCGCTTTATTCTTCTATGTTTTCACTTCTTTATATAAGCAAGCAAACGCTACTTCTATCGTGTTAATGGTTATAACTTTCGCTAATGATACTAGAGCTCGCAAATAATTAAGTGCTAAAGGCTATAGCGCTAATGGCTCGTGCTTTTTCACCAAACCGAAATCCGCCAATATCGCGTAGGCCGCTGGGATCATAAACAGCACTAGTAAGGTCGAGGCAAATATGCCGAATACGATCGAAATAACCAATGGCTGGATAACCTGTGCCTGTAAGCTGGTTTCCGTCAATAGCGGTAGCAAACCTGCCGCTGTCGTCATTGAGGTCAAGAATACCGCTCGGAAACGCTCACGACTGGCTTTCACCACCGAGTCATGCACGCTATCTCCCTCATCGACATGGTGACGAATGTACTGCACCAACAAGATGGAATCATTAACCACAATACCGGCAAGCGACACAAAACCCATCATACTTGGCATACTCAAAGAGTGGCCAAGTATCCAGTGACCAACGACCACCCCAATAAAGGCGAGTGGAATCGCCAACATCACGACCACAGGTTCTAAGTAGCTTCTGAACTGATAGCTAAGAATCGCAAACACACCGAATAAGCCAAGCAAGAACCCTTTGCCCATCGAAGCGCCCGTCTTAGCCGCATCTTTGGCCTCCCCTTCGAAATCAAAGCGTAAACCCGGGTACTTCTGAATAAGTTTGGCGGCTTCATCTTTTTGGAACTGAGCCAAAATCGCGGATGAACTCGCTTTCTTATTATCAATATCACCAAAGATACTGATGGTTCTCAGCCCATCAATACGTTGAATTCGTACGTAGTTACGTTGGAAATCTAATGTCGCCAACGTTGCTAGCGGGATCTGACTGCCATCTGCGGTAATAATTGGGAAGTTAGCCAGCTGCTGTATGTCGCCCGCTTGCTCCTTATCAAGACGCACTTCAATCGAAATATTCTCAACGCCGATTTGAATCTCGTCCGCCGTTTGCCCAAAGAAAGCCGCTCGTAACTGAGACGCAATCATCTGCCCATTCACATTGTAGGTTTCAGCTCCAGGGCGCAGCTTCACCAAGATCTCTTCTTTACCCATGCGCATGTCATCAAGCACGCCATACACCCCATCAAACTGATTAAGATACTCCTGAATATCCAAAGAAGCAGATTTCAACGCGCTCAGGTCATCGTGTTTGGCGCGGATTTCAATAGCACGACCACCCGGCCCCATTGTCGGTTGCTTGAACACTAATGAAATAGGGTCCGCCAGCTCACCGATATCCTCTCGCCATGCATTGATGAAATCATCGATAACTGTGTTACGGCTCTCTGCTCCGCGTAAGTCTAAACGCACAGTGGCTAAGTGTGGGCCAGATTCATTGGCATCGGCGTTAGCATTGAATTGGCTGGTGATATGCTCGACCAGTGTATTGCCTTCTTCAACCTCTTCGCTCCATTGCTTGTTCAAACGCTCAGCAGACGCGACGATTTTGTCGACCACTTTCTCGGTTTGAGACAGTGATGCGCCCGGCGGAAGAATAATACGCGCCTCGGCAATATCGCCATCCAGCTCTGGGAAAGGTTGAAACTTAACTACGCCACCAGCAATCAAGGCTACTGAAAGCAACAACAGCGTAATCACTCCGCCCATAAAGGCATAACGGAAGGTCACGACTTTCTCAACCATGTCCATCAAAGTGGTATTACGAAAGTTCTCGAATTTCTCAAGTAACACAACCTTAAAGCGCAGCGCTGGCTTGTCATTCTTTTCTTTGTGTAATGAATGAGATAGGTGATTAGGTAGAATCAGGAAGGCTTCAATCAAGCTCAACGACAGCACCAAAATCAAGACTTGAGGAACGGCCTTAAGCACCGCGCCCATCTCACCATCAAGAAACAATAAGCTACCGAAAATACACACAGTGGTTAGGAAAGAAGACAGTACTCCGGGAAGCACTTTCTTAACGCCGTTGTACACCGCATCATCAACATTCTGCCCTCGGTCTAAATGGGACGCTATCGATTCAGCGATCACGATGGCGTCATCCATCATAATACCGATTGCCATCAACAACCCGACCAGCGACATAATGTTGATCGACAAACCAAGGTTGGCCATTAAGAACAAGCCACCAAGGAAGGCCACCGGCAACCCCGCCGCGACCCAAAATGAATAACGTAAGCTGAAGAACAGCCACATGGTTGCGAACACCAGCACAATACCTTGCCAGCCGTTGCTCACCATCATGGTTAGACGATCCCAAAGTACAGAAGAGAGATCGTTGGTCATTTGTAGTGTCACGCCATCAGGAGCAATCGCGCTTTGATCTTCCACGAATCGTGTTACGTTCTCTTTGATTCGCAGCGCATCGTCTTCTTTGTTCTTACTGATCTTAAGCAGCGCCGAAGGCTTGCCATCAAATAACACCTTTTGTTCATCAAGCTCAAAGCGGTCGGTTATTTTGGCTATGTCTCTCAAACGGATCACCGATCCATTAGGCGCAGATCCAACCACGATGCTTTCCAGTTCAACAGGTGTAATTCGTCTCTCGTCAAAACGAATCAGGAAGTTTTTGTCTGGTGTTTCAACGTTACCACTCGGCAGTTTCACATTCTGTCGACCAATTTGATCCGCGATATCACCGACACTCAAACCCAACTGACGAATGGCTTGGGTATCCAGTTCCACTCGATATTGATGATCAGAAAAACCACTGACCTCGACCAAAGAGACATCGTAATCAAGCTTCATGGTACGCTTAAGATCTTCCGCGTAGGCCTTAAGTTCCGGCCATGACGTTTCAGCTGTGATAGCGATATCAACAACCGGTTCATTCCAATCTAGCTCTTGAACAACAGGCGATTCAATCTCAGTTGGGAAATCATTGATCGAGTTGATCTGGGTTTGCACGTCCACCAGCATTCGGCCAATATCCGCTTTCTCATTTAACTTGAGAATTAAACGAGCGCTGCCTTCGATGGCTTCACACTGAGTCTCTTCAATGTTGGCTAAGCCGTCTACTGCATCTTCCATTCGTACACACAAGCTCTCTTCCACTTCTTGTGGAGAGGCGCCGGGATAGACAATCGCAGCCATAATGTAAGGCGGATCGTAAGCGGGGAAGGTTTCACGTTTGATGGTTGATAGTGAGCTTATACCCAAGATCAACAACCCAAGCATCAACAAGTTTGCTGCTGTTGGGTGCCGAGAGAAAAACTTGATCATGACGCACTCTCCTGAGTATCAGACTCAAGCTCAGCCTCTTCAGAGTTGGACTCTCTCAATAACATGCCTTCGATTGCTGGCAGGACATCATTGAGAACCAGTTTATCTCCAGCTTGTAGCTCACCACTCACAACCACTTGATTGTCTCTGCGATAAAGCACTTCAACATTAATCACTTGCAGACGCTGATTGTCATCCATCAAGTAAACCTTATCACCATGCAGTGCTCGCTCTGGAACCACCCAACTTAGATTCGCGACACCCTCAATCTCAGCTTTGACAAACATACCGTTAACCAAAGGCGTTGCGCTGTCTGGTTGCAATTGTGAGTAATCTTGAGCGATCTCGAGAATAATCCCCGCCGTCGCTTGGTTTTCATCAACCGTTTCGCTGATTCTTGCCACCTTCGCAGGCCAGCTAAGGTTCAGGTTGCCGCTGTTAAGTTGAATGCTTGCTTTGATCGGCGCTTCATAAGGATTAGGGATGCCAGCAGCATCGCGAGGAAACTGGTTAAAGCTGGAGGCTAAAGTTTGCATATCGTGAATAGAAAGTTGCGCCTCCACTTCCATGACATTAATCCCGTGAGCAATAAACATCTCCTGCTGAAGATTAACCACTTGATTTTGTTCGATATCAACCTGAGCAATTCGCATCGCTCTTGGCAAAGTGATTGTGGTCTTATCAAGAGAGCGTTGCGCCTCTTTCACTTTAGATACGTTGACCTTAATCACCGCTTCCGCGACGCGTTTTTCATCTGGCATTAACGCGATTTGGTTCGCGATATCTAATACCAACTTCTGCTGAGACAATGCACTTTGTTGTTGGAGGTCGACATCAGACTGAGAAGTGAGACCTTTCTTACGCAGATCTTGTTTACGCTGTAGCTCTTTATTGCTGATCACCAAACGATTCTTTTCGATCTTAAGAGTCTGATTCAGGTTGTCTTCTTCTTGATTCAATTTCGCTAATGAGGTCTGGCTTGATTTTAGATCCGCCTCTGCCTGTATTAGCTTCAATTCATAATCCAATGGATCAACTTTGAGCACGACCGTTCCAGCAGGGATCACCTGGCCTTTTTCAAGATCTGGATGTCGATAAACTATTTGTCCTGTCACCTCAGCAATCGCTTTCCATTCGACTTTCGGCACCACTTTGCCAAAGCCAACCGCTAACGGTGCTATCAGTTGTTGTTCTAGGCTCACAGTATCAACTAAGCGGGCTCTATCCCCCGCAGGTTTGGTTGGAAGATCCGGCTTCAAGTTAATCGCGGCGACAAGGCCAATAACACCAACCGCAAGTGCTGGAAAGAAGAGTAGTTTTTTATTTATTTTCATTATCTTTTGTCCTGCACTGCAGAAGGGCTCGGTGCGTTGATAAAGCCTTCGGTCATCAATTGAATGTTGTGTTCGATTAAACGATTAAGAAATTCTTCATTAATCTCAATCCCATGGATTGCCAATAAAGGCGGCGGAGCGATGAAAGGAAACACCATCAAGCTTACATACGAAACACGGCACAATTTTGGATCCATGTTCTGTTTTAAGATGCCTTGTTCAACCAACTTTTCAAAAATGACATCTTGGGCTGGCTTTGCAACATCGAGGAAAACCTTTTCGAGCAACTCTCTTTGCACTTCAGAGGGAGGCATATTCATCACTTGGGCTATCAAGCGAGGAAACTTCGGCACCTTGACCATCTCTTTGTAGTAAGTCCGCATTAAATCAAGAAAGTTCTCATGACTGCTTTCTTCAACCAATCTCTGCATCTGCAATTGCATAGGTCGTAGCGTTTCACGCAGCATCGCTTCAAACAACCCGGCCTTACTGCCAAAGTAATAACGGATCATCGCAATGTTCACACCCGCACGCTCAGCAATCAGGCGTGTCGAGACCTTGTCGTATGGCTGAACGACAAACAGATCACGAGCATGCTCAATTAATAACTGTCGAACATCTAAGTTCTTTTGAGGTCGCCCTGCTTTTCGTGCCGTCATGGAAAAAATCCATCTCTATAATTAATCATCTGATTAATTATAGAGATAAACAGGCGTAACAGTAGAAGATTAATTACTCACTATTTAATCAAGTGATTAATTAATTTGGTCACGCTTGTGATTTTTTTGGTGAATCGTTCCATCAAAAAGATTTACTACAAAGTTTTAACCTACACATAAGCCAAAGGATAAACTAACCCCCCAATACAAAACCACCAATCAGATGATTTAGCCAATAAAACAACACAAAACAGCACAAACCAAACCAAAACGTCGCCAATGCACGCTGATATTGGATTTTCTTGTTTGACGCTCAGAATAAATTGCGGTAAATATGGTGTTAACAGTTTATTTACGGATATTTGTGTAATGATTTTTTCTTCTTCTCGACTGCTGAAACTTCTCCTTATCGTGAACCAATCGCGCGGGTAAGTTGTGGGTCAAGAACTACACAAATATTAAAACCCGCGCTGAGCGGGTTTTTTTGTAACTGGCACTTTTAAAAGAACATCATTCTTAATAATAATTTGGATAGCAATCGATTCATTATCGATATAAGGAAGCACCCATGAACGATCAAGTGATAATTTTTGACACGACCTTACGTGATGGCGAGCAAGCGTTGGCAGCAAGCCTTACGGTAAAAGAGAAATTACAGATCGCTTATGCACTTGAACGACTGGGTGTAGATGTTATTGAAGCGGGTTTCCCTGTTTCATCGCCAGGCGATTTCGAATCAGTACAAACCATCGCAAAAAATATTAAAGATAGCCGCATCTGTGCGCTTTCTCGTGCCGTTGCAAAAGATATCGACGCCGCTGCCGAAGCACTAAAAGTGGCTGAACAGTTCCGTATTCATACCTTCATTTCTACATCGACGGTTCACGTACAAGACAAATTACGCCGCAGCTACGACGATGTTGTCGAGATGGCAGTGAAAGCAGTAAAACATGCGCGTAACTACACTGACGATGTTGAATTCTCTTGTGAAGATGCCGGTCGTACACCTATCGACAACCTATGTCGTATGGTTGAAGCCGCGATTAACGCTGGCGCAAAAACCATCAACATTCCAGACACCGTAGGCTACACAGTACCGAATGAGTTTGGTGGCATTATCCAAACGCTATTTGATCGTGTACCCAACATCGATCAAGCGATCATCTCTGTTCACTGTCACGATGACTTAGGCATGTCGGTTGCTAACTCTATTGCTGCCGTTCAAGCAGGCGCTCGACAAATTGAAGGCACAATCAATGGTATTGGTGAGCGTGCGGGTAACTGTTCTTTAGAAGAAATCGCAATGATCATCAAAACTCGTCAAGAGCTATTAGGTGTTCATACTGGTTTGGATCATAAAGAGATTCACCGTACCAGTAAATTGGTTAGCCAGCTTTGCCACATGCCAATTCAAGACAACAAAGCAATCGTAGGTGCTAACGCATTCAGCCACTCTTCAGGTATCCACCAAGACGGCATGCTTAAGAACAAGAACACTTACGAGATCATGACACCTGAGTCTATTGGCTTGAAAAACAAAGCTTTGAATCTAACCAGCCGCAGTGGTCGTGCAGCCGTTAAGAGCCACATGGACGCAATGGGCTACAAAGACAATGAGTACAACCTAGATTCATTGTACGAAGACTTCTTGAAGCTTGCTGACCGTAAAGGCCAAGTGTTCGATTACGACCTAGAAGCACTAATGCACTTCGCAAATCTACGTGACGAAGATGACTTCTATAAACTTAACTACCTAAGCGTACAATCTGGTAGTGTTATGTCTACCACTAGCATCAAGCTGCAATGTGGTGATGAAGAAAAATGCGAAGCGGCTGTCGGTAACGGCCCGGTTGATGCTTTATACCAATGTATCTACCGCTTAACAGGTTACGAAATTGCATTGGATAAATTCGACCTTACCGCGAAAGGTGAAGGCGAAGATGGCTTAGGCCAAGCTGATATTATTGCTAACTATAAAGGTCGCAAGTACCACGGTACGGGCGTTTCAACGGATATCGTTGAAGCCTCTGGTCAAGCGCTACTGCACGTTATTAATAGCATTCAACGCGCAGACACCATTGCTGAAATGAAGCAGCAAAGAATCGCAACCGTTTAAACACCCAATAACAGAGCCCTAGAGCCGATGTTGTTGGCTTTAGGGACAAAATTTAAAACGAGCGAAAGAGCTCAGTAACAAGAATTAAAGGATTAACATGACTGATAAATCATACAAGATTGCCGTACTACCTGGTGATGGCATTGGCCCAGAAGTAATGCAGCAAGCACACAAAGTGCTAGACGCGATTGAACAGAAGCACGCGATTAGCTTCTCTCGTGAAGAGTATGATGTTGGTGGTATCGCAATTGATAACCACGGCTGTCCACTTCCAGAAGCGACAGTAACAGGCTGTGAAGAATCTGACGCAGTACTATTTGGCTCGGTTGGCGGACCTAAGTGGGAACACCTACCACCAAACGATCAACCAGAGCGTGGTGCCCTACTTCCTCTACGTAAACACTTCCAATTGTTCTGTAACCTACGTCCTGCACAAATCCACAAAGGTCTAGAGTCTTTCTCTCCTTTGCGTGCTGACATCTCAGGTAACGGCTTCGATATCGTTGTAGTTCGTGAACTAACAGGCGGCATCTACTTCGGCCAACCTAAAGGTCGTGAAGGCGAAGGCGCAACTGAGAAAGCTTTTGATACAGAGGTTTACCACCGTTACGAGATCGAACGAATCGCAAAGATTGCGTTTGAATCTGCACGTCTACGTAACAAAAACGTTTACTCAATCGACAAAGCAAACGTTCTGCAGAGCTCTATCTTATGGCGTGAAGTCGTTGAAGAGATCGCAAAAGATTACCCAGATGTCACGCTAAACCACATGTACATCGACAACGCGACCATGCAGCTAATCAAAGACCCATCTCAGTTTGACGTAATGCTATGTTCAAACATCTTTGGTGACATCATCTCTGATGAGTGTGCAATGATCACAGGCTCTATGGGTATGCTTCCGTCTGCAAGCTTAAATGAAAGCAACTTCGGCCTATACGAACCAGCAGGTGGCAGCGCACCAGATATCGCCGGTAAGAACATTGCGAACCCAGTCGCGCAAATCCTTTCTGCAGCACTAATGCTTCGTTACAGCCTAGGCGAAGAAGCGGCAGCACAAGACATCGAATCAGCGGTATCTAAAGCACTTTCTGCAGGCGAGCTAACGGCAGACCTTGCAGGTAAGAACCAAGCACTGACGACCTCAGAGATGGGTGACAAGATCGCTGAGTACATCTTAGCTTCATAAGCTAAATGCTCCGATTAGAAGCAAGTACATAAGAATAATATCAAGCCAAGTCAGCGTAAACCGCATGACTTGGCTCGAAACAAACACTGGGACTGATGCTCCCAAGGAAGAAAAGCTATGTCGACAAACCAGCAAGCAAAAACCTTATACGAAAAAGTTTATGACGCTCACGTTGCGGTTGCAGCAAAGGGCGAAACGCCAATTCTTTATATCGATCGTCACTTAGTCCACGAAGTAACGTCGCCACAAGCCTTTGATGGTCTGCGTGAAAAAGGCCGTAAAGTTCGCCAAGTAGGCAAAACTTTTGCGACCATGGATCACAACGTATCGACACAAACTAAAGACATCAACGCTTCTGGCGAAATGGCTCGTATCCAAATGGAAACGCTATCGAAGAACTGTGAAGAGTTTGGTGTCACGCTTTACGACCTAAACCACAAATACCAAGGTATTGTGCACGTAATGGGCCCTGAGCTAGGTATTACGCTACCGGGCATGACCATCGTATGTGGTGACTCGCACACGGCTACACACGGTGCATTTGGTTCACTAGCATTCGGTATCGGTACTTCAGAAGTTGAGCACGTTCTAGCAACGCAAACGCTAAAACAAGCTCGCGCAAAAACCATGAAGATCGAAGTAAAAGGCAAGGTTGCTCCAGGCATCACGGCAAAAGACATCGTGCTCGCAATCATCGGTAAAACAACGGCTGCTGGCGGTACAGGCTATGTGGTTGAATTCTGTGGTGAGGCAATTACAGACCTTACGATGGAAGGTCGTATGACGGTATGTAACATGGCAATCGAGCTAGGTGCGAAAGCGGGTTTAATTGCCCCTGATGCAACGACATACGAGTACATCAAAGGTCGTAAGTTCTCTCCACAAGGTCAAGACTTAGAAGCAGCAATCCAATACTGGGACACACTGAAAACCGATGCTGACGCTGAGTTCGATGCCGTTGTCACGCTAGAAGCGGCAGACATCAAACCACAAGTTACTTGGGGTACTAACCCAGGTCAGGTTATCTCGGTAGACACACCAATCCCAGCACCTGAAAGCTTCGCTGACCCTGTAGAAAAAGCATCTGCAGAAAAAGCGCTGGCTTACATGGGCCTTGAAGCCGGTAAATCTCTATCTGATTACAACGTCGATAAAGTGTTCGTGGGTTCTTGTACTAACTCTCGTATCGAAGACATGCGTGCAGCAGCAGCGGTAGCGAAAGGTCGTCAAGTAGCGAAACACGTTCAAGCGCTTATCGTTCCGGGTTCAGAGCAAGTTAAAGCACAAGCTGAAGCTGAAGGCCTAGATAAGATCTTCATCGAAGCCGGCTTTGAATGGCGTTTACCAGGCTGTTCTATGTGTCTTGCAATGAACAATGACCGTCTAGGTCCACAAGAGCGCTGTGCTTCTACATCAAACCGTAACTTTGAAGGTCGCCAAGGCCGTGATGGTCGTACGCACCTAGTTAGCCCAGCAATGGCAGCCGCAGCCGCTATCGCTGGTCACTTTGTCGATATTCGTGAACTTTAATTAGAGGATTTAACATGTCAGGTTTTCAACAACACACCGGATTAGTCGTTCCTCTAGATACGGCCAACATCGATACTGATGCGATCATTCCAAAGCAGTTTCTACAGAAAGTAAACCGCATCGGTTTTGGTAAGCACTTGTTCCACGATTGGCGCTTCCTAGACGATGCAGGCCAACAGCCAAACCCTGAGTTTGTAATGAACGAAGCTCGCTACCAAGGCGCTTCAATTCTTTTAGCTCGTGAAAACTTCGGTTGTGGTTCATCTCGTGAACACGCACCGTGGGCGCTTGCCGATTACGGTATTCAAGTGATGATCGCGCCAAGCTTTGCCGACATTTTCTACGGCAACTCGATCAACAACCAAATGGTGCCAGTTCGATTGACTGAGCAAGAAGTGGATGAGCTATTCCAATTCGTTGAAGCGAATGAAGGTGCAGAAATTACGGTTGATCTAGAAGCGATGAAAGTTAGCGCGAACGGTAAAGAGTACTCGTTTGAAATTGATGAGTTCCGTCGTCACTGCTTACTGAATGGTTTAGATAATATCGGCCTTACACTTCAACACGCCGATAAGATTTCAGAGTTTGAAGCTAAGATTCCTAGCTTCCTAAAATAATGAGACGTTTCTGAATAAATCCAAAGGTTGGCCAAGTGCCAACCTTTTTTATTTGGCTAAGCTTTTAACTTAACTTCATATGTTTATTTAAATGAAGGGCAATGAAAGAAAATGGTAAGCCTTAAGGTCTTAGTAGTCAGTCATCAGGAGAATGCCATGAAACAACTACTTTTTATTGTCAGCCTACTTTTCTCAACCTTAGCTTGGTCTGCGCCTAAATCCGATCTTTGGCCATACTGGAACCAAAGCGACGAAACCAATCTAGAACAGGTATCTCACCAAGATTGGCAGCAATTTCTCGATAACTACATAGTTAAACAAGGGCAAAATACCCTAGTTCGCTATAAAGCAGTGAACATTGCCGATAAGACAAAACTCAATCAATACATCAAGCAACTCGAACAGGTGAATCCGCTCGACTATTCAAAAACGGAGCAGTATGCCTATTGGGTTAACCTATACAACGCCGTGACTGTCGATTTGATTCTTGATGCCTACCCGATCAAATCCATCACTAAACTTGGCGGACTATTTAGTTTTGGGCCGTGGGGAGATGATGTGGTAGTCGTTAACGGAAAATCACTGACACTCAACGACATTGAACATCGAATCCTAAGACCGATTTGGCAAGATCCTCGTACGCATTATGCAGTGAACTGTGCCAGCCTAGGTTGCCCTAACTTACAACCTGACGCTTTTACCTCTGACAATACTGAAGCCTTGCTAGAGCAAGCTGCAACTGAGTTTGTAAGCAGTAACAAAGGCGTGCTGGTTAAAAACGATAAGCTTCAACTATCATCGATTTACGAATGGTTTGCTGTGGATTTTGGTACAGAGAAACAACTTATTCGTCACTTAGAACAATATCGAACTGAAGCAGTAACCAATACTCAAAACATCAGTTATGAATACGATTGGTCGCTTAACCAAGCAAAATAGCTCTAACGCTAAAGTTGATCACTAAAACAAAAAAAGAGGCGAGAGGTTTTTATTAACCGCTAGGGCGTGTTGACCTTTCGCGGTTAAATTTCGTTCGATATAAAAGCGTTTTAATCGCGGCGAGGGGGAAGTAGCCTAGTCATTCTAAGCCAATCCCCCTCAACAAAGAGTAAAACGCTTTTAGCCGAACCCTTTGGGCAGCGTTTCTACAATTAAAAGCTTGAGCCCGGTTGCTGCAAGAATTCAATTTCTTCGGGAGTCGAAGCTCGCCCTAGCACCTCATTACGGTGCGGGTAGCGACCAAATCGCTCAATGATAACCTTGTGCTTAAACTCAAAATCCAGATTATGCTCTAATCCCGTTTGAGAAAAGAGCTCCACAGCTTGTTCATGAACTAACAAAGATTCACTGTGCATATAAGGCATATACAGGAAGCTTTTCTGTTGCTCGTTAAGCTGGTGATCAAAACCACCCGCTACCGCCTCTTGGGCTAGAGCCAATGCCATCGGATCAGCAGAAAATGCTGTCGGACTGTTTCTACCAATATTTCGAGAAAACTGATCAAGCACGATAATCTCAGCCAATCGTCCTTGCGCAGTTTGGCGCCACTCAAATAGCTCGCCTTGAATGGCTGCTTTATGCAATTCAGAAAATCGAGACTCTATCAAAGTGTCAATCTCGGCGCCGCCAGTAAACCAATCTTTAGGCGTCAACTCATCGAACCAAAACTCTAGAACATCCTGATACGTTACCGTCATATAACTCCCTTTAATAAAAAACCGAGTAACTTTGTTATTACTCGGTTTAGTGTTCAATTACTTAAAACCTTTTACTTTCTTTATAAGATCATAAGCATTCTGAATTTCTTGCGATTTTTCTTTCGCAACATTCATCATCTCAGGCGGTAAGCCCTTCGCCATCAGTTTATCTGGGTGATGCTCATTCATCAGCTTGCGGTAGGCTTTCTTCACCTCTTTACCGTCAGCACTTTCACTCACACCTAGAACCTTGTATGCATCGCCTAGCTGGTTCTGTTGTGAAGCCTGTTGCCAACCTGATGATTGCCCATGGCCTTGATGGCCACCAAAGCTTCCACCTTGTTGTTGGAAACGGAACGCAGCTTCTTGCATCTGCAAGCGGCGTTCTAGTTGCTCTGCCGAAAACCCAAGGCCTTGCGCTATTTTATGCAGAACTTGACGTTCACTCGGGTGCAAACTTCCATCCGCAAATGCGGCAGATACCTGAAGCTCTAGAAAGAACTGCAGAAGATCAAAACGACCACCCGATGAGATTTTCACTCGCTCAAGTACGTCGCTCAGTGGGAAGTCGCTCTCTTTGCCGTCACGGAATGCATCTTGCGCCGCTTTGCGTTGTTCGCCGTGCAGATTCATGCGCTCCATCATGGTAGAAGCAAGCTGAATCTCTTCTGGCGTTACCTGCCCTTTCGCTTTAGCAACGTGCCCCATAACCGCAAAAGCGGATTTAAAAAACTCGTTCTGTCTTTCGGATTGGCTTGGACCTCGACCAAAACCAGAGCTATTGAAGCCTGATTGGTTCAATCGGCGAGCTTTATCGAATTGGTGCCCTAAAAACAGACCAAAAACTAAACCAAGTGGTCCTCCAAATAAAAAGCCAAAAAACGCGCCCAAAATTTTGCCAAATATTTGCATTATGTGTTCTCTATCTATGAATTTTATCTGAGTAATGCTGTCTGATGATGCTGAATGCTATTATTTCCTTTATCATAAGGAAAATGCTTTATTAATTGGATTGATACTAGATCAACCCTTCATCTAGTGACACAGGATAGTTCAACTTCATGCAATCTTTTTCCCGCACCTTGTTAGCCGCGTCTATAAGTACGGCGTTATACGTGTCGACAACTCAAGCTGAAACAATCACCGATAGTAGTGTGCAGGAAATGCCCTCTATAGATCAATGCTTGATCGAGCCCGCTGCAGAAAACGAGACACAGCTACCCGCTCACGTTGAGTCAGATCGCTTAGAAGCTATCAATGGTGACAAGGCAATATATTCAGGTGACGTAGTCGTTACGCAAGGGAACAAGACCATCCTTGCCGATAACGTAACCCTGCACCAACAAGAAAATATCGTTGTAGCTGAAGGCAACGTAAACTTTAGTGACGGTCAAATCAAATCTATCTCAGACAGAGCGACCAATAATCTGACTACAGATGAAATGACGCTTGAGAACACCGATTACGAATTCCTTTGCGAGCCCGGTCGAGGCGATGCTGTTTATATCGCAAAAACAGGTAAAGCGGTTTATGAGATTGAAGATGGCTCGATAACCTCTTGTCCGATTGGCGACAATGCTTGGCGCCTAAGAGCATCAAGTATTGACGTCGATCAAAATGAAGAACAAGCAACCTTCTATAACCCACGTTTTGAAATCCAGAGCGTACCTGTTTTCTACCTACCTTATTTAACTGTTCCGATTGGTGATACCCGTAAGACAGGTTTCCTTTACCCAACCGTGTCATACGGTTCAAGCGATGGCTTTGAAGCTGAAATCCCTGTTTATTGGAACTTGGCGCCAAACTACGACTTGGAAACCACCTTCAAGTACATGCAAGAGCGTGGTACTCAACTCAACAGTAAATTCAGATATTTGAGCGATTTTGGTTCGGGGAGTATCAAGTCAGAGTACCTGCCTGATGATAAAAAGTACGAAGAGAAAGGCGACCGTTGGGGGGCACAACTAGAGCACTCAGGTATATTCCAACAGTCTTGGTTATTCGAAGTCGACTATTCAAAAGTGAGTGATATTGATTACTTTACTGACGTTAGCTCAAGCAGTATCGGTAACCGTGAAGATGGCCAGTTATTACAAGAAGGCCAAGCGACATACCGTTCTCAAAATTGGGACGCATCGGTGCTTGTCCGAGATTTTCAGGTTTTGACTCCAAACAACCAACCTTATCGTCTAATGCCACAGCTAGAGTATAACTACTATGCTCCTGAAGTGATGAAGTACTTAGACTTCGACATGATCAGCCATGTTTCAGTATTCGATACTGATGCGTCAAACAAACCATCTGCGACTCGTATTCACGTGGAACCTGGCATTACTATTCCTGTAGGGAACACCTGGGGTACATGGACGACAGAAGCTAGAGTACTTGGTACTTACTACCAGCAGGACCTTGATGGTGTTGATACTGGTGAAGGCTCTGAATACGAGGGATTAAAAGAGTCTGTAAGCAGGGTCATTCCTGAGTTTCGCAGCCACGCAGGTATCATTCTGGAGCGGGATACCACTATTGTTGGCGGCTACACGCAAACCCTTGAGCCGCAAGTTCAGTATCTTTATGTACCTGAAGAGGAGCAATCTGACATTGGCCGTTATGATACTACTCTGTTACAAACGGATTACTATGGTCTGTTTAGAAGCCGTAAATACAGTGGTGTTGATTTCATTGCAGCAGCTAATCAAGTTAGCTATGGCGCATCATCTCGTTTCTTTGATGATGAATATAAAGAACGTCTCAACATTTCTTTTGGCCAAATTTTTTATATCGACAAAGATACCAAACAAAATTTAAACACCAACGAGGTTGATAAGAACTCAAACTACTCATCTTGGGCAGTAGAAGTTGACTTTAACTACGATGACTACCTGTTTTACCATGGTGGGGTGCAATACGACATTGACACTACAGCGATGCAGCTTGCAAACAGTACGTTAGAATACCGCTTCACTGGTGGTTACATACAAACTAACTATCGTTATGTCACAGAAGAATACATAAATGAAACTGTAGATTTTGACGTATCATCCATCACAAGAGATGGTATCTCTCAAGCAGGATTACTTGGTGCCTACCAAATTTCACCGAAGTGGAGCACAAGTGCTCAATATTTCTATGATTTAACCACACAAGAAGATCTAGAGTGGTTAGCTCGTTTAAACTACAGATCGGATTGTTGGTATATTGGCTTTACCTATAGTAACCGTTTGACGAACAACATTAGTGACCCAAATATCACACCTGAATATGAAAACAACTTTAGTGTGAACTTCGGTATTGTTGGCTTCGGTACCAATATCGGCTCTGACTCTGGCGCTGTTGGGGATAGCAGCTCTGATAACTCATTGAGCTACGGTCGACCATTCTTCTTAAACAACTAATTTTCTTTACTGATAAACGTCAGTAAATTTAAAGGATTACACATGACATTGTGGAAACGCACATTAATTGCTATCGCAGCGACTTGTACTTTATCAACAAGCTTTGCAGCGCCAGTCGAGCTAGACAGCGTAAAAGTTATCGTTAACGAAGGCGTTATCTTGCAAAGTGACATCGATGCCTCGATGAAGACGCTGCGCGCAAACGCTAAGAAAAGCGGTCAAACATTGCCATCGCAAGATGTGCTCAATGAGCAAGTACTAGAAAAATTAATCATCGATACTATTCAAACTCAAGAAGCGGAACGTATTGGCGTTCGTATTGATGATGCTAGACTTGATCAAGCAATCGAAGGCATCGCGAAAGACAACAACCAAACGGTTGAACAACTTACCGCATCGGTTGCGGAAGAAGGCCTTAGCTACAATGCGTTTCGTGAGCAAGTAAGAAAAGAGATTGCGGCAAGTGAAGCACGTAATGCCTTAGTTCGTCGTCGTATCAATATACTACCTGCAGAAGTCGATAACCTAGCGGATATCTTAGCGCAAGAGACTAACGCGACCGTTCAATATAAAATTGGCCACATTCAGTTGCGCTTTAATGATGACCAAACCAAAGAAGAGTTAGAAGCTCAAACGACTGAACTAGTCGAGGAACTGAACTCAGGCAAAGATTTCAGCACCATGGCGTATACTTACTCTAAGGGTCCTAAAGCACTGCAAGGTGGTGATTGGGGTTGGATGCGTAAAGAAGAGATGCCAACCATTTTTGCTGACCAGATCAAAATGCAGAACAAGGGCAGCATCATCGGACCTTTCCGAAGTGGCGTTGGTTTCCATATCCTAAAAATTGAAGATGTGAAAGGCTTAGAAACTGTTGCGGTAACTGAGGTGAATGCACGTCATATTTTGATTAAGCCTACAGTGATCCTAAGTGATGATGGCGCCAAAGAGCAACTTGAAGAGATCACACGTCGTGTTAACGCTGGTGAAGCGAGCTTCGGTGACCTTGCTCAGCAATACAGCCAAGACCCAGGCTCAGCAGTTCAAGACGGCGAGCTAGGCTACCAAACACCAGATTTGTATGTACCAGAGTTCAAACACCAAGTAGAAACGCTACCTGAAGGTAAGATCAGTGCGCCATTCAAAACCGTACACGGTTGGCACATTGTTGAAGTACTAGATCGTCGCGAAGTAGACCGTACTGATTCAGCTTTGAAAAACAAGGCTTACCAAATTCTATTTAACCGTAAGTTCAACGAAGAAGCTGGTGCTTGGCTACAAGAAGTAAGAGCAAGCGCCTTTGTTGAAATGGTTGAGGACGACCAAGATGACAGCAACTAAACGTATTGTCATAACCGCAGGTGAACCAGCAGGTATAGGTCCAGATTTAACTCTGGCTCTATCTCAAGAAAGTTGGCATCATCAACTCGTGGTTTGTGCTGATAAAACACTGCTATCCGAGCGAGCTAAAATTCTTGGTATCGAAGTCGATCTGCTAGATTACGACGCAAACGCAGCTAAGCAACCGCAACGCGCTGGTACACTGGTAGTGAAGCACGTTCCACTTGCTGAAGCGGCAGTTGCAGGTCAACTCAATGAGGCTAATGGTCATTACGTATTAAATACTTTAGAAACCGCAGCAATTGGCTGTATGAATGATGAATTTGATGCTATTGTCACCGGCCCCGTTCACAAGGGTGTAATTAACCGAGCTGGCGTTGCTTTTAGCGGCCATACCGAGTTCTTTGCAGAGAAGTCCAATACGCCACTGGTGGTGATGATGTTGGCAACTGAAGGGCTGCGTGTTGCGCTAGTAACAACGCACATCCCACTAGCTTATGTATCTCAAGCAGTGACCGAAGACAGATTAGAGCAAATTATTGCTATTCTGAATAAAGATTTGGTTGAGAAATTTGCTATTGAGGAACCAACTATCTACGTATGTGGCTTGAATCCACATGCTGGTGAAGATGGTTGTTTAGGGCGTGAAGAGATTGAAACCATCACCCCAACGCTAGAAAAAATTCGCCAAAAAGATGGCATCAATTTAGTTGGCCCATTGCCAGCAGATACCATCTTTAATGAAAAATATTTGCAAGATGCAGATGCTGTTTTAGGTATGTATCACGACCAAGTACTCCCGGTATTGAAATACAAAGGGTTTGGTCGCTCAGTGAACATCACGCTTGGCTTACCGTTTATTCGCACATCAGTCGACCACGGTACCGCCTTAGACTTGGCAGGGAAAGGCCAAGCCGATACAGGGAGCTTTAGAACAGCGCTCACGCACGCCATTGAATTAGTAGAGAAAAAGCAATGAGAAATGATGTCCACTTAGGGCACAAAGCGCGTAAACGTTTTGGTCAAAACTTCCTTAACGATCCATACATTATTGATGGCATCGTATCGAGCATTAACCCACTACCAGGTCAAAACTTGGTAGAGATCGGCCCTGGTCTAGGCGCAATTACTGAGCCTGTGGGTAAGCTTGTCGATAAATTTACCGTTATCGAATTGGATAGAGACCTTGCAGAACGTCTTCGTAACCATCCAGATCTTGCGGACAAGCTAACGATCCGTGAAGGTGATGCGATGAAGTTCGACTTCCAAGAACTGGTTAAGCCGAACAATAAGCTACGCATCTTTGGTAACTTGCCATACAACATCTCTACACCATTGATGTTCCACCTTTTTGAATTCCATAAAGACGTGCAAGACATGCACTTTATGCTTCAAAAAGAAGTGGTTAACCGTCTAGCAGCGGGCCCTGGTAGCAAAGCTTACGGCCGCCTTACTGTAATGGCTCAATACTACTGTAAAGTGACGCCAGTGCTAGAAGTGCCACCAACGGCCTTCGTTCCGCCACCGAAAGTAGACTCAGCAGTCGTTCGCCTACAGCCATACGAAGTGCTACCTTACCCGGCAAAAGATCTGAAATGGCTTGACCGCGTATGTCGTGAAGGCTTTAACCAGCGTCGTAAAACAGTTCGTAACTGCTACAAGAGCTTAATCGATAAGGAAGTGCTTGAAGAGCTAGGTATCAACCCAAGCATGCGTCCTGAGAACTTAACGCTCGAGCAGTTTGTCGACATGGCAAACTGGTTGTACGACAGTCACAACGCTGACAAATAAATAAAAAAGGCTCCTACACTTCGGTTAGGAGCCTTTTTTATGTAATACTTTAATTACATTAAGTATATCAACAACAAAAGGTGCGAATATGGATATATCTACGCCTTGTATCAAATGCCAGGTTCACTCTAAGTACATAGAAGAACAATCTGAGCCAACGAAGAATCGTTACGTCTTCGCCTACATTATTACCATCAAAAACCTAAGTAAAACAACGGTGCAGCTTATGTCTCGCCGCTGGTTAATTACCGACTCCAACGGCAAGCAACTCACCATTGAGGGTGATGGTGTGGTTGGCCAACAACCCGTGATTGAAGCCAACGACGAATACACTTACACGAGTGGTACTGTCATCGAAACCCCTGTTGGCGTTATGCAAGGTCACTATGTGATGACCGATAACAAAGGCATCGACTTCATAACTGAAGTTGATCCATTCAGACTCGCGATCCCTAATATTCTTAATTAGCCGTACATCCGTATCTACAGGAAATTATTGTGTCGAATTATATTGTCGGAGACATCCAAGGGTGCTTCGACGAACTTCAATTACTGCTTGAAACCATCAACTTTAATAAACACCAAGATACTTTATGGGTCGCCGGAGACTTAGTTGCTCGAGGCCCTAAGTCATTGGAGACACTACGCTTTATTCGTAGCCTTGGTGACGCAGCTAAGGTTGTATTAGGCAACCACGACTTACACCTTCTGGCGGTCTCCTTAGGGCTATTTCCAGCGAAACCAAAAGATAAGACTCAAGCGATTCTTGATGCTGAAGATCGTGAACTGCTACTCGAATGGTTAAGACAACAGCCTTTGCTTCAAGAACACCCAGAGTTCGTGATGTGCCATGCGGGTATCTCGCCGCAGTGGAACCTAGAAAGAGCACGTGTTGAAAATCGAGAGATCGTATCCTTGTTAAAGTCCGATAAATGGCAATGGCTAATCGAAAACATGTACAGCAACGCACCTGATTTATGGCATCAGGATTTACATGATATTGAGCGCTATCGCTATGCGATCAATAGCCTGACAAGAATGCGTTTCTGTTTTGAAGATGGCCGACTCGACATGGCATGTAAGCTACCACCGAATGAAATTACCGATGAACCATTAGTGCCGTGGTTTGACCTTCCGCAACGTATAAAGCTCGATAAAACCGTTGTTTTTGGACACTGGGCTGCGCTTGAAGGCTATAACGGAAAAGACGTGATTGGACTCGATACTGGATGCGTTTGGGGGGGAGAGTTGACGATTCTTCGCTGGGAAGACAAACAGTTTTTCACTCAGAAAGCGCTATAAAAATACGAGACACGAGACACGAGACACGAGACACGAGACACGAGACACGAGACACGAGACACGAGACACGAGACACGAGAAGCTTGCGCTACTGGTGCAGTAACGCAAGCATTTTTCAGAGACTAGCTATTTGATAACCACAGTTAACGTTCGAGAATCACAAACTCCATGTTGTGTTTGTTTTTCTCGTCAGCTTGATAACTCTCGTTAAAGCTCTGCTTCCAACCTTCACCCCAGTCAGGAAATTGTGTATCTCCATCGACGGCGAAATCGATGTAAGTCAGATACAACTTGTCCGCTTTAGGTAAGCAGCTCTCATAAATAGAGCCGCCACCAATGATCATCACTTCTTCAACATCACTGAGCAGCTCTAATGCCTGTTCAATCGAAGTAACCGTCGTTACACCTTCAATCTTTAAACTCTCATCACGGCTGATTACGACATTCAACCGACCCGGCAAAGGGCGACCAATTGAGTCATAGGTCTTACGTCCCATCACGACGGGTTTACCCATAGTCGAGCGTTTAAACCATGCGAAATCCGCAGGCAAATGCCAAGGCATCTGATTGTCTTTACCAATTACACGGTTGTTCGCCATTGCCGCTATCATGCTGATGATCATAAATCGAAAGTCCTGTCCCTAAAAAGAAAATTAACGCTAAACGATAGGTCTACGGCGATAGAATAACAGTCCTGGCACAGCTAAGCCAACCGCCAGTCCAGCGATAATAAACATCGATTTTAAAAAGTTCTCCATCAACATTGCCAACAACTCTGGTGTGTAGCCTACCCTGTTAATCTCGACCATTGCAATCATCGCCTTGAAGGCAAACACACCTGGCACCATAGGAATTAGCGCTGCAACCGTAAACACCTTCGGATGTGCTAACAGTTTATGCGACCAATGAACCCCTATCATGCCAACCACAGTCGCGGCGAAGAACGTCGCCCATTCGATTGGAATGCCAAAGTGCATCATCAGATAACGGCTACCATGACCGATAGAACCACCGAGTGCACAATAAACTAAAGCACGTTGCGGAACGTTAAATACCAATGCAAACCCAACCGCAGGAATAGCGGCGAAAAACATATCGTTGAGCAAACCTAAAAACAGTTCGAAGATACTCATTAGCTCGCCCACCCCCAAACATCCGATAGACTCATCGCCGCAACAATGCCCAAGCTCGTCGCCAAAGTTAATAAGCTGGCCATGGTAAAGCGCGCTAACCCCATATTAATATGGCCTTTAAGCATATCAGCGACAGAGTTAATCAGAGGGAAACCGGGTACTAACATTAGTACTGATGAAGCCATCACGATCGTGGGTTGGCCGCCAATATTGTAAAGTACGGCTTGAGCAGAAATGGTAGTGGTAACGAATGCTGTGATAGCAAAGTTTAATAGCGGATTGAAATGGCGATGACCAATCTCTTGTCTGACGATCATTCCGCAAGCTGAAGCAATAAAAGTCATCATGAAGACTTGCCAGTCTCCGCCTGCAAGGTGACTAAAAGAGGCGCACGACAACCCTATCATCACAACCACTAACCAACGGTTGTAGCGTTCGGGGCTGATGTTTTGAATCTTTTTATACGCCAAATCATAATCGAGAATTCCCTTCTCCATCATGATGCAAATGCGTTGAATATCGGTGATAACCTGCATGTTAATGCCACGATCAGCACAACTTCGAGTAGTGGTAATACAGTGATCGTTCATTACAGTAGTTACAACAAGCGCATTGGCTGACAGGGCAACTTCAACCTCATTTACCCCACAAGCAATACCGATGCGGCGCATGATATCGCCGACCAGTGTGCTCTCGGCCCCGTGCGCCAATAACATTTGTCCTGATTGAGCGACGAGTCTTGAGATCGCTCTTTGCTTTGATGCCATGATTTCCTTCCCATAGGCGTTAATTATCTAAAGATAAATTTTGCATAAAAAACAGCAAGACGTCATGATTTAGATACAAAAAAACCGCAATTTTCATTGCGGTTTAATAAAACTATCAGTGTACTTGTAAGAAGCGACCGATACGTTATGAGAAACTAAGAGGGTTAGTCACGAACATAGATAACATGGCCGTCATCTTCTTCGTCATCCCAATCGTCCCAATCGTCGTCATCTTCAGTAACGACATTCTTACCGCTCATCGCATCTTTATGGTAGTCATCCCACATAAAGTCTACTTTTTCTTCTTCTTCAACTTCTACAACTTCACGAGGTAGGTTTTCCATAAACTCACCAAGTTTGAAGCAAAGATCTTTGGTGCCGATTTTATTCACAGCAGAGATCTTGAAGTACTCGCCTTCCCAGCCCAAAGCATCGATGATTTCTTGAACCTTTTCGTCTGCTTCGTCTTCTGGCATTAGGTCAACTTTGTTGAACACTAACCAACGAGGTTTCTGTGAAACTTTTTCACTGTATTGCTCAAGCTCATCGATGATCGTTAGTGCATTCTGAATAGGATCAGATTGATCGATCGGCATAATGTCGATCATATGCAGCAGAACACGACAACGCTCAAGGTGCTTAAGGAAGCGGATACCAAGGCCAGCGCCATCAGCAGCGCCTTCGATTAGACCTGGGATATCGGCAACAACGAAGCTCTTTTCAGGAACAACACTTACCACACCCAAGCTTGGGATCAAGGTAGTGAACGGGTAATCAGCCACTTTTGGTTTCGCAGCAGATACTGAACGAATAAAAGTAGATTTACCTGCGTTTGGTAGGCCAAGCATACCAACGTCAGCTAATAGAAGAAGCTCTAAACGCAGTTCACGAACTTCGCCTTTAGTACCCATTGTCTTTTGACGAGGAGCACGGTTAACAGACGATTTAAAACGCGTGTTACCAAGACCGTGCCAACCACCTTTACCAACCATTACTTTCTTGCCGTGTTCAGCAACTTCAGCAACGATTTCGTTGGTGTGGATATCAACCGCACGAGTACCTACAGGCACTTTCAGTGTAATGTCTTTACCACGTTTACCAGTACAGTTACCACCGCGACCGTTCTCACCACGCTCTGCGTTGTAAAAACGTTGGAAACGATAATCGATCAGCGTGTTTAAGTTCTCATCCGCTTGGATGTAAACATCACCACCGTCACCGCCATCACCGCCGTCAGGACCACCTTTAGCGACGAATTTTTCGCGCCAAAAGCTAACTGTACCATTACCGCCATCACCGGCTTCTATTTTTACTACCGCTTCATCAACGAATTTCATTTTTTAACTCCGCACTTACGTTGCGTTACCACTCATCAAGGAGTGATATAAATTCTAGCAGATCCGTGTTTAGATCGATCACCTAAGATCTAGGCCGACCTGCAACCAAGGAACAAATAAGGAGAGGTTCTTTGCTTTCTATTTCTTATAAAACAAACGGCTTCTTAAAAACCAAACTGTTTATCAAAAAATAAAACGGCTTCTCAAAACCAAAACAAGAGCGTCTGCTTTTTTATTCTTGCTATAAATAAAAAACCCTGCCGAATCGGCAGGGCTTTTGAATTCAGCTTGAAAGCTAATAAAATAATCTAGTTAAAGATTAAATTACTCAGCTTCGATGCTTACAAACTTACGGTTTTTAGGACCTTTAACAGCAAATTTCACTTTACCTTCAGTAAGAGCGAAAAGAGTGTGGTCTTTACCGATGCCAACGTTTGTGCCAGCGTGGAACTTAGTACCACGTTGACGAACGATGATGTTACCTGCAAGAACAGATTCACCACCAAAACGCTTAACACCAAGACGTTTGCTTTCTGAATCGCGGCCGTTATTAGTAGAACCGCCAGCTTTTTTATGTGCCATTGTTAAACTCTCCTAATACTTAAGCGTTAATGCCAGTGATTTTCACTTCAGTGAACCACTGACGGTGACCAGCTTGCTTACGCGAGTGCTTACGACGACGGAACTTAACGATTTTTACTTTATCGCCACGACCGTGTTGTACTACTTCTGCAGTAACCTTGCCACCTTCAACAAGAGGTGCACCAACAGCGATTTCTTCGCCGTTAGCAACAAGAAGAACTTTATCAAATTCAACAGTTGCACCAGTTTCAACGTCTAATTTCTCTAAACGAAGTGTTTGACCTTCGCTTACTCGGTGTTGTTTGCCACCAGATTGGAAAACAGCGTACATATTTTACTCCGCTTTTTCCGCACAGCCTATGGTTGTTAATTGTACAACTCGGGTGTGCGCTAAACTAATCAATAGGGCGCAGATTCTACGGGAATCATGCCGCTATGACAAGCCATATTTTTAAAAAATTGGCGAAAACCTGTTCGCCAAAGAAAAGTGCGGCAATCATGCCCTTTAGCGATGTATTAATCAACGTTTTTTAGTGTATTATTCAACAATTAAATACAACGTATAAGCCTTACAGGGTCTAACTTCAGCCGGATGAACAATGGATTTTAAAGCTATCCAAACGCTTACTGCCAATGATATGGCAAAAGTGAATGAAACAATTCAAGCCCAACTTAATTCTGACGTAAGTTTAATCAACCAGCTTGGTTTCTATATCGTTAGCGGTGGTGGCAAACGCCTACGCCCTTTGCTTGCTCTTTTATCTGCTCGCGCACTCGGTTACCAAGGTGAAGCTCATATCACCTCTGCAGCCTTTATCGAGTTTATTCACACCGCAACCCTGCTTCATGATGACGTTGTAGACGAATCGGACATGAGACGTGGTAAGGCGACAGCCAATGCCGCTTTTGGTAATGCCGCTAGCGTTTTGGTGGGTGACTTTATCTACACACGCTCGTTCCAAATGATGACAACGCTAGGATCTTTAAAGATCCTTGAGTTAATGAGTGAAGCAGTAAACGTGATTGCCGAGGGTGAAGTTCAACAATTAATGAACTGCAATAACCCAGACACCACTGAAGAAAGCTACATGCAGGTGATCTACTCTAAGACCGCTCGCTTGTTCGAAGCAGCAACCCAAATCGGCGCGATTCTTACTGAGTCATCACCAGAGATCGAAACAGCAATGCAGAACTATGGTAAATACCTAGGAACCGCTTTCCAGCTGATTGACGATGTGATGGATTACACTGCTGATGGTAAAGAGATGGGTAAGAACGTTGGTGACGACCTAGCCGAAGGCAAACCAACACTGCCTCTACTTTACGCAATGCATAATGGCACTCCTGAACAAGCCAGCATGATTCGTGAAGCGATTGAGAAAGCGAACGGCATGGAACGTCTCGACGACATTATGGCTGTGATGAAAGAGACAGGCTCTTTAGAGTACACAACAAATAAAGCCTACGAAGAGGCCGATAAAGCCATCGCTGAGCTTTCTGTACTTCCTGACTCTGAATATAAGCAAGCGCTAACCACGCTCGCACACTTAGCTGTTAAACGCAGCAAGTAAGCAGGTTAATAGACAACTAGCTTCTATATAAATAACAAAAAAGAGCCTCAGGGCTCTTTTTTGGATTTGAACAAATATTTGTAAGAGCGCCAAATTCAATATCGGCTCGCTTCTAATGATAACGGCAGTTGAGCTTCAATTTCTTCAAGCTCTTCCATTGGCACTGCGTATTGCTCATGCCCGTTGTAAGTCTCTACTAACGCGTACTGCTCTTGCTCATCAATTACCAATACTTTTCCTAAGTGCCCCAAATATTCGACATTCATACCCTTCTGAACAGTAGCCATAACATTTACCTTCACCTTAGTTTTAGAGGTGAATACGAGTAGCTTGAACTTCAGGATCAAAAAAGCCGATCATAATGACCGGCCCTTAATAATTAGCTTTAGACTGAGTTAAATAGCGTCTCGCTTATTTAGCGAATTCAACACCAATCTCGATGTCGCCATTTAGCGTTTCAAGCATGCTATCTAAAGCGTTACGTTCGAAGTCGCTCAGCTCACCGTAGCTAAGGATCGCTTCAGCACCCTCTTTGCCTAGTTTAACTGGCTGTGCGAAGAATGGAGCGTGTTCGCCTTCACCTTCAACGTATGCACATTCAATCACGTTCTCTTCACCTTGAAGCGCTTTCACTAGAGCAAGACCGAAACGACAAGCCGCTTGACCCATAGACAGTGTCGCACTGCCGCCGCCAGCTTTAGCTTCTACTACTTCTGTACCTGCATTTTGGATACGAGTCGTTAGTGCTGCGATTTCTTCGTCAGTGAACTCTACGCCTTCAACTTGAGAAAGTAGAGGAAGAATCGTTACGCCTGAGTGGCCACCGATAACAGGAACACGGATGTCGCCTGGATCTTTGTCTTTTAGTTCAGCAACGAACGTTTCAGAACGAATCACATCAAGAGTCGTAATACCAAATAGACGACGCTTGTCGTAAACGCCCGCTTTCTTCAGTACTTCAGCCGCGATTGGCACTGTTGTGTTTACTGGGTTAGTAATGATACCAACACAAGCGGTAGGACAAGTAACTGCGATTTTCTCTGCAAGAGACTTAACAATGCCAGCATTCACATTGAAAAGATCCGCACGATCCATACCAGGCTTACGAGCAACACCCGCAGAAATAAGTACAACATCCGCACCTTCTAGTGCTGGAGTTGGATCTTCACCCGCGTAACCTTTGATCGAAACAGGCGTTGGGATATGGCTAAGATCGGCAGCAACACCCGGTGTTACCGGTGCAATATCGTAAAGTGCAAGATCTGAACCAGCAGGTAGGCGGTTTTTAAGTAGTAGGGCTAGGGCTTGACCGATGCCACCAGCGGCACCAATAACAGCTACTTTCATTGTTATTCTCCTTGAGAGCTTTCTCTTATAGATTCTTTGTAGGGTAATTCTTGAGCTAAATCTAAGTTAAAAAACTATATTAATCACAAAGTGATTACAATCAATTAACGCTAGCTTTGCGACTTCGCGCAAGTCAATAAAACCGTGCTACACAGCAAGTTCGCATTATGGCGATAATCGACTGAAATAACAAAATAAGTCGTCGCAAATAACACATTATTCTATTAAATATTTACAGTGATATGACTAACAAATTACAGGGATGTTTTGGCTAAAATTGAATATGTATGCGAGAATATGCAAACATCTTTGTTAATGAATAAGAATGACATATGCGCAATACAGAAAAGCAAGACAACTTAGTTCGTGCATTTAAAGCCTTACTAAAAGAAGAACGTTTTGGCTCACAAGGCGAAATTGTGGATGCCCTAAAACACGAAGGTTTTGAAAGCATCAACCAGTCTAAAGTCTCGCGTATGTTAACCAAGTTTGGTGCCGTTCGAACTCGTAACGCAAAAATGGAGATGGTTTACTGTCTTCCTGCTGAGCTTGGTGTTCCGACCGTTTCTAGCTCTCTAAGAGAATTAGTACTAGATATTGACCACAACAATGCATTGGTGGTGATACACACGGGCCCTGGTGCGGCGCAGCTGATTGCGCGTTTATTAGACTCTCTAGGTAAGTCGGAAGGCATACTGGGCGTAGTCGCAGGTGATGATACTATCTTCATTACCCCAACGTTATCGGTTACCACTAAGCAACTGTTTGATTCAGTGTGTGAACTGTTTGAATACGCAGGATAATTGATCGCTGTTTCATACCTATCAGCTTTATTAATGGATCACGAGTATCTATTTGCTTCGTGATCCAAATCACATCCTAGAATATCCATACCTCTCTTCCAAAATCACACTAAACTATTGATTTTAAAAAACTCAGTAGCAAATCAAACACGAGATCCAGACATCATTTGTTAGATTTTTTAGCTATATCTTTTAACATTCGAGTAATTTTCTGCCAATTTTTGATATTATTCAGCCACTTTTTCATCACATGGATTGAAAAAGGTGCCGTTTCCAAATAGGAAACTCCAGAAGCAACTACACTTGTTTCAGGGTTAATAATGAATAAAGGAAGGGAAATTCATGGCATTTACCAAACTTATTAAAGTTGGTGCTATTGCAGCTGCTGTAATGGGCGCTGGCGCTGTTAACGCTCAAGAGTTCATCACGATTGGTACTGGTTCAGTTACGGGTGTTTACTACCCAACTGGTGGTGCGATTTGTAAGCTAGTGAACAAGGGCCGCAAAGACCACAACATTCGTTGTTCTGTAGAGTCTACTGGTGGTTCAATCTACAACGTTAACACCATCCGTGCTGGTGAACTAGATTTCGGTGTTGTTCAATCGGACTGGCAATACCACGGCTACAACGGTACAAGTAAGTTCAAAGATCAGGGCGAATACAAGAAACTTCGCGCGATGTTCTCTCTACATACAGAACCGTTTAACATCATCGCTCGTACTGATGCTGGCATCAACAATGTGTCTGACCTAGCAGGTAAGCGTGTAAACATTGGTAACCCAGGTTCTGGTGACCGTGCAACGATGGGTGTTGTAATGGACGCTATGGGCTGGACTAACGACAGCTTCAAGCTTGCCTCTGAACTTAAAGGTTCTGAGCGTTCACAAGCACTTTGTGATAACAAGATTGATGCATTCATCTACATGGTTGGTCACCCGAACGGATCAATCAAAGAAGCAACAACGTCTTGTGATGCAAAACTGGTTTCAGCAACAGGTCCACAGATCGACAAGATCGTAGCTGAAAACCCATACTACGCTTACAGCACAGTTCCTGCTGGTATGTACCGTGGTACTGACGCTGACGTAAACAGCTTCGGTGTTGCAGCAACTATGGTAACAACTTCAGACGTTTCTGAAGAAGTTGCATACAACGTTGCTAAGGCAGTATTTGAAAACTTTGACACTTTCAAACGCCTACACCCAGCATTTGCTAACCTGAAAAAAGAAGACATGGTTAAAGCGGGTATCTCTATCCCTCTTCACCCAGGCGCAGCAAAATACTACAAAGAAGTGGGCCTTCTAAAGTAACTCTACTTTAAGCCTACTACACCAATAAGGAGGCTAGCCCTCCTTATTGGCTTTTCACGTTTTATAAAAATAATTTAAGTGAAAAGAACAGCCCTTTAAGTTTCTCCAATTTGGAGGACTTACCTTCGTATCAAGCCTAAGACAAAGACGAACAAAGAACGCATTTCCCTATCCATTCACTACACTAGATAGGAAATAAATAACGTTTGGTTGTTCGTAAGAAAAGGCAGACCATCAATAATAAGGATAAAGTACATGACGCAGACAACATCACCGTCTCCAGATGTGCAAGAAATGGTGGCACAATCAGATACTGGTGCGCGTAGCCCTCGTGGTATCCAAGGCCGTATTTTATGGTTTGTGCCTCTATGTTGGTCACTGTTCCAACTTTGGTATGCATCTCCGCTGCCGTTCATTTTTAACTTCGCAATTTTAAACGACACTGAAGCTCGAGCAATTCACCTTACGTTTGCTATTTTCCTAGCCTTTACCGCTTATCCAGCCATGAAGAATTCGCCTAGGGATCGCATCCCCGCAGTCGATTGGATATTAGCGCTTGTAGGTAGCTTTTCAGCTTCTTATATCTATATTTTCTATACTGAACTCGCTGAGCGCTCGGGCGCACCAACAACATTCGATATTGTTGCGGCTGTATTCGGTATGGTTTTACTGCTTGAAGCAACACGACGCGCTTTGGGTCCACCTCTTATGGTTGTGGCAGCAGTATTCCTACTTTATACCTTTGGCGGCCCTCACATGCCGGACGTTATTGCCCACAAAGGTGCGAGCCTGAACAAGGCAATGTCGCATCTGTGGTTAACAACTGAAGGTGTATTCGGTGTGGCACTTGGCGTATCAACGTCATTCGTATTCTTGTTTGTACTGTTTGGTGCAATGCTAGAGCGTGCAGGTGCTGGTGCTTACTTTATTAAAGTTGCATTCTCACTGCTTGGTCACATGAAAGGCGGCCCAGCGAAAGCAGCCGTTGTTGCATCAGGTCTGTCTGGTTTGGTATCAGGTTCATCTATCGCGAACGTGGTAACCACGGGTACCTTTACTATCCCGCTAATGAAGCGTGTTGGTTTCCCAGGCACTAAAGCAGGTGCAGTAGAAGTAGCAGCTTCAACCAATGGTCAATTAACACCACCGATCATGGGTGCAGCAGCCTTCTTGATGGTTGAGTATGTGGGCATTTCGTATGTAGAAGTAATCAAAGCCGCGCTACTGCCCGCTCTGATCTCTTACATCGCTCTGATTTACATTGTTCATCTAGAAGCATGTAAAGCAGGTATGACTGGCCTACCTCGTCGCCACACACCAACTATCGTACAAAGCTTACTGTCTTTCACGGGTACCATTTTAGGTCTGTGTGTTATCAGTGCCGCGGTTTACTACGGTGTCGGTTGGACGAAAGATGTCTTTGGCGATGCTGCAACACCAATCGTAACGGTGGCTCTATTAGTCGCTTATGTCGCTCTGGTTCGTGTATCAGCAAAATACGCATCTGAAGGCGGCATGGAAATCGATGCGGATCTCAAAGAAGTTCCGGATCCAGGTCCAACGATTAAATCTGGTTTGCACTTCCTACTGCCTATCGTAGTTCTAGTTTGGTGTCTAACTGTTGAACGTTTCTCTCCAGGTCTGTCGGCATTCTGGGCGACCGTATTCATGATCTTCATTTTGATCACTCAGCGTCCTTTAATGACTTTGATGAACAAATCAGACGATCTTGCAGAGCAAACTAAAGCTGGCTTCGTTGATCTCGCAGAGAGCTTGGTTTCAGGCGCACGTAACATGATTGGTATCGGTGTCGCGACAGCGGCCGCAGGTACGGTTGTAGGCGTGGTGACTCTAACGGGTATCGGTCTAGTAATGACGGACTTCGTTGAGTTTATCTCAGGCGGTAGCATCATTCTTATGTTGCTATTCACTGCAGTAATCAGCTTGATCTTAGGTATGGGCTTGCCAACAACGGCGAACTACATCGTTGTATCAACGCTGATGGCTCCGGTAATCGTGACCCTAGGCGCTGCGCACGGCTTGATCATTCCATTGATTGCGGTTCACTTATTCGTGTTCTACTTCGGTATTCTTGCAGATGACACACCTCCGGTAGGTCTGGCAGCCTTTGCGGCCGCCGCGATTGCGAAATCAGACCCAATTCGTACAGGTATTCAAGGTTTTACCTACGATATCCGGACCGCGATCTTGCCGTTCATGTTCATCTTCAATACCCAACTACTGTTGATGGGCATTGATTCTTGGTGGCACTTAGCACTAACGATTTTCTCTTCTGTTACTGCAGTACTTATCTTTGCCGCAGCAACACAAGGATGGTGGTTTACTAAGAACAAGTGGTGGGAAACATTACTGCTGTTGATTCTAACCTTCTCTTTCTTCCGCCCTGGTTTCTGGTGGGACATGATTTATCCAGAGAAAGTTCTTTCACCTGGAGTTGAGATTGCTCAAATCACAGAAAATCTATCTGTGGGACAATCACTTGAATTGAGAGTAGGTGGCGAAAACTTAGAAGGTAACTATTCTGAGAAAACAGTTCGCCTTCCGTTTGAAGATTCTGCGACAACAAGTGAAGACCGCATTGCTTCAATGGGCCTAATGCTGACACAAGCTGACGACAAGATGATTGTTGATATGGTTGAGTTTGGTAGCCCTGCAGAAGCCGCTGGCATTGACTTTGATTGGGAAATTAAATCAGTTATCCAAGACGCAGAACGACCAATGAAAGAGTGGGTATTCTTACCTGCCCTACTGATTTTGATTGGTTTAGCGATGAACCAAAGAAGGCGTGCTCGTAAGGATGAGATTAGCGCGTAATGGATAGAGCCAAGTAGCGCTCTACTCTATTTGGCTTTTTTACTACATGGAAAAGATAATTACAGCGTTTGGTATGTACTAAGCGCTGCTCAAAAAGAGACGAATACATGTATAGACAAATCCTTGTTCCCGTTGATCTTAACGACAAAGGCTTTTCTGATAAAGCAGTCGAACTAGCGGTATGGCACGCGAAACACAGCAATGCTGAAGTCCACATTCTGAACGTACTACCGGGCATTCACATGTCGATGGTGGCGTCTTACTTCCCGAAAGATGCAGCGAACCAAATGAAGCTTGATGTGAAAAATCAGCTGAAAGATTTTGCTGACAAGCACATTGACGATGAAGTGGTGTATAAAGTTCACGTTGCCGAAGGCAAGACTTACACAACGATCCTTGATTACGCAGAAAAACTGGGCGCTGACCTTATCGTGATGCCTAGCCATAAGCGTTCGAAAATCGACAAAGTTGTGCTTGGTTCTGTCGCAAGCAAAGTGGTACAGAACTCACCAATCAATGTATTGGTAGTTAAGCCGCAAGGCTAAATCACTTAATCGACACAACGATCTAAAAAGGTTGGCCTAAAAGCCAACCTTTTTTGTTTTGCGTTCGCACCGTTTAATACCAATCGTAGTAAAGATCTCAAGAATCAACGCACTAAGTTCTGCGGATTACCCGCGACAAACCCATCAATATTATCGATTAAGATATCAGACAGCTTTTGAATTGAACTGTCACAGCCCCACGCCACATGAGGTGTCAGCAGTAAGTTAGGTAGGTGACTGTTGGCCAATAGTGGATTCGAGTTATCTGCTGGCTCTTGTGTGAACACATCCATACCTGCACCTGCGATCTCATGTTTTTTCAAAGCTTCAACCAAAGCTTGTTCATCGACAAGCCCACCACGGCCAGCATTAATTAACACCGCACTTGGTTTCATCATTGCTAGCTCTCGCTCCGAAATCAGATTTTGGGTCATATCAGTCAATGGGCAATGTAGGCTGATCGCATCCGCTTGCTGCAACACTGTATAAAAAGGCAAATACCCCTCTCGACAAGACTCCGCACCTTTTCGCTCTGCAAAAATCACTTTCATACCAATCGCTTTAGCCAATATCGCAGTCGCTTGCCCTAAACTGCCACTACCAATTAAACCCAATGTACTACCAGCCACATCTTGAATAGGGTGAGTAAAGAAACAGAACTGCTTATCCTTTTGCCACTCGCCGGATTCAATGTCTTGATGGTAGCCAACAAGATTTCGTTTTAGCGTAAACAGCATAGCAATCACATGTTCAGGTACCGACTGAGTCGCATAGCCTTGCACATTAGCCACTGCGATATTGTTACTCTTGCAGTAGTCGACATCGACATTATTGACGCCTGTCGCTGACACAGCGATCAGCTTGAGTTGTTGTGCTTGAGCTAAATTATCAGCGTTGAGCACAACCTTATTGGTGATAACAACATCCGCTCCGACAACGCGTTCAGCAACGAGCTCTGGAGCAGTAAAGTCATACTCTACCCACTCATGTTCAAAGCTGAGAGGTTTTAAATGGATTTGAGATGGGATGGTGGCTCTGTCGAGAAAGACCACTTTCAACTTCGGCATTGTACGTCCTTGAATTGGTATTGATGAGACCATTCTAAGCTTTTAGCTTACTGTAGTCTGGAAGCTCTGGCGCAATTTCAAAGTGCTGCTCGATTTGTGGCGATGCTTGAGGATAAAACTCACACGGAACAAAGGCTTTAAATAACTGATCATTAGCCGGGTGATAAAAACTGAGTTCACACGCGTGCAGAGCCAACCTATCGCTATAGTTAAAAGCATCTAGCGTGGCATAAAACTCATCACCCACAATAGGATTTCCTATCTCCATACAGTGCACTCGCAACTGATGAGATCGTCCCGTGATAGGCAGTAGCTTCAATAAGGTCGTTTGTACCTCATCTTGTTCCACCACATAGCGAGTCTGAGATGATTTACCATCCTCGAAACACACTTTCTGCTTCGGGCGGTTTGGCCAGTCGCAAATAAGAGGAAGGTCAATCAAGCCTTCTTTGTCTTCAACTGCACCCCATACTCGCGCGTAATAGAGCTTATGTGTCAGGCGATATTGAAATTGCTTCTTCAAATGTCGCTCTGCTTGCTTGTGTTTAGCGAGCAGCATCAAGCCCGATGTCGACATGTCCAATCGATGCACGACTTGAATCTCTGGAAATTCGACAACTAACCGACTCCACATACTGTCGTAATGATCAGGTAACCTACCCGGAACAGAAAGTAGGCCTGCAGGCTTGTTCACCACAAGAATATCGTCATCTTGATAAACAATATCAATCCACGGTTCACGCGGTGGTGTGTACTGTTCTAACGCCATTGGAGCCTCTTAATTGCTAGTGAACAAATAATTCACGGTTGATTCGTTTATAAATAAATACAATTTTCAACATTTTCGTACATAAAAGTTGACGACCTTACAAAACATGGTATTGATAGGGTAACGGATAATAAGAAGTCAGCATCAAAGGAAAAACGATGGACAGTACGGTTAAAACCACCAACACAAAAACACCAACCTCAGCTCCCCTATCTAGTTTAATTAAGTCTCTTGGCCCAGGCATTATGATGGCCGCAGCGGCTGTTGGTGGCTCTCACTTAGTCGCCTCAACCAAGGCGGGTGCGATTTATGGTTGGCAGCTCGCCGCGCTTATTATCCTCGTTAATATCTTCAAATACCCATTCTTCAGAGCCGGCATCCAATACACGCTAGGAACGGGTCAAAGCTTGGTGGAAGGTTACTCTAACCTAGGCCGCCCTTACCTTGTGATCTTTTCGATCTTGAGTTCCATATCAGCGGTCGTGAATACCGCTGCCCTGCTATTATTCAGTGCAAGTCTACTCAGTTACTTTATTCCTTTCGATTTAGCCACTAGCACCTTGTGCATGATCGTTTTGGCGACCTGTTTGATCATTCTGTTTGCTGGCCATTACCGCGCGCTTGATACTCTATCTAAAGCGATCATGGCGATCTTAACCATCACAACCTTAGCTGCTGTTGCGATTGCTATTGGCTCCCCAGTCCAGCCTGATGCTGCTTTTGTTCCGCCATCGCCTTGGTCATTGGCTGCTATTGGTTTTATCGTGGTGACCATGGGTTGGATGCCTGCGCCTATCGAGATTTCAAGCATCACCTCTATGTGGCTAAAAAGCCAAAAAGAGAAGCAGGAAGTGACCGCACAATCAGCACTGTTCGATTTTAATGTCGGTTACATTGGTACTGCACTGCTTGCTTTAGTATTCGTTGCGTTAGGCGCGCTAGTGCTTCACGGTTCGGGTGTTGAACTGTCTCGCTCTGGTGTTGGCTTTACTCATCAATTGGTCGGCATCTACGCTTCGACAATTGGTGAGTGGTCTCGTCCATTAATCGCTCTTATCGCTTTCTTCTGTATCTTTGGTAGCACGATTACCGTTATCGATGGCTACTCTCGCGTGCTTGCTGAATCACAGCGCCTATTATTCAAAAAAGACTCAAGCCCAAGAATGCTGCAAGGTTGGATCATCATAGTCTCTCTCGCGGCATTGGCGATTGTGATGTTCTTTAGCGCTGCACTGATGCCAATGCTTGATTTTGCGATGGTACTTGCCTTTGCGACTACGCCATTCTTCGCGCTGCTTAACTTCATCCTAGTGAATAAGGCTAAGCTTCCAGAAGCACTAGCCATTGGCAGCAAGCTAAAATGGCTGTCTGTCGCGGGTCTTGTTTACCTGTTTGGTTTCTTAGCAGTCTTTGTTTGGTGGAAGTGGTTGATGTAATTCTTCAGCCAATACATCTTTCAACAACGAAAACAGCTTTCAAGCGCTAGATAAAAATAAGGCCTTCATGATGAAGGCCTTATTTCGTTGAAGCATCTCGCTAATTCAAAACTAGTTGTGAGAAACCACAATCAAGCGTAATGAATCTAGCTGAACCTGAGCTTTGCTGATGTAACCTGTCAATTCATTGATTTGAGCTTCGATTACCTCTAGCTCTTCATCACGAATATTAGGGTTCACAGCTTTAAGCGCTTGTAGGCGCTCTAATTCACCGTTCAGGTTAGTCTGCATGTCTCGTTGAGCTTGTTCACGCACTTCTTCCACTTTAGGAAGTACGTGCGTCTCACCCGCTTCGATTAGCTTGTGAATTTCACCTTGTACCGAGTTAACTAGCTTGCTCGCTAGGTGACGGTTTACAGGGCTTAATTGACGGTTAAAGCTGTCGAACTCAACCTGAGCTGATAAGTCATTACCACGGCCATCCATCATCAAACGAATTGGCGTCTTAGGTAAGAACTGGCTGATACCACTGCGTTTCGGAGCTTGCGCATCCACAAGGTAAACCAACTCAAGCAGGATAGTACCCACTGGCAGCGCTTTGTTTTTCAGTAGCGATACCGCTGATGCACCAACACCTTCACTCAGTAGCAGATCGATACCGCCCTGAATCATTGGGTGTTCCCAACTAATGAAGTTCATGTCTTCACGAGAAAGCGCAGTATCACGATCAAACGTGATGGTTGCGCCTTCGTATGGTAAGCCCGGGTAGCTTGGTACCATCATATGCTCAGATGGCGTCACAACCAGCGCATTTTCACCCTTGTCGTCTTGGTTCAAGCCAATCGTATCGAACAGGCTCAATGCAAACGTCACTAGGTTAGTATCGCCGTCAGTCGACGCGATCTTTTCTGCAATTTCATGCGCTTTGTCGCCGCCGTTTGAGTGCATCTCTAGTAGGCGATCACGGCCTTTTTCTAGATCTGATTTCAGGCTTTGGTTTAGCTTGGCAGATTCTTCAATCACTTCATCAAGTTGCTCTGTGTTACCAGAAGCCAGCATCTCGATAAGAACATCTGAGTACTTGTCGTAAACCGTGCGACCCGTTGGACAAGTTTCCGCAAATGCGTTCAGGCCTTCATCAAACCAACGCGCAAGAATCGCCTGTGATGTACCTTTTAGGTAAGGAACATGAATGTCGATATCACGTAGCTGACCAATACGGTCCAAGCGACCAATACGTTGCTCAAGCAAATCTGGGTTGAACGGTAGATCAAACATCACTAATTGGTTAGCGAACTGGAAGTTACGACCTTCAGAGCCGATTTCACTACAGATAAGAACCTGAGCGCCGCCCTCTTCTTGAGCAAAGTAAGCCGCAGCTTTATCACGCTCTAGAATCGACATGCCTTCGTGGAATACGGTTGCACGTACACCTTCACGCTCACGCAGTGCTTGCTCTAATTGAAGAGCCGTACTTGCACGAGAGGCGATCACTAGGATCTTCTCGCTGCGCTTGTCTTGGATCTTTTCAATCAACCAGTTAACACGTGAGTCGAACTGCCACCAGCTTGAATCTTCACCTTCAAACTCTTGGAAGATCTCTTCTGGGTACAGCATCTTCATTGCACGAGCTTCGGGAGCCATCTTGCCACCGATCATGCCAGATACACGCATTGAGGTTGTGTACTGCGTTGGAATTTCCATCGGCAATAGGTTTACATTTCGCTTAGGGAAGCCTTTGATTGCAGCACGTGTGTTTCTGAAAAGAACACGGCCAGTACCATGGCGATCCATAAGGTTATCAATCAATTCTTGGCGAGCTAACGCTTGCTCTTCTTCGCTGCTATCACCTTCGATAACGCGGAATAGAGGCTCAACATCTTGCTCAGAAAGCAGTTCCGTAATCTGGTTCTTCGCGCTGTTTTCAAGCTTCACGCCTGAGAACAATGCAGTTACTGCATCGGCAACCGGTGCGTATTGGTCTTCTTCTTCAACGAATGCTTCGTAATCGTAGAAGCGGTCAGGATCAAGCAGACGCAGACGTGCAAAGTGGCTCTCACGACCCAATTGCTCAGGGGTTGCTGTTAGTAGTAGCACACCAGACGTATTTTCCGCTAAGCCTTCAACCACTTGGTATTCACGGCTTGGTTTGTCTTGGCTCCACTCAAGGTGATGCGCTTCATCGACAACCAACAAGTCCCACTCGCCTTCAAGTGCTTGCTCGTAGCGCTTACGGCTCTTACGTAGGAAGTCCAAAGAACACAGAACGTACTGCTGGGTATCAAATGGGTTGTCAGATTCAGCAAACGCTTCAATACAACGCTCTTCGTCAAAGATAGAGAAGTGCAGATTGAAACGACGCATCATCTCTACTAACCACTGGTGTTGTAGAGTTTCAGGAACCACTATCAGAATACGTTCAGCACGGCCAGACAACACCTGTTGGTGGATGATCATGCCCGCTTCAATGGTTTTACCTAGGCCAACTTCATCGGCAAGTAAAACGCGCGGAGCGTGACGACGACCCACTTCATGAGCGATGTATAACTGGTGAGGGATCAAGCCAGCACGCATACCACACAAGCCACGCATAGGGCTCTTGTGCTGTTGGTACTGGTTACTCAGCGCGCGGTAACGCAACACAAAATTATCCATACGGTCGATTTGACCTGCGTACAGCTTGTCTTGTGGCTTGTTAAAGCGGATCTGGTTGCTTAAGAAGATTTCACGCAGAGTGACTTCTGTTTCTTGGGTATCTTCGCGAGTACCTAAGTAGGTTAGCAGTCCTTTGTCTTCGATAACTTCTTCGACAGACAGAGACCAACCTTCTTGGCATTCGATGACATCGCCTACATTAAACGTTACTCGGGTTACGGGAGCATCAGTACGTGCATAAACACGGTTTTCTTCTGACGCTGCAAACATTAGTGTCACTGTGCGAGCATCCATTGCTACAACGGTACCTAAACCTAAATCGCTCTCCGTATCGCTTATCCAGCGTTGCCCCAAAGCAAATGTCATGAATCGACTACCTCAATCTTATAGTTGGAATTTGGTCTTTTTAACTGCAGTTTCAAACAAGAACGTTCTCGCTCCTGAACTAAAAATATAGCCAAAAATGCCTAGTTTGCAGCCACTTTTTAAGTGCGCTCTAGATAATAAATATCTCAAGAAAATGGTGCAGAAAAAGGTCGCTAATCTTACTCGATGCTGTGATTTAGGTCACGCCTAAAGGAGATGATTTCGTGCTTTTTTTCTGTTTTCGCCAGTGCAATCAAACTGTCAAAAAATCATGGTTAATCTATAGGTAGCAGATTGCTGCTCTCAAACGAATACGCCATAGTCATCTACAACGATATGGTGGTATTCCTCTAGATGAAGTTTAGGTGAGTAGTTGACTATCACCAGAATCAGATACTAATCTTTATATGAGCTTTATCTACGTTCAATGAATGCAAGGCAAGCCGCACGTCGGCAAGGAGATGCTATGGGCGAGACCAACCGGAAGCTATTTGTTTTAGACACCAATATCCTACTTCACGAACCCTTCGCTATATTTTCTTTCCAAGAGCACGATGTCGTTATCCCCATGACAGTGCTAGAAGAACTAGACAGAATCAAAGACAGTAAGAGAGACGTTGCCCGAGATGCGAGAATTGCGATACGAACTCTCGAAGATCTATTCAGGGAAGCTACACCAGACCAAATATCGGAAGGTATCCCTTTCACCAAAGACATTAAAGCCTCAGGCAGTATTTCAATACTCGCCGATTACGAACTTCAAGAAAGCATCAAAGCCTTTGCCGACGACAAGGCAGGCGATAACCGAATCCTCAACGCTGTACTCTACCTTCAAAACAAACGCGCGCCACGCGAAGTGGTTCTCATCACCAAAGACATCAACATGCGCTTACGAGCCAAAGGCGCTGGTGTTCGCTTTGTTGAAGACTATCAAACCGACCAACTGATTGATGATATCCAATATCTCACCAAAGGCTTTCAACAGCTCGAAGGATCATTTTGGGATGGTATCGACAATGTCGAGAGCAGAAGTTTAGGTGGAAAGACACTGCACACCTTAGCTAGAGCGCCTTTTGAACCAACCTTCCTTAACCAATATGTGATTGATGAAGAGAGTGACTTTGCAGCAAGAGTTGAAGAGATTGATACCGAAACCATCACACTCAGGGACTTAAGCCGTGAACGCTTAATGAACAGAAGAGCTTGGGACATCACGCCAAAAAACATTTATCAAGGAATGGCGATTGATGCCCTGCTCGACCCTGATATTGATCTGGTGATCCTAACTGGTGCGGCAGGGAGTGGTAAAACGCTGCTCGCCATGGCTGCTGCACTTGAGCAAACCATTGAGCGTAAACAGTTCGATAAGATCATCGTAACCCGAAACACGCCCGACATTGGTGAGTCGATTGGTTTCCTCCCTGGTACCGAAGAAGAGAAGATGCTGCCTTGGTTGGCTGCTGTGACCGATACACTGGAAGCGCTACACAAAAACGACCACTGCACCGAAGGGTCGATGAAATACATCTGTGACAAAGCTAATATCCAGTTCAAATCGATCAACTTCATGCGCGGCCGTTCCATCCAAAATGCGTTTGTGCTTCTCGATGAGTGTCAGAACCTGACTGCATCACAAATCAAAACCATCATCACCCGCTGTGGTGAAGGTACTAAGATCGTCTGCTCAGGAAACCTAGCGCAGATAGACTCTTCTTACTTAACCCCTGTGACTTCAGGCTTAACCTACATGGTTGAGCGTTTTAAAAACTTCGAAGGCAGTGCCAATATCCACCTCAATGGCGTGGTACGTAGCCGACTGGCAGAGTTTGCTGAAGAGAACATGTAGCGACTCTATACGCTCACTGAATCAATAACCTAAAAACAAAAAGCGCCTCACATTGGAGGCGCTTTTCAATTTAATATTTTGAAGTAAGTTGGCAGAGATTCGTCTGAATTACTCAGTACCACCAACAGTTAACGAGTCTAGTTTCAATGTTGGCTGACCAACACCTACTGGCACACTTTGGCCAGCCTTACCACACACACCAACACCTCGGTCGATGCTTAGGTCGTTACCGACCATAGACACTTGCTGCATCGCTTCAATACCAGAACCGATCAACGTTGCACCCTTCACTGGGTGAGTGATCTTACCGTTTTCAATCATGTACGCTTCAGAAGCCGAGAATACAAACTTACCAGAAGTAATATCAACCTGACCGCCGCCGAAGTTCGGGGCGTAGATACCCTTCTCAACCGTTGCGATGATCTCTTCCGGCGTGTGTTCGCCCGGTAGCATGTATGTATTCGTCATACGTGGCATTGGAAGATGGGCGTAAGACTCACGACGACCATTACCTGTCGGTGCTACACCCATTAGGCGAGCGTTCAGCTTATCTTGCATGTAACCTTTTAAGATGCCGTTTTCGATTAAAGTATTGTACTGACCGTTAACACCTTCATCATCGACGTTCAATGAACCACGAAGATCAGTCAATGTACCGTCATCGACAATCGTACATAGGCTTGAAGTGACTTGCTCGCCAACTTTACCCGAGAATACTGATGACTCTTTACGGTTGAAGTCGCCTTCTAAACCGTGGCCTACCGCTTCATGCAGTAGAACACCCGGCCAACCAGAACCAAGAACCACAGGCATTGCCCCAGCAGGCGCAGCAACCGCTTCAAGGTTAACAAGAGCTTGACGAATCGCTTCATCAGCAAATTGGTAAGCAACTTGAGTGCCTTTGTCATCACTTAAGAAGAAGTCGTAACCAAAACGGCCACCACCACCAGCGCTACCACGCTCACGACGAGCACCCTTCTGTGCGAGTACGCTAATAGACAAGCGAACCAGCGGACGAATATCACCAGCGTAAGTGCCATCAGTAGCAGCAACCAGCATCTGCTCATGCACACCACTTAGGCTCACCGATACTTCAGTCACCATCGGCTCTTTAGTGCGAATATAAGCATCTAATGATTTTAGTAATTCTGTTTTCTGCTGTTTTTCCCAGCTCGCTAGCGGGTTAACTGCATCATAGTAAGCTTGGTTAGAGTTGCGTTTGAACGCTTGAACCTTGCCGTTTTGACCTTGTTTAGCGATACCACGAGCCGCAATTGCGCTCTGCTTAAGACCATCCAGTTGGATTTGGTCAGAGTAAGCAAAACCGGTCTTTTCACCAGATACTGCACGAACGCCAACACCGCAATCGATATTGAAAGAGCCGTCTTTAATAATGCTGTCTTCTAGCACTAAAGATTCGTGCCAGCTTGACTGAAAGTAGATATCAGCATAATCAATTTGGCGGGTAGCAATGCTCGCCAATGTATCTGCGATATTTTGCTCCGTAAGCCCTGTCGGGTTCAGTAGCGCTTCTTCAATTTGATTAATGCTCATAGATGGCTCTTGTTTGTAATTAAAATTGATTGGTAAATCGAGAGTGTTGCGCGATGGGCATATTTTGCCTAATGGACTCGCAACTGGATGTGTCTATCTCAACCACCATACTTTTAGGATCTTGGTCTAACTGTACGACCACTCGTCCCCATGGATCAACCACCATTGAGTGTCCCCATGTTTCTCTTTGACAAGGGTGTTTTCCGCCTTGTCCTACCCCGACAATCCACGACTGTGTTTCGATCGCGCGGCATCTTAATAGTGCTTCCCAGTGCGCTTGACCCGTTACCGCTGTAAAAGCCGCAGGCACCACAATGATTTGCGCACCTTGCTTACGTAACTCTGAATACAAATGTGGAAAGCGCACATCATAACAAATACTCAAACCTAAGCGACCAAAAGGCGTTTCCGCTGTCACAACTTGTTTGCCCGGAGTGAAAATATCCGACTCTCGATAGCACTTATGCGCGTCAGCGACATCCACATCAAACATGTGTAGCTTGTCGTAATGAGCAACGAGGCAACCAAAATCATCAATTACCAAGGTTGTGGTCGTCACTCCGTTAGTTGTGCTTATCGGCATGCTACCAATGACGATCCAAATTCTATGAAGCTTTGCTAGCTCAGAGATTTTCTTTTGCAGTGGGCCATCATTTAAAGGCTCAGCATACTGGTGATAGTCGGCTTTACTGCCAAAAACTAACGCGTTTTCAGGGCACACAACCCATTTAGCCCCCAACTCTTTGCACTTTGCTACTTCTTGAGCAAGGTACTCAAAGTTCAATTCAGGGCTAGGACCAGAGGTCATTTGAATCAACCCAACACAATCCATGTGTATCGCTCCTCCATTCATTATGATTCAGAAATCAGCATTTCACCGTATATTAGCTAATTAGGATACTAAGGTCTTTTCGGCTAATTTAAGGTTTATTCGGCTAATTTTCTCAGCTTCTCTGGTAGCTGGAACTCGCCAGAGCTACGAGAAAGCTCGCTCACCGTTGGTGAATCCAATGGTCCTTTCACCGAATAATTTACTTGGGTAAAGACTTCCACAACTGGCGAAATAACCGTGGTCACCGCCAATACGTACAGCGCCGTTTGAGGGGTTACTGCAAAGGCCGTTAACACAGGAATACCCGATGTAATATCTGGGGTGAAGTTCACCTCAGCATCGACCTGACGCGTGTTGAGGTTAGCAATACCTTTGATTTTCATCTCACCGGCGACCGCATCCATATTCAAATCATTAGTCAGGAAAATGCCATTTTGAATCTCGCCCGTTCCGGTGATGCTGTTGAAGGCCATACCTTTATCAAACACGTCTGAGAAATCGAGCTGCATCTTACGGATGATCGAATCTAGGCTAAACAGACCAAGCAATCGAGCTGCGCCGCTCACATCCGAGATAATGCCTTTACCAAACTTGGTTTTAACGTTGCCATCAAGGGTATCCATTTTGATCCCCCAAGGCGAACCGTCCCAATTTAGTTGACCTTCCAACGCAAATGGCGCTTTTTGAATCCCGGAAGTAATACCAAAGCGCTCCATAAGTTCGCTGTTGTTTTCACCTTCAACATCAACGGTTAACGATGAATGACTCTTGTCACCTTGCAGTTCCCACCAGCCACTCACATCCGCTTTGTTGCCGCCGCTTCGAACCTGGATTTTGTTCCACTCGATACGGTCTTCGTTCCTCGTCATTTCAACATCGACCTTACCAACCTTGTAGCCTTGCAGCCAAAAGTCGTTCAGCGTCAGAGTCAGGTTTGGCATCGCATCGTGGATCTCTCTATCCAATTTTGAGATCAATGGCGCTGCTTGCTCTTTGCGTTGTAACAACTGCTGATCTTGATTGTTCTTATCACTCCACTCAGGAACAAACAGGTGCAGACGATCCAGTGAAACCGTCAAATCGTAAGGTGGCAGATAGTTAATATCCCCTTCCAGCTCTTGGCTAGACACTTCCATTTGCCACGCTTGTTTGTTCTTACGAGCACTAAAATCGACATCATTCCAAGAGATACCACCCAAGATCAGCTCTTTACTCTCAAAGGTAATACGGCTTGGCGCAGGTATGGTTGGCGTGTTCATTTGGCTAAGTACAGCCGTTGAAGGCTTTACTGGTTCCATCACAACCGATAACCAGTCATCGGCATTGAATTTGTCAGTACGAATCAGAGCATGATGGCCAACAACCGGGCTAATTTTATAGCCACCACGGCCAAGTACTAAGTTGGTCGCCGTTAACTCAGGCACGTCGCCTGTGATATCAATCTCAGCTTGGTACTTGGTGTTTGGCAATTGCAGGCGCGCGGTAATCGTCTCTTGGTTACCCGATGCCTGTAGCCTTGCAGAGCCACTTTCTAGTGATTTTTTCTCCAAAGGATACGGGTAATCACTCGCCAAGTATTTTAGGTCTGACTGTAAGTCTAGTTGGTAGGTAAAGCCGATATCATTAAGCTGGATATCAATCTGACTTTGCCATTGCGCATGACCTGACAAGCGACTTAACCATTGCTGACCGATGTAAGGTTCTAGAGGCTTAACGTCCCAATCACCTAACACATCAATATCAACTGCATAGCCAGGACCATCATTAAGGCCCTTAAAATCAAGCGAGATACCTTGGTTAAGCAGATCCGCAGCGAGGCCATTTGCCGTCACTACGTCATTATCAAATTCAATTCGACCCGTGGTGTTCTCAAGCACCATTGGCGGCGCTTCAATCTCAACATGGTTACCACTTAAGTCTGCATAACCCCACGCTCTTGCTTCTTTTTCAGAATCAAACGGAATATTCAGCTGGAACTCAGAAGAGACATCACCACTCACTTGAAGTGCGGTTAACGCTGCGCCTACTGAACCCACCAGTGGCGAAGACGTCATGTAATCGCGCACTGCATTGCCTGACGCCGTCGCTTTAGCTTCAATTTCAATATGGCCGCCTTCCCCTAAATAAGGAATGCGTCCTGTGATTCGATCTGCCGTCACATCCATCAATTGAGCGGAACGAGAATCCAGATGCATCGCATCATTTTCAAACAACAGATCAAGCTGAAGGTCAGTAATCAGTGGCCACGCGGTATCAAAGCTGAATTTCGCGTCTTCTAAGCCAACCCAAACCTGAAAAATACCATCGTGGTTAGTGTATGGATATTGAGATAAGTCACCATGCCACAGCAGTTTTACGGTGTCCGCTTTACCCGCTTGAATCGCAGTTGAAAGGTAGTCTGTTAGGTCTTGCCCAAGAGCCAGCGTAGGTAAGTAACGCCATGTTTCACCGACATTGTAAGCGTCCGCTTCACCGTAGAAGGATAAGAACGGGCTCGCATCCTTTGGGAAGTCTAAGCGGAATGCGCCTAGTACTTGTAAGTCTGGCGTTGCCGCTGTGATTTTGTCCGACCACAGTTTCCAGCCGTTTTCATCTTGCTGCCAAACAATATCAACCTGACCTTGTTTGATATTCAAAGGCGCTTGGAATACGTCACCATAAGGGAACACATCGTCAATAACATGCAGGCTAGCTTTCGCTTCCGAAGCCGAACCAAACACACTGCCGGACACTTGGCTAAAGCCTGGGACTAGTTCCCACTGCTCGATAGCAAGATCAGAAAAACTGGCTGAATAACGTAAACTGTCGATTCCTGAATCCATGGAGACACGGATATCAGAAACAGAGCCGCCCGGCGCCAATACGTTAATCATTTTGGTTGATTGTTCAGAGTCAGGCAGCAGCTTAATCAACGGAGTAATGGTCGCAATATCCAGCTCGGAAACGTTGAGTTGCCATGGACCTTGATTCCACTTGAACGCTACGTCAAGTTCCGGCCAAGGTGTGTCATCCGTTCTAAGATTTAGTGAGTGACCATTTACTTGCCAACCATCATCAGTCGGAGACAACTTAAAGACACCGGACTCAAGCATGAGGTCATGCTCGCCATCTTCGTTCCACGTCAATTCTGAGGGTAAAACCTCAACATAAGCGCTTACTGGTTTGCTATTTCGTAGCGTAAGCCAGCTATTCAAGCTCACAGTACCCGTTTCAATGCCGGATTCCGCCTGCATATAACGAGTTAACCAAGGCTTAACCGAGATACTGTCGGCACTGACATAAAACTCTCCCGTCATATCGATTAACGAGCCGCCATCAATAAAGTTAGCGCTCACTGACAAAGAGTTTAGATTGGCGTCTTTAATACTCACCACACCTTCCGCAAGGTGATGTTTACCTGAGTTTTGCCATTTCAGAGTTTCGATATCAAGCTGACGTTCTTCATCAGAGATAGTTCGATATAAAAGAGTGGAATCTTTGGCGGTCACATCCACCAAAGTTTTCAGAAGTAAATTATCGAGCTCTTGTATCACTCGCTTGGAGGAACCGGGATCTTTAGGTTCGTCTTTGCCGTTTTGTCCGGCAAACAGATCAATTGAGCGAATATCAAGATACATTTGATTCATGACCAAGTCGGCCACAACCGGACGCATCTGCACGACCGATTGAATCAAGTCAAACTCGACTTCAACACGCTCGACAGAAAAGCTCACATCTTCCGCATTGGGAAGGCTGGCTTTAACGCCTTGCAGAGCAATAGAGGGGTGAGTGTTACGCCAAAAACCGCCCACGTCTTGAATCGAAAAATCAAAACCGGAGTGTTGGTTTACCCAAAGCTCAATTTCAGATTGATACTTGTTTAAATTGGGCAAGGCTACACGCAGTGTAGTAACGGCAATGGCTAGCGTTACTAAGAGAGTAACCACTAACCATAAACATGCACGTAGAATCAGAGTAACGCTTGAGCTCACAAAATTTCCATTACATCATAACAACATCAAACTGCTCTTGTATGTACAGAGGCTCAGCCTGGATTTTAACTTGCTTACCAATAAAGACTTCAAGCTCCGCAAGCGCATGAGATTCATCGCCCTCTAACGCCTCAGCTACGGCAGCTGCCGCATAGACCACAAATTTATCGGCGTCGTAAGCACGATTCACTCGCGTGATCTCTCGAAGAATTTCATAACAAACGGTTTCAACTGTCTTCACACTGCCACGCCCTTCACAAGCAGGACAGCTCGAACACAGAATATGCTCAATACTTTCGCGAGTACGTTTACGAGTCATCTCAACCAAACCAAGCTGCGTGAAGCCATTAATATTGGTTTTCACACGATCTTTGTCGAGCGCAGCCTCTAAAGAAGTGAGCACTCGCTTACGATGTTCCTCAGACAACATATCGATAAAGTCGATAATGATGATGCCACCTAAGTTACGCAGACGCAGCTGACGAGCAATCGCTTGAGTCGCTTCTACGTTGGTGTTGAAAATCGTCTCTTCTAGATTACGACGACCAACAAACGCGCCAGTGTTGATATCAACAGTGGTCATTGCTTCAGTTTGGTCGATAATCAGATATCCACCAGACTTTAATTCGACTTTACGATCTAATGAACGCTGAATTTCGTTCTCGGTATCGTACATATCAAAGATAGGCTTATCACCTTCATACAGCTCAAGCTTGTCTGTCAGCTCAGGCACATATTCAGAGGTAAACTCTTTTAGGTTTTCATATTCTAGACGAGAATCGACCTGAATCTTGCTCAGCTCGGTACCGACGAAGTCACGTAAGATGCGTTGGCTTAAGCAAAGCTCACCATACAAACGAGTACGCGCCTTGTGCTTACCACGACGCTCTAATACTTTTAGCCATAATCGCTTCAAGAATGCGGCATCTTGTGCCAACTCATTTGAATCTGCACCTTCTGCGGCAGTGCGGATGATGAAGCCACCATGTTCGTCACAGTAACGAGACACGACTTTTTTAAGGCGGTTACGTTCAGACTCGCTGTCGATACGTTGAGATACACCAACATGACTTGCGCCCGGCATAAATACCAGATAGCGAGACGGCAGAGTGATATCAGTGGTTAAGCGGGCACCTTTAGTACCAAGAGGGTCTTTGACCACTTGCACCACAATGTCTTGCCCTTGACGAACAAGCTCTGAAATATCACGAACCTGAAATTGCTTCTTTTCGTTTTCAGCGACACATTCAGTGTGTGGGACAATATCAGAGGCGTGTAAAAAAGCTGCTTTCTCAAGACCTATATCAACAAAAGCCGCCTGCATTCCCGGAAGAACACGGCTTACACGTCCTTTATAGATATTTCCTACGATACCGCGTCGAGCATCTCGTTCGACATGGATCTCTTGAAGAGCCCCCCCTTCAATCATGGCCACACGAGTTTCACTCGGGGTCACGTTCAGCAACAATTCAGCACTCATGGTGCACCTCAGATTAGTAATTATAAGAATTCTTGCAGTAGCTGGTCCGTTTCAAATAAAGGTAAGCCGACAACGGCGTAATAACTACCTTCGATTCGGGTGACAAAGCGTCCGCCCAAACCTTGGATCCCATAGCTACCGGCTTTATCGCATGGCTCCCCTGTTTGCCAGTATTGTTCTATTTCTTTTTCACTGAGGGGTTTAAACCATACGTCGGTAATAATGATTTCTGTTCTTTGTTTTTCTTCTGAAACCACAGAAACCGCCGTCATCACTTGGTGACGTTCATTCGCCAACTGAGTAAGCATGCGCTTAGAGTCAGCAAAATCGGTCGGTTTCTCGAGCACTTGCCCTTGGCTTACGACGACTGTGTCAGAACCAAGAACGACTATATCAGAGCCATGATCTACAGTATCAGAACTAGGAACGACATGCTGCCTTTCAGAAGGGTTATCTTTCAATAAAGACAACGCAGCTAAGGCTTTATCTAAAGATAGTCGCTTAACATACTCTTCGGCGGTTTCTTGAGCGTGTTTACACTCTTCAACATCGGTTACGAGGACAGAGAACTCATAACCGAGTTGAGATAGCAATTCTTTGCGGCGTGGAGAGCCGGATGCCAAAACTAAATGTTTCTTTTCCATCGTCACGCTACCTCACATGCCAATGGCGACGCACGCGTCTCATTAATAAAAACATCCAAGGCCAAAGTATACAGTTTATCAATGCGCTCCATAACGATAACGGATTGAAAACAACATCTTGGATCAAATATTCACCAAAGAAGATCAACACCTCAAACAAGACCGTTAACGCGGCAATGATCATCGCTTGCTGCCATAACGCCATGTTACGAATGACGAGGAAGTTCATCGCAATAATGTACATCACTATTGCCATCATCATGCCTCGAATACCCAGAGTAGAGCCGATCAAAAGGTCCCACAATAAGCCTAGAATCAAAGCACTACCCACGTTAACACGATGCGGTAGAGCCAAAACCCAGTAACACGTAACCAGCAGTAACCAAGATGGTCTAAATAAATCTAAGCTACCAGGCCAAGGGATCGTCTGCAGAATCAGTGCTATTAAAAATGAGCAGAAAATTACTACCTTGCTTCTCAAAACGCTATTGGCCATCTTCGCCCTCTAACAATGCTTGTTCTATGCTGGATTGATCCGCTTGCATCTGTTTGTTTTCATCAGGCCATACAAGCAGCAGGTATCTGAGCTTATCGAACTCAACCACAGGCTCTGCTTTAATCACAGCGAACTCACGTTTCGGGTCGTAATCAACGGCAGTAACATAGGCGACTGGATAACCTTCTGGATATACACCACCAAGACCCGATGTCACCAACAGATCTTCTTCTTGTATATCGGTACTGGTTGGAATGTGCTCTAGTTGGATCTCATCAATCATGCCATTGCCCGAAGCAATCACACGGATGTCATTACGAATAACCTGCACAGGGATCGCATTGTTTGCATCAGTGAGTAGTAACACACGACTATTATGAGCAGCAACGAAAGTGACTTGGCCGACAATGCCTTTTTCGTTGATCACCGGCTGACCTTCATACACCCCATCAATCTGACCTTTGTCGATCACGACTTGATGACGATATGGTGAAGTATCTACCGCCATAACTTCTGTGACGACTTTCTTCTCATCACGGATAAACGGCGAGCCTAACAGCTTACGAAGGCGCTTGTTTTCTTCTTGATATTGCTCAAGCAGAATCAGCTCGCTCTTCAGACGCAAGACTTCTCGTTTAATATTATGGTTAGATTCAATTAACCCTTTGCGAGTGCTAAAACGGTCGTAAACACCATCGAACATAGTGCGAGGCAAGTTGGCTGCATATTGAATAGGCGCAACCATGCTGTTTAATAGATAGCGAACATTTGAGAAAGCATCTAAACGACTATCAGCCAGCATAAGGCTGGCTGATAAAATTACAGCAAAAAACAGGCGCAATTGTAGAGAGGGACCTCTACCAAAAATTGGCTTCATTCTATATTTGGTCCTAGAGCTACATTTGATCCTATAGACAAGGTCCTAGGCTCTTTACATAAAACTAGATAATAAAAGAGCCTAACACTAGATATTATTCTTCGCTGAACAGATCGCCGCCGTGCATGTCGATCATCTCTAGCGCTTTACCGCCACCTAGAGCAACACACGTTAATGGCTCTTCTGCAACAACAACAGGGATACCTGTTTCTTCAGTTAGCAGACGATCAAGGTCTTTAAGCAGTGCACCACCACCTGTTAGTACCATACCGTTTTCTGAGATATCAGAAGCCAGCTCTGGTGGACACTGTTCAAGTGCAACCATGACTGCAGATACGATGCCAGATAGAGGTTCTTGAAGTGCTTCAAGGATTTCGTTTGAGTTTAGGCTAAAGCTACGAGGCACACCTTCAGCAAGGTTACGACCACGTACTTCGATCTCTTCTACTTCATCGCCAGGGTAAGCTGAACCGATTTCGTGTTTGATCTTCTCTGCTGTCGCTTCACCGATCAAGCTGCCGTAGTTACGACGAACGTAGTTGATGATCGCTTCATCAAAACGGTCACCACCGATACGTACAGAAGACGAGTAAACCACACCGTTTAGTGAGATAACCGCAACTTCAGTAGTACCACCACCGATATCAACAACCATTGAACCCGTTGGTTCAGAGACACGTAGGCCAGCACCAATCGCAGCAGCCATAGGCTCATCGATTAGGTAAACCTCACGAGCACCAGCACCTAACGCTGATTCACGGATAGCACGACGCTCAACTTGTGTTGAACCACAAGGTACACAAACCAAAACACGAGGACTTGGTTTAAGCACACTGTTGTCATGCACTTGTTTAATGAAGTGCTGAAGCATTTTTTCCGTTACGTAAAAGTCGGCAATTACACCATCTTTCATCGGACGGATCGCTGAGATGTTACCAGGCGTACGCCCAAGCATTTGCTTAGCAGCGTGGCCAACAGCAGCGACACTCTTTGCAGAACCCGCACGATCTTGGCGAATAGCTACAACTGAAGGCTCATCAAGAACAATGCCTTGGCCTTTTACATAAATAAGGGTATTGGCTGTACCTAAATCAATCGATAGGTCGTTTGAAAACATGCCACGAAGTTTTTTAAACATATTCTTCGCTCATCCTGCAAGAATTAGAAGACAAAAATTGCACTAAATGTACCAATGCCTTGCTGTTACGGCAAGGCATTGAAGTACAAACATGGACTGAAACCCGCAATTTCTTACAGATTCCTAACTTAAGGGGCAAAAATTATATTATTACTGACCTGTTAAGCCACTTTCACCTCGGTAGATAACACGATCGTTACCGCGGTAGATGCCAAATGTGACGACGGTGGAGGGATCTTGCTCTCCATTTGCCTCATCCGAAACTTTATCGCTATCCCAATCGTATCTGAGCCATGGAATATCATCCATATTTTGCCACAACTGTACTTGTTCACGGATGCTTACACCTGCACCTTGAGAAGCCGTCAGGTTATGAGACTCTCCATCAGAGACCAATCCGCCATTAGCGAGCGTTACTGTCGTGGTGACACTGCCGTCTTCTGACCAAATAACATCGCTAGCACTCGTAGAAGCTTCAACGTTTGTAGCATTATCATCTTCATTAAGAACAAAGCGGCTGCCATTCCAATACTCAGCTCTTAGAGGAATAGTAATTGTTGCACCTGAATTACCACCAACATCGTCTAAGTCCATTCGACCAAAGCGAATATCGGGCTGGGCGGTTAGGCGTTGAGGATCTCTATCCCCCTCCTCGTTTTGATAAGCAACCGGATCATCACTTACAGAACCAGTGTGAGTAATTGATATATCTGTTGAGTTGCCATTAGTACCGTTGTAAGGACCATCCTCATAATTATTAGCCGTTGATAATTTTTCGAGACATAGTTCTGAATCACATTCAGTTGAAGGAGAAGTTTCACTTAATGTAAAAGTACCAATACTTCGATTATCAGTAGTTGTCCACTCTTTGTTAGGCACAGGAGCATTAAAGCGATCACCAAAGTTTGACTCAAATAATGAGAAGCCCGCCGTTAACATGGCATCAAATGATGCATAATTTTCAACCGCGTGTCCTAGAGCATTTAGCGCCTCAACTTCAAATTCGACACCATTAAACGGCTGATTCATATAAGCAAAACTTTGCTCAACCGGATTTCCTGACACAACAGAAACAACGTCTGGATAATCCCAAATTGGAGTACCAACTGTCTGAAAATACTTAGGGTAAAAGCGCCCTAACTCTCTAGCACCATCATCTATACCATTAAGAATACCGTTATAGAATGCATTACTAGTTGAAGCCGTAAAATGAAAACTGCCAACTTCCGTCACGGATACATTGGAAAACTCTAATTCAGAAGTAGAAGCATAACTATTTACACTCTCCAGATAAGCATCACCAAGCTCTCCACCGCTTGGTGTCGCTAAAGAGTTAGCTAGCCCTACAATTGTATTTAGAGTCGAGTTATTAATAAAAAAGTTGTTGGTTACATCAAGTGAACAAAACGGATTAGCGCTAGGTTCTTTCTTTTGGTGCAACCGTAAAGCTTCGCCAGAATCTGAATCGACAATATCTAATGTTCTGCTCCACACAACAGGCTTAACATACAAACTAAATGTTTCTCCAGCGGCTATAAATTTAGAACCACCTGATGCATCACCACCAGTTGTAGTCCCTGAAGGAGGACACACAGCAAATGTCCAAGGTCGAGATTTGACCTCTTTCGTGCCTGTATATTCTTTACACTTCTCAACAGCATCTTCATCGGTGATGCATTGTTTATCACTGAGAGTGAATGTTACCTGTCCAGCTTCTGCGTATTTAATTTCAGAGTTCGCTACCACTTTCCCACTCTCAGAAACGAAAGTTAGACCAAGAGGTGTAACACCAGAGCTTGGAGAGCTGATCCAGTCGCCATCTTTATCGAGTATTTCAATTGATACTGAATTCAAAGGGACACCTGGATAAATATAAGAAACATTCGATAACGACACTTCCGAATCACCCAAGTAGCTCGTATCTGAGATAGGTGTTCCCCCTCCATCACATTCTAGTGGGGAGATAGTAATAGCTTGCGATCGACCAGCTATGAGATTTAAAGGGGTTGGCAAAATTTCAAAACGTTCTGGAACAAACTGATAGTTCACAGTATTAGATACATAGTCTTGCCCGGTGATCGTAATACTAGCCATTGCGTCGATTGTTTGAACAACATTAGAGTCAACAGAGAATGTCGCTACGCCAGATTGAGCCATTGCTGTATCAAGCGTATTTCCATTTGAAGACAAAGTAACAGTTCCGTTGAACGAAGTGTCAATGACCTTATTATTGTAAACCTTCGCAGTCGCTGTGATCGCCTCGCAAGTTAAAGCAATATCGATTTCCGGAGACAAAACAACTTCATAGTCCGACGTTTCAACCGGACAGCTCAGGTCATTATTAATGATCTTTCCGTCTGGAGAAAGGGTTACGTCAAAGGCTGTGACTCGACCATTGATGACCCCTCGTCCACTAGAGACAGTAACAGAATCTCGGCTAAATACGTCAGCATTGAGGTTATCAGCAACAGAAACGGACGCCTTAGACGCACCATTATTTTCAGCCCAAACCCTCAGTGAATGCCCATTTGTATTGAAGGTTGATGAGTCGGTAAGAGTGAAAGTATTGACTACAATTTCAGTATCCTGCGTTAAATTCATTCGACTGCCTGCAATGATCTCTAAATGTTCAATACGATAGGAGCCACCAGTAAGTGTAATTGTACCGCCTCCAGAAGAAGTCACAGTATTGTAGGCTTGATTATCTGAAAGTTGATGCAGCCCTGAACCCGGTTGGAAATTTTGGTTAACAGGCCAATCAACAGAAATTACATCAGGAGAAGATACATACAACGCATCAGATTCAACACAAGAGCTCCCGTCACACTGACTATCGTTCCCTTGAATATTATTTGAAGGGTCTAACCGAATACCGATTGCTCCTGAGCGGTTATATGTCCCGTTGATCTGGATAGCTTGAGTATTGGATGTCCAAGATAGTTTACTAGAGTGATCCCAAGATTGAACGGCAAATGGTGTCACTGAACAAACTGGAGGAAGCTCAATATTTTTTTCAAACGCAAAGTATCCGATATCTTCAACAATGTGTCCTCTTCTCGTATAGTCTTCGTCCATAACAACACTGTATTGATTGCTGTTTAACTGACAGCGCCTTAGCCAACCACCATGTGTTCCCGCCCGCTCTTGCTTCTTGAGAAGAATACCGTCAATAGAGGATAAACCTGTGGACTTGAGCCTTCTGCAGCCATCATAGAGTGACGTGAACTCACCTTGAGAAACAGAAGTATTGGTACCAAATTCAAACTGATACATGCCATCTACAAGAGGCTGGTTGGTTGGCTCTGCCGCTAGAAAGGCAATAGTTTCCTCTTGCTGGATTGTATTTGACGAAGCTCCCAGCTCAATAAAAAGTCTAACTCCTGATCTCGTTGGTCTTAACTGTCCTGATGTCATCCAGTTAGCATTATTTCTTGATTGTAACTGGTGTAATACAACAGGACGATGAGTGAACTGAGAAAAACCAAAAGAAGAGAAGTTGACAGATACCGAGCTATTACCACTGAATCTAGCCGCTTTCGCTTTTGTTGATGTATAACCTGCGACGATTCGATGTCCAGCAATAGTTTGAGTCCCCGGTTCCATAACAAAGTAAGAAACTTCTGTCATAGGCCGACTTTGCCATGGACGATTGCTATCGTCCCTTGATAAAGCCCTTACTTGTCTGATTGTTGCATTCAATTTGGAGATACTTTCAACATACAAAGATGCAGGTGCATCACTGTCTAATGCACTCTCATCAGAAGTCGGCATCACAAAAACAAGAGGTGTGATCTCATAGTCCTTTTTAAAATCAATTTGACACTCTCCACCAACACAACTTGCTACGCCAAATTCATACTGGGCATCATTGGAATATACTGGCGACTCATGGTCGCAATTCGCTGGAAGCTGCGTGTTTAAGATAGAGTTCTCCTTCAAGTGTACTTTTTTACCCGTTATGGTACCTGTAAAATAAACTTCCTCTTCTAAATCAATATGGTCATCAGAAACGATATGTGCGTAAACACTATTGTCCGTTTCAATTTTAATGTGAGACTTATCTGTACCAACCAAGAAGAATTCATTCCCACTGTTCCCTCTGTTGTAACTAATGAAGGAATCATGTTCCATCTTGAACTTATCAACATAGAGAACAACATCGCCAGAAACTCTTAGGCTTGAATCATCCTTCAGTTCAATTTCTTTCGACGAAAAGTAAACCCCGCTTGGAACAACGATACTTTGCCAATCCTCTAGCTTGATCTTGTTACCAGAAATATAGTTGGGAACACCAGGCAGTGATTCAATGTCTATAGCGTTATTTGGAATCGTAAAATTAGGTGATTGGGTTAGAATTTTCGAACTATCGGCAGAGCAAGCACTCCGTCCACAAGACTCATCGTGGTTCTTCTTTATAGAACTAAACCCAACGCCTGCGGAGTTGCGAACATAACTATCTTCTTTAAACTCAACTTCTCCACCACTGCCACTCCATGTTTGTACGCTGGCACTAGGACAAGTCCCTCCCGGAAAAAGTTCAGCATGAGCACTGACACTCAATAGAGAAAGAGTCAGTACGCCAACTAGTTTTCGAAACATGCTCATTACTCTCTCACCCAAACTTCTTGATTACGCTGAACTTGACTCACACCAGAGCCGCAAACAACCGAAGACTCTAAGACATAAAAAACAAAGCCATCAAGCTCTCCCCGGCTAGAACACTGCATTAACTCAAGAGAGCAGTTCATTGAAGCTTCATCAACCATAGAACTTGCTACCGTAAAAAACCCACCTCCTGGTTGAAGATCATTGCTGCTACAAACACTAGCAACGGCAGAAGAAGCCTGAGGATCAGGATCCGGATAAAACTGAGTCATAACATACTCATTAACCGAATGGCTGAGTAACCAAGCTTGTGTGCCAAGTACAACTCGAGTGTTTGAATCATTATCAGACCAACTCGTTCGACTCAAACTTGTCGCTAAGAAACCAAGCACCACGATAACAAAGATGACCATGACTAGCGCACTACCTCTTTGGCTTGCTTTACGGGACATTAATCACCTGTATATCTTGCTCAAACACTGTGGACTCATAATTTTCTGCAAACTCGAGAATCAACTTAACAACACCGTTACTCTGAACATCCGCAGGTTGATAACTCAGAGTACTATTCTCACTCATAACTCGATCGCTTATTGTGACACCATTACGAGTTAGTAAATTACTATTCGCAAGGCAATACTCCACAAGGTTATTTGAGTCAAAAATGTAGTGTCTTTTACCTACAGATTCACTAACAAGATTGTTAACTCCATTTGGAATAGAAAAGTATGCAGCAGATACGCTTGGAGGAACCACACTATCAAGGGGGTATATATTATTGAGGTTGCTGATATCTGTATGTGGCCTAGTCGGATTGATAACCAATGACATAGATTGTAATGAACTACTTGTCGCTCCAGTATCACTAACTAAGAAATTAATATCGGCCCCCGAGGTAGCGTAAAAACCTGAATCAACAATTGGATAAAATGATACGCAACCGCTACTTACAGAAGCAGGAAACAGATTAGGTACAGCATGTCTCACTTCACGAGAAAGCTTTTCCAATACAAATCTAGCTTCGGTTTGTAGTCGAAAACGTTCTACAGAGCCAAAATAGCCTCTCATACCGAGTTCAGTAAAATTCGCAACACCAAGCAAGACGATACTTGAGATGACAATAGCTAAAATCATCTCTATGAGCGTAAATCCTTTCCCTTTCATCAATACTCCCCTTTATAAGCAACTAAGGTAATAGGAGGATTATTGCTTGCGGTGATTGTTAACGTAAATTTCTGCATCGAAGCGGTTGGCGTATCGTTGGCAACGACCAAATCCACATCAAAATTAGTATAAGTGCTGCCGAGTTCAATTGGAGTACCAGAGCTCACCGCTCCGTAATCTCGAGCTAACAGATCGGTCATAATACTTTGACCTAATGCCGAAGCTCGGTTGGAATAATTCACTTGCCCTGAAAGCGCGGATTGTGGTGCAAGAAAAGTAGAAAATGCGAGCATTGCAAAACCAAGTAGTACAATAACAATGATCGACTCAATAAGCGTAAAGCCACTATTTACGTACTTCATGGGCATACCTGATTACTTGGATAAACAAAACCTTGAGAATTGATACAAACCCAAGCTCTGTCGGAACTATTATTCGATGAGATGGTAATTTGAACACCCGATGAGGCAGTATTTTCAGGGTTACCTAAAAGGTTGAATTCGATTGGAGAAGTGTAGCTAGAGGTTGGTACAGATGAGAAACTATAATCATCACTAGCGATAACGTCACTTCTTGTTTCAGATGTGTTGTCACAAGCAGATTGTGCACCGATACAATTGTTCGCAGCCACTAAACGTAAGCTTTCAGCACCAGCTACGGACATATCCATATTAGACTGCATTCGATTGAGCTGAATTTGTCGGATGACAGAAGATGTCTGTTCTTGAAGAGCATACAATTCATAACTCTGTCTTCCACTAAAGCGGCTAATCGCAGTTAGAGAAACAATAGCCAGCAAAAGAACAACTACAATTAATTCTACTAAGGTAAACCCCCAGTTTAGCTTTGCATTCATAAATGCCCCAAGTAACTCTTAGTAGCTCTACATTACAAGATAGAGTCAGAATAATGAAGGTTTCTAATATGAGTTTCAATCCTAATTCTAGTTTATAACTTGAATAAAAAAGGCCAGCAAATGCTGGCCTTCAATAGAAAAATCTATATTAGCAATCTGTATCAACTACCGTTGTTGACGGTGCTTCATCAACACCAGTACCTGAAGCTTCGGTATATACAACATAACAGCCGGTTTCAATAATAGTAGCTGCAGTTGTCAATTCAGGGTCTGCAGTAAAAGTAGCATAATATTGAGCAGGAGCGCCAATTGCACCAGACACAGCAGAATCCCAATCTTCTTCTAGACCAGTAACAGCTCGTTCAATACCTGTAGCAGTGCCAGTTGGGTATCCAAAATACGTAATAATCCCATCAACATCAGTACCAGCAGCAGCACTTACAGACTCAACACCTTCAATTGCTGCTTTACCATATACAATACCTGCTGCGCCAGACATGGCCCCTTTTAAGCCTTGTAAAGATGAAGCTCGAGCATCGCCTTGCAGGTTTAGGAAACGTGGTGCCGCAGTTACAGCAAGAATACCTAGAATAACAATTACAACCACTAGTTCGATTAGGGTGAAACCGCCTTGTCTTTTCATAGTTAAGCTCTCTCTATGTTTAATTTTACGCAGACTTACTGCAAAGTTACGGTCACACGACCAGTTTTAATTTCGTAAACAAATTCATGCTCGGTACTACCTTCTAATTGAACGTAAGTACAGGTTGCATCACCTGAATTCGCTTGCGCTGAATATTTGTAATTTGAGTCATTAGCGACATCTGAAACCGCACCAACTTTAGGTGGATTTTGCAGCAAGTTTTCCATCAACTCAGAACATGTTTCATCTGAAATATCTTGTGGCGCAGTGCTCGAATTGTTGTTCAGAGTCCACGGATAGCCATCACGAAAGTCGGTCTCGACGTTGTTACTGTTCTTTGATCTTGTTAACCAAAAATCAACACCATCATAGTTTACAGTATTGTATGTTTCAACACCTATCTTCTCTGATGGCCTAGCTTCTGCTTCCCACTGTGCTCTTGCCGACAGTACTGCCGTCGCAAAACCACCAGCAACGCCTTCAATGCTTGATTTCTTGGCTTCATCTGTCACATCTAAGAAGCGAGGTAGGGCGGCAACCGCCAATAAACCAACGACTACGATCACTATGACTAATTCGACAAGGGAGAAACCCTTTTGATTCTTAAGCATTTTCTACCTACTCATCTAATTATTAACGCGCATTATACATTCACGCTCGTATAAAACCATAAAAAAACTGTCAATATTTTCACAAAGCCAAAATATTGGCTTTCACACTAAACCTTTCTCTTTTGAGCAATATATCTATCTGATATTTATCAGTATAATGATAGCTGCAGTGAAAGTGTATGTTATCACTTTTATCTTCAATACTTGGAGAGCTTAGCCCTAAAATGTTCCCTTGAGGATATAATTGATCCAGCCAATAGTTGCAGTCTCGCTTCGTACCTTGGATAGGCATTATCCATCCAGTTCTGCTATAGACCTTTGAGGGTTCCGAGCCTTCTTCTTGCCCAACACCCGATAACAAATATTGCTGTTTGAACAAATTGGCTTGTTCTAAAATCCGCTTGCTCGCGACGATAAATGCCGTGTTAGTCGCTTCTTCTTCTACCGTTTTGAATGCCGAAAGCACACCGACAATAAGAAAAAGAATAACCACAGTCCAAATAACAAAACGTGAGCGTTGTAGGTTATTTAGCATTCCCTAGCCTTTGATCGCATCCAACATTCCCCACATCGGCAAGAATATACCCAGAGCCAAAATCAGCACCATGCCCGCAACGATGGTTAACAAAATGGGTTCAATTCTGGCGGTTAGGGTTTTCAGATCGTAATCAACTTCGCGGTCATAAAAATCAGCCACTTCAAGTAAGAGCTCATCAATACGGCCCGTCTCTTCACCCACCGAAATCATTTGTATCACGAGCGGTGTGAAAATTTCGCTGTTAATCGCGGTCGATGAAACCGTACTACCGGCTTCAATGGCCGACTTCATCGCTTGAACTCGCAACTCTAGAAAACGGTTATCTAAGGCTTCTGCCGATAGCGCTAGCGACTGGTTCAGTGGAACACCCGCTTTAAGCATCAAAGCAAAAGTACGTGAGAAGCGTGACAATAGTGCTCGATTCACTACCCCACCAATGACCGGCATTTTTAAGCGTAACCGATCCCACTTCTCTAGCCCTTTGTCTGTCTTAACCCAGGCTTTAAAAGCAAAGATAAGGCCAAAGATCACGCCGAGCATTAAGCCCCAGTAATTCACAAAGAACTCAGACATACCAATCAAGATACGAGTAGGCAGCGGCAAATCGACACCAAAGCGCGCAAACATGCTTGAGAACTGTGGAATAACCTTGATGTTAAGAATGAACATTGCGATCAAGATAAAACTGATCACGAATGTTGGGTAACGCATCGCAGTCTTAATTCGCTTGCGAGTTTCGACTTCTTGTTCGTAGTAACCCGCTAATTGCAGCAATGCCTGATCAAGGCGACCTGTATTTTCACCAACACCGATCATCGAGACAAACAATGGGCTAAACACTTTAGGATGCATCTGCATCGATGCCGCTAGTCCACGACCATTAGTTAACTCAGCAACCACTTCTTCTAAGGCGGCTTTCAACTGCTTATTTTCACAGTTTTGAGTTAGGCCTTTCATCGATCTTAATAGTGGTACACCCGCTTTGGTCAGGCTGTATAACTGTCGACAAAACAGAACCAACACCTCTAACGGTACACTCGGAGAGAACAGACTCGATACATCCATATCTAAGACTGAACCACCACTTTTACCCAATTTGATAGAGGTTGGAATGATCCCTTTGCTCATCAAGCTTTCAGCAGCAAGATCTTCGTTATTCGCGTCTAATTGCCCACTTACTTGGCTACCATCAGAGCTGCGACCTACATAACGATACGTTGGCATATCATTCCACCCCTACAGATAAATTGGGTCAGTGGCGCCGGACGCATCGCCTTCGCCAAGATGCATTATCTCATCAAGACTCACGACACCTTGCAGAGCCAGTTCCATCGCAGAAGCCAGTAACGGTTTGTAGTTTTCAGACTGTCTCGCCGTTTGAGCAAACCCTACCGCATCATTCGCTCTCAGTGCATCCATCATGTTTTGCTCTAGCTCCAACATTTCAAATACACCAATTCGCCCGCGGTAACCGGTTAAGTTACAGTTCTGGCAACCACGGCCTTTCATAAACGGCACACCTACTTGGTTAGGGAAACGGACGCTCAACCACTGCTTGCGAGGTTCATCTAACTCATCCTCAACCTTACAATCGGTACACACCTTACGAACTAATCGCTGTGCGACTACTGCTCGAACCGCGCTCGCCACCAAGTAACCTGGAGCACCCATATCCATCATACGCAACGCACTGTCTACCGCATCATTGGTATGCAGCGTACTTAATACTAAGTGACCGGTCAGTGCAGCTCTCAAGCCGATCTCAACGGTTTCGTGGTCACGCATCTCACCGATAAGAATGATATCGGGGTCCTGACGTAGAAAGGTTCTCAAGATAGTAGAGAAATCGAGGTTGATCTTAGGGTTAACCTGAACTTGGTTCACACGAGGAAGGCGGTATTCCACCGGATCTTCCGCAGTAATGATCTTTTTACCCGGTTCGTTGAGCTCGCTTAATGCACCATACAAGGTTGTGGTTTTACCCGAACCTGTCGGCCCAGTCACCAAGATCATACCGTGCGGGCGGCGCAGCTGTTGACGAAGACGAACCAACAGATCGCTCGGTATGCCCGACGCTTCTAACTTACGTAAACCCGCTGATTGATTAAGAAGACGCATAACCACAGACTCCCCGTGCTGTACTGGCATGGTCGACATACGAATATCAACCGACTGCCCTTTAGCGCGGATATTAAAGCGACCATCTTGAGGAAGACGCTTCTCTGAGATATCGAGGTTTGCCATCAGCTTTAAGCGCAGTACAAGTGCAGAAGCAATATTCACTTCATTCAGCAGTGTTTCATGCAGCACACCATCAATACGCTGGCGAAGGCGCAAAACATTCGAGTCAGGTTCAATATGAATATCAGAAGCGCCAACTTGGATGGCATCTTCAAATAGCGAGTTAATTAGCTTTACTACTGTAACTTCGTCACTGTCTTCTTCAGCGATATCGAAATCAAACGCGTCATTAACTTGGTGTTCAGCGTGAAGCTGCTCAGCAAACGAGGCGATCTCTTTGGTTCTTCGGTAATAGCGATCGAAGCCATCAACCAATTGCCTCTCTTGAGCAACAACGAATTCAAGCGCGTAATCACCGAGCTGGCCAAGCAAAGACTCTTGGGCAAACAGATCAGCAGGATCACTCATTGCGACACGCAAGGTGTCACCTTGGCGTCCAATAACTAATGCACGAAGACGACGCGCATGTACTTCCGGTAAAAGCTGTACCGCTTCGACATCGACAACAGCTCGGCTTAGATCAATAAGAGGAATCGCTAACTGCTGCGACAAGAAACTCAACATCTGTTGCTCTGACAAGAAGCCAAGCTCAATTAGAGCGTCACCCAGCTTACGCCCAGTGCTTTTCTGAGCGGCCAGTGCTTGTTCAACTTGAGCCTCAGTGATAATGCCTTCTTCGACAAGCAAATCACCAAGTCTTTTTCTCAATCTAATTTGCATCGTCGCTCTCCTCTAAAGCATTGAGTATTTTTAATCGGTCACGCACAAAGCTTTGTGATTGAGATGAGATACCGACTCTAGTCAACGCACCTTGATATGATTGTTTTGCTGCAGCGAAGTCTAACTGGCGTTCTTGCTGAATCGCTAAGCCCAACCACCAGCGAGCGTTATCTGAATCGACTTCAACCAACTTTTGATAACTCTCGAGTGCGATTTCTTCTTGCTGTGATTTTTGGCTCAACGCCGCACGCATTGCTAGATACTCTTGAGTTGGATGCGGAGGCATGTGTACTAAGGGGCTCAGCGCCGCTTCTGATTGATTCGCTTTAACCAGCAGTTTAGATAACCCTAATCGCAATTTTTCACTGTTGATGTTGAGCTTGATACCAGACTGATAAAGCTCATAGGCTTTGCGAGTATCGCCTTTACCAAAATAGAGAATCGCAAGTTTCTGGCGAACATCTTCATTTCTTGGCGTGTAGCGTAGAGCTTCAGTGTAGCCCTTCAACGCACCAGTAAGATCGTTCGCATCAAGCGCTTTCTGAGCTCGACCTTGTGCATTCACAGATAGCTGTTCCGGAGTTAACTCAACCTGCTCGATCAACATTCCGTTATTTTCTGAATCACCAGAGGCTACAGGCTCATTAGAGATAGGCGTGGGATCTTTTTTTGCCACACTAGCAACGTAAATCGGCTGGGGAGCTTTAGCTTTAGTCGCTTTAGGCGCGCTTAGATCTTTCGTTGGTGCTTGCTGTTTTGTCGCTTTTGGGGCAGACATAACAACTGATTCGGAAACACTAGGCTTAGCTTGAGCGCTTTTTACCATTACTGTGTTTTGTGTTGAAAGGTTCGCAGAGTCTAGTGTCACCAATTTCTTAGTTGGCGATGAGATAGGTTGAGCAACTTCCTGAATGCCATTTGAATCATCAACGACAGAGACTTGAACCTGTAAATCTCGAGTTGAGATTGACTGCTCAACAATAGACTGATCAATCACAGGGCCTTGCGATATCGCCCAACCGCCCATAGCTAAGCTCAACGTAAAACCTGCAACAACCCAAACTAGGGGGGAACGCGTTTTTACTTTAGGTACGACTGCCGCTTCAATCGAAGTCGCTGACTTTTTCTTTGCCAATTCAGACAAGGCGTTGTTAATGACGCTCATAATTAATTCCAACCCCACAGTATTGGCGTTTTAAATTTAGGCTTACACACATCGTACGTTTCATGCATAGCTGAAAAAAGATGTTGGTTGTCGATACTTTTCTTATCTTCACTGAACGAAAGCAATAGAGCCTTATGGCAAAGTTGGTTTATCAATCTAGGGATACCTAACGACGAACGACAGATCGCCTTTTTTTGATTCAAGCTGAATAACTCAGGGCTGCCACCAGATTTAGCGATTCGATTATCAATATACGCCACCGTTTCATCGAGAGTTAGTGGCCTTAGTGTCGAACTAAATGTGATTCTTTGACGAAACTGCCTTAGGTGGTAAGCCTCTAATCGAGCATCCAATTCTGGCTGCCCTAATAAGACAATCTGCAGCAGTTTTTTGTCTTCCGTTTCAAGGTTACCAAACAGCCTTAATGTTTCGAGCGCTTCATCCGATAGAGCCTGGGCTTCATCAAGAATAGCCACCACTCTTAAACCTGAATTGTGTAATTCAATAAGCTTATGCTGAATGTTATCAACCAAGGTTGCTTCATTATCGACAGCTAAACCAAGCTCTGTAGCAACAGCCTGGCGCAAGTCAGCCCCTGATAGCACAGGGTTTGGTAAGTAGATCAGAGCTGTACAGTTATGTAGGTGGTTGACCAACATCCGGCAAACCATGGTTTTTCCAGTGCCGACCTCTCCGGTCACCTTAATCACACCCTCGCCCATTTCCAACGCCGAGATTACCGTCTGAATCGCTTCGAAATGAGGCGCTAAACCATAAAAGAAATCGGTATTCGGCGTTAAGGTAAATGGCAGTTGTTCAAAACCAAAGTGAGCTTGATACATACGACGACCTAGCTTAGTGAGACACTGCCACTCTATAGAGAGAAAGTAAGCAACTACTCTTCATCAGGGAACCACTGTTGAAGAAGATCACGTGAACGCTCCAACTCATTTTGCCAAGTATTCACACCCACGATCGTTGGCTTAAGCAAGATCACGAGCTCAGTTTTTTGCGTTAACTGATTGGTGTTACGGAACAAATGACCAAGTGCTGGGATATCACCAAGGAATGGGACTTTAGAGGTTACATCACTGGTGTTGGATTTCATCAAACCACCAATAACAACCACATCGCCATCTCGAGCTCGAATCACTGAGTCAGATTCACGAATAGAGCTTTTCGCCAAAGGAAGTTGCACCAAGCCCGTCGTGGAACCTAGGTTGAGCGATTTCACTTCTTCCTCTACTTCAATAACGGCTGGGTGAACATGTAAGAACACGCTACCTTTGTCATCTATCTGAGGGGTCACGTCTAAAGAAATACCAGAGAAGAACGGAGTTAGTTCAACCTCAGGCGCCACATTCGCGTTATCACCACTACCTACCGAACTTGATAAATCTGTTACGTAGTACTCATCGGTACCCACTTTGATAACCGCTTTCTGGTTGTTTGCCGCTGTGACTCGTGGGCTTGATAGAACGTTCAGATCACCTTGAGTATCCATAAAGCTCAATACTGCTTCGAAACTACCATCTGAGATCGTTACGTTAGTTTGTCCGCCTAACAAAGAGCTGATCGCATCTAATGGAGGTAAAGTACTTGCAGGACGGTCGATAACCACACCACCACTACCAATCGACTTAGATAAATTAGACCAGCTAATACCTTGTTGATAACCATCACTCAAGGTTACTTCCATGATTTTGGCTTCTAAGATCACTTGACGCTGCAGGCGTTGTTGAGAAATACCTAAGAACTCTCGAACCTCACGAATTTCATCCGGGTAAGCACGCACTGTAATCACACTAGCTTGCGGGGTCACGACTACGCTTTGCCCATCGCCCGAGCCAACTAAGTGAGCAACCGCCGCTTCAAGCTGTGGCCAAAAATCACTTTCAGAAGTCGTTTCAATCTCTGTACCACCATTCGATGTCGAGTTTGATGAATTAGAAGAGTTAGATGAATTTGACGAGTTTGAGTTCGAGTTCGAGTTTGAAGAGCTCGATGAATTCGAATCTGAGTTAGAGATCGTGCCAGTGGTGATCGTCGTCAGTGAGCGACCAGAACGCTTAACTTGTAAGTAATCGACAGGGATCGTTACGGTGCGAAGACCGGCAGGATAAACTTGAATCACTTTGCCACGCTTTTCAATATCGTAGCCATACATATCTTGAGCAACAGCCAGTACCTCATCTAACGTCACGTCCGTTAGATTAAGCGTAAGGTTTCCAGACACACTTGGGTGAATAGCCGCACTATACTCCGTACCTTTCACTAAGCTGGCAAAAAAGGTTCTCGCCTCAACGCCTTTTGCCTGAATACGAAAACGCTTAACCGTTTCCATCCCCGGAGACATAGAGTCAGAATAAAGCTGAGGCATAAGGTCATCTTGAACCGACGAAGGCAGCTCATGAAGCGCTCTGCTATTGGCTTCATTAATTGACTCGTTTAAAGACTCTTTAATCTCAACAGGATCTCTATGCCCCATCGAACAGCCGACTAAAGATGACACTAGGATTGCTACTACAAGTTTACGCATGTCTTCACTCTAACCTTAATTATTCTTAACATCTAAAGAGAACATCTCTAATTTCCACTGCTTAGAGCTTCTCTGCAGAGTGACGTATTCTGGATCTATGTTCTTAACTCGGTACCCTCTGATCGTTTCCCCTTGTCCGAGAATCTGACCATTCATAATCGCATAGCAAGGCGTATCTCCCTTACACACGATGCTCTCTAAAGAAGGCAAGCGATAACGAGTTAGTGCTTTCTTAGCAGGCGCCGTTTTCTGTTGAGGTGAAAGCCAGCCTAATGGCGCCGTGGGATCTTGCTCAGCCCACACAAAAGAGCTACTAAATAGCAAGGACAACAAAAGAGTTCTAACCACCGATAAACTCCTGTCTAGTACCTAATGTATAAACCTCAAACACCAGTCGAGCTTTAGGATATTCTTCTACTGAGTATTCAAATGTGCGCCAGTAGTAACTCACAGGTAGAGACTCAAGTGCTTGAAGGTAAGCTGAGATATCAAAGTAACTGCCGGTTAGCTCCATTCTTACAGGGTGAAGAAAGTAGCCTGAATATTCGCTGGTCTCTTTATTGTTCGAAATCGCTTCTGGTTTTAATGACTCTAGCGATTCAAGCTTTAGCCCATTACCGGCGTTAAGAACGCTCTCCAATAACTGCGACATTTGAGAAGGTGTGATTAATCCATCGACAATCTGCGAAAGTTGAAGTGAGAGATCTTGGCTCTCCACCAGCAATTTTTTGTACTCTCGATTAATTTCTTTGTCTGGGTCTTTGTTTAACTTAGCTTGCAGAACAAGTAACTCACCCTGCTGCCTTTGGTTCGATTGAGTCAGGCTGGTCGCCTTGGCATTTTTAGCTTGTAGGTCGAGATACGCAGGCTCAACCAATAAGGTGAACAACAACATCGATAGGCCAACAAATCCACACAAAAAAAGTAGCCATTTTTCTCTTTGACTTAATGCAAGAAACTTATCGCTCAGCTGGTTCCACTGCTGCATTATTTACTCTCCCGACGAGTGCTTAGCTCGAACGTCACCACATCCTGATCATTACGACCAATTTTTAGTTTTTCAAAAGTGCGCCCAACTAAATTAAGCTCACTTTTGAACTGACCAATCCAGTTAGGAACGACATTTGCGTTACGAGCCAAGCCACTAAGATCTAAAGTATCGTGGGTCATGTAGATGTGCGAAAGAGAGATGTCATTTCGGCCTAATTTAGCTAAGGAATTCATGACGCCAGAATACCCGACTTGTTGGGATTCGTCGTATTGCCCAACCGCCTTCAAAGCCTCTTTTTTAGCCTCAGTCTCACGTTTGAGACGCGCAACAGCCGCGACTTTCTCTGGAGACGGTTTATGCTGAGTTAACTTACTATTCAATTGGTTAACTTGCTTGTTAAGTTGATTCGAGTCTTGTTGCAGAGCTGTTAGTTCTTTATCTAGATTAGAGACCTGATACTGCATCGCGAAGTAACCACCAAGCAGCAAAACACAAACTACCCCCCAACTCGCAACAACATTGGTCAGCGTAAAATATTCTTTTTTAGGCTTAAGGTGTTCTGGGTAAAGATTGACCTTAAACGTCTCTTTTTCCGCTGCGAGTTTAACCAACAAACTCTCTGAATTATCACGCTCACCTTCAACCAACAATGAAACTGTCGAGCTCAATGTACTGTTTAAGGCACTTTGTAACTCTGCTTCATCTTCTTCGTCACAACAGATTTTCAACTGGTGAAGCTGGGTGCCTTTAATTTGCGAAGAAAGGTAATCAATCGAGCGTTGAAGCTCTAAAGCGAGACCATCCAACTGCAGAGCACTTGACGCAACCCCAGTTAAAGGTGGGACAACACTGCGGATTGTTCTTTGAAAACAAACGGTATTTTCAACAAACGCACCCAACTTAAAGTGTGAATTGGCGCTGCGCTGCAAAAGAATGAAATTAGACAGTTCGCCAGCGCTGTAACCCCAGATTTCATCTTCAGGAGCAACGCCTATTAATTCAACCTGAGCCGAATTAGCAATATTCAAAAGCTTGTCTAACAGCTTTTTAGGCAGAACGTATACTTGCAGCTTGTTCGACGTTGGTAACGCGACCGCACTCGCGGTAATTTCAGTGACTCTTTCTGAAACAAGATCTTTGAGTAAAAAAGGCAGAGCTACCGACCATTCATTCTCTGGAATGTCCGGTTTCTCAATTTGGTAGGTTTGGTAGTAGTTAGCACAGACAATCAGTTGGACACTATGACTGGTAAACGCCTCACTGCTAAACGATTTTTTTAGCGCACTCTCCCAGTCCCCATTAATCACGGGAATGCTGGCTACTTGAGGCTCTTGTTCTGTCGATGAAATATAAATAGCATCATTGCCCAGCAGGACAACTTGCGAACTACCTTTATTATTCGTTGGCTTTATCTTGTCTAAAATCGCTTTAAAATTCATTCTTAACTACTACTCTTACGCCATCGATTTCTTCGTCCAACTTTGACAACAGATTCCGCTTTCGCGACCTTTTCTGCTTGATTAGGCAAAGGGATAATTTGTTGTTCTTCGTCGAAATATCTCCCTTGATAGCCGTTAATGCCTAACTCTATCAAGGTATTCTTTTCTTGTTTTGTCTCGACTCCAACGGCAATAACTTGAGTTGGAGAATCACCGCACGCCCCAATTAAGCTTCGAACAAACAGTTGGTTCTCATGCCTTTGATCGATTTTCTTAATTAGGCTTCGATGAAGCTTAATATAATTAACCTTCAAATCCTTGATGTAGTGAGTGCTAACAATGGTTCGTCCAGCTTGGCCGACCACAACTTTACACCCTAAACCCCGCAGCATCTTTGCCACCGGTCTCATATAATCAAGATGAGCAATCAAGTGCCCTTCTGGAAACTCAAAAGAAAGCTGAGAGCGGTGTTGAGCAGAAAGCTGTAACAACTCACTCCTAAACCACTTAAAGTGCTGTTTATTAGCAAACGGGGTAACATTCAGATTCACCGAATAGTTGATAGGTTGAGTTGATTCTTTCAGCGATTTCAACACAACCTTTAGCACCGATTGGTCCATTTGAGCTTGGTAACCCACTTGCTCTACCGCAGGCATAAATCGAGACGATTTCAATAAACCTTTATCAGGATCCTGAATTCTAGTAAATATTTCTCTATGTAATTCATTAGCTTGACCAGATTCCGGCATAAGATAACACCGCTGAGCAAAGATTACTAAATTTTCAGGAAGCAGCGCTTTATCAAGTAATGTTCTCCAACGAACACTGCCTCTATCAAGCTCATTCTTATTCTCTTTCGGGTAGCGGCTCCAGTTATTAATACGCTCTAACTGAGCACTCTTTAATGCTGTTTCCGTTTCATCCATGATCTGGCTGTGACGCTCACCTTCGGTATACATGGTCACACCGATATGACACCAGTTATCCGACTCCAAAGGCTCTGGCGGGGTTAGCTTATCTAACTGCCTTAAACACTGAGCAGCTAAGGTCGCAATATCTTTTGCGCCCTGATGAGGGATAAATACAGCAAAGTCCGCTTCGTAATAGCGAGAAAAAATGACATCGGGATAGCGCTGAACGATATTCGACAGTACTTCACCGACTTCAATAATAAAGCCGTCAGTGATTTGCTTATCGTTAGCATCACGAACTTGCTCCCATTCGTCGATACGTATCAGTAACACAGCGCCTCGTGCGCCACTTTCATGCAGTGCCGATTCCAGCTTATTATCGAATAAAACTCGGTTTGCCGTTCCCGTGAGTTTATCTAAGAAGGTATGGGTACGAATAAAGGTATCAAAGCGGCTTCGTTCTTGACGAGCATCTTGCAGCTCTTCAATTAATACATCTAAGGCTTCGCTTGCGGTATAAGGCCACTCTCGCTCATCTCCCTTTGCATGAGCTTCAACCTGACCGGCCAAGATCATTCTTCCTCGCTCTTCCAAAATCTCAGAACCCATGAGTTGCTCTTTCAACCAACGAACACCACGAGCAAGACAGAAAAGGACTAATGCGACAGCTAAAGTAATTGACCACATAGCTTCCATTGAGTAGTTGTAGCCAATATAAGGAGGAAGCGCTTTAAATTCGATTCGGTAGCCTTCATTACGCTCTAAAATGAAGCTTTTCTCATAAAGACGATTGGGATCAATTTGTGGGGAAGTATCTTTGAAACGATAAACGATGCCGGTCTTGTTCGAGAGTTTCATCTCAACAATATTGCTCGCCTGCAACATCTTAGGCATCCAGCGCTGCATTGAATACGCGGCGTCAGGGTCTTCCATCTCTTTATCTACAACGTCGACAATGCCAACCAAATAATGGTCTAAATATTCCTGTCCAATACGCTTAAAGGAAAGTGTGCCACCAATAAAAAGAATGAACATCGCGCTGATCACTATCACGGTGACAAATGCGACCAATCGAGTGCTCAATTTTAGTGTCGGGGTATATCTCATGAATAACGAAATCCTTTTCAACTCACATTATACCGTATTGCTACTTATACTATAAATTGACGTTGTAAATAAAGCGTTAAGAATTGTAGGTAACAAAAAGCCGCGATGAACGCGGCTTTTTCCAATTTAATACTGTCTTTATAATATATTAAAAACAGGGCTTAAAATGGGATGTCATCATCAAAATCCATTGGCGGCTCATTATATTGAGGTTGAGCCTGCTGAGGAGCTTGTTGAGGTGCTTTTGGCTGCTGTTGAGCTGGAGCACTGTATTGTTGCTGCTGTTGTTGTGGCTGCTGTGGCTGACCCCAACCACCTTGCTGTTGGTTGTTACCCATACCTCCTTGAGCAGGAGCACCACCTTGAGCACGGCCGCCAAGCATTTGCATTACACCATTGAAGCCTTGAACAACCACTTCAGTTGTGTAGCGATCTTGACCGCTTTGATCTTGCCATTTACGAGTTTGAAGTTGACCTTCAATGTAAACTTGAGAACCTTTACGTAGGTACTCACCAGCAACTTCCGCTAACTTGCCAAACAGAGCAACACGGTGCCATTCTGTTTTTTCACGCTGCTCGCCAGTTGCTTTATCACGCCATGACTCTGACGTTGCAATGGTAATGTTCGCTACTGCGCCGCCATTTGGCATGTAACGAATTTCAGGGTCATTACCTAGGTTACCCACTAATATAACTTTGTTAACTCCACGGCTAGCCATGATTTGCTCCGTCTAAATTCATAGTCTCAGAAAATTTTAGCGCACAAGAATAGCATGCTTTTCTGCAGTGATAAATCGCATTCCTATTCTCTCCTCACTACAAAGAATAAAAACGTAACAAATCATGATATTCAGAGCGATGTTGCTTTTTTCTCCACTTACAAACCACTCATTTACTTTGATAATTGATATTCAACGCAAGTCACTATTAATGCGCTAGAGAAGCGAAAGCCTGCATGACAACGTGGAATCTAATTCCCCTTAAACAGGACGTTTCAATGAGAAAATCACGATACGCTCGCACTTTGCATTTTCTGTGCATCGACCCAAACGACACCTATCTACATGTAAAAGAGATAGAAAAGCACTTATCTATTATTCTCTACAAAATGACGCCCGACGAATTAATGCTAGTTGATAGAAAGCAGAGTAACCGGATCTTGCTCGTCGATTACAGAGAGGTACAACAACTACTGATTATTTGTCCTAACCTGACTGTTATGTGGAAAAACCATGAGATCATCTTATTCAATGTCCCTCAACAACTTCCGACATCTGAGCTTCTTACCTATGGTGTACTAAAAGGGCTCTTTTACAACACCGATCAAAAGGACAAGATTGCTCGTGGTCTTCAAGAAGTCATAGATGGTGAGAACTGGCTGCCAAGGAAGGTAACCAATCAACTGCTGTTTTATTATCGTAATATGGTCAATACCAACACCACACCAACCAATGTTGATTTAACCATTCGCGAGATTCAGGTGATTCGCTGTCTTCAGTCAGGGTCATCAAACACACAAATCGCCGATGACTTGTTTATTAGTGAGTTCACGGTTAAATCTCACCTTTATCAGATATTCCGTAAGTTAGCGGTCAAAAATAGGGTTCAAGCCATTGCGTGGGCCAACCAGAACCTACTTGCATAATCGATCCGCCTCTTAATCTAACGATAATTTTGAGGGAAGCTCTAGAAAACCATGGCTATTGTTGCTGAATTTTCGACATAACTTGTGCTAGAGTTGCCCTCAGAAATATCAACCACTCAGGTTGAATCAATAATTATTATAGATAAAGGGTCTTATCATGATCAAAAAGTGCCTTTTCCCGGCAGCTGGCTACGGTACACGTTTTTTACCTGCGACTAAGTCAATGCCTAAAGAAATGATGCCTGTAGTAAACAAGCCTCTGATTGAATACGGTGTTGAAGAAGCGATCGAAGCCGGTATGGACGGCATGTGCATCGTTACTGGCCGTGGTAAACATTCACTGATGGATCACTTTGATAAGAACTACGAGCTTGAGCACCAGATTAGCGGAACCAATAAAGAAGACCTATTGATTAATATCCGTGAAACGATTGAAGCGGCAAACTTCACTTACATTCGTCAGCGTGAAATGAAAGGCCTTGGTCATGCTATTTTAACGGGTCGCGAGCTTGTGGGTGATGAACCGTTCGCTGTTGTACTTGCCGATGACCTTTGTGTGAACGAGCAACAAGGTGTATTGGCTCAAATGGTTGCTCTGTACAAACAGTTCCGCTGTTCTATTGTTGCTGTACAAGAAGTTCCTGAAGAAGAAACTCACAAGTACGGTGTTATCTCTGGCGAAATGATCAAAGATGATCTTTTCCGAGTTGATGACATGATAGAGAAGCCAGAGCAAGGCACTGCACCAAGCAACCTAGCGATCATCGGTCGTTATATTCTGACTCCAGATATCTTTGAACTTATCGAGCAGACTGAACCAGGTAAAGGCGGCGAGATCCAGATTACTGATGCATTGCTAAAACAAGCAAAAGCAGGCTGTGTATTAGCTTACAAATTTAAAGGCCAGCGTTTTGACTGTGGCAGTGTTGAAGGCTATATCGAAGCAACAAACTACTGCTTCGAAAACCTATACAAGAAAGACCAGCAGCAAATCGAGCTAGGGAAACACTCGACAAAGAAAGAAGCATAACGACTGGTTTATCACTAACGTTACTGATTTTAGAAAGGGCGACTCTTTGAGTCGCCCTTTTTGTTTACTGTTTTTTTATCCAGTAAAACTTTGCACAAATCTCACTCTATGTAATACTTTAGCCACTTAAAATTACATGGTCTATTGAGATGGATAAAATAGAAATTAGAGGCGCTCGTACGCATAACCTCAAAGACGTTAACCTAACCATTCCACGTGACAAACTGACTGTCATCACCGGATTATCAGGGTCAGGAAAGTCGTCACTTGCGTTTGACACACTCTACGCAGAAGGTCAGCGTCGTTATGTTGAGTCTCTGTCTGCTTACGCTCGTCAATTTCTATCTCTTATGGAAAAGCCTGATGTCGACCATATTGAAGGCCTATCCCCAGCAATCTCAATAGAACAAAAATCGACTTCCCATAACCCTCGTTCAACCGTCGGCACGATTACTGAAGTCTATGACTATCTTAGATTACTGTATGCGCGAGTTGGCGAGCCTCGCTGTCCAGATCACAACATCCCTCTTGCAGCACAAACCATCAGCCAAATGGTCGATAAGGTCTTAGAACTACCTGAAGGTTCAAAGATGATGTTAATGGCACCGATCGTCAAAGAGCGCAAAGGTGAGCATGTTAAGACACTGGAGAACTTAGCTGCGCAAGGCTTTATCCGAGCGCGTATTGATGGTGAGACCTGTGACCTATCCGATCCACCAGCACTTGAACTTCATAAGAAGCACACCATTGAAGTTGTGGTTGACCGATTTAAGGTACGCCCAGATCTACAACAACGCTTGGCTGAATCGTTTGAAACAACACTGGAGCTATCTGGCGGTATCGCTGTCGTCGGCTGGATGGACGAAACGGATCAAGAAGAGATCGTATTCTCTGCTAACTTCGCTTGTCCTAAATGTGGTTACAGCATGCAAGAGCTTGAGCCTCGCCTGTTCTCATTTAATAACCCGGCAGGAGCCTGTGGTACTTGTGATGGTCTTGGTGTTCAACAGTATTTTGATCCAAGCCGAGTGATTTTAGACGAGAACCTAAGCATTGCTGAAGGTGCGATAAAAGGTTGGGATCAAAAAAACTACTACTATTTCCAAATGCTAACATCGCTGTCAGAACATTATGGTTTTGACCTGTATGCACCATTTAATTCTCTACCGAAAAAGACTCAAGAGATCATTCTAAAAGGATCAGGTCGTACTGAAGTGGAATTCAAGTACATCAATGACCGAGGTGATATTCGAGTTAAGCGTCACCCATTCGAGGGAATATTAAATACCTTAGAGCGCCGTTACCGTGATACTGAATCTAGCGCGGTGCGTGAAGACCTTGCCAAATACATCTCAACGAAATCGTGTTCTAGCTGTGATGGCACTCGCTTAAGACTAGAGGCTCGAAATGTTTTCATTGGTGATACAACGCTGCCAGAAATCGTTGAACTTAGCATTGCTGACGCACTACAATTTTTCCAAGAGTTAAAGTTAGACGGTCAGCGTGGGCAGATCGCAGATAAAGTGATGAAAGAGATCAATGATCGTCTGCATTTCTTAGTCAACGTTGGTTTGAACTACCTTAACCTATCACGCAGTGCTGAAACGCTGTCTGGTGGTGAGGCGCAACGTATTCGTTTGGCGAGTCAAATCGGTGCCGGTTTAGTTGGCGTGATGTATGTACTGGATGAGCCATCAATTGGTCTCCACCAGCGCGATAATGAACGTCTATTGCAAACCTTGATTCACCTAAGAGACTTAGGTAATACCGTGCTTGTTGTGGAACATGACGAAGATGCAATTCGTTGTGCTGACCATGTTATCGATATCGGCCCAGGCGCAGGTGTTCATGGTGGTCACGTGGTGGCAGAAGGTACCATGCAAGACATCATCGAAAACCCGAACTCTTTGACAGGCCAATACCTGAGCGGCGCTAAAGAGATTGCAGTGCCAGAAAAGAGAACACCTATCGACAAGAAAAAGGTCGTAGAGATCGTTGGCGCAACAGGGAACAACCTAAAGAATGTCACTGCGACAATTCCTGTTGGCTTGTTCAGTTGTATTACAGGCGTATCAGGTTCGGGTAAATCAACGCTTATCAACGATACCTTCTTTAAAGTCGCCCACACTCAATTAAACGGTGCCACGACTGCAGTTCCAGCACAGCACAAAAAGATTAAAGGGTTAGAACATTTTGATAAGGTAATCGACATAGATCAAAGCCCTATCGGTCGTACACCAAGATCAAACCCTGCAACTTATACAGGAATTTTCACCCCTATCCGTGAGTTATTCGCAGGCACCCAGGAATCACGTTCTCGTGGTTACAAGCCAGGTCGATTCAGTTTTAACGTTCGAGGTGGTCGTTGTGAAGCTTGTCAGGGCGATGGCGTAATCAAGGTAGAGATGCACTTCTTACCCGATGTGTATGTGCCTTGTGATGTGTGTAAAGGTAAGCGCTATAACCGTGAGACTCTAGAGGTCCGCTACAAGGGGAAAACCATTGACGAAGTTCTAGAGATGACTGTGGAAGATGCTCGTGAATACTTCAACCCGGTGCCTGTTATCGCTCGTAAGCTGCAAACTTTAATGGACGTTGGCCTTTCCTACATTCGCCTCGGACAAGCAGCGACAACCTTGTCTGGCGGTGAAGCTCAACGTGTTAAGTTGGCGCGTGAGCTATCGAAACGAGACACGGGAAAAACCTTATACATTCTCGATGAGCCAACCACAGGCCTTCATTTCCACGATATCCAGCAGCTACTGACGGTATTACATAGACTGCGTGATCACGGTAATACAGTGGTCGTGATTGAGCACAACCTAGATGTCGTTAAAACAGCAGACTGGATCCTAGATCTCGGCCCTGAAGGTGGTCAAGGTGGTGGTGAGATTGTTGCAGAAGGTACACCTGAAGATGTGGCGTTAGTCGAAGGTTCACACACTGCTCGCTTCCTTAAGCCTATGTTAAATTTGAAGTAGGTGTAAAATAGCGCCCTGCGAGCAGACAGAAAAATGTTAAAGTAACAGAGCTTGTTTCAGAAGGAACAAGCTCTGTTTTTATAAGGTTAGGGATTTATGGCAACAATACACACTAGCGGTACCCAGCTAGAAGATCAGGTCACTCAGCTACCACTCAACAAAGCATTTCTGGCTTCTTTAGCTGTTGTATTCTTGTTAGCTATGCATTTTTTCATGCCTAATCCTGGAGGCTCGGGGCTTGCTCTATCCTTTAACCCTACCACTTGGCTGGCGCTAAGCTTCACACTAGCGATTGGCTTTTACCAACTCGCGACCAATCGAGTACTCAAGTATTCCAAATTAACGATTGGTTTGTTGATTAGCTGCATCATACTCACGCTACCTATTTTATACAGTAATGCAGCTCCTCAAGGAGCCTCTGGACGCTTGCTTGGATTATGGGCTGGCTTTGCATTATTCGTCGTGCTGCAGCAATTTAAGTTCAGCAATAAACACAAGCAGCGAATGCTATGGTTCATTGTGCTGGCTGTGGTTATACAAGCACTATTTGGCTATGTGCAATATTTCTTATTAGAACCTGGCAACCTATTTGGCTACAACACTGCTGCAAACCGACCATATGGGATATTCCAACAACCGAATGTAATGGCAAGCTTTCTTGCTACTGGTTTTGTGCTGTCCGCTTACCTTTTAGCAAGACAGCCAGCTAAATATAATCACAAAATTAGCGAGTCATTCCTACTGTATTTAACTCCAACCTTAACCGTGCCATTGCTTATCATCATCGCATCACGCACAGGGTGGTTGGCAGCACTCATCGGGTTTGTATGTATTCTGCCTTACCTTTACAAATTCTCGACCAAGAAACGCTTCTACGGATGGTGCGCATCAGTGCTCGTCGGTGTCGTCATCGCTTTTTCGGTGATCAGCCTCAGTGCGACTGATAGCCTCGCAAGTAAAAGAGCTAACTTAGAAAGCCCACGAGCTTATACGTTCCCACAAGCTCTAGATATGATGATCGAAAAGCCATTCACAGGTTATGGTTACGGGAATTTTGAGTCGGAATACACGCTATATACGGCTCGCCAACATCAACTCAACTCGAACTATCACCCAGGTCTTCCTTCAATGGATCATCCGCACAATGAGTTCCTATTTTGGGGAGTGGAAGGGGGAATAGTACCAATCATAGGGATCTTGATTGCTGCAATATTGGTGATGTCACGCATAGCAAGTTCTGCAAAGGGAACGCGTCTAGCCCTCCTCGCCTTATTTATCCCGATCCTGTTGCACTCTCAACTTGAGTATCCTTTTTACCACTCGGCCATTCACTGGATAACATTCATTATATTGATTTACTGGGTAGATCAGCGCTCTTCCCGACATTATCAACAGCCGTTCAGCATCATCAGTAAAACCCTGTTTAGAGTGTCGAGCTTAGTGATACCTATCTTGGTCAGTTTTTATATGTTGAGCGCTCTACATACCAACTATGTACTGACTAAGTTTGAACTGTCTAAGCCTAAAAACCCGGACATTCTTAAGCAGGTAACGAACCCAGTGGTGTGGAAAGATCGCTACGACTGGGACATATACAGCACTTACCTTAATATTGGTCTCTACAAAGCAGACCCGAGCCTTATACAGCCTTACATCGATTGGTCACTGGAGATCATAAAGAGCAAACCAAGACCGGCTTTCTACAGCAATCTGATTCTGGCGTATCAAGGCCTAGGTGAAGAAAGTAAGGCAGAGCAAATTCGTAGCGAAGCGAACTTTTTATTCCCTAACAGAGACTTTTCGAAGGTTCAGTATAAGAAAGTGTCACAGGCAGAAGATAACGTTTCGTCTGCAGAATAATGTTAAGAATTCGCAACGCAAGCTTCACTTAGTAGGCAGTAGGAGCTTGGGGTAGATACAAAAAAGCGCACGATCTCTCGTGCGCTTTTCTTTTTAATTTCAGTTCATTGTAGCTACCGTAAAACATCTTTTAGTGCTTTTAGACACAACGCGACATTCTCTTTACGAGCGCCGTAACCCATCAGGCCGATACGCCATGCCTTACCAGCCAAAGATCCCAGCCCTGCACCGATTTCAAGATTGTATTCTTCTAAAAGCTGCGTTCTGATCTTAGCTTCATCAATTCCTTCAGGGAAATAAAGTGCGTTCAGCTGCGGCAAGCGGCTATCTTCATCAACCACAAATTTTAACCCTAGAGCTTCTACACCTTCTTTAAGCTCTTGGTGCATCGCATGATGACGAGACCACGCATTATCTAGGCCTTCATTTTTCAACAAAACCAGCGACTCATGCAGAGCATAAAGGCTGTTCACGGGTGCGGTATGGTGGTAGCTACGCTTACCTTCTCCACTCCAGTAACCTAATACTAAACTTTGATCCAAAAACCAGCTTTGCACTGGCGCTTGGCGGGCTTTCATTTTATTAACCGCACGCTGAGAGAAAGTCACCGGAGATAGCCCTGGCACACAAGACAGACACTTTTGGCTACCAGAATAAACCGCATCAAGCTGCCACTCATCAACCAGCAATGGCACACCACCTAATGATGTCACCGCATCAACAATCGTTAACGCATCAAACTGACGAGCGACAGCAGAGATAGCTTGAGCATCAGATAACGCTCCGGTTGATGTCTCTGCATGCACAAATGCAACAGCAACGGCATCGGGGTTTTCTGCCAATGCTTGTTCTACCTTTTCAACTGAAACGGGCTTACCCCACTCGTCATCAACAAGGATGGCTTCGCCACCACAACGCACCACGTTTTCTCGCATACGCTCACCGAAGACACCGTTACGACAAACAATCACCTTTTCACCAGGCTCAATCAAGTTAACAAAACAGGTCTCCATACCAGCACTGCCCGGTGCAGAAACGGCAATCGTAAATTCGTTTTCAGTCTGAAAAGCGTATTTAAGAAGCTGTTTAAGCTCGTCCATCATCGCAATAAACAGCGGATCTAGGTGACCTATGGTTGGACGACTCAAAGCCTGCAGCACTTGAGGCGAGATATCAGAAGGACCTGGTCCCATTAACGTTCGGTGTGGTGGATAAAAGCTATCGATAGCAGTAGTGAGTGTTAAATTAGACATGTACATCCCTTACGTTAATATTGTGAACAATCCACCCTAAAGCAAATTGATTACCTCAGCAATTAGCCATAAGTATTGAGGTCAAATCACTGTCACATAATTGTTAAAATTATTTTTCAATTATCTCAAGTTACGGATTGACATTGTGACCACAAAAACGTTCAATGAAATGGCTATCTAGCAGAAGAGGAGCACTGCCCAGGCAGATGTTTTGTGGAACCGCATTTCCAATACAAAACATTTATGGGGAGCAGTGCCGAGATAATAAAAGGATGCAGGACCTTTATTATCGGTTGAGCGGGCTGAATCCCTTCAACTGTCGCCATTTCTATATGGTGAAGAGCTTCTGAGGTTACTATTCTAATAATTCCTCTCTTTTTGCTCTAAAACTCTCTTCGAAAAACATCGGACGTTGGATTACCCAACCGTAATTTTATTTTAGGAAGTCGTGGGAGATATATCGTGAGTGCATCTAATGTAGCTGGTTCTTTTAATGTCGCTAAGTTTGGTGGAACAAGTGTTGCCAACTTTGAAGCAATGAGCCGTTGTGCTGCCATTATTGAAAACAACTCAAACACGAAACTGGTCGTGAGTAGTGCATGCTCTGGTGTCACTAACTTGCTGGTTGAACTGGCAAATGGTGTTCAAGACAAAGCTCGTCGTCAGGAACTAATGGCGCAATTAGCGGATATTCATAACGCAATTCTTGACCAACTCGCAGACCCAATCAGCATCGAAAAAGAAGTTCACAGCATTCTTGATGACATTGCAAGCGCTGCAGAGGCTGCATCATTCCAAACAAGCACTAAACTGACCGATCACCTTGTCGCATGTGGCGAGTTGATGTCGACACACATCTTGGCTCAGATCATCCGTGAACGAGGCACTCCTGCTGTTCGCTTTGATATAAGAGATGTGATGCGCACTAATGATGATTTTGGTAAAGCCGAACCTCAACTAAAAGATATTGTCGCTCTAGCGCAACAGAAACTGATTCCACTTTGCCAACAACAAGTTGTCGTTACACAAGGTTTTATCGGTGCTGATAGCGAAGGCAACACCACGACTTTAGGCCGCGGTGGCAGTGATTACTCAGCAGCATTGATTGCCGAATCTGTACAGGCGATTGGCTTAGAAATCTGGACGGATGTTCCGGGTATCTACACCACTGACCCTCGTATTGCACCTAAAGCTTCTCCTATCCCAGAGATCAGCTTTAGTGAAGCGTCGGAAATGGCAAACTTTGGTGCGAAGATCTTGCACCCATCAACTCTAGTACCTGCACTACGCCACCAAATACCGGTATTTGTCGGCTCTTCTAAAGCGCCAGAGTTAGGTGGAACTTGGATTCGCCAACAAGTTGAGAGCTCCCCTCTATTTAGAGCGCTTGCCCTACGCTGCAACCAAACTATGGTTACGCTACGCAGTGCTAACATGTTCCATGCCTATGGCTTCTTGGCAAAGGTATTCGAGATCCTTGCTAAGCATAAGATCTCAGTCGATCTTATCACCACCTCAGAGATCAGTGTGTCACTCACTCTCGATCAAACAGACACATCTGGTGGTGCTCCGGAGTTACCTGAAGCCGCTCGCCTCGAGCTTGAAGAACTGTGTTCTGTTGATATTGAGCACGACCTATGCCTTGTTGCGCTTATTGGTAACAACATGAGCGAAAGCAAAGGCTATGCGAAACAGGTATTCGGCACTCTTGAAGATTTCAACCTACGCATGATTTGTTACGGAGCAAGCCCACACAACCTGTGTTTCTTGTTGAATGAGTCTGTTTCTAAGCTGGCGATTCAGAAACTTCATCAAGAATTATTTGAGTAGAAAGTCCGTTTATCATCGACAGATAAATAACTAAGTCACCGATACAAAAAGGGTTGCAATTAAGCAACCCTTTCTCTTTTTTACTATACGAATCAAAGCTCGTCGTAGATTCAAACTAGTTAATGTTTGGACCTAACCACTTCTCGGCTTCTAACATATCCCAACCTTTGCGGTCAGCATAGCTATCCACTTGATCCTGCTGAATCTGTGCAATAGCAAAGTATCTAGCATCAGGGTGTGAGAAATACATACCAGACACTGAGGCACCAGGCCACATCGCGTAGCTTGTCGTTAATGACATATCAATTGCCTTTTCAACGTCCATCAGCTCCCACAACGTACCTTTCTCTGTATGCTCTGGGCAAGCAGGGTAACCTGGAGCTGGACGAATACCTTGGTATTTCTCTCGAATCAAATCGTCGTTAGACAAATCCTCATCTGGTGAGTAGCCCCAAATGTCCTTTCTCACTTCTTTATGCAAGTATTCAGCGAACGCTTCAGCCAATCGGTCAGCAACCGCCTGAATCATAATTGCGTTGTAGTCATCGCCTTTCGCTTTGTATTCATCAGCCAGCTCGCGCTCACCAATACCACCCGTCACCGCAAAGCCACCAATCCAGTCCGCTTTACCACTTTCTTTTGGCGCAATGTAATCTGACAGGCAATAGTTAAAGCCTTTTGGTTTCTCTGTTTGTTGACGAAGATTGTGTAGAACTTTTAGAACTTCGGTACGAGATTCATCGGTATACACCTCAATATCATCACCAACACTGTTCGCTGGGAACATGGCACACATGCCACGCGCTTCAAGCAGCTTCTCTTTCTCTACACGATCCAGTAAATCATTGGCATCTTTGAATAAACGTTTTGCTTCTTCACCCACTTCTTCATGGTCCAAAATAGCTGGGTACTTACCAACCAATGACCATGTCATAAAGAATGGAGTCCAATCGATGTACTGACGCAGAGTAGCTACATCAAAATCATTGAAGATGTGAACTCCCGGTTTAGCGGGTGCCGGTGGCGTATACGCGTCCCAATCGATAACGACTTTATTGGCACGAGCTCTCTCTAGTGTGACCGGCTTGGTGCGCGGCTTCTTACGATTGTGCTGATCTCGAACGCGGTCGTAATCGATATCCAGCTTCTCAACGAAAGCGGGCTTCAATTCATCAGAAAGTAGTGAAGTACAAACACCCACAGCACGCGAGGCATTATTTACGTATACAACAGGTTCTGAATAATTCTGTTCAATCTTAACAGCTGTGTGAGCTTTAGATGTGGTTGCACCGCCAATCAGAAGAGGCAGCTTAAAACCCTGTCTCTCCATCTCTTTAGCAACATGTACCATTTCATCAAGAGACGGTGTAATCAGTCCAGACAGGCCAATAATGTCGACATTCTCTTCTTTGGCTACCTTGAGAATCTTCTCGCAAGAAACCATGACACCCAGATCGATAATCTCGTAGTTATTACATTGTAAAACCACACCAACGATATTTTTACCGATATCGTGAACGTCACCTTTAACGGTCGCTAACAAAATCTTACCGTTAGTTGCGCCCACTTCTTTGGATGCATTAATGAATGGTTCTAAGTGGGCAACGGCCTGCTTCATCACACGCGCAGACTTTACAACCTGTGGTAAGAACATCTTACCTTCACCAAACAGGTCACCAACAACGTTCATGCCGTCCATTAGAGGACCTTCAATCACTTCAATAGGACGAGAAGCATTAACGCGAGCTTCTTCGGTATCTTCAACAATAAAGTCGGTGATACCTTTTACCAAAGAGTGCTCCAAACGCTTCTCTACAGGCCAAGTTCGCCACTCTAATGCAGATTTATCTTCAACCTTACCAACAGCACGCTCTAGGTATTCGGTCGCCATATCCAGCAATCGTTCAGTCGAATCGTCACGACGGTTTAGTACGACATCTTCAACAGCATCACGCAGATCTTCTGGAACATTATCGTAAATCTCCAACTGACCAGCGTTTACAATGCCCATATCCATACCGTTTTTAAAACAGTGATATAGGAACACCGCGTGAATAGCCTCACGGACGTAGTTATTACCGCGGAATGAGAATGAAACATTCGACACACCGCCAGAGATCATCGCATGCGGGAGATCGCGTTTGATGTCCCCTACCGCCTCAATGAAATCAACCGCATAGTTATTATGCTCATCGATACCAGTAGCCACTGCGAAAATGTTCGGGTCAAAAATAATATCTTCTGGCGGGAAACCGACTTCATCAACAAGAATGTTGTAGGCATTGGTACAGATCTCAACTTTACGTTCTCGAGTATCAGCCTGCCCGACTTCATCGAACGCCATCACGATGACAGCAGCACCATAACGACGAACTAATTTGGCTTGCTCAACAAACTTCTCTTTGCCTTCTTTTAGAGAGATGGAGTTAACGATGCCTTTGCCTTGAATACACTTTAGGCCAGCTTCGATAACTTCCCACTTAGAAGAATCGACCATAACAGGTACTTTCGAGATTTCAGGTTCTGAAGCACATAGATTCAGGAATTTAACCATACACGCCTCGGCGTCTAGCATCCCTTCATCCATGTTGATATCGATAATTTGAGCACCATTCTCGACTTGCTCTCGAGCTACACTCAACGCTTCGTCGTAGAGCTCTTCTTTGATAAGGCGCTTAAAGCGTGCAGAGCCGGTAACATTGGTCCGCTCACCTACATTCACGAACAAAGATTCTTTAGCTATCGTCAGTGGCTCTAGTCCCGAAAGACGACAAGAAACTGGTAAGTCTGGCAATTGACGCGGCGTTACACCTTCAACGGCCTCAGCCATTTGACGGATATGCTCTGGAGTAGTACCACAACACCCACCAATTAGGTTCAAGAAGCCACTTTCAGCCCACTCTTTAACATGTTCAGCCATATCCTCAGGAGAAAGGTCATACTCACCAAATGCATTAGGCAAACCCGCATTAGGGTGAGCAGAAACATTGCACTCTGAGATACGAGACATCTCGCCAACATACTCTCGTAGTTCGTCAGGGCCTAATGCACAGTTCAATCCAAATGAGATAGGTTTTACATGACGAAGGGCGTTGTAGAATGCTTCTGTCGTCTGTCCTGAAAGGGTACGACCTGAAGCATCAGTGATGGTACCGGAAATCATCACTGGCAGACTGGTACCTACTTCTTCGAAAACAGATTCAACCGCAAAAGCACACGCTTTTGCGTTTAACGTATCGAAGATAGTTTCAATAAGTATTAAGTCTGAACCGCCCTTAATGAGCGCGCGAGTCGATTCAGAATAAGCTTCAACCAGTTCGTCAAAGCTAACATTACGGTAACCAGGATCGTTTACATCAGGGGATATAGAACAAGTTCGGTTGGTTGGACCCAATACACCCGCTACGAAGCGAGGCTTATCTGGGGTCTTTGCGGTCCATTCATCAGCTGCTTCACGAGCAAGCTTGGCAGCAGAAAAGTTAATTTCTTCACTAAGGCTTTCCATATCATAGTCGGCCATAGCGATGGTTGTAGCGTTAAAGGTATTGGTTTCGAGGATGTCAGCCCCAGCTTCCAAGTATTCTGAATGGATATCTTTGATAAGCTTAGGCTGTGTAAGAACTAAAAGGTCATTGTTGCCCTTTAAGTCACTGTGCCAATTAGCAAAGCGTTCACCACGATAGTCTTGCTCTTCCAATTTATAATCCTGAATCATGGTGCCCATGCCACCATCAATCAGTAAAATTCGTTGCTTCAACAGAGCGTCAATCTTTTGCCTTACATTACTTCCCACGGTACAACCTCATTCCTTTAATTATCCGTCCATCCTATCACACATTAAAAAGGAGTCTAGACGTCTAAAAAAGGAAATTGATTACCGACTCATGACAAAAAAATGTTTGCTATTTGAGCATGAGACAACGAAAATTCATATTCATACTTTGTTACATGTTGGAATCCCAATGTCGGTCTATTACACCTTATGCTTCTTGTCCGCTGCAGCCATGCTTATTGCTTTCGTGAATACCAAAATTGGTAAAATGCAGACAACCATCGCCATCACAGCTGGCTCAATGATGTTATCTCTATTGATTATCATTGCGGGACAAAACAATTGGTTCCAATTGGCTGACATCGCCTCAGAAACCGTTGCCAGTATCAACTTTGAAGATTTCTTACTTAAGGGAATCTTGGGGTTCTTGCTCTTTGCCGGTGGTTTGGGGATTAAATTACCAAACCTAAAAGACCAGAAGTGGGAAATAACAGTACTCGCATTAGGTGCAACGCTGTTTTCAACATTCTTTATCGGTTTTGTGCTGTACGGGTTCTGCCAGTTCATCGGTATTCAATTTGATCTAATTTACTGCCTACTGTTTGGCTCTCTAATCTCCCCTACCGATCCCATTGCCGTGCTAGCCATCGTAAAGAAACTCGATGCGCCAAGACGAATCTCTACTCAAATCGAGGGAGAGTCTCTATTTAACGATGGTTTTGGTTTGGTTATCTTCGTAACCTTATTTACTATCGCATTCGGTACAGAAGCACCGACTGTCGGTAGTGTCACCATGTTATTCGTTCAAGAGGCGATTGGCGGCATTGTCTACGGTTTTGTTTTAGGTCTCGTATTCCACTACCTAATCAGCAACACCGATGACCACTCTATGGAGTTGCTATTAACCATCGGCATCCCAACTGCTGGTTATGCATTTGCTGAAGTTCTACATGTATCAGGGCCATTAGCGATGGTGGTATCAGGTATCATGATTGGTAACTGGACTCGCTTTATCGGATTCTCAAAAGAGAGTGAAGATCACCTAGATCATTTCTGGGAATTGATAGATGAATTCTTAAACGGCGTATTATTCCTATTAATTGGTATGTCGATGCTGTTATTCAAATTCCACCAAGAAGACTGGATCTTAATGGCGTTCGCAGTCCCTCTAGTATTGAGTGCACGCTACTTGAGTGTTTTCTTGTCTTATATCGGATTTAAACGCTTTAGAACTTACAACCCGTGGTCGATTAAGATTCTAACTTGGGGTGGTTTACGCGGTGGCTTAGCTTTAGCAATGGCGCTTTCAATCCCTTCAGGTATCTGGGTAATTGAAGACAAAGCAATAGATGTAAAAGAGATAATCCTTGTCATGACATACGCCGTTGTTGTGTTCTCTATTCTGGTTCAAGGCTCAACAATCACTCCTATGATAGAGAAAGCAAAACAAGCAGAGAAAGAGCTAGATTAACACCTAGATAGATCAACCAAGGCCGCCTACTTTAGGTGGCCTTTTTTATACCTAATGGAAGTCAAACTCACCAATTTCCAAAATGAAGCTATCGCTGAAAAGCATACATGGAACATAGAGCTCATATAGATATTTGATACCACTATTAGAGTAATCGAAAGCCTTAATGTGGGTGACCAGAACTCTTTAAGGAGCTTAAGTCATACAGACAATTAGTTCTTCTGCCCACTCGCTAGTCTACCCAATAACCCACTCTCAAGTTATATAAGCTTCAATCGAAAGGCTCCACCTTTCACCTGGAAACAAAAATAACGGGACTCAACGTCTCGCTAGAATAGCGTTAGTTATTAACTAGCAGAACTACAGAGCAAAATGAGTGTTGAGTAGATAGAAATAACTAAAGGAGCACTTGGTGGTTCCAGCGTTACTTCTAAAGATGACAGGAATAATAAAGGCTCTAGCATTTCTACCAAGACGCGCAGTCTAGAGCTTTAAATATTGAAGGATTCGAATGAGCCGGCACTCCGGAGATTCGACCGCGCAGGTGAGCTAGGAGCGCCTAGTTATCCCAACATAACTTCGCAGAAGCCGCGGATGTAAAAAAGCCCCAGCATTTCTGCTAGAGCCTTAAATATGGCAGGGGTGGAGAGATTCGAACTCCCAACACGCGGATTTGGAATCCGCTGCTCTGCCAATTGGAGCTACACCCCTAAAACTTTCATTACTTCAGATTCGAAAAAACCTCGCACTAGGCGAGGTTATCGAATAAGTGGCGGAGTGGACGGGACTCGAACCCGCGACCCCCGGCGTGACAGGCCGGTATTCTAACCAACTGAACTACCACTCCGCAGTGGTCAACTCACTAAGTGAGCGTCCATATCTCCAGGTTGGTCAACCTAAAGATTTAATTTAAAGCCTGGCGATGTCCTACTCTCACATGGGGAAACCCCACACTACCATCGGCGCTATTGTGTTTCACTTCTGAGTTCGGCATGGAATCAGGTGGGTCCACAATGCTATGGTCGCCAAGCAAATTTTAAAATTCGGAAAGCTGTTAAATTCTCTTCAAACTCATTCAAGCGTTTGGTATTTCTTTGAGTCCACAAAACCCCTTGGGTGTTGTATGGTTAAGCCTCACGGGCAATTAGTACAGGTTAGCTCAATGCCTCGCAGCACTTACACACCCTGCCTATCAACGTCGTAGTCTACGACAACCCTTTAGGACRCTTATAGYGCCAGGGAAAACTCATCTCAAGGCTCGCTTCCCGCTTAGATGCTTTCAGCGGTTATCGATTCCGAACTTAGCTACCGGGCAATGCCATTGGCATGACAACCCGAACACCAGAGGTTCGTCCACTCCGGTCCTCTCGTACTAGGAGCAGCCCCTTTCAATTTTCCAACGCCCACGGCAGATAGGGACCGAACTGTCTCACGACGTTCTAAACCCAGCTCGCGTACCACTTTAAATGG
>NZ_CADDIS010000004.1:0-312913 GCF_902751245.1 Vibrio sp. Vb339 | reverse complement strand
TGCCTTACCGCTTGGCGATAGCCCAACAATGATATCATTTAAGATATCTAAATAATGGTTCGGTCGGTTTTACTTTAACGCTCCGACCACCCCGGACCAGTACCCCTCTCTAGTCGGTGGCAGCGTCAGATGTGGATAAGAGAAAGTCTTTATAGTTATATCGACATTGGTGATTCGATGTAACGTTGTGCTCTTGGTTTGCTATTTAACTTAAAAACAAGCTAAGTAAAAACAAAGAGTTTTAAATAGTGGCTGGGCTACCTGGATTCGAACCAGGGAATGCTGGCATCAAAAGCCAGTGCCTTACCGCTTGGCGATAGCCCAACAATGATATCATTTAAGATATCTAAATAATGGTGCGGTCGGAGAGACTTGAACTCTCACACCTCTCGGCGCCAGAACCTAAATCTGGTGCGTCTACCAATTCCGCCACGACCGCAGCAAAGCTTTTACTCTAGCGAAGAGTATAGTTAAGAAGACTTATGGTTTGTCTAAGTAACGTTGTAATGGCTGGGCTACCTGGATTCGAACCAGGGAATGCTGGCATCAAAAGCCAGTGCCTTACCGCTTGGCGATAGCCCAACAGGATATCAATTAAGATATCTAAATAATGGTGCGGTCGGAGAGACTTGAACTCTCACACCTCTCGGCGCCAGAACCTAAATCTGGTGCGTCTACCAATTCCGCCACGACCGCAGCAAATCTTTATAGTTATATCGACATTGGTAATTCAATATAACGTTGTTTCTTCTTCTTTCATAAAGAAAGAATGGTGGCTACTGCGGGATTTGAACCTGCGACCCCATCATTATGAGTGATGTGCTCTAACCAACTGAGCTAAGTAGCCATCTGAGAGCGAAGTAATATAATATAATCTCGCTTCCAATGCCATTATCTTTTTAAAGATAATTACACTTTAAATTGTGGCTGGGCTACCTGGATTCGAACCAGGGAATGCTGGCATCAAAAGCCAGTGCCTTACCGCTTGGCGATAGCCCAACAATGATATCACTTAAGATATCTCAATATGGTGCGGTCGGAGAGACTTGAACTCTCACACCTCTCGGCGCCAGAACCTAAATCTGGTGCGTCTACCAATTCCGCCACGACCGCTTTACTTTCCTAAAAACTCTTGTCGTTAATAAACATGTGTTTAATAACAAACAAAGTGCTTAGGAAATGGTGGCTACTGCGGGATTTGAACCTGCGACCCCATCATTATGAGTGATGTGCTCTAACCAACTGAGCTAAGTAGCCATTTCCAAATTGTCGTCCATTTCGAGACGTTGCCGCTTCGTTGTGAACGGGGCGCATTATGCGTAGTTGAGCGAAACCCGTCAACTTTTTTTTTGAATAAATCGCGAATAAACATCTGTTCGGTTTCTTTTTAGGCAAAGAGGCGTATTTGTCGACAAAAAATAGCTCTAAAAGGCGATATATATAGGAAGTTAAGTTTTTGATGAGGGGCAATTTAGAAACGAGAAAAACAAAAAGGCCAGTGAATTCACTGGCCTTTTTTCTAGATGTTTAATCAGAATTATACGTTGAAGCGGAAGTGAACAACGTCACCATCTTTAACGATGTATTCTTTACCTTCAAGGCGCCATTTACCTGCGTCTTTCGCACCGCTCTCACCGTTAAATTCGATGAAGTGATCGAATCCAACAACTTCAGCACGGATGAAACCTTTCTCGAAGTCTGTGTGGATCTTACCCGCTGCTTGTGGCGCAGTTGCACCTACAGGGATTGTCCAAGCGCGAACTTCTTTAACGCCAGCTGTGAAGTAAGTTTGAAGAGTCAGTAGTTCGTAACCAGAGCGGATCACTCGGTTAAGACCTGGCTCTTCGATACCCATATCCGCTAGGAACTCTTCGCGATCTTCGTCATCAAGTTCAGAAAGCTCCGATTCGATTGCTGCACAAACAGCAACAACTACGTTGTTTTCGTTTTCAGCGTATTCACGAACAGCGTCTAGGTATGGGTTATTTTCAAAACCATCTTCTGCAACGTTTGCGATGTACATTGTTGGCTTAAGCGTTAGGAAGTTTAGGTAGCCGATTGCTGCCGCTTCTTCTTTGCCAAGTTCAACAGTACGCGCCATACCACCTTCAGTTAGAACTGGAAGTAGCTTTTCTAGTACAGTGATTTCGAATTTAGCGTCTTTGTCGCCGCCTTTTGCTTTCTTCGCGTTACGTTGAATTGCACGCTCACAGCTGTCTAAGTCAGCCAGTGCAAGTTCAAGGTTGATCACTTCGATATCTTCGATTGGAGATACTTTGCCAGCAACGTGAACAATGTTTTCATTTTCAAAGCAGCGTACAACGTGACCGATAGCGTCAGTTTCACGGATGTTAGCTAGGAATTTGTTACCAAGACCTTCACCTTTAGATGCGCCAGCAACTAGGCCCGCGATATCTACGAATTCCATTGTCGTTGGAAGGATCTTTTGTGGATTAACAATTTTTGCTAATGCATCTAAGCGTAGATCTGGAACCGGAACGATACCTGTGTTTGGTTCGATCGTACAAAATGGAAAGTTTGCTGCTTCGATGCCTGCTTTAGTCAGTGCGTTAAACAGAGTTGACTTACCAACGTTTGGTAGACCAACGATGCCACATTTAAAACCCATGATATAAACCTTATTCTGCTTTGAACGTATGTAAGCGATTTTGTGCTTTTGGTAGGCCATCTTTTAATAAGATGTCTAGGCTGCGAACCGATTCGTCAACGACGGCCTCGATACACTCTTGCTCTTTTTGAGGAGCTTTGCCTAATACATAACCTGCAACTTTATCTTTGTGTCCTGGATGGCCAATGCCTAATCTAAGACGATAGAATTCTTTATTGTTACCCTGTTTGCTGATGATGTCTTTCAGACCATTGTGTCCACCATGACCACCACCTTTTTTAAACTTTCCAATACCAGGAGGCAGATCTAACTCATCGTGAGCGACCATGATCTCTTCTGGTTTAATTTGGTAGAACTTTGCTAAGGCTGCAACTGCTTTGCCTGACAAGTTCATAAAAGTCGTTGGGATCAGCAAACGAAGATCTTCACCGTGAACCATGATACGACCCGTTAGGCCAAAGAACTTTGGTTCGTTCTTTAGTGTCACGTTATGTACACGCGCTAATTCTTCAACTACCCAAGCGCCCGCATTGTGGCGAGTTTTGGCGTATTCTGGACCTGGATTAGCCAGTCCAACGAGAAGTTTTATTTGTTGGCTCAAGGTATGGATCTCTCTTGGGATTTCAAAAAGCGCCGTATGATATCACAGTTTATGAAAAAGGTGCGAGCTAGCTGATAGCTGCGCGATTATTCCTGTTTGTGATAACTAACAGTGCAATATTACTCAGACATAAAAAAAGCACTTCATTGAATGAAGTGCTTAATGTTTTTCTCTTGTGTGTTCCTAAAGCAAAGCTATTGGGCTTTGATTAGTTGAACATCGCTGAGATTGATTCTTCGTTGCTGATACGACGAATCGCTTCAGCAAGCATGCGAGAAAGGCTAAGTGTTGTCACTTTACCAGTCGCAGCCATCTCTGGAGATAGAGAGATAGAATCCGTTACGATAACTTGGTCTAGAACAGAGTTCTTGATGTTGTTCGCAGCAGTACCAGAGAAAACAGCGTGAGTTGCGTAAGCGAATACACGCTTAGCACCGCGCTCTTTAAGCGCTTCAGCTGCTTTACATAGTGTGCCACCCGTATCGATCATGTCATCAACGATAACACAGTCACGGCCTTCAACATCACCGATTAGGTTCATTACTTCAGAAACGTTAGCACGTGGACGACGCTTATCAACGATAGCGATGTCAACATCACCTAGCGCTTTAGCCGTTGCACGAGCACGTACAACACCACCAAGGTCTGGAGAAACCACAACTGGGTTTTCTAGGCCACGGTTAGCCATGTCTTCTAGAAGAACTGGAGTGCCGAAGATGTTATCAACAGGTACATCGAAGAAGCCTTGGATTTGCTCTGCGTGTAGGTCGATAGTAAGAACGCGGTCAACGCCAACGTTAGAAAGGAAGTCTGCAACAACTTTTGCAGTAATTGGCACACGAGCAGAACGTACACGACGATCTTGACGGGCATAACCGAAGTAAGGGATTACAGCAGTAATACGGCCAGCAGAAGCACGGCGCATTGCGTCAATCATTACCACCAATTCCATAAGGTTGTCATTGGTTGGTGCACAAGTTGATTGAATCAGGAATACATCGCTACCACGAACGTTTTCATTGATTTGAACAGCGACTTCGCCATCAGAAAAACGGTCTACAGTAGCATCGCCAAGAGAGATGTATAGACGATCAGCAATACGTTGGGCTAGTTCAGGTGTTGCGTTACCAGCAAATAGCTTCATATCAGGCACGGTGGAAACCTCGGGTTGCGTCCAGTTTTAAATAGATTGTGGGTGGGCTGATTGGTATTCAGCCAGAGTTTCTTTTAAAGGAGAAATGTTTCTTCCTTTCGCTACAAAAGCGGAAACTGTGTCAGGCAGTTGTTCTCGCACCAATTCGGCTTCTTTTTTGCTGTTAAATTCAGCAAAAACGCACGAACCTGTGCCAGTCAATCTCGACGGCGCGTATTGTAGCAGCCATGAAAGTTGCTTATCAACCTCTGGGTACAGCATTCGCACAATTTTTTCGCAATCGTTTACGTATTCTTGCTCTAGAAGCGTTGATAGCGCTCGCTTTGGAGTGTTTCGCGTTAATTCTGAATGTGTGAATATGTCTACAGTTGCTATGCTCACTTGAGGCTTAACCACAAGATACCATTTTTCATCCGGATTAGCGGGCTGTAGCTGTTCTCCAACCCCTTCAGCAAAGGCGGCGTGGCCTCGAACGAACACAGGAACGTCAGCACCAAGCTTCAAACCGATCTCGGCGAGTTGATTATCCGAGAGGTTGAGTTGCCATAAATAATTCAGAGCGACCAACACGGTTGCTGCATTTGAAGAGCCTCCGCCAATACCGCCACCCATAGGCAGTACTTTCTTGAGTTCAATATCTGCACCGAAAGAGGTTGAGGTATATTGCTGTAGCGCAGTAGCGGCTTTCCAGATCAGGTTGTCTTCAAGTGCTACCCCAGGGATTTCTGGTGTGATTGTTATCGAGCTAGTTTCTGAGTTTGCGGTAACCGTCAGTTCATCACCAAAATCGACAAACTGAAATAAAGTTTGAAGTTCGTGATAGCCATTGTCACGTCGACCAGTGATATAGAGAAATAAATTCAGTTTAGCCGGAGAAGGCCAATGGGTTGGCGTTGTTATCATTTTTTCAGTGTCCACTTCGAAACTACAATGTTGATTTTGTTATTGTCTTGCTTGAATGACAATCGAGTAGGGAGTGGGATTGTCTCTACCTTAGTATTGTCTTCATCCGATAGTTGCTTATTCGGCATCTCTGTATTGCGATAGTTAGCAAAACTCAGTGTCCATAGTTGGCTGCTGACTTGTTTGGTGAGAGATTCAAGCGTGTTGGTGGTGTTCAATTGGTAGCTATCGGCTTGATCTGGAATGCCAAGGAACCATTGTGGTAGATGATCAATAGGGATCTGTAAGCCTGTCAGCTGCTCAACCAAGACTGAAGCGCTCGCATGAGTAAATACTTGATCATCATAGGTCACGACTTTTGCACCTGATGGATCAATGGTTAGGTTCAATGCAGTTTGACCGAGAAAAGTCGTAAGCCTTAATTGACTTTGATTTGGTGAATGCTTCCAAATGAAATTTAGGCTTTGGCGTTGCTCTGGGGAAATGTAAGCGAGCTTGCCTGAGGCTTGGTAGTTTTCTATCTGTAAAAGCCGATCTTGATGACTTTGCCATTCAACGCTGGTTGGTTGTTCTGGGATAGACGAGCAACCCACCATAATTATGGCCATAAAAATAAGAGACGCGATTTTGAGAAGCTTGCTCATATTTGCTCACAACTTGTTCAAATTTATCTAAAAAACGCTTCAACTATAGCATTGAATTCACGAAGTCAGGAAAACAAATCCCGCTTGCTCTTTAAATAGAGCCATGCATCAAGTAAAATTCGCCCCTTGTTTCCATTCCCTGATCGAGAACTTCTGATACATGTCTTTGCTTGCCGTAGGTATCAATCACAATACAGCGTCGGTTGAATTGCGAGAAAAAGTCGCTTTTGGTCCAGATAAATTATCTGAGGCACTCAAGCAACTTAACGCAAATGCACACGTAAATGGAAGTGTCATACTTTCTACCTGTAATCGAACTGAATTGTATTGTGACGTCAAAGGCGTGGCAAAAAACAAGCTCATCGATTGGTTGTCAGTTTTCCATCAAGTGAGCCCTGAAGAGCTAAAACCGAGCATTTATGTCCATGAAGAGCAGGCGGCGATTAAACATTTAATGCGCGTAGCTTGTGGCTTGGACTCTTTGGTATTGGGTGAACCACAGATTTTAGGTCAGGTGAAGCAAGCTTATACAGACTCGCGAGAGAACAAATCTGTTGATGCTTCAATGGAAAAGCTGTTCCAAAAATCATTCTCTGTCGCGAAGCGTGTTCGAACTGAAACGGAGATCGGCGGAAGCGCGGTTTCGGTTGCTTACGCAGCTTGTACGTTAGCCAAACACATCTTTGAGTCGATTGCCGATTCAACCGTGTTATTGGTGGGTGCGGGTGAAACCATTGAGTTGGTGGCTAAGCATCTTTCAGCAAATGGCTGTACCAAGATGATTGTGGCTAACCGAACTCGTGAGCGTGCTTTAGGGTTGGCTGAAGAGTTTGGTGCTGAAGTGATCAGCCTTAATGAGATCCCTGATCATCTGCATCGAGCAGATATCGTGATCAGCTCAACCGCAAGTCCGTTACCTATCATTGGTAAAGGCATGGTGGAAACTGCACTGAAAACAAGAAAACATCAACCTATGTTGTTGGTTGATATTGCGGTTCCGCGTGATGTGGAATCTCAGGTTGGTGAATTGAATGACGCCTACCTTTATTCAGTGGATGATCTGCAGTCGATTGTTGATGGCAACATTGAACAGCGCAAAGTGGAAGCGATTCAAGCGGAAGCAATAGTTAGCGAAGAAAGTGCAGCATTTATGAGTTGGATGCGTTCACTGCAAGCTGTAGACAGTATTCGTGACTACCGTAAATCGGCCAACGAAATCCGAGAAGAATTATTAAGTAAGAGTTTACAATCACTTGCCGCTGGCGGTGACCCTGAGAAAGTCTTACTTGAGCTAAGTAATAAGCTCACAAACAAATTGATCCATGCTCCAACGCGCGCACTTCAAAGTGCAGCTGAGCAAGGAGAACCTGCAAAATTAATGGTCATTAGACAGAGTTTGGGCTTAGAAAACCCTCAATAATATTAGACCTCCAACAGAATAAGACATTATGAAAGCCTCGATTCTAGTAAAGCTTGAAACACTTGTTGAACGCTATGAAGAAGTTCAACATCTACTTGGTGATCCAGATGTAATCGGGAATCAAGACAAATTCCGTGCACTTTCTAAAGAGTACTCTCAACTAGAAGAAGTGACGGCTTGCTTCCAGTCATACCAGCAAGCTCAAGAAGATTTAGAAGCTGCTGAAGAGATGGCAAACGAAGATGACGCTGAAATGCGAGAAATGGCTCAAGACGAAATCAAAGACGCAAAAGCGGCGATTGAACGTTTGACTGATGAGCTACAGATTCTTCTGATTCCAAAAGATCCAAACGATGAGCGTAACTGTTTCCTTGAAATCCGTGCAGGCGCGGGTGGTGATGAAGCGGGTATCTTCGCGGGCAACCTGTTCCGTATGTACTCTAAGTTTGCTGAGAAGAAAGGTTGGCGCGTTGAAATCATGAGCAGCAATGCTTCTGAACAAGGCGGCTACAAAGAGATGATCGCTAAGGTAAGTGGCGACGCTGTTTACGGCACAATGAAGTTTGAGTCAGGCGGTCACCGTGTACAACGTGTACCTGAAACCGAATCTCAAGGCCGTGTTCACACGTCAGCATGTACGGTTGCCGTTATGCCGGAAATCCCAGAAGCGGATCTTCCAGAAATCAAAGCGGGCGACCTTAAAATTGATACTTTCCGTGCGTCAGGCGCGGGTGGTCAGCACGTTAACACCACGGATTCAGCAATCCGTATTACTCACTTACCAACGGGTACAGTAGTAGAGTGTCAGGACGAGCGTTCTCAGCATAAAAACAAAGCGAAAGCGATGGCTGTTCTTGCTGCTCGTATTGTTCAAGCAGAAGAAGAGCGCCGCGCGGCAGCGGTTTCTGATACACGTCGTAACCTACTAGGTTCGGGTGACCGTAGTGACCGTATTCGTACGTACAACTACCCACAAGGTCGTGTTTCGGATCACCGTATCAACCTTACTATCTACCGTCTTAACGAAGTACTTGAAGGTGACATGCAAAGCTTGCTTGATCCTGTACTTCAAGAGCACCAAGCCGATCAGCTTGCTGCACTTGCAGAGAACAACTAACCAGTATGCAGTCAGCATATACGGTTGAAAGTGCTTTAAAAGCAGCAATCGTAAAGCTTCAAGAGGGTGATAACACATCACCCTCTATTGATGCCGCGGTACTGCTTTGTCACGCTTTAGATAAACCAAGATCTTACCTACTGACTTGGCCTGAGAAGCATCTCACCGCAGAGCAAGAGTCTGAATTCAATGCCCTTCTAAAACGTCGCTTAACCGGTGAGCCTGTGGCTTACATTATTGGTGAGCGTGAGTTTTGGTCACTGCCGTTAAAAGTTTCCCCTTCTACATTAATCCCACGCCCAGATACTGAGCGTTTGGTTGAGGTGGCTTTGGATAAAACGTACGGCAAGCAAGGCGCGATTCTCGATTTAGGGACAGGTACAGGTGCTATCGCGTTAGCATTGGCGTCTGAGATGCCGAATCGACAGGTAACGGGTATTGATCTTCGCCCTGAAGCGCAACAGCTTGCGACAGAGAATGCACAACGTCTCAATATCACCAATGCGACTTTTTTGCACGGCAGTTGGTTTGAGCCTTTGAGCTCTGAAGAAACTGTGAAGTTCTCTCTGATTGTTTCTAACCCGCCATACATTGAGAAGAATGATCCTCATTTGTCTCAAGGCGATGTGCGTTTTGAGCCGATCACAGCACTGGTTGCTGAAGAGAAAGGGCTTGCAGATATTCGATACATTTCTGAAAACGCACGCGGCTTTTTGGAAAATGAAGGTTGGTTAGCATTTGAACACGGCTATGACCAAGGTTTGGCAGTTCGTGAGATTATGCAGGCGCTCGGTTATCTCGATGTTGTGACAGAGAAAGATTACGGTGGTAATGACCGAGTGACATTGGGTTGTTACTGTTCATAGTTAGTGATTGTTAATCGTCTTGTGAGCAATGGATGATGAACTTGCTAAATTGATACCTTTAATTCGACAATACATTTAACTCGGTAATGCATTTAACGAAGAAATACAGGGCATTAACGGGTATTGTGAGGCTCGTGTTAACGAAAGCACATATAAAAATATAAAGGAATACCATGTACGAAGGTCTAAAACATTTTCACCTATTAACGATTGCTATAAGTGCGCTACTTCTTTCGATTCGTTTCGCTCTTATGATGGCTAACTCACCTAAGCTTAAGCATCCTTTCTTGCAGCGTTTTCCTCATATCAATGACTCGTTGCTATTGCTATCGGGTATTGGCTTGATTTTCATCACTGGCTTTATTCCATTCACACCAGCAGCACCATGGTTAACCGAAAAACTAACTTGTGTTATGGCTTACATCGCATTAGGTTTCTTTGCGCTTAAGCTAGGTAAAAACAAGCTATTGAGAGTATTCTCTTTCTTTGGTGCGCTTGGCTGGTTAGCGATGGCAGGCAAAATCGCAATGACTAAGACACCAACATTTTTCGGTTAATTATCTCCTTATTTCGGTTAACTATCTATGTACGAATTTTTTGATGAAGACTTTGACCAGCTAGAGTTAGCTGAAGGTGCATTGATCTTAAATAAAGCGATTAACCCAGAAACTCAAGACAGTTGGGCAGAGCAAGAGCTGGCGAGATTGTTAAAAGACGCCGAGTTTGCTTTGGTTAATGAAACCGATGAACAGCAGAAGTTTGAATCTTTTATTCGACTATTCTTTTATGAATGGGGCTTTGCTGGCGATAAAGACGCGTATTTCTCTTCGGAAAACGCGTTCATCGATAAAGTGCTTGAGAGAAAGAAAGGCATTCCAGTGAGTCTGGGGGCGATCTTTCTTTTTCTAGGTCGCAAGCTAGGCTTTCCTGTAGAGGGCGTCTCTTTCCCTACTCAATTCTTAATTAAAGTAAGTTGGTACGGGCAAGCTGCGGCCTACATTAACCCTTATAACGGTGAGTATGTTGGCGAACAAACGCTGCGAGCATGGTTAATTGGACATGATGGCCCATTAGCTAAGGTGAAACCTGAGCACTTAGAAGTTGCCGACCACCCAACAATTATTGGTAAGTGGTTAGCCCTGCTCAAGAGTGCACTGCTGCGAGAAGAGCGTTATACGCTTGCATTGAAGTGTACTGACCTTGCTTTGACGTTTGTACCTGATGACCCATATGAAATCCGTGACCGCGGTTTTATCTATCAGCAGCTAGACTGTCACCAAGTAGCCGCAACCGATTATCAATATTTTATCGACCAATGCCCAGATGACCCTGCATCTGAGTTACTGAAATCTCAAGTGAACGTCATGAACGAAAAGACAGTGGTAGTTCACTAATTAATAATTACTTAGAGAGAATATGATGGAACAAAAAACAGTTCACATTGGCGATATGCCAATTGCAAACGACAAGCCATTTACGCTATTTGCAGGCATGAACGTTCTTGAATCTCGCGATCTTGCTATGCAGATCTGTGAGCACTATGTAAAAGTAACCGAGAAGCTGGGCATCCCTTACGTATTTAAGGCGTCTTTTGATAAAGCGAACCGCAGCTCAGTTCATTCATACCGTGGTCCAGGAATGGAAGAAGGTCTTAAAATCTTCCAAGAGCTGAAAGATACTTTCGGCGTGAAGATCATTACTGATATCCACACAGAAGCTCAAGCTCAGCCTGTTGCGGATGTGGTTGATGTAATCCAATTACCTGCATTCCTAGCTCGTCAAACTGATCTTGTTGAAGCAATGGCTAAGACTGGCGCAGTAATCAACGTGAAGAAGCCTCAGTTCATGAGCCCGAACCAAGTTGGCAACATCGTTGATAAGTTTGCTGAGTGTGGTAACGACAACATTATCCTTTGTGAGCGTGGCGCTTGCATGGGTTACGACAACCTTGTTGTCGATATGCTTGGCTTTGGCGTAATGAAGAAGTCTTCAAACGGTAGCCCAATCATCTTCGACGTGACGCACTCTCTACAAATGCGTGACCCATCAGGTGCTGCATCTGGCGGTCGTCGTGAGCAAACGGTTGAACTTGCTAAAGCGGGTCTTGCTACGGGTATTGCGGGTCTGTTCATTGAAGCTCACCCGAATCCAGATCAAGCTCGTTGTGATGGCCCATCTGCGCTACCTCTAGACAAACTAGAGCCGTTCTTGAAGCAGATGAAAGAACTTGATGACCTTATCAAAGGCTTTGAGCACATCGATATTAAATAATTGAACTGCATATAATTAACAGCCGGCGCAAACGCCGGCTTTTTTGTACCTATCGGTCAGCGAGTTGCGGTTAAGTTGATACTTTCAAACCAGTTAGCCTATTAGTAGGTATGTTATAACATATCAATTAAGGCTTTGATAAATAGAATAAATTTAACGAAGGTCACTTTTCGGGGATGTTGAATTGAGCCAATCACAAATAATCTAAAAAATTATGAAAACGTTTGCCTGTGATCACTTATTTGCTCAAATGCAACTTTGCCGCTTTGTTACACACTCGATAGGAGATTAAGGTGATCTATCCTACATAAATATGAAATCACTCTGTTAGGTTTACCGTCTTAATTTAAACTACTTCATGTTTTACTAAATTCTAACGATGTTTCCTTAGCGGACATTTGTTGAGTTTGAGTGATAAAAAAGCAGTGGATTCCCCTAAAAAGTTCAAAGGTATGACAATGAAGCAACGCCTTATTCTAAAGACAGCACTAAGTGCTGCAATCCTAGCTACTCTAGCTGGGTGTGCGTCTCAATCAACTCAAGATTGGAACCAAGACGAAACTTACAAGCTAACGGTTCTACACACTAACGACAACCATGGTCGTTTTTGGCAGAACAAATACGGTGAATACGGCATGTCTGCGCGTAAAACGCTTGTTGACCAACTTCGTGCTGAAGTTGAAGCAGAAGGCGGTAGCGTGTTGCTTCTATCTGGTGGTGACATCAACACGGGTGTGCCAGAGTCAGATCTTCAAGATGCAGAACCTGATTTCAAAGGTATGAATAAAATTGGTTACGATGCAATGGCATTGGGTAACCACGAGTTTGACAACTCTTTAGACGTACTACAAAAGCAGATCGATTGGGCTAACTTCCCAATGCTATCTGCAAACATCTACGACAAAGCAACAGGCGAACGCAAGTTCCAAGCTTACGAGATGTTTGAAAAGCAAGGTATCAAGATTGCGGTTATCGGTCTAACCACTGAAGATACGGCAAAAATCGGTAACCCTGAGTTCATCGCGAGCATTGATTTCCGTGACCCTAAAGAAGAAGCGAAGAAGCTGATCGCTGAACTTAAAGAAACAGAGAAGCCAGATTTAATCTTCGCTGTGACTCACATGGGTCACTACGAAAACGGCCAACGTGGTGTTAACGCACCGGGTGATGTCGCACTTGCTCGTTACCTAAATGAAGGCGATCTAGACATGATCGTTGGTGGTCACTCTCAAGAGCCTGTGTGTATGGAAGGCCCTAACGTTGCGAAGAAAAACTTCAAGCCGGGTGATGAGTGTAAGCCTGACGTACAGAATGGTACTTACATCGTTCAAGCTCATGAGTGGGGCAAGTACGTAGGTCGTGCTGATTACGAATTCCGTAATGGTGAGCTAGAGATGGTGAGCTACGACCTGATTCCAGTTAACCTTAAGAAGAAAGTTAAGATTGACGGTAAGAAGCAACGTGTTCTTATTCAAGATGAAATCGCACAAGACCCAGAGCTACTTGAATTCCTACGTCCTTTCCAAGAGCAAGGTCAAGCACAGCTAGAAGTTCAAATCGCAGAGACAAATGGTAAGCTTGAAGGCGATCGTAACGTCGTTCGCTTCCAACAGACCAACCTAGGTCGTTTGATTGCGACTTCTCACATGGAGCGCGCAAAAGCAGACTTCGCTGTGATGAACTCTGGTGGCGTTCGTGACTCAATTGAAGCCGGTAATGTTACTTACAAAGACGTGCTAACGGTACAGCCTTTTGCGAACATCCTGACTTACACGGACATGACGGGTAAAGAAGTTCTAGATTACCTAAATGTAGTGGCGACTAAACCAATCGATTCTGGTGCTTACGCTCAGTTTGCTGGTATCTCAATGACAGTAGCGAACGGTGAAGTATCGAATGTATTCATCGGTGGCAAACAGCTTCGTCTAGACGAAACATACCGTTTCACAGTACCAAGCTTTAACGCTGCTGGTGGTGACGGTTACCCTAAATTGTCTGACCACCCAGGTTATGTAAATACTGGTTTTGTTGATGCTGAAGTACTGAAAGAGTACCTAGAAGCAAACAGCCCGGTTGACGTAAACAAGTACGCGCCTTCAGGCCAAATGGTTTACAAGTAATTGAATCCAAGCAATTGTATCAATAGGTGTTAAATTAGATTGACTCTAGCACCATGATAAATTTAACTAAAGCGACGCCTCGGCGTCGCTTTTTGTTTATCTATCGTTTGGATTTGTTATGACCCCTGCAATCAATCTTGCCAAGAAAAAGAAAATCGCTCATAGCGTGCATCAGTACCATCATGATGCCAATAATACGAACTATGGTTTAGAAGCCGTTGAAGCGCTTGGTCAAGATCCCAAACGTGTATTCAAAACGCTGTTATTCTGCTTGAATGGTGTGGCGAAAGATTTGGCGGTTGCCGTTATTCCTGTCGACCAGAAGCTAAACCTAAAGCTGGCAGCAAAAGCAGCGAAAGGCAAAAAAGCAGAGATGGCTGATCCAGATATTGCTCAGAAAACCACGGGTTATGTTGTTGGTGGAATTAGTCCGCTTGGTCAGAAGAAAGCCTTGCCTACTTTTGTTCATTCCAGCGCTACCGATTTTGAAACGATATGTGTGAGTGCAGGGAAGCGTGGGCTAGAGATTGAACTCGACCCAAAAGACTTAACGCTACTGACTCGCGGACAGTTTGCGGATCTATGTTTATAGATTGTCGTTGTCATGATGATAAAACTATCGAATGACAAACAAAAACGCCCGCTAGACTAATCTAGCGGGCGTTTTTATATCGAGTGTCTCGTCTTACTAATTCAGACTACTTCTTCAGACCTAAAGTACCACCAACACGCTTTGGTGCAGGTTTGTTCGGTCTGTTTGAATCTTGGCTGCGGTTTGCCGGCTTACCACTTCTACGATCGGTATTATCGCGATCTGTGCGATTGCGATCCGAACGGTTTCTATCTGAATTAGAACGCTCTGAACGAGAGTTCGATTTCCAGTTCTCGGTATTACCACCGCTTTCACCGTTCGATGAATTGCGGCCACGCTTTGAGTTAGGTGCATGACGGAATTCATCCGCATTGTTACCGCGGTAAGTACGTGTACGGTTCTCGTTTTGATTACGGCGCGCTGTTGAAGCTTGGTTCTCTTCACGGCTATCAAAAAGTTTCGCGTCAGTCGCTTTACGAATGCGTTGACCTTTCGCGTTCATTTTTGACGCATCTTCCGTACTTACTGAGCCTTCACACATCGCTAAGATCTCAGTGATCTCTTCGTCGCTCAGGTAGCGCCACTTGCCGTTAGGAATACCGTCTAGTGAGATATTCATAATACGAACACGACGTAGCTTAAATACTTCATAACCGAGCGCTTCACACATACGGCGAATTTGGCGGTTAAGGCCTTGTGTTAGTGTAATTCGGAATGAGAATTTGGTCTCTTTCTCTACTTTACATGGCAAAGTGACTGTATCGAGAATGTGAACGCCAGCGCCCATTTGCTTCAAGAATTCCGTCGTAATCGGCTTATCTACACGCACCACGTATTCTTTCTCGTGGTTGTTACCTGCACGTAGGATTTTGTTTACGATGTCGCCGTCATTGGTTAAGAAGATAAGGCCATCAGAAGGCTTATCTAGACGACCAATCGGGAAAATGCGCTTGTGGTGGCCGATAAAGTCGACGATGTTGCCAGGAATATCACGCTCAGTCGTACAGGTGATACCTGTTGGTTTATTAAGAGCAATGTAAATCGGCTTCTCTTTTGAGCGAACAGGCTTATTGTCGATCTCAACATCATCACCTGGCAAGACTTTAGTACCCATTTCAGGGATCTTACCGTTAATAGTAACTCGGCCTGCATCAATGAGCTTATCGGCTTCGCGGCGTGAGCAAAAACCAGTTTCACTGATGTATTTATTAAGGCGTTTAGCTTGGGATTCTTGTGACATGATATTCTCTTAGCGTTTCACAACGGAAATATAGATAAACAAAAAGCAACCTTTGGATAGTTGCTTTGAGTTGGAATTCGTTAACTGAGGCAATTTTAGCACTTGGTGTGAGTCTAGGCACGAAATATCGATCTTGATGCAAAATCGCTACTAGCCCATTTATCTATCTCAACCTATTAACTGGTGCGTTTTTGATGGCGCTCTCTGTTCTCTAGCTTTTTCTCATTACTCTTTCTGAGCATGACGTAGACTGCGCCCGTACCACCATGAAATTGCTGTGCAGAATGAACACATTGAACATCGTTGATTTGCGTAAGCCAATTTGCCACGTAGCTTTTCATCATTGCTGGTGGGTTTGAACGCTCACCCTTACCGTGAACAATGATGACGGTACGAACATCCATTCTTAAACACTGACGCAAAAATGAAAGCACTTCGTTACGTGCGTCTTTCAGTGTTTTCCTATGAAGGTCGAGCTTGGCTTGAATAGGGTATTTGCCTAGGCGCAGCTTTTTGTATACGCCTTCTTGTACACCGTCTTTTTTATAAGCAATGACATCGTCTGGCTTGATCATTGGCGAGTAATCTAATGATAAGTAGTCTTTCTCGTCGTCAGACAACCACATAGCGGCTTCACGCTTAGCAAGGTGAGATTCGGTGACTCGGTGTACTTTCTGGTGTTCAGCGGTGTCATGGTCGATACGTTTAACATCGCCCATCATTTCTTGGAATAGATCTAAGTCGTCATCATGAGACATAGTGTGTATCTCAAGTTGGGGAAGGATAGGGTAAGTATACCTAAGTTGAGGCTGGGTTTAAAAATGAAAAAACCGGAGAAGACAATAAGTCTGCTCCGGTGCAAAGCGTTTTGACATTTACTTATAAAGTAAATGATTTAGGCTGAGCGATTCTAGTGAGGAGATTTTTCAGTCATAACTTTGTAGATGAAGAAGCCTCCATAAAACATCATGAGACCCAGAGCCCCGAAGATTACTATCATTGAAGATAGTCCCACCGCATTACCAAATAGGAGATCTAGCCAAAAGTCCATGTGTATACCTCAAAGTTATATGACACGGGTTAGTGTATTAACTGGTGTTATCAATTCACTGATCTGGATCAATCCTGTTTCATAAGTTAAATACTTGTTGGTAACTGTGTGTTTTTCGTCACATCAAGCGTGTTGTTGTATGTCTTTTGTTCGAACGATTCGAATTCACAATAAATATGAGAAAAAGCGCTTGCGGATAAATTTAGAATCCGTATTATACGCTCCATCGACAGGCAATCAGCCAGTTAGATATCTCGGTGAATAGCGCAGCTTGGTAGCGCATCTGGTTTGGGACCAGAGGGTCGGGGGTTCGAATCCCTCTTCACCGACCACATTTTGAAAGCCTGCTCATTGAGCAGGCTTTCGTCGTTTCAGGGTATGGGAAATGGGATTAGAACCTAGGTGGGGTTCGCCTGATATTTGAAGTAGTCATAATTCGTCCTCAATGTGTAAACACATTTCAGGACGGGACATACATTAAGAAAAAGGCTTCTCAGCAATGAGAAGCCTTTTTCGTATTTGTAGTTTTTACAAGGGAGCGGGGCTGAAATGCTAGTTTCATCGAATACCGCTTTAGCATGCCTTTCCATATTCGAAATGTTATCGTTTTCTTATCGTGATAGCACCAAATCTTGGTTACTGGACGAACTCATTGGTTGCAATATTGTTCTTCACCCAAATTAAAGCCTGTAAGCGATTCTTCACTTTGATTTTTTTAAAGGTATTGTGAAGGTGTGCTTTGACCGTATTCTCACTCACATAAAGTGTGTCTGCTATCTGGGTATTAGAAGCCCCATCACCGAGTAGCTTAATGATTTGTTGCTCGCGTTTTGTGAGCTTTAGATAGTGAGGGCTAGTTTTCGCGCACTGTCTTTCTCTGTAAAAGCTTATGTACTGGTAGATTAGCTTTCTGCTCATCCACATTTCACCCTGTAAAATACAGTTAAATCCGGTAACTAGCTTCTCAAGTGTATCTGACGCATAAAAAATACCGACCAAAAATTGCCACTTCAGCATCTCTGAATGAGGGAAATCATGTGGGGTATTGAGCAATACTTCATGGACGTCGCTTGCCACGTCATCTCTAAGCTCTTGGTACTTTTCAGTGTATTGCTTAGTCATTGTTGGGTAATCAATAATAATGAGATCCAACTCTTGATTTTTGAGTGCTGTGGTACTCAGTCTTTCAGGCGATATGAGTTTGATACTGATGTTGATTTTTTGTTCGATCGATTCTTTGAGTAGCGTTGATTGTAGGTTGTTTTCCGCAAGTAAAATGGCTTGGTATGCCCCCATCTTAGCCATGTGCCAGCTCCTTATATTCACCCATAACATCCTTATTAGATTTTATAGTTTATATCACACATGCATATTTGGCTAACTTAAAGTCTAATTAATCAATAAGTTTTATGAATGTTACTTTAGAGAACAAGAGAAGGTAAATAAGTTAGCTGTCAGGTAGATTTTTTGTTTATTGTACAGTCTGACGCAATTGTCCAAATATAATTGTCATTTTTAAATTCTATGGTTAAAGGTAGTTGATTTTTATGCATAATTATCTTGGTTTTTCCAAGATTTGATTTTTGTTGAAATGTAGAATTGTTGTTAGTGTGTACAGTAAATGAGGATGGTATTTTGTTACTTAATACAAGAATGACACTTTTATTACTTAAATTGCATTGAAGTGAACTATAAGGGGAGGCATAGCTTGGTTCGCTAGATAAAAATAAAACGGCGATCAACGCCGTTTTATATAGATTATTAATATTCATATTAGTTTTGGTAAATAAGTCCAACGTTTCCGTTAGCCCCGTTGCCTAAAACAGCAGCATTATCATAAGAGGTTTGCTCAATCATAAATTGGTTCATGTTGCTGTTTGATAAGTCAACAGTCGCATTTGAATGTGATCCTGTTTGTAACGTAAATACTCTATTTAAATTACTGCTGTTCGCTAGATCAATGTCGACTGTATTCCAATCACCACCACCAACATCTGTATTGACGATAGTTTCCACATAGTTGCCATCACCTGTAATCTCAATATCTACAAGGTTGTTGTCGACGCTTCGGTTGCTAAACTCAGTGTAAGTCTTGTTAGAGTTACCGTTGATGTATACGTCAGCATCATTTCGGTCTGCACCACCTTTAGATTTAACGATCGAAATGTTTTCATTGCCCATTTGAGTGACACTGAAATCGTTGTTTCGACCACCACGCTGCACTTTGACTCTAGCTTGGTTACTCAAGCCATCTTGATCGATGAGTGCGTCGTTTCTTTTGTAACGTAGTTTCACATGCGCTTCATTGAGGTTACCATCTTGTCTTACCACTACATCTGAGTGTTTGCTAGCGTGCGTGTCAACCAGAGCTATATGACCGTCATCTACACCGGAAGTATTTTGCTCGATTAGTACATTCGCATGATCACCATTCCCCATTTGCCAAATCGCTGTGTTATCCATAGCAATGGGCTCAATAGCTGCTGCTTTGTTAGAGATTCTCAGGTCAGTAACTCCTTCTTTGACACCAAACCCTGGTTCAGGTGCAGAAGCGTGAGCTGCGTTAAAACCAATAATGGCACCGACTATAATTCCAATTTGTGTAAGTTTCATAAGTTGTATCCTTATACATTTCCATGTCGACTATGTATCACTTCAAATGAAGTGACCTTGAATCAAGCTATCCATACTGCGCGCTAATTTGCTTGATTGATGTAGATTCTCATCGAGCTCGACGCATTGACTATCGCGAAGTCGTGCCCATCTTGAGAAATTCCTAAGTTGTCTCCTCCAGACCCAGCCATAAATGCCGTATTATGGTTGCCTTTTTGGTCAATACTTAATTGACTCCCTTGCCCTGAGAAGTTCGCTTGTCCTATTACCGCTAAATTGTGGTTTCCGTCTTGGGAAATCAGCGCTTCGCTATTTCCGCCAAGTTGCCCAATAGCGGCGGTATTGTTCGATCCATCTTGATCGATATACGCAACATTATTTCGTCCCACTTGTGTAATATTTGCTGAATTAGAGTGACCACTTTGTTTAATCTTCGCTCTATTATTCGCTTTAATTCCAGGACTATATTGAATAATCGTTGAGTTTGAATCAGAACTGTTTGTTATATCTATCTCTGAGTAATTATCTAAATCCCCAGATGAATAATTATATAAGTCGCTATAGTCATTAATAATGTCCTGATCGACATTATGTAAAAAGTCCCCCTCAATACCAGAGGCTATAGCAACATTAAAACTACCTATTGATAAATATAAGCAAGTTAAGCTGGTAAGTGCTACTGTCCGACTTGTCATTATCTTTACCCTAAAGTGTCTGATGCGTGTTTATTCAACTAAATATATATTCCGTGTTGAACGCCGTGTAACTCACTAGCATGAGAACATCTTAGGTTTCTAGGTGAATATCATCTATAAACTTAAAGGTGAAAATATTTAATTGCATATGAGAAATTTAATTAGTAATTAACTTGTGCATCCCCTCCTTAGTTCATTAATTTCTCCCGGAGATTAAACCTAAAGTTTATATATGCCACTGTGAGCATGGATTAGGCTTTGTATAGATTCAACGAACCACATTCTCATTTTGTAAATGGACTTTGAATGGGAGCCCACATGAAAATCAAGCTGCTTACAATTACTCTATTTTCTTGCGCTGTTAGTGCAGGGGATACGAGTCATGGTCTTGAAAATGGTGCTCCCTTAGAAAATGGAACAAAACTTGAGGATTCGACAAATAACCTGAAGGAAAAGTTTAACGACTTTAGCGAAGTTGACGGGATCATAGTGGATAGAACAATTACGCGCTTAGGCGATGACTTCTATTTCTTTTTCTCTCAATCGCTCAACGAGAGTTATCCCAACCTTAAGGAAAATTTGACGGTAAAAGAGAGGCCAACGGCATTATCTGGAAGCATCATAGAGGTTCAACACTCTAGAAAACCGATCTTCCGTACGGCGTTGTCCCCTGGTCGTAGACAAGCGAAAGAACGAGCTGCCGATGCCACTCGAGTTGTAGGGAATTACATTATCAGATGGCAAGCAGAGAGACTCTTTCAGGACACTTACGACCTAGACCATGATGAATTTTAAGGAGCCAAGGATGTCGATATTTTTCAGAAAGGCCGCGCTCATTGCGCTGATAGTTTCGCCTTCGGTTTACTCAAGCGAATTAGTTTATACGCCCGTAAATCCAAGTTTTGGCGGAAACGCTTTAAACAGTTCTCACCTTTTTAATCACGCTAATGCTATCAATGATTATGAAGACCCAAATGCAAGGGATATCTTTGATGAGCAAGAATCAGCCTTAGATCGTTTAGCGTCTAGTTTAGAGTCTCGTTTGATAAGCCAGTTGCTTGCTGATGTAGGTAACGGGAATACAGGGCAGTTAGAAACAGATGACTTTTTCCTCAATATTGTTGACGACTCCGGGACCTTACTCGTTCAAATCGTCGATAAAGCGACAGGGGAATCAACAGAAATCAGTGTTTCGGGACTAAACCCAGACCTCTAATCACAAGGATTGTGTTATGAAATCGATCATTATCGTCTTCTTGACCTTTGTGTTGGGAGGGTGCACTTACTCTATGCAAATTCCAGAGACTTCTGAAACGCCAAAACTGATGCCGAGAGGATCGACTTATACCGATCTCATCTCATTACCTCAGCCTCGAGGGAAAATATTGGTCTCGGTGTATGACTTTAGAGATCAAACAGGCCAATACAAGCCTCAGCCGAACAGTAACTTTTCGACAGCAGTACCACAGGGTGGGACGTCTTTATTGACGACGGCACTTATCGACTCTCAGTGGTTCGTACCCCTGGAGCGTGAAGGGCTCCAAAACTTATTGACTGAACGTAAGATCATTCGAGCGGCTCAGAAAAAAGATAAGGTCGTAAACAATCATGGGGCAGACTTGTCGTCTTTGAGTTCCGCTAACATCGTCATCGAAGGTGGCATTGTAGCTTATGACTCGAATATCGTGACAGGCGGTGCGGGTGCTAAGTATCTTGGGATCGGTGGTTCTGGACAATACAGAACGGATCAAGTCACTGTCAATTTAAGAGCGGTTGACGTTAGAACCGGGCAAGTTCTATTGAGTGTCACCACCACTAAAACTATCTCTTCACACGAGATTGGGTTCGGCGCATTTCGCTTTGTTGATTATAAAGAACTGTTAGAAGTTGAAATGGGCTATAGCCAAAATGAACCGGTCAATATTGCTGTGATGTCTGCTATTGATGCCGCGGTGATTCATTTGATTGTGAAAGGAATGAAGCGTGGAATGTGGTCGCCGGGCGATCCGAATGCATTACAAAATCCGATTATCGCGCGTTATTCCGAAGCGAGTACAGACATACTTTAAGCTACCGAGTAAGCAGCAAAATAGGGCTATGCGGAAAACGGACCTTTCCCTTAGCCCTGTTTTTTTCTTCAAGCAACTCAATGATCAATTCACATCACACGTGATGTCTTTTATCGGTGTTTCCGAGGTAACAAAACAAACATACGCTTCCGCTGGCTTATTCGGGCCTATTCGAATGTAACCTGCCTTTACTTCATCTTCATCAAACGTCACCGAGTGAGAGCTTCCCGTTTGGTTGTCGTAAAAGTTCGCTTCAAAATTGTTGTTCATTTGGCTTGCGATACGGTTTCGTGTTGTAGAGGTTGTGAACGTAATATTGGCGCAGCGCATCGGTGGTTTCTCAGTAATCAAAAACTGTCCGCTTTCTTTATCTAATACACCGCCTTTGGTATCCGGTTGTATGTCTATCGCCTGAAACTGTTCGATGGTGCATGTTTCTTTGGCTGAGACTATTGAGGGCATCAGCATCGTGAGGGCTAAAGGGAAAGCAAAAAGTACTGGTTTCATTAGAACAACGCCATAGGTAAAAAGAGCGAAAGATAATAGCACCGCAATGGTGCTATTAAATGTAAAGATTCTGTTATTAAGGAAATGCTTTTATAGCGAAAACGAAATGAGGTTGAGCATCGTTAGCTTTTTTGGCTAGCCTCGAATTGACATTGGGCTGGTTGGCTTTGTGATTGCTGGATGACACTGAACCCTTTCTTTTCTAATAACTGTATAAGGTTACCTTCTCCAATTAGGTGCAAGGTGCCAACTACGATTAAGTAGTTCCCTTTAGACTTAAGTTTCCAATTATTGGCTGATAGCTTGTTTGCCCAATCTATGTTGCGATCGGTTAAGAATGCTTTCTCAAGTTCAGGCGACATCTCTGATAGCTCTGAAAAGGCTTCCAGCTTCGCTAAATCACCTGCTTTCCAGCTTTCAATCAGGCAATGAACCACACGTTCAGTTTGGTCAAACTCTTCAAGGCTACTGACTAACCACTCTTTACCGTCGTCCTTTTGTTTTGTCATCAGGTCTATTTGGAATTGTAGTGGTTCTAAACTGATAACCGGAACATCTTGGATAGTTGCTTTGTAAGCTAGCGTCGCATCAACGCCGCCGGCGGAGCCATAACCAAGGTTTTTTAACTGCTGCATCTGTATCGAAAGAGAAGTCGCCCAAGGCGGTGAGCTAAGCAGTTGTTGCGTCGGCATGTCCAATGATTTTGAGATGTCGGTTAATAATTGCAGCTGTTCTTCATTGAGTACATCGGCAGTAGTGAGTTTGTTGTGGGGATATATCACGCCATCAGACTTTCTGATATCCGTTTCGATAACTAACCCATCACTGTTTTTTAGCGCGCTGATGATCGCTGAAGGAAGTGGGTACATACTCTCGTCCCCAACGTGCACGGAACCTAAGATAGTGAGTGTCAGTTCATCCTTTTTTGCTTGCCAATAAAGGGGCTCGGCGACCGCTTGCCTAGCTGAAAAAGCGAGAACGAATAAAACCATGTACCAGAGTGGGCGCAAAGGGAGCTCCTTTAGGAAGTATTAAACTCGTTAAAATCGATTTTGACGGTGTTTTTTAACGGTTTTTTTTGAGAACGATGTCACGTTGTTTGTACGAAAAGTATAACAACCCGAACAAACTCTTAAACCTTTCTCTCTATCAACGACACGATTTTATGAAATCCTTTAAAAAGATTGTGATTCAATTCTCAATTTTTACGTCAAAATAAAACTGACGGAAGTACCGTTAATTCTAACTTAATGATTTTTATATAATTAAGTTTATCGCTGATTTTGAGATTTGAAGCTGATCACTTTATTAGCTTGATTTAATTCACGATAAAAAATAAGCCCATATAGTTTAGTTAACTTTCGAAGCGCTCCAATTTGCTTCTTACTCAATTTTTAAATTTATGGGTGAATACGATGTTGAAGAGAAACTTACTATCTGTAGCGGTACTGGCTGGTTTGGCGGGTTGTGCTGTGACACAAGCACCAGAGCAAAAGGTGGTTAATGCACTGGCTGATAACCTTGATGTGCAATATGAAATCTTGACGAACCACGGTGCAAACGAAGGCATGGCTTGTCAGGACTTAGGCGCAGAGTGGGCGTCATGTAATAAAGTAAACATGACGCTAACTAACGATGGTGAAGCGATTGATTCAAAAGATTGGACCATCTACTTCCACAGTATTCGCCTTATCTTAGATGTTGATAATGAGCAGTTTAAAATCACTCGCGTAACCGGCGACTTGCACAAGCTAGAACCAACAGAAAAATTTGATGGTTTTGCAGCGGGTGAAGAAGTGATTCTTCCATTAACCAGTGAATACTGGCAACTGTTTGAAACCGACTTTATGCCGGGTGCATTTGTAACGGCACCAAACGCAGAACCTAAGATGATTGCTTCATTGAATACGGAAGATGTTGCGTCGTTCGTAACAGGTTTAGAAGGAAACAACCTAAAGCGTACGCCTGATGACAACAACGTAATGGCGACTGCTGTTACGCGTTTCGAAAAGAATGCGGATCTAGCAACGCAAGACGTATCAACTACTTTACTACCAACGCCAATGTCGGTAAAAGCCGGTGAAGGTTCAGTTAGCATTGCTGGTGGTATTGCCCTACCTAAAGACGCATTCGACGCTGAGCAATTCGCAGCAATTGAAGAACGTGCAGATGTGGTAAACGTAGATGTGAGTGGCGACCTACCTGTGAGTGTCGCTGTTGTTCCTACTCAGTTTACGGGTGATTTAGCGAAATCTGGCGCTTATGAACTAAGCATCTCGGAAGAGGGGATTGCGATTAAAGCGTTTGATAAAACAGGTGCTTTCTACGCAGTTCAGTCTATTTTTGGCCTAATAGACAGTCAGAACGCTGAATCATTACCACAACTGTCGATCCAAGATGCTCCACGCTTTGACTACCGTGGTGTGATGGTGGATGTTGCTCGAAACTTCCACTCAAAAGATGCCATCCTAGCCACGCTAGATCAAATGGCAGCCTACAAGATGAACAAACTGCACCTTCACTTAACAGATGATGAAGGTTGGCGTTTAGAAATCCCAGGTTTACCAGAGCTAACGGATGTAGGGTCTAATCGTTGTTTCGATTTGGAAGAGCAAAGCTGTTTACTGCCTCAGCTAGGTTCAGGTCCAACAACAGACAACTTCGGCTCTGGTTTCTTTATTAAAGCGGATTACGTCGAGATCTTAAGCTACGCAAAAGCGCGCAGCATCGAAGTTATCCCAGAGATTGATATGCCAGCACACGCTCGTTCTGCTGTGGTATCAATGGAAGCACGTTACACTCGCCTAATGGCGGAAGGTAAAGAAGCGGAAGCGAACGAATACCGTCTGATGGATCCACAAGATACATCGAACGTGACGACCGTTCAGTTCTACGATAAGCAAAGCTTCATTAACCCATGTATGGAATCGTCGACTCACTTTGTTGATAAAGTGATCTCTGAAGTGGCTGCAATGCACCAAGAAGCGGGTGTTCCGCTAACGACTTGGCACTTTGGTGGCGATGAAGCGAAAAACATTAAGTTAGGCGCTGGCTTACAAGATATTAATGCAGAAGACAAAGTGGCATGGAAAGGTAACATTGATTTGTCTAAGCAAGATAAGCCGTTCCAACAGTCTCCACAATGTCAGAAACTAATTGCGGACGGTACAGTAAGCGATTTCGGTCATCTGCCAAGCCACTTTGCAGAAGAGGTGTCTAAGATTGTTGCTGAGAAGGGCATTCCACACTTCCAAGCGTGGCAAGATGGCCTGAAATACAGCGAAGGTGAAGAGGCATTTGCAACAGAAAGTACGCGCGTTAACTTCTGGGATGTTCTTTACTGGGGCGGTACTTCATCAGTTTACGACTGGTCTGCGAAAGGTTATGACGTAATTGTTTCTAACCCAGATTACGTATACATGGATATGCCATACGAAGTAGACGCAGCAGAACGTGGTTACTACTGGGCAACGCGTGCAACCGATACTCGTAAGATGTTTGGCTTTGCTCCAGAGAACATGCCACAAAACGCAGAAACGTCATTAGACCGTGACGGCAACGGCTTCAGTGGTAAAGGCGAGATTGAAGCGAAACCTTTCTACGGTTTGTCAGCTCAGCTTTGGTCTGAAACAGTACGTACCGACGAGCAGTATGAATACATGGTATTCCCACGCGTTCTTGCTGCAGCTGAGCGTGCATGGCACCGAGCGGATTGGGAAAACGACTACAAAGTGGGCGTTGAGTACTCTCAAGATACTGACTTAGTGAATAAGCAGGCTCTAAACAGTGACTTTAATCGTTTCGCGAATATTGTTGGCCAACGTGAGCTGGCTAAGCTTGAAAAAGCGGGCATTGATTACCGACTGCCAGTTCCGGGTGCAAAAGTGGTTGATGGCAAGCTTGCAATGAACGTTCAATTCCCAGGCGTAGAGCTTCAATACTCAGCTGATGGTGAAAACTGGCTAACGTATGATGAGCAACAACGTCCATCGGTTTCTGGCGAAACTTACATCCGCTCTATCTCTGAAAGTGGCGAGAAAGTAAGTCGAGTGACTTCGGTAGAATAATCGATAAGCAACATTAATAGAAAAGCTCCCTAGCTATTGTCTTATTTAGATAAAAGTGGGAGCTTTTTTTTCGTCCAAACTAAGTTAGGCACTTCTCTTAAGCTGAAACATATAGAAATACTCTTTGTTTATATCGTCAACAATGCACATAAGGTGAGTTCCATCGCAAAAGTGACGCGCTTCTCATTATTCTCTTCAAAAAATAAGTCCTCCATAAAAAACTCTAAATCAAGTGTGATTGAACTAACTCATTCTAATTTCGTGGCGTGAAATAATGTGATCCGGATCTGTGTGTTTTTTCGTCTTGAGTTTTTTATCAATTTTTATGTTTTTAAGTGAATGATTTTAAAGTGTTAAATAACTTGTTCTTTTTTGATAGTGAGAGAGATCACTCTGCCCATTCTTTTATTTTTAAACGCGAATTAATTCGAGCAACATAGATTTCATGCCAGGGAGGCTACCAACTACTCAAGCGGTGAAGGTGAATGATGTACCGAAGATGTGCCGCTGAAAAAATTAAACTAAGGCAGTTTACTATGAAAAAAATTATCGCTCTAAGTGCTCTTTCTCTTGCTTTCGCTTCTAGTGCTTTTGCTGGTTCTTCTTACGTAACGGGTAACATCCAAATTCATGACGATGGCCGTATCCACGGTTCTGACATGACTTCTACGCTAGAGGCTGGTCACACGTTTGATAACTCTCTAGGCGGCTTCACTGTTTACACTGAGTTTGATGGTATCCAACTGGGTGAACTTGAAGGACTATCTGCTGCTGAAGCTGGTGGCTTACCAACTACAGGTCAAGCAAACGCGTTCATCACTGTTGGTGGTGAGCAAGCTTTCAATATCACTGACAACCTATGGGTTGCTGCGGGTTACCAGCATGTATTCTCTGCAGGCGAGAGCATTCAGTTCCGTCCATTAGTTAAGATCGGCTACAACTTCGATAACGGTATTTCTATTAGCAACCGTACTCGTGCACACATCGATGATACTTCTGCTAATGCTGATACAGATTACCGCATGGATAACCGCATTGGTTACACAGTGAATGCTGACCTAGCACTTAGCTACAACAACGTATACATGATTGACGCTGAAGCGATGGACCATGAGTTACGTGCTACATGGACTCGTCAAGGCGTTCAACCTTACTTTGAGTTCCGTAGCCAAGCTAACGGTGTAGATTTCGCAAACGGCGCTTCTAAGCAGAACAACGCATTCGTATTCGGTGCTTCTTACGGCTTCTAAGCTGATTCGCTTGGCTGCTTAGTCGCTTAGATTATTAGCCGAGTGAACTTCTTTGTTAAATAGCTTTGTTGTTGAATAACTTCTTAGTTAATTAGCGAGAGGAACATAGCGGTACTAACAGCCCGGTTGGTGCCGCGACAAGATTTGCTTTACTGTCCAAAAGCAAAGAGCCTAGCAAGTAAACCACAGTCTTGGGTTTACTAAATGCTAGGCTCTATTTTTATGACTTCTTTTTTATAGTTGTGTGTTGGTCTGTTTAGGTTCTATTTCCCGTTGTAGTGACGGTATTCAAACACCTGACCTTTTTCATTAAACGCATACACAGAATACTCGTCTTTCTTATCGCCATACTCCATGCCTGGCGAACCCATAGGCATGCCCGGAACCGCTAAACCAATCGCATTACGTGGTGGGTTTTCTAGAAAGGCTTTAATGTCATCTGCTGGAATGTGTCCTTCAAATACGTAACCGTCGATCTCTGCAGTGTGGCAAGAGGCTAGCTCTTGTGTTACCCCTAGTTTCTGCTTGATTGGGTTCATATCATCGTGGAGCTTCTCAGTAACATCGAACCCAGCATCTCGCATATGTTCAGTCCATTCTGTACAGCAGCCGCAGTATGGAGATTTGTGGTTTAGGACATCAGTAGCTAAAGCTTGTCCTGAGATTGCAGCGAGTGCAGTAAGAGTCATAATTTTACGAATCATGGTTAACCTCATGAATATGGTTTTTATTAATATTAGAATGAGTTGGTTTGAACAATCTCAGCCTGTTGGCATTGCTTACTACCGTAATTGACGACATCGCCATCGCTGCCCCTGCAACTACTGGACTAAGCAGAAATCCGAAAAATGGGTAAAGCACACCGGCCGCGATAGGAATACCAAGCGAGTTGTAGATGAAGGCACCAAATAGGTTTTGCTTCATATTTCTTACGGTCGCTTGAGATAGCTCGATAGCGTTGCTTACTGATAATGGCGATGAGTTGAGTAGTGTCATTTGCGCACTTTCAATCGCGACATCACTGCCACTGCCCATTGCGATTCCTATATCCGCTTGAGCAAGAGCGGGTGCATCGTTAATACCGTCTCCGACCATGGCAACACTCTTATATTGCTGTTGAAGCTGAACAATATGTTGAGCTTTCTGCTCTGGAAGTACTTCTGAGATAACCTCGTCGATACCGACGCTTTTACCTATTGCTTGAGCCACAGAGTCGTTGTCGCCCGTTAATAGCACAGTGTGAATTCCGGCGGATTTTAGTTGAGCTATCGCCTGTTTGCTATCTATTTTTAACGCGTCTGAAATGCCTAATATGCCTTCCAGTTTTTGGTCAATCACAATGAAAATAGGTGTCCACGCTTGCGAGCGGCAAAGCTCGATGAAATCCGCGCCAACCTCTGTATTGATACCTAATTGGGTGAGGTACTTAAGCGAGCCAACTTGCACGTTCTTTCCGTTAATTGTAGCTTGAACCCCAAGCCCTCGTTGGTTTTCAAATTCGCTGTGTGGGAGTACTGAAACTTCCAAGCTCTCTGCATATTGGCAAACGGCTTTGGCAAGTGGGTGCTCAGATCCTACTTCTACTGAATAAGCATAAGCCAGTAACTCTTGCTCCGTTAGATTAACGTAAAAGGCCTGTTGAACGGTTGGTTTGCCTTGGGTCAACGTCCCTGTTTTATCAAACACAACAGCATCGATCTTGCTGGCAGACTGCAATACATCCGCATCTTTAATAAGAACGCCAAACTCAGCTGCTTTACCGACGCCAACAGTAATCGAAAGCGGTGTGGCTAGGCCTAATGCACATGGACAAGCGATGATCAGCACTGTGGTTGATACCACTAACATGTAACTGGCGCTTGGTTGTGGGCCTACAAAAAACCAAACTAGGGCAGCAACAGCAGCGATCGCGACCACAACCGGAACAAAAACGGCTGAGATAGAATCGGCAAGCTTGGCGATTGCAGGTTTACTGCTTTGCGCTTGGCGAACCATTTGAATGATTCGAGCCAGCATGGTGCTTGATCCAATCCCTGTCGCTTCAATAATTAAACTACCATCCCCATTAATGGTGCCCGCAGAAACGCCATCATTAGTTGATTTAACGTTGGGAAGTGGTTCACCGGTCAGCATCGACTCATCGATATAAGATTCACCTGAGACTACGACACCATCAACCGGCACTTTTTCTCCGGGTTTTACTCGTACCTGCATGCCTACCTGAATGGCTTCTACTGCGATGTTTTGTTCTTTGCCATCGACGATAACTACCGCTTTTTGAGGCTGTAAGTTAATCAATGCCTGTAGAGACTTTGTGGTACGCGCTTTGGCTTTGGCTTCAATGTAGTGACCCAAAGAGATAAGGCCGACAATCATCGCACTTGCTTCGAAGTAGACATGGCGCGATGGTTCTGGGAACCATGATGGAATCAGCACAACCAGCATTGAATAGAACCATGCCGCGCCAGTACCTAAAGCAACTAGCGTGTCCATTGTTGCACGTTTGTGCATCAGTGATTGCCAAGCATTCGTGAAGAAGCTACGACCTGAGGTAGCAAGCAGTATCAAACAAATGACACCAACCAAGCCCCAAGCCAGTTGATCGTTAAATGTAGCAATGGTCATGCTGCCACCGAACACGCCCCATGCCATCAGCGGAGCACCGATCACCAATGCACTTACTGAATTACTAAGGAAGGCTTGTTGAGTACGAAGTTGCTGTTCTTGTTGTTTTTGCTGTTGAGTCGCCGCATCGTCGACAAACTCAGCGCCATAACCAGCAGCTTTCACCGATTCTATTAGAGCGTTTTCAATGATGTCTCTTGCTTGAGAGGTGAAAACCAAGGCTGTCTGCTCAGCGAGGTTGATCTGTGCTTGGTCGACAAACTCATTCTTTTTCAGCGCTTTCTCTACCGAAGACACACAACTCGCACACGTCATTCCCTCAAGAACAAGGTGATAGGTATATTGGCTAGCTGTGGTTTTATCTTCAGTATCTTCAATCTTTTTATCTGCTTGTTCGTTTTCTGAATCTGATAAAAGGTTATTGGCTTCAGAGTAGGGAGCTGCTTGATAACCCACACTTTCGACCAGCTCAATAAGCTCGGATTCTTCAAGTAGAGTCACCAACGACAATTCATCTTTGGTGACTTCAATATTTGAGGCTTGCTCGATTTGTTGAAGCGCTTGAGTCAGTTTGTTCACGCACTTACCACAGCTGAGCCCTGATAATGAAAGATGCAGCGAATTACCCATGGTATAACCAAGGGTTGCTAACTGTTCGTTGAGTTCAACATGACTAAAAGGCGTCGAAATATCGATGTACGTCGGCGATATGTCATTGATCGTCGTATTCTCGAGATCATCAAACAGTGTGCGAACTTTCTTCGCACACCCCATGCAATTTAGGCCGTTGAGCGCAGTTGTGTAATGGTTCATATCGAAACTCCAATTCTCATCTAGCCCTAACATAAACCTTCCCGTAAGGGTAAGGTCAAACATAAATTCAAGAATTTAATATTTGTTGGAATATTGAGTGGTGGAGTGGATGAGATTTATCGCGAGCGTGGCGAGAATTTATCTTTTTAGAGCATATGACATGGACTTGAGCTATTGGTTTTCTCCTTCTACGATAGCTTTCGTACAAGATCAGCACATTAATCATTCACTACTGATTGTAGATTTAAGCGGTGGTGATAAAATAGCGCCCAAAATTTAGTGATATTTGTCTGTTACAGGCTTTGTAATGGCGAGCACTAAAAGAATCACCTACATAATCAAGGTATTTAAATGACGGTTAAAACTCGTTTTGCTCCTAGCCCAACTGGCTATCTTCACGTTGGTGGTGCACGTACTGCACTTTACTCTTGGCTATTCGCTAAGAACCAAGGTGGTGAATTCGTTCTACGTATCGAAGACACGGACCTTGAGCGTAACTCTCAAGAAGCGGTTGATGCAATTCTAGAAGGCATGCAATGGATGGGTATGGAATGGGATGAAGGTCCTTACTACCAATCTAAGCGTTTTGACCGTTACAACGAAATGGTTGATAAGCTACTTGCTGAAGACAAAGCATTCAAATGCTACGCGTCTAAAGAACTGCTTGATGAAATTCGTGCAGAGCAAGAAGAAAACAAAGAGATGGCTCGTTACGATGCTAACCACCCTAAAATTGTTGCAGCAAACGAAGCAGCAAAAGAAGGTGATGCATGCGTTATCCGTTTCCGTAACCCTAAAGAAGGCAGCGTAGTATTTGATGACCAAATCCGTGGTCGCATTGAAATCGCGAACAGCCAACTTGATGACCTAATCATTCGTCGTACAGACGGTGCACCAACATACAACTTCGTAGTTGTAGTGGATGACTGGGATATGGGTATTACACACGTTGTTCGTGGTGAAGACCACATCAACAACACACCTCGTCAAATCAACATCTATGAAGCACTAGGCGCGCCAGTTCCAACTTTCGCTCACTGTGCAATGATTCTTGGTGATGACGGTGCAAAACTTTCTAAGCGTCACGGTGCTGTTTCAGTAATGCAATACCGCGACGAAGGTTACCTACCAAATGCACTAAACAACTACCTAGTTCGTTTAGGTTGGTCTCACGGTGACCAAGAGATCTTCTCTCAAGAAGAGATGATTGAATTCTTCAGCCTGAACGCTATCAGCAAGTCTGCTTCTGCATTCAACACTGATAAGTTACTTTGGTTGAACAACCACTACATCAAGACTTCTGAGCCTGAGTACGTTGCTAAATACCTGCAATGGCACCTAGACGCACAGAAGATCGATACAACAAACGGCCCGGCTATCACTGAAGTGATCAAGCTAGTTGGCGAGCGTTGTAACACGCTTATCGAACTTGCTGAGCAATCTCGTTACTTCTACGAAGATTTCTCTGAGTTTGAAGCTGGCGCAGCTAAGAAGCACCTACGTGGTGTTGCTAAAGGCCCACTAGAGCTTGCTCTTGCTAAGGTTGAAGCGCTTGAAGATTTCACTACTGCAAACATCAAAGATGGTGTAATTGCAGCAGTATGTGAAGAGCTAGAGATCGGTATGGGTAAAATCGGCATGCCACTTCGCGTAGCAGTAACAGGCGGCGGTCAGTCTCCTTCTGTTGATGCAGTGATGGAGCTTGTTGGTAAAGAGCGCGTAATCGCTCGCATCAAGATGGCTCTTGAGTTCATCGCTGAGCGCGAAGCTAACGCTTAATTGAGCGATTGCTAGAATCAAAAAAGGGTCAGTAACTTGGTTACTGACCCTTTTTATTTGTCTCGAGTTTTACTATCTGAACGATTTCGTTAGAGTTTGTCGTCGGCAATCATTTGAGTCGCTTGCGCGGCTGTTTTCTTATCGAACAAGATATCCATCATCGCTTTGATGCGTCCCATATCGTCACCAAACTTAGAAAAGTTTCCGCTGTTTGGCGCTTTGAATTCGACATTGCCTACGCGCTGTTGATCTTGATAAGCCGAGATCTTAGCGTCTGCCACAAAGGTTCTGAAATCCCAGCTCCAGCGAGAGACATAATCCAGCGTGATGTCCTCTGGATTATGTTCTGAACCGTCTGCCACTACCTTACATTTAACCTGATTATTCAGGCACCAGTCGAGCATGGAATCGAGGAAAACCGTGCGAGTTTTCACGTCTTCCACGATAGTGATACTTTCTACATTATTTGCTTCTGGAAGTGCGTTTCCTGAATATTTCGGAGCACTACAACCTGCGAGTAAAACGACAACAGCAGCAACTAACCAATTTCTCATTATCTATCCTAGATTTTTTTGAAGATGATTGAAGTGTTGATTCCGCCAAAGGCAAAGTTGTTGCTCATCAGATATTCAACATCCAATTCGCGGCCTGAGCCGGTGATGTAATCGAGCTTGCCGCACTGCTCATCGACATTCTCAAGGTTTAGGGTTGGGCTGAACCAACCTGAATGCATCATCTCTAGGCTTAACCAAGCTTCAATCGCACCACACGCGCCAAGCGTATGACCAAAGTAGCTTTTCAATGAGCTGATTGGCACTTCACCAAAAATGTTCGCGGTCGCGTTACTTTCTGCAATATCGCCTTTTTCAGTCGCTGTTCCGTGCGCAGATACATAGCCAATCTTTTCAGCCGGAAGTTGCGCATCTTTCAAAGCTTTTTCCATACAAATTTGCATGGTTTCCATCTGAGGTTGTGTCACATGAGCGGCATCGCAGTTGCTGGCAAAGCCGATGATCTCAGCGTAGATCTTTGCGCCACGAGCCACAGCATGTTCATACTCTTCAAGAACAAGCGTGCCAGCGCCTTCACCGATAACAAGGCCATCGCGCCCACTGTCGTAAGGGCTAGGAGATTTCTTGGGTGTGTCGTTTTTTAAACTGGTAGCAAAAAGGGTATCGAAAACGGCAGACTCAGTTGGGCATAGCTCTTCACCACCACCGGCAACCATCACGGTTTGGTAGCCGTGCTTAATCGCTTCATAGGCATAACCAATCGCTTGGCTTCCTGAAGTACACGCACTGCTGGTGGGAATCACGCGGCCGCGCAGACCGAAGAACAGACCCACGTTGACCGCGGCGGTGTGTGGCATCATTTGAACATAGGTGGTTGCTGTGATTGCTCGTGTCGATTTCTCGTTAAGCATCACGCCAAACGCACCAACGGCATCAGTACTGCCGGTTGAAGAACCGTAAGCAATGCCGGTTTCACCATTGGTTAAAATATCGTGGCCGATCAGCCCTGCTTGCTCTAATGCATTTTCTGTCGCAACGGTGGCTAGGCGGGATACTCGTCCCATGCCACGCACTTGCTTACGCTTATAGTGTTTTGGCAGTTGGAAGTCATCAATAGGCGCAGCAAGCTTAGTGTTGAGACCATCGTACTGCTCAAAGCTTGGCATATATTGAGTCGCATTTTCACAGGCTTTTAGTTTTGGCTCTATCTGCTGCCAGTCATTACCAAAGGCAGTAACACCAGACATGCCAGTTACAACAACGCGGCGGGTCATACTAAGCCTCCATTAACTGAAATCACTTGGCGAGTCACATAGCCTGCAATATCAGACATAAGGTAGCTGACTAGGCCGGCGACTTCTTCAGGCTCGCCCATTCGGCGCAGTGGAACTTGAGGAAGCGCATGATCTTTAACGTGCTCGTCAACCATACCTGTGTCAATTAAGCCAGGAGCCACACAGTTTACCGTGATCTTGCGTTTTGCGAGTTCTAGAGCCAGAGACTTAGTCGCGCCAATCACGCCGGCTTTAGCTGCTGCGTAGTTGGTTTGACCGCGGTTACCCATAATGCCCGATACAGAAGCCAGAGTGACGATACGACCGCCTTTACGTTTCTGAACCATAGGCATGACACACGGGTGGAGCACATTGTAAAAGCTGTCGAGGTTGGTATGAATAACGCCGTCCCACTCTTCTTCTGTCATGGCTGGGAAAGCTGTGTCACGAGTAATGCCCGCGTTGTTCACGACACCATAGTAAGCGCCATGTTCAGCGATATCAGACTCAAGCGTTTCGCGACACTCGCTGCGATTGCTGATATCAAATTGGATCAGACGTCCTGCGCCACCCAGTTCGGTGATCGACTTTAACGTGTCTTCAGCACCTTGCTTGTCACCCATGTAATGAACGGCAATTTCAAATCCGTCTTTCGCGAGTTGAATAGCGATCGCTTTACCAATGCCTTTACTGGCACCAGTGACTAAAACCTGACGGTTCATGATGGGCTCCTAGTTTTCATTTCTTGTAATTTTTGTTCGGTCGGCACGTAGACATTGAGTTGGCATTGAGCCACTAACTCACCTTGGTCTTCGACTCTAGCGGTAAACACGGCCATGCCACTGTCTTCCATCAGTTGCTCGGCATAGATATCAAGGTCTGACCTTGAGTAAATTCATCACACAGTGACTTGTAACGGCGAGAACCGAGTAAGAAACCGATTGGGGGAGTGGTGCCGTTTTTCAGCGCGTGGTATCCAGACCAAGCAGCAACAGACTGCGCCATAAACTCGATACCAACATAAGCAGGTACGGTTTGAGATTGGGCGTCAAAGAACAGGTTATGGTCACCAATATCGACCTGACAGTGGATCGACAACGCCTCTACACTGATAGCGCGATCGATTAATATCATCGGATCATCGTGAGGGAGGAGTTGGTCTACAGAAGGGATATCAGTCATTTACTACACCAAAAATCAGGCTAATGTTGTTACCACCAAAAGCAAACGAGTTGCTTAAGATGTTCTTTACTTTAAGTTTCTGGGTACAGTTTACCAAATCAATCTCAATATCTTCAGCTTTATCCTGACATTTTTGTAAGGGAAGCGGTAAGTCATATTTTAAAATATGCCATGCAATCGCCGCCTCAATCGCACTTGCAGCTCCTAGAGTATGCCCGGTAAGCGGCTTGGTTGAGCTAACGGGAACCTTGTTTGCAAAAATACGATGGATGGCTTTGCTTTCCATTGAATCGTTGAGTGGCGTTGCGGTGCCATGGGCATTGATATAACCGATCTCTTCTGCTTGTAACTGTGCAGAATCTAAAGCTTTTCTCATCGCTTGTTCTGCGCCGTTGCCTTCAGGGTGGGGCGCTGAAATATGGTGTGCGTCAGAGCTGTCACCACAACCTAATAAGGCGATGTTCGACGTGTTTTGTGCTGCATTAACACCAGCTAACTTTGTTTTGCTGAGCAACATAAATGCCGCCGCTTCGCCGATATTGATACCATCTCGGGTTGCACTAAATGGCTTACAATGTGTCGTTGAGAGTGCTTCTAGGCCATGAAAACCGTTGAGTGTCAGCTTACATAAGGTGTCCACACCACCGACTAACACAACATCAGCCATGCCTGAATCTAGCAAACGTTGCGCAGTTAGAAACACACGACCACTGGATGAGCAAGCTGTCGAGATCGCATAGCTTGGCCCGGTTAATGAGCAGTATTGACTAACAAAGTCAGAGGTGTTCCCTAGCTCTTGTTTTGAGTAGTGATAATGTTCGGGAAAAGAACCTTGGTCGAGTTTGTGCTTAAAAGCGGCCTCACCGTCCGAAATTCCCGAAGTACTGGTGCCGATAACCACTGCAATTCTATCTGCGCCAAACTGAGATTTTGCTTGTTCGATAGAGTCTTGGATTTGATTTAGAGCTGATAACGCCAGTTGATTGTTGCGAGTGGCGTATTGCGTAAGATCTGAAGGAATCGCTGGCAGTTCACCCGCGATCTGACCAACGACAGTATGTTTACCATCGTTCAGCATATCATTTACTTCGACCATATTTGATTCACGTTCGTCTTTCAGGCAGCCATGAATGTCGGCAATCTCTGAACCTAGCGCTGAGTGGAAACCACAGTCTTGGATGTAAATAGGCATAGTGTTCAACTCTTAATTGGGTTGTCGACAATCGTTGAGTACAACGTTTGTATGGTGATGGTGTAGCCTTGGATTAGATGCTTGAAAACAATCTCTCCAGATGTCTTTGGTTCGCCGACTTTTGCTTGGTATTCAATACTAATGATGGCTTGTTGGTTGTCGTCAAAAACGGTTCTTGTTGTGTCGGTATCGACTAGGTGCCAACCTATGCTCTGTAAAGGTTGCGCCCATGCGTTTGCTGGCCATAAGGTCAGCATTAAATTAAAAAGCACCTGTTCGGGTTGCGGTAAAGTCGCGCCAAGGCCAGATAGAACTTGTGTGTCGATCACTTGATTCTGGTATTGCAGCGATAGAATGCGAGTACCCCACGAGGAGAACCCAGCTAAAACCACTTTATCCGCTGTGACCTCGACTTGAACAGGCAGTTGCTGTGTATCATTTTCCCACGTAGCGCTAATCAGTTGACTGGCCGTGAGGGAGTATCCCAGTTCAGCAGGCATTGGTAGTGCGAGCTCGGTGTCATTGTCGATAGACACACTGGCACCACTCGGCTGCTTAGAAACCATCGAGCAGGCAGTGAGTAGAATACCCACCAGTGTGGCGAAGGTTACCTTTAACGTCTTATTCATCTAAAAGCCTCTCGAGAGGTTGGTCGTTCTACGCTTTTACTACTGTTGATCGCGAGCGGAGAAAGTAGCCACGCGACAAAGATCCCTGTCAGAACGGTTACCCCAAAGCTATGAATGGCATGGGTCTGGCTCAGTGACAGTAAGCCGAATGACAGCAGTGTCGTGAGGCCTGACAAGGTAATCGCCAATAAGGTACTTAGTGATTTCTTCTGCTCAGCAAAGAACAAGGTGTAGTCGATACCAATCCCTAAAATCAGAATCAAGCCAAGCAGATTAAATAGGTTTAGTGTTGAGCCTAAAATACCCGTGACCGCTAATCCCGCCACTCCGGCAATCAATGAAGGCAACAGCATTAATAGGCTTTGCTTCACACCGTAACGCCAACCTAAAACCATTCCAATAGCGGCTAACGTTATCAATAATAACTCGGTGATTTTGACTCTGTATTCCGCAAAGAGAGCAGAGATTTCATCGGCTTTATTGAGGTATTTAACACCTTGCTGTTGAGCAAAGCCTGAATCGAGCCATTGAGAGAACAGTTCTGAATTTGTGACGTCTTTGATCAAAATGACTGACGCTGCGTGACCGTCGATAGGTTTTAACCAAAGTGGTCGAACTGGTTCTGATACCGGTGACTCCAAAAATCCGGATACCGTGATTGGCTCGAATTTTGGTAGTTGTGGAAAACTAGACCAACCTAGCGTGCTTTGTAATATATGGCTTTGTTGGACATAGAGTTGTTCAACTAGCTGATAGTTATCATGTTGCTCTTGTTCGCTTAGCAACTGTTGATTGATGCTGCGATACCCTGAGATAGCTTGGCTATCGACTAGAGAATCTAAGCTTGTGGTGATTTCTGCCAGTTTTTTGAGTAGCTTCTGGTCGCTCTTAGCAGTCACCAACAGCATATTTTGACCACTGCCTAACCCTGAGATTTCAGTAATGGTTTGCTCTTGCTGTTTGAGTTGCTCTGGCATCGCCTGAAGTTGACGAATATCGTCGTCGTAGCGAATTTGACTGAGTGATATCAAGCTAACGACAGTCACTATTAATGGTAAGCCAATTCTAAACTTTTGGTTGCTCCAGAGGCTTAACCAAGTATGCCAAAGTTTCGACAAGGGAAGAGGTCGCTCTTGGCTTGGTTTTGCCGCTAAAACGGGATACCAACACACCACACTGGCGTAAGCTGCGATCAGCCCAATCGACGAAAACAGAGCAAGTTGCTGCAATCCCGGGAAAGGCGCGACCAGCAAACCTAAGTAGCCAATCAAGCTGGTGAACAGACCCAAGGTGATCGCAATGAGAATGTGTTTCAAGCCTTTGTCGCTTTGCCATTGATTACCAGCCGCCAAACGATCGGCTAGGTAATGGAAAGAGTAGTCGATGGATACGCCAATTAAGCTGGCACCGAACACCAAACTAAACAGATGAACGTTACTGAAGATAGCGACGGTGCTTGCCAGCGCAACCAATAACCCAGTACTGATTGATAGCAAAGATAAGGCAAGTGGTAGGGCACTACGAAACGTCAGCCACACCAATAAAATAACACCGGCCAAAGAGCCCAAACCAATGGTACTGATTTCTGATTTCGCACTTTCGGTACCGTAATTGGCGTAGAACACCACACCGGTATGCTGCACTTTGACGCCAAACTGCTTTTCGACTTCACGCTCAATTGAATTAAGATCGGGAAGTTGCTCTTGAATGGCCAAGCTATAAGGTGAACCCGCCAAAGTCGCTGTGACCAAAATATGAGTTTGGTCATTAGATTGAGCGGTGAGGTATCCCTCTTTCAGAACAAAGTTACTTGATTGAACGCCAACAGCACTGATGTAGTCGCGAAATAGTAGAAATGGATCCATCGACAGTTCGGCTGCAGTGACGCCTGAGAACGGATTGTACAGAGACTGAATGACGTATTGAGCTCGCGAATCCTGCGAGTGGGTCAGCGTCTCTTTTTGTTGTTGGGTCAGCAGTTGAGCTCGGTGACGAAAATAGAAATCGCTCCACTGGCTTTGGGTGCTGGCGTTGATCTTGCCTTGAACTTGCTGAAACAGAGTTGGCAGACTTGAAAAGGCTCTTTGGTTGAGAGCTTTTTCAAAAGCGTCGGTCGCCATCATGGCTTGGTCAACGTCGGGGGCGCTGATGATAAACACCACCTGCTCGCTCATCGAGCTGGATATCTGCTGAAAGGCTTGCTCGACCATTGGGTCTTGCTGGTTTTCTGGCAGTAATTTTAGAATGTTGCTTTCAATCGGTACCGACGAAGAAAAAGCGAATTGTTTTATCAATAATCCGCTAAATAGCATGACGACAACAAGCCAAACAAGGGCAAGACTAGAGTTGGAATTGTTGCGCTTCAGCATCTGATAATACTTCCGGTAGATGGCTTAACTGACTAAATTCGATCACCGTGCTGTCTCCACGAATCTCTCTCAGTTCAATGCGTTCAATATCATTTTGACCTTGCAGAGTAATGGCTTCAAATACCGCGTTCATCGGTGCACTTTTAGGCTTTAGAGTCAGTGTCCAAGACTTATTCTCTGTATTTTCATCAGAGCTTGTGACAGTTGCTGGCTCAAAATCGAGTGCGAACTGTTCCTGAAGTTTTTGCGTGTCCCCATGAAACACCGACAAGAAGATATGGCTGAAATAAAACGCCATTGGGTTTTCTTTATCGGTGATGATTTTAGCGGGTTGATCGGCAAACCTTTGGCTCAGTTTGTTATCGGTGAGTACCAAATTCACAGGGAACGGCGTTGTTTGTGTCCAGAGTAAGCCACTTGATTTGTCTAACAGAAATGTACCTTGTGATGTTAGAGGCTGGGCGAACATTTCCATGTTGCGTGTTTGGGTGAACTCACCACGCACTATGTTGTTTGCGCTTAATACGGTTTGCAGATCTGAAATAGAGCCGACGGTTACTGAATTTTCGTTAGCAATAACAAGGTTACTCGCCATCACAGAGGCAAGCCCTAGTAGTACGATGCTGATTTGCTTACGTCTACGCTTAAACAGACTCATGTTTCACCTGCTGTGTGTTAATGGCCTGAGATTGATGCCCATCGGCTAGAGGTAAGCAACCAAACTGGTGCCAGTGTTCTACCTTGTCGGTAAACACTTTCGGCGAAGCGAAGCACATCTCTTGCTCTTCAATGGTTACCGCAACCTGCATGGTGTGGGCGCGCGTCATACGAGCGCCTGTGTTGGCATCGTGAATTTCGTAGTCAACACGCAGGCGGTTTTCCCACTCAGTCAACTTAGCTGATACCTTGATCTGATGATTAAACGGTATCGCCTTAATGTACTTTACACGCGTGTCGATGATCGGCCACATGTAGCCTGAATCCTTCATCTCATGGTAGTTGTACTCAATCTTATCCATCATGATGCGCCTAACTTCTTCAAAAAATCGGAAGTAGTTGCCGTGATAGATCACGCCCATCGGATCGGCATCTTGGAATGAGGTGATAAGCGTCACCTCAGATTGTAATGGATGAAGAATTTCAGACATAAATCGCTCTCAACAATATTGCGTAAAGGGTGGCTACTTTATGAAGTTAGCTACTTTATGAGTAAAGTGACCAGTGCTGACTTTGAATACGAGCAATGAAGTGACGTAGATCGCCTTCAAGTGGTCGATCTTCAACGATAAATTCAAACTCTTTAAGCACTTCGTCGCGAATATGCTTTAGGTTCTCACTCATGTGGTGCTCATCAAGCTCATTGTGGCGTTTACGAAGTTCAAGCGCTTGTGTACCCGCCAGAAGTGATGCTGCCGCTACTTGTTCAGTCAGTTCAAGAACACGCAGACAATCACGAGCCGCAATGGTGCCCATGCTGACTTTGTCTTGGTTGTGACACTCTGTTGAACGAGAGAATACGCTTGCTGGCATGGTGTGTTTCAATGCTTCTGCTGTCCAAGCTGAAACGCCAATCTGTACTGCTTTAAAGCCGTGATTAATCGGTTTACGTTCGCCTTCTGCACCGGTTAGGTTGAATGGCAAGCCGTTATTGAACTTGTAGTCCATTAGTTGCGCCATTTGGCGATCAAGCAGATCTGCAAGGTTGGCTACTGCTGTTTTTAGTGTATCCATTGCCATTGCGATATGGCCACCGTAGAAGTGTCCACCGTGCAGTACGCGCTCATTATCACCATCGATAATTGGGTTATCGTTAGCACTGTTTAACTCGTTCTCAATCATTTGGCGTAGCCAAGGCAGAGAGTCTTGAACCACACCAATCACATGTGGCGCACAACGCAAAGAGTAACGATCTTGTAGGCGATCACTGTTGCGTGGCGGGCGATCCGCTTGTAAGTCATCACGTAGCCATGCAGCCACTTGCTGTTGACCCGGATGAGGCTTCACTGCAAACAGCGCTTCATCGAAGTGAAAATCATTGCCGTGCATACCCACAGATACCATTGAGGTGATCTTAGTTGATAGCTGAGCTAGGTATTCCGCACGCTTGTAGGCGATACAAGCCAAAGCCGTCATTACTGACGTGCCATTCATCAATGCTAAGCCTTCTTTTGGCTTGAGCTTGATAGGGCTAATGCCTAATTCTTTGTAGACGTCACTAGTAGGGCGAACTTCGCCTTTGTAAATAACATCGCGCTCGCCGATCAGGGCTGCAGCCAAGTAAGAGAGAGGCGTTAAGTCGCCACTGGCACCGACAGAGCCTTCTTGAGGAATACGTGGTGAGATGTCTTGATTAATCAGAGTAACGATTTGGTTGAGCAAATCATGAGTAACACCAGAGACACCTTGTGACAACGAACAAAGACGCGTTGCTAATACTGCACGAGCTTGCTCGTGAGACAGTATTTCACCTAAGCCACAACCGTGGAAGCGTGTTAGATGCAGTGGTAATTCATCAACAAGGTTTGGTGGAATCGCAACGGTACATGAATCACCGTAGCCCGTTGTTACACCATAAATTACGCCTTCTTCTTTTAGTAGGCGTTCTAAGAAAGCGACACCACGGTCGATCTTAGATGTGAATGCTTCACTTGAGTTCATCGAGGCTTTTGCGCCTTGTGAGATAGCGACAACATCCTCAATCGTGAGGCGTTCGGCACCAAAGGTGATGCTATTTGGATTCTTTTTCGTCATGGTGCTTGCTCAATGTCCAAAAATTAAAAAAGTTGTACCACTGAAGCGGTGCTTTCAGTGTGTAGTGCTGAAGTCGGTCTGCGTATTTCTGCACGACTTGCTGTAAAGATTGTTCGCGAGTCTTTCTTGGTAGTTCTATCTTGTCGCTAAAATGCTCGAAATAGACATTAAAGTGCGGCTTGGATTGTGAATCGTCACGTAGTCCAAATAATAGAAATACTGGCGCTTTGAGAACCGAGGCTAACATAAATGGCCCTTGAGGGAAGGGCGCTTCCTTACCTAAGAACTCCGCCCATACTGAGCGACTCTCTTTGCTGGTGGAGGTTCTATCGCCAACAATCACAATCCATTCACCTTGTTCCAGCTTCTGTTGTAACAAGATAGCGGTATCAGGCCCCATTGATGTCACCTGAATCAGATTTAAATCAGATTGCGGGTTGACCGCTTTCATTACGGAATTAAAACGTTCGGCGTGTTCTGTAAAAACCAGCGCGTTGATTTTGATGTTCGAGTGTCTGCGACCCAAAGCGCGACACAATTCAATGTTGCCTAGGTGCGAGCCTAAAATCAGCACACCTTGCTTATTTGCAACCATGCTCTCGAATTGGTCTTGGCCATGAATCGTCAGGTTATCCGCCGAGAAATCACCTTTCCATGCCGCCAGTTTATCTAGCATGGTATGGCCAAACGAAAGTAGATGGTTATAGCTAGTTAGCTCTGCAGGTAACTCAATGTTTTGTTGCTCTGCGTAAACCTTTAGTTGAAACAAGTATTGCTCGGAGGCATTTCGTGCGCGTTTGCCCGTGAGGTGGTAGTAACGCATCACACCACGCAAAATCAGGTTGAATACACTGCGACCTAACAGGGTGTAAATGGCTAGCAAAAGCTTGATGCCAAGTACGGTGCCGCGTTCTTGAGTGCGGGACCAATGGGGCTGTTCTGGCTCGTTGTTGTTTGATCCGGTCGATGAATCTTGTTTTTGACCATCTTCAGCAGAATCGGATTTGAAATGGCGAGCAATCAGCTTGGGTGCTCTTGGCAACATGCCGAAGAACAATCGCGTATGCATCCAGCTGATTTTTACGTTGTCCCACAGCGCATCGAAATGAGAGATGCCGTTTTCAGGATAGATAACCCGCGTTTCAACGAAGTCGATGTCGCAGCTTTCCCAATACAGGCGAACCAAAATCTCGATATCGAAGTCCATTCGAGACCCAACATCGTATTTGCTTAGCACTGCTAGTGTTTGGTCGACAGGGTACGCTCTAAAGCCACACATGCTGTCTTTAATTGATAGAGATAGGGTTTCTATCCATACCCAAATGTGTGTCGCGTAGCGCCCATAGAGCCTTGCCTTAGGTACGCTCTCGTCATAAACAGGCTGGCCTGATATCAGACGTTGTGGCTTAGCTTGTGAGGCCTCAATTAATGTTGGTAAGGCTTCAAGGTCGTGTTGTCCGTCAGCATCAATTTGAATGGCGTGGCTAAAGCCGAGTTCGTGTGCTTTTTTGATACCGGCTTTTACTGCACCGCCTTTGCCTTGGTTCTGCTCAAGTGTCACCAAGGTTACGTGTGAGTGCTCTGCAAGAGGAGCCAGAAACTGTTTTGTGGTCAGTTCACTGCCATCGTCAACGATGATGATCGGCAATTCAAAGTGATGGAGCGACGAGACCACAGTAGGCATGGTTGTGCCATGGTTAAAGCACGGGATAAGGAAGCAAGCCTTGTAGCTGCTTTCTTCTGTTGGATGTTGAGAAGTAGCCTCGACGAGAGCGCTATTCACTTTTTTCTCCCAGCTTCATTTTGCCTGAAGAGTGGGTCCGTTCACCGTTGTTTGAGGTGTAACTAAAGCTCAGCTTGTCTTTGTCAGCATCCCATTTGAGTGATAGCTGGATTGTAGCGTCAGGCAGGATAGGCTCTTGGAACTTAATGACTTCCATGCCTTTAAAGGAACCAGGAACGCCTAACTCTTGGACTGCGTAGTGAAGTGCCCAATCAATTTGCGTGACGCCCGGTAGAATAGGGAAGCTCTTGAAGTGCCCCTTAAAATCGGTGATATCTCCGCTAACATGAAGTGTCAGGGTCGATTCATTTTCTACCGTGTCTACAGCAATGATGTTTGGTTTTCTTTTATCCATAGGGCGTGCTTAGAATCCTTGGGCAAATATTGGTTCTTTGACAAAAATATAAAAAGATAATCTCAGTGTAAAATACGATCAGCGGTTTCTATGATTTTATTAGCTGTTCTATGTGAGATGTTAATCGCTTGCCTTGGCTGTTGAGAGGAGTCTCATCAACAATACGATACTTTCGTGGGATAGCGATTGGCTCTAACCACTTTCTGAGCTCTGTACGCAGCATCAACCAGAACTTACCTCTGCTCATGGTCGCGAATGTCGCTTCGCCTTCATCAGATAATACCAAAACAGAGGCTAAGATTAATCGCTCTGGCTCCTCAAATGGAATCACCACGCACTCATTTATCCAAGGCAGTTGCTCCAGTCGTTTCTCCACTTCAACCAGTGATACTCGTTTTTCTTCGATCTTGATCACTCGGTCGGTTCGGCCTTTCAATATGAATTGGTTCTCCGAGACCATTTCGCATTCGTCAGCGGTTTGGTACCAGTTATTGTTATCAATGTAGGGCGACAATAACTTAATGCAATTCTCACTGTTGAGACTAGCCTCAATACAGTCAAAAAGTTGCCAAGGCGTTTGAGCGTTCTCTTGCTGACGAAAGGCTATACCGCCAGTCTCTGTGCTGCCAAAGACTTCAATCGGTAAATGACCAAGTAGATCTCGTGACTGATGAGCTGACTCGGTAGGTAACGGACCACCCGAAGAGAAGATTCCTGCAAGTTGTACCTTGTTGGTCTCATGCTTTAAGCGTTTGAGTAGTGCAGGGCTGCTGATCAGCACACAGTTTTTATTGGCGTGAGACAAGATCTGTTCTGGGTACTCAAGGTTGTTTCTTGCAAATGGAACGCCAGAGCATAGCGGCCATAAGATTCTAAACAGCAAACCATAGATATGTTGATGCGAAACCGTGCTGTGAACTCGATTGCCTTTGATCAACTCTCCCCAGTTCTTATCTAGCTGAGCTGTTTCAATATCTAGGTGTTCTAACGTTTTATCTATCGCTTTTGGCGTGCCACTTGAACCTGAAGTAAACAGAGTTAATGGGACTGTTGCCAAATCAATGGTTATAAGATCATCGGTTAGGGGCTTTTGTACTTCGGTGCTTGAGTACAATAAGGTTTGGATATTGCGAACGTCACTCACCTCAACTTCGCCAATCGAGTCATCAACTAACAGGCAATCAAAATGTTCTCTCAATTCGGCAAGCGCACAGGGCTGGTAGTTGCCCGGCAAAATGATGTGTTTTTGGCTGACGGCACATGCCAAAAAGGCCACTGAAAATAGGTAGCTGTCTTGGGTGCAAATCGCAACTCGTTGAAAAGGGGATGAAGATAAAAGGTGAACGAGTTGAGATAAGTCGGCGTTAAATGCTTGCCACGTAATCTCGCTATTGTCGTCAAAGCAGACAATCGATTCAGGGGTTCTTGCTTGACTGAGAAGCTCAGACAACGAGATGTAAGATACGGTTTGTGTCATAACAATTTAACTCTGACGAATGCGCTGTCTTACTATCCACTCTCCTGCAAAGAGTAACCCTGCAAACAGATAGCTGAGTAAGCCATTGTATAGGGTCCATATCTCAAGAGGTTGGAAGCAGGTGTAAAGGGCAATAGAGCCATTGATAACAAAGAACAAACACCAAACTTTGGTGACTTTTCGTGTGTAATCAATGCCACTTTGTGGAAGTTCAGGCTCTTGGAGTCGAGCAAGACGCTCGATAATCGTTTGCGGTTGCCAAAGGCTTGAAGCAAAGACAACCAACATACAAACGTTAACGATGACGGGGTAATAGGTTAACCAGCCATGCTGCTTGAAGGTTAATCCTAATGCCAGCAGAACAATCCCGGCACTACCACTGATCCAAGCTAGGTGTTTTAGCTCTTTGATTTTGGCCTGACCGCCAGTGAAAATGCGGACAGCAAAGATAACGGCCAAGACGATACCAACGGTTTGTAGGCCAAACTTGTTGAGTCCAAAGTAAACCGCTATTGGATAAGTGAAAAGTATGATTGCCGACAGTAAAGTCAGCAGAGGACGCATTATGCGTCCTTCAATAGTTCAACTACAGACTCTACAACGTCATTAACGGTGCGTACTGCTTTGAACTCTTCAGGTTTGATCTTCTTACCTGTTACGTTCTGTAGGTGAACGACCAAATCGACCGCATCAATGCTGTCTAGGTCTAGATCAAGATAAAGGTGTGCTTCAGGCGTGATATCTTCAGCATCAAGCTCGAACAGCTCAATCAGCGCATCTTTAACCTGGTTGTATACTTCTTGTTGGTTAGCTTGTGTCATAAAGATCTGTCTAGTTGTTCGTTTGAGATGAGATGTAGTTTGCTAGGTTTTCAACGGATGCAAAGTGCTGGCGAGTGTTTGAATCGTCGGCATCGATAACAATGTTGTACTTCTTCTTGATAGCAAGACCAAGCTCTAGTGCATCAATAGAGTCTAATCCAAGTCCATCACCAAATAGTGGAGCTTCCGTTTCAATCTCATCAATACTCATGTCTTCAAGATTCAATGCGTCGATGATCAGTTGTTTCAGTTCGTTGTGTAATGTTTCCACTTTGGCCTACTTAATGCTTTATCTGAATGCTGCTTTAAGGGGGCGATTCTACATTATATGAGGTATTTTCGAAATGCCGATATCGCCTGTTATGTTATTGATACACTAAATGTTTTCTTCGGAAGGGAAAATTGTTTGTGCAAGGTGATGATTAAGGCGCCTTGCTGCCGAAGTTAAATTATTTGAGCCTTCAATAAATGGTTCGACTTCTATTTTACCTTTCACCGCGACATGAAAAAAGGGCTTCGTCGCAGGAACTTGATACCATTTTTTCTCTTTCGTTAAGAATGTCGGAGAAACTGTAATATGAATCACGCGTAAATCGGTTTGTGTTCGAGTCGCGATTTGTGCCGCCCCACGCTGTAAGGATGGTTCAATTCCTGGCGTTGTGCGAGTTCCTTCGGGAAAAATCAGCAGGACATTGCCACGTGAGAAGCGTTCTTCACAGCGCTCTAAAAGATCGTCAGGGGCTTGGTTCGGTATATAACCTGCCGCTTTGACAATCCTTTTCATAAAAGGGTTTTCCCAAATGGCCGCTTTAACGAGGCAATCACATTGAGGAAGTTGAGATGCGATCAATACATAGTCAATCAAACTAGGGTGATTGGCGACGATGATACAGTTACGATCTTCACGTAATAGATCCGCACCATCAATTCGGTAATCAATCGCGCCGGTGAACTTCATGAACTGACAAAAGGCGTTGAATGAGAAACGTATTAATCGCTGTGCTTTAAGCTCTCTTTTAATGGTATTGGGAGTGGTTAGCGCGATAGTCGGTAAGATTAAGAAGCTCAATACTAAGCCACCCAAACCAAAGATGGTAAAGCAGAGGCCTGTCGCGAATACTCGCCAATATTGGTCTACTCTGCTCATTACGCTGTACCTGTCTCGGTGTTATTTACCCAAGACCAAGTTTGGTGCTTGCCAGCAATAGCCCACTTATTTGTATCTAATAAGATATGTTGGAGCGTTTGTAACCCTTGTGGTAACACGGAAGGTGCTTGATTGGTCTCTACTGTCCTAGTAATAGAGTATTCACTGCCAGCGGTGAGCACTAAGCCCAGCGCATAATCAGCAAAGTTCTGTGTTTCGTACTCTTGGTAGAGCTCGGGCAGAGGTTGGTCGAAATCGATAACTAACACTCGATGCGACGGATATTGATGAAGGTAAAGATAAGCTTCGATCAGAGCGTTATGGAAAGTATCTTGCCCTGCGGCGATTGAAGTCAGTGGAATCGGCGCTTTGGCGGCAATGGTGGTTAGACCGGCTGCGGTATTATGTACCGACTGTGAGAACGCCATTGGTGAGGCATCGTCACCTTCTAATATCGACTGAATCAAAGTGGCGGTTCGATGCAACTCACCATGTCGGCTAGCAAAGACCAGATAATCAATCGAGGTGTCTTTTAATAGGGTTAACGCGGTTTGGACAGCAAGTTTGCTTTGTACACTCATTCGGCGGCGCATCATTGGAGGAATCGCTTTAAATTCAGTTGAGCCATCTTGTGGCCAATCTAAATTAGTGCTCCACGCTTGCCATTGGGCAACAGAATTGAGCCCCGCTGAATTTGCAGACCATTTCTCAATATTAAACGACATTAATTGGGATTGATTTGACATAGAGTATTGATTTGCTTTGAGTCTAACTAAATACTATGCGCGCTTATAAATAAACACAGATAAGGAATTTAAATGAAATTACTAAAAATAGCAGTTTCAATGTTATTCATATTCGTTCTTGCAGGATGTGGACGCGTCCAACCTGTAATGAATGTTGAGGATACTCCAGTTGCACTGAATCTTCAAAGTAAACAGGTTAAATCAGCTATTTATGAATCTGCTGAAAATCGAGGCTGGTTGGTTTCAGAAATAAAGCCTGGCTTGATCCGCGCTGAATTGTATGTTCGTTCGCACCACGCTGTGGTTGAAATTCCTTATAGTGATAAGTTTTACTCTATTCTTTACGTTGAGTCAGAGAATTTGAAGTACGACGATGGTGAAATACACCGTAATTACAACCGTTGGGTTAATAACTTAAACGTTGATATTAAACGTAAGCTTGCGCAAATGGCAGCTGAGTAACTCTCTATTATTTAAAGTTAGGTTTTTCGTGTCGGAATATAAATTAGATCCATTCAACGCATTAGAAGCAAAAACAGAAGCGCAGAAATTGTCTTTCGCTCCGATTGTTTTTCATACTGCTCGTACACTTCGTGATTTAGGCATTTTGAAAGCGTTAGATGACGCGGGCAACGAGGGTTTACCAGCAGAGTCTATCTCTGAATCAACAGGTGTATCTGAGTACGGCGTAAAAGTCCTGCTCGATATGGCGTTAAGTGCGCATATTGTTACTTGGGACAAACCTAACTACAAAATGGCCAACCTTGGCTTCTACCTTCTGCACGATGGCATGACCAACGCAAACATGGATTTTACTGCCGATGTTTGCTACGCCGCGATGATGCATCTAACCGAAGCGATTGAAGAAGGCACTCCCGCGGGCTTGAAAGAGCTGGGTGACTGGGAAACCATTTACCAAGGCTTGTCTCAATTGCCAGAAAAAGCCAAAGAGAGCTGGTTCAAGTTCGATCATTTTTATTCGGATCGTTCGTTCCCTGTGTTACTTGAAAAAGTCTTCAGCAAGAAACCTAAGTCGCTGGTGGACATTGGTGGTAACACCGGTAAGTGGGCGATGCAGTGTTGCAATCACGACTCGGACGTTGAAGTTACGATTGTTGATTTGCCACAACAGCTAGAAATGGCAATGGCAAATGCAACGCAGAGCGGTCATCAAGACCGAGTCACGCCATTCCCAGCGAACATGTTGGATAAACAGCAAGTTCTGCCAACGGGTGCCGATGTGTGGTGGATGAGCCAGTTCCTTGATTGCTTCTCGCCAATGGAGATTCTGAGCATATTAAAGCGTGTTCGCTCTCATATGTCAGAAGACGCGACTGTCTATATCCTTGAACTGTTTTGGGATGCACAGAAATACGATGCGGCTTCTTATAGCTTAAACGCGACGTCTCTCTACTTTACCTGCTTGGCAAATGGCAACAGCCGTTTTTACCGCAGTGAAGATTTCTTAGAGATCGTTGAAGAAGCGGGCTTTGAAGTGGTAACTCGTACCGACGACATCGGTCTTGGTCACACACTTCTTGAATTGAAAGCTGGCGCGCAATAAAAATAACAAACATGGCTTAAATAATGAAAAAACTATCAACTCAAGTGGTGATCATCGGAGCTGGGCCGTCAGGTTCAATTGCAGCGTCTTTGCTTCATAAGAAAGGCATCGATGTTCGAGTGATTGAAAAGAGCGTATTCCCTCGCTTTTCTATTGGTGAAAGCCTATTACCAGCTTGCATGGAAGTGATTGAACAGGCTGGGATGACTGATGCAGTGATCAACGCCAACTTCCAATACAAAGATGGCGCAGCCTTTCGCAAAAATGGCGTTTATACGGCGTTCAATTTTGAAGACAAGTTCTCTTCTGGTCCAGGAACCACGTTTCAGGTTCAGCGAGGTGCCTTTGATAAGGTATTGGCAGATACGGCTGAGTCGCAGGGTGTCAGCATTGATTACCAACATGAGTTGATGGGCATTAATTTCACCGACGACATTACCATCTTAGATGTGCAAGTGCTGGGTGGAGAGCGTTATCAACTAGAAGCGCAATATGTGCTAGATGGCAGTGGCTTTGGTCGAGTGCTACCGAAAATGCTTAACTTGGAAGAGCCGTCATCACTTCCACCACGCAAAGCTATTTTTACGCACATTAACGATCATATTGCAGAGGTTGATACCGACCTCGAATATGACCGCAATAAAATCTTGATCTCAGTGCACCCAACGAATCCTGATGTTTGGTATTGGTTGATCCCGTTTAGTAACGGTGTCTCTTCATTTGGTGTGGTAGGTGAACCTAAGTTCTTTGAATCCTATCCAGAAGACAAGATAGCTGCCATTAAACAGCTAGCGGCAGAAGAGCCGGGCTTAGCCGAGATTCTAGCAAATGCCGATTATCCAAGCCCTGCGGGTGAAATTGGTGGCTATTCTGCCAATGTAAAACATCTGGCGACGGATAAGTACGCGTTGCTTGGCAATGCTGGTGAGTTCCTTGACCCGGTATTTTCATCCGGCGTGACAATTGCGATGAAGTCGGCTCAGTTTGCGGTTGAGTGTGTTGAAAAGCAGCTTAACGGTGAACACGTCGATTGGGAGCGCGATTATGCCGATCCGTTGATGGTTGGCGTAAACACCTTTAGAACGTATGTTGAGGGGTGGTACTCAGGTACTTTGCAGGATGTGATTTTCTATCAAGATCCAAACCCAAAGATTAAGCAGATGGTGTGCTCAATTCTTGCGGGCTACGCATGGGATCAAGCCAACCCTTATGTGAAAGAATCTAAGCGCCGACTCACGACATTGGCTGAGATATGCCGAAGCTAGGTGGTCTATTTAGTGTGTGGACGACATGCTAAAGCGCCAAGATGCCTAACCAAAAAGAAAAACAGCCGCAATGTGCGGCTGTTTTTGTATGTGAACAATACAGTTAATCAACCTAATTGCATTCTAGGCTACTTCAGGTCGATGCTGTTCAATCGTCCCATAAAGATAAGCAGATCAATCACGTCTTTGTGGGCATCAAGCAGTGCGCGTTTGGTTTGGCTATAAGCGGCAAGTCGGCCGTGCTTTCTAATGGAGCACACCTTAGTTTTGTATTTGTAGTCGCCGTTTTCTGAGAATACCCGCCACTTAGCGATGTAGCATTCGTCGCGGTGTTCGGGATCACTCTGAGTTGGATTTGGTTTGAATACAATTTTGGGTTCTAGACTATGAGGCAGGCGCGTCATCAGGTAGGGCTCTTTGAGGACTTTGGGCCAAAACTTACCCCAAAGCTGTCTGCCCAGTTCATCTCTTAATTTAATGGTTTTCTTCAGTGCTTTGTCTTCACCCATACGAACAAAACCGACCGACCGATGCAACACCGTATCTTCGGGAGTATGAATGTGGATCTTAAAAGCGGTTTTACCTTTCGAGATAAAGCGGTAACCGGTAGCACCAATTAGATTATTCTGACTCATAGTTTGCTAAGTGATGATTATGTTATTAATAAGACTACGCCAAATACTGCAAAACCGAAACTAATACCCATGAAAAAAATAAAGCCTTAACAAAAGTGCTAAGGCTTTATTAGAAACTATGAGATGGGCGTGTCGCTAACTACATGATTTTCTGCATCACATCACCAATTTGAATGCTTCCAGCAAGGCTTGGTTGGTCGATCGTCAGTTCTGCTTCGTTTTCATAAACGCGAGAAACGGTCAGTGTGATATCGCTTTGAGATACCTTATTACGTGGCAAGCCGCGTTGGTCGATAAACGAACCTGTGTGCCACAGTTGCAGTTTGTCACCTTGTTGAACACCATGCATTCGACCTAAATCAATGGTCACCGTGTTACCAAATACCGCTGCCACCTCTGGAAGCGTGATCTTACATGACACTTCAGATTCCAAGTCCAACATAATATTGCGGCTAACACGCAGCATCATACTGCCGTAAGTTGATGCCCAGAAACGAGCACTGCGGGTGTCCACTTCACTGGTCTTAGCAAATGGCCACTTTGCCACTTCACGATAGCTACGGTTGTAAACCTGATGTCCTGTTTTGCCATCGAAGACTTGCATCTCTAACGCAAACTGACGATTGATGATGTCATCTTTCAAAAGCTTGGATTCGATGGTCGCGGTTAAATCGGTAATGTCGCCACCAATGATGTACTGCGCGCCAGTATCTTGGGCGATCATCTTGATCACCTCTGGTTGACGCTTGTCGATATCGTAATTGGTCGTGCCAACGGAAACAAAGCTGCGAGATTCTTGCGCCAGCTGTCGATCCACGACATGACCAAAATCATCACCAATGTTATAGATTCTGCCCATCACTGCTTGCTGAGGGGAGGTCACATCAATGTTGCCGACCAAAAATGTCTTCTTGTATTGACTCTCATGGCAAGCATTTGCCGAAGGATAGATGTCGATCCTTGCGGTGATCATTATATTGCCACTGCGTTTTTTCTCTTTTTCTACCAAGATGTAGCGCACTTCATGGTTGGTAAATTGAAATTCTTTCTTGTTTGCGTCGAGGTACGGCGTGAGGTTGGAGATACTACCAATATCAGCACCTGAGAACTGGATCGCTTTATATACCGCGTCTTCCAGAGCATGAACCCTTGCCGTTTCCTCTGAGGATACGATGGCTGCGGTACCGGTAACTTCATACCAAGAGGCATGAGCACTGAAGCTTATGGTTATCAGTGAACTTATTGAAAATAAGTAAGAAATTATTTTTTTCATCTATTCGTTACCAGTTGGGTATAAATATTGCTTAACAAATAACTATAAGCTTGAAGCTGACTTAAGTGCGTTTTTCTTAATCTGAACCATTAATGAAAAGCAAAGACTGTTCCAACATTGTAATCCATTGAAAAGAATAATGGTGAGAACATATTGGAACAGGGAGCACTAAACCTATCTGGAGATAAGAGAATGAAAAAATGGCTCGTAGTAATGAGTGTCATGTTATTGACCTCATGTGCTTATTCGCCAATCTATAACGGCAAGTCTGAGTATTCAGGCAGTCAGTTTATGTTGATGGATAGCCCTCGTCATACCATGGATTTCTTCGTGGAAAGTATGACCGAAGATCTGATCATTTCGAATACGAGTATCTCAGCAAGAACTCCGATAGCGATTACTTCGTTTGTTGACCTACAACACATGGACACAACGAACTGGCTAGGAAACTCGGTATCAGAAGGTTTCATTCATCAGTTTCAGCGTCGTGGCTTCAAGGTTGTTGATTTCAAAACAACAGGTTCTATTCAAGTGACTCACCAAGGTGACTTCGCGTTAAGCCGCGATTGGAAAGACTTAGCTCAAGAGCAAGACGTACAGTACGTACTGACAGGCACTATGCTTCGCCAAGAAGGCGGTGTGTTAGTCAATGCTCGTGTTGTTGGCATGCAAACTCGCATTGTTGTGGCGACGGCACAAGGCTTCTTGCCTGCAGACCGTATTGGTCGTGACCTAGATACTCTAAACAGTATTCGAACTCAAGATGGCGTTATCATTCGTTCTGACCCAACGATCAGTCAGCCTTATACTGTTATTCTTCGCCCTTAGGAGTTCGAGATGAAGAAGTTAATATTTGTTGTTGCCGCTTTACTGCTTGTTGGCTGTCAGCCACTGCAAAACATGAGGCCAGACGACTACTTAGTTGCCGTTGGCTACGCGAGTATCAGTGAGCAGAAGGGACGTAACGACGAAGAAAGACGTATCCGTGCGATGAGAGCTTCCAAGATCGACGCCTATCGTGAACTTGCTGAACAAGTCTATGGTATGCGTGTGAGTGGTCGAGCAGAGCTGGAAGATCAACGCCTTGGTACTGAACGTACTTCTGGTGCGGTTGATGGCGTAATCCGCGGTGCAGAAGTGGTACGCAGCTACCCAGTGGGTGATAGCTATGTAACAGAGCTTCAGCTTGATATCCGTAAGATGGAACAGCTACGTAATTACGGTGAAGTACAACCCGTGCCTGAGAAGAGACAACAAACACTGTTCTAATTTCTGTGTTTGAATTGATCAGTGATATTGGCTGCTACTCGCTTTCCAGATGGCGTATCGGCAACCAATAACTGATATGAATCATAAGCGGCAAGTATGAAAATACTTGCCGCTTTTTTGTGTCTGTCGATTTGTTCCGCGCATTTACCGAACTAGTGGGAGTTTTGACGGATATCATGCTAAGGATAAGCTGAGATACAGATACAGATACAGACTTAAGTAGGAGTGTTGTTGAAGAGGTAGCTTAACTAGGCTTTTACGTTGGTTCCCAGCGTGGAAATAGTATGCGTTTGACCACCTGCATTGTAGGTCATGCCAATTTTACCGTGGCTTTGCTGCATCATATTGCTGAGTTTTTTGAAGCTAAGGTGTGCTCGATTCAAGGCTTCGCCATTAACAAGGTTCGCTTGCTGGCAATCGTGCACTATCGACTGGATCTTTGTGACTAACTGAGCAAGTTCAGGATTCTCGGTCAGTTCTGAGATATTGGTATGGGTCGCGATTCGCTGATCGGTTGATCTTAATTGTTCAACAAGGACTACTTTTTCTTTGGCGATTCGCTCAATATCGTTTGATTGTCGGCTCGTAATAGCGGTTTTCTCTGAACTTATTAATTCAGATAAGGCTTTGGCATTTTGAAGTTGAAAATTAACTAAATCTGCTAGTGCCGCCATAACGTAAACCTATTCATAACCTCGTATGCTTTAAGACAATCACTTCAATCAAAAGTGAGTGTTGGCTTAAAGACCTTTTAATTCATCTTCGAACTTGATCATGTTGTCTGCCAGTTTTTCTGGATCAACAGTGTATGAACCGTTCGCAATCGCTTCTTTGATCGCTGCTACTTTCACAGAATCAAAGCTTGGTTGTGCTGCCATATCTTGGTGGAGCTGACCAATCGCTTTGCCTTGTTGGCTAAGTGAAACCGCATCTTTGCTTGCTGGTGATTTAGTTGATACATCAGAACGTGATGCCTCAGAACTAGAATCAGAGCGTACTGCTGATCGGTTAGTGGTCGTTAGGGTTTGCCCTGAACGAATATTATCAATGCCTGCCATAGTTAAGCCTTTTTCTTCAAAAATGGGAACCTGTACAGTCAATATCGACCAAGGGTTCGAATACTTTAGCAATTTTTAGCTCAATAGTCGAAAAGCGACAAAACACCGCCGCCGTCATATTTGGCGTTAGATTAGAGAGTGAAATCGCTAACGATACCGTCAATTTAGAAGTAAAGAGTTAAAAGTAAACTGTGACTTCAGACATGCTGGTAACAATTCCTTCAATTATACGCTGTGATTTGTCATTTTTCACTCTTACTTGATCACCCATAGAGCCATCGGTAAGCGCAGTCCCTTTGGTGGTAATGGTCATGCCACCTTTTACTGCCTGTATGATAACCTTCTCGTTTCGGCAGACGACACAGATATCACCTCTTTCTACAACATCGCCCGGTCTTAGGTTCTTTTTTACCTTAACGCCGATGACTTGTTGTGGGGCTGTGAAACCTTGGCGACGAAACTTGTTAAGAGAAATCATAGCGGTGGTGACATCGTATTGACCGACGATTTCGCCTCTCGCGAGTGAACGAGTGGTGGTGACAAGGGGCACCGACATCGAAAGACGCACGGGTACATAAACGCGCCACTCATCAGGAACACATTGCACTAAAACCGTAATACTGCTGCGGGTATTGGTGGTGGTTGAGGCGCTGGTCTCTAAAGGAATTGGGCAGTCTGTCGCTTTGATTCTTGAATCAACATTTGCTGAATTAACAAAGAGTTCGCCGCCTTGTGGCTGCTCTACCGTATCAAGGATATGTTGTTCTGCTGCAGACTGAATCATCTCAATTTGTTCTGGGGTCGCAGCTTGTACAAAAAAACTAAACAATATTGATAAAATGCCGATAAACTTAGCGACAGTTTTAAAAGTAGCTCTACACATTGCTATGGAAAAAAGCGGCAGATTTGTTTTATAATACATCATTCTGTTTCTCTAGTGGTTCGTAGCCTGCAGTAGACTAACACTTTTTATCCAAAAAAGTTTGATATGGAGATGAGCTCATGACGGGTATTCTTGATTCGGTGAATCAGCGTACGCAACTCGTCGGTCAAAACCGATTAGAATTACTAACCTTTCGCCTAATGGGGCGTCAGCGTTACGGCATTAATGTCTTTAAAGTAAAAGAAGTGCTTCAATGCCCTAAGCTGACGAAGATGCCAAACTTGAACCCACTGGTTAAAGGTGTCGCACACATTCGTGGCCAAACGATCTCTGTGATCGACTTGAGCTTAGCGATTGGTGGCCGTCCTACAACGGATGTTGAAAAGTGTTTTGTGGTTATCTCTGAGTTTAACCGAACCATTCAAGGTTTCTTGGTAAGTTCAGTAGAGCGCATTATTAACATGCACTGGGAATCGATTCTTCCGCCGCCGGATGGCGCAGGTAGAGCTAACTACCTGACAGCGGTAACCAACATTGACAATGAATTGGTAGAAATTCTCGATGTTGAGAAGATCCTTGCAGAAATTTCTCCTGTTGATGAAACAATGGACAGCAAGATTGCTGAAGACATTGCGAAAGTAGAACAAGAGAAAGAACTGGTTCGTCGCATTTTGATCGCTGATGACTCGACCGTTGCTCGTAAGCAGGTCCAACGTGCTATTGAGTCAATTGGCTTTGAAGTTATCTCAGTGAAAGATGGTAAAGAGGCCTATGAGAAGCTGGTGCAGATGTCATCAGAAGGCAGTATTTACGACCAGATTTCGTTGGTGATTTCAGATATCGAAATGCCAGAGATGGATGGATACACGCTAACTGCTGAGATTCGTCGTCACGCCGAACTTAAAGATTTATACGTAATTTTACACTCATCATTGAGTGGTGTATTTAACCAAGCCATGGTTGAACGCGTAGGAGCTAACTCCTTCATCGCGAAATTCAACCCTGATGAGCTTGGTGCAGCGGTAAAAGCTGCGTTAACTAACTAAAAGAGACATTAATGACTGCTATAACAATAAGTGATCAAGAGTATCGCGATTTCAGCCGTTTCTTAGAATCTCAATGTGGCATTGTATTAGGTGACAGCAAGCAGTATTTAGTGCGCAGTCGTTTAAGCCCATTAGTAACGAAGTTTAAGTTAGCTTCGTTATCTGATTTGTTGAGAGATGTAGTAACAGGTCGAAACCGTGAGCTGCGTGTGGCTGCTGTCGATGCCATGACGACGAACGAGACACTTTGGTTCCGTGATACTTACCCGTTTGCTGTGCTTGCGGATAAGCTTCTACCGGAAATAGCGGCAAATAAACGTCCTATTAAGATTTGGTCTGCCGCAAGCTCTTCAGGCCAAGAAGCATACTCAATGGCAATGACGATTCTTGAAACTCAAGCTCGTAAGCCGGGTATGCTGCCAAATGTATCGATTACCGCAACTGACATCTCAGCAAGTATGTTGGATATGTGCCGCACGGGCGCGTACGACAACCTAGCTTTGGGACGCGGACTTTCCCCTGAGCGTCGTCGTACCTTCTTTGAAGATGCGGGTGATGGTCGTATGAAAGTGAAAGACAACGTGAAGCGCATGGTGAACTTCCGTCCTCAAAACTTGATGGACAGCTATGCATTGTTAGGCAAGTTCGACATCATTTTTTGTCGTAACGTGCTGATTTACTTCTCACCTGATATGAAGTCAAAGGTACTTAACCAGATGGCAAACAGCCTCAACCCTGGTGGTTACCTACTATTGGGTGCGTCTGAATCGTTAACAGGCTTAACGGATCGTTTTGAAATGGTTCGCTGTAATCCAGGCATCATCTACAAATTAAAGTAATGAATAGCACCAGTATAAGGTGCGACGTTACTGCTTAAATTCAAAACCCAGCCAAGTGCTGGGTTTTCTTTTTCCGGCTTAAGCTATATCTTTAAGTCAGAGTGACATTCCAATTTACTCTATTTTTTGGCTTGTATATTGCAAGTTTACCTACGAGTAACCTGTAAAAGTATTGATAGACCGCTTTGTTTTAAAAGTTGGTATATATATTGCTTTGGTTATTTCATAACAGTCAGTTCTTGAGTTGAGGTTTACATGGCTATTTCTTTTGACAATGCTTTGGGCATTCACCAGCACACAGTTGGTGTACGTGAGCGTAACGCTGAGGTGCTTTCCACCAATATCGCGCAAGCAAACACGCCTGGGTATAAAGCAAAGGGATTAGACTTTAAGAAATCACTGCAAGCGGCAAGTTCTGGGGCAAGCATTGGTCTTAGCCGTACAGATGGTCGGCACATTTCTGCCTCAACAACGGTGAACGGGGAAACGAAGTATCGCATTCCTACCCAACCTGATACAGGAGATGGCAACACGGTTGATTTGGATTTGGAAAGAAACCTTTTCATGCAAAACCAAATTAGGCATCAAGCCTCTCTCGACTTCTTAGGAAGTAAGTTCAAGAATTTAACTAAAGCGATTAAAGGGGAATAATTAGATGAGCTTATTTAATGTATTCAATGTGACTGGTTCTGCGATGAGTGCTGAATCTGTTCGTCTAAATACGACCTCGAGCAACCTCGCGAACGCGGACAGTGTAAGTAGTTCTGTTGAAGAAACTTACAAGGCTCGCCACGCAGTGTTCGGCGCTGAGTTAAATCGAGCACGTAACAGTGACCACACTGTGCCTGTGAAAGTACTAGGTATTGTAGAAAGCGATAAGCCGCTGAGCGCGGAGTACAACCCGGATCACCCATTAGCGAACAACGAAGGCTATATCTACAAGCCTAACGTAAACGTTATGGAAGAGATGGCAAACATGATTTCGGCATCACGTGCGTACCAAACGAACGTACAGGTTGCTGACTCGAGTAAACAAATGCTGCTGCGTACGCTGCAGATGGGTCAATAAGGATAAGGAGGTAGCACATGGCTGGAATCAACAACAATGTTGGTCAAAGCGGCTTGTCCTATGTTGACCAGCTGAAGAGTCTTCAAGATGGCGCTAAGAAGCCCGACGAAACAACAGGTAAGCAGGATCTTAAACAAGAAGACTTCTTATCTTTGTTGACTAAGCAACTAGCACAACAAGACCCTTTCAAGCCGGTTAGCAATGACCAGATGATTGCGCAAATGGCTTCATTTGCGACCGTAGATGGCATTGGCAAAATGAATACACAGTTTGAAAGCTTGAATTCATCAATGACCTCTAACCAAGCACTTCAAGCATCCTCTTTGGTTGGCCGTGATGTATTGGTTCCTGGTGCGGCAGGTGTAAAACCCGGTGATGGCGGTATGGCGGCAATGGTTAAGCTTCCTCAGGCAATGGACAATGTAATGGTCCGTGTTGAAAACGAAGTTGGCCAATTGGTTCGCACATTTGATATCGGCTCTAAACCATCTGGTGATACACGTGTTGAATGGGACGGAAAAGACGAAGACGGTAATCCATTGCCGGCCGGTAAATACAACGTGAAAGCGTCGGGTTTGCTGGATGGCGAGAACACAGAGTTCCAAGTTTCCAGTTATGCGAACGTGAACAGTGTGCTTCTTGGTAAGGGCGATGGCAACGTACTACTCAATCTGGCTGGTTTCACATCGCCAGTACGACTTGCTGAAGTACTAGAAGTTGGTAAAGCGTAGCTCTTTATTGAGTGACTATGCTAGCTAGATAGATTAGGAGAATAATGGAATGTCATATGTAGCTTTAAGCGGCCTATCCGCTGCACAATTAGACCTGAATACAACCAGTAACAACATTGCGAACGCAAACACATTCGGCTTTAAAGAGTCTCGTGCCGAGTTCGGTGATGTTTATTCAAGCTCGTTGTTCACTAACGCAAAAACGACGGCAGGTGGCGGTGCGCAAGCTAGCCAAGTGGCGCAACAGTTCCACGAAGGTTCAAGTATTTATACGAACAACCCAATGGACTTACGTGTAAGTGGTACAGGTTTCTTTGCAGTATCGAAAGACCGCATGGTGCCAGAGATTAACGAATTAACGCGTAATGGTGCATTTCACCTAAACAAAGACAACTACATGGTTACCGCTAACGATGAGTTTCTGTTAGGTTACGATGTTGATCCAAACTCGGGTGAAGTTCTTTCTTATGCGCCAAAGCCTCTCGACATTCCTGCTGAGTTTGGTAAACCAAAACAGACAGAAAACATTGAAGTAGGGGTTAACCTTCCTGCAAACGGTGATCTTAAAGACCCGGCTGCATTTAACTTCAAAGATGCTGATACTTATAACCGTGCAACGTCTTCGACGGTATACGATTCTATGGGTCAGTCTTACAAGTTAACGACTTACTACCTCAAAGATCAGACTCAACCAAACACTTGGCAAACGTACTACACCATGTCAGATGAGAACGGTGAAAAGCCGGTCAACATTACTGGTGGTGATGCGACGAATGCACAAGGTCATGTTGGTCACACAATGAAGTTCAACAATGACGGTACGTTAGCAAGCCTGAACAATGGTCAACCGATTAACTCGGAACCACTGGGTGCTGGCGCGAACCCAATTGACTTGAACGGTGCCGATCCAACTCAAGTGCTTAAGTTTGGTCTAGATTCTTCAACTCAGTTTGCTGCTCCGTTTGAATTGACTAAGTTTGATGAAGATGGCGCGACAACAGGTTTCTTAACCAAAATCGATTTCGATGAGTACGGCAGTGTTTTAGGTACTTACTCAAATGGTGAAAACGTGATGCTTGGCCGTGTAGGCTTGGTTCGTGTACCAAATGAGCAAGGTCTGGATAAGAAAGGCGGTACTCAATGGGATTCTACCAACGACTCTGGTGACAAGATCTGGGGTGAATCGAACAAAGGTTCATTTGGTAGCATCAACAACGGTTCGCTAGAGCAGTCGAACATCGATATGACTCAAGAACTGGTTGATTTGATTTCTGCTCAACGTAACTTCCAAGCGAACTCGCGTTCTCTAGAAGTACACAACCAACTACAACAGAATATTCTTCAGATTCGTTAATCGTTTCGAGCGTTTGAATCATCTGCGAATACCCAATTCAATGTTATTGAATTGGGTATTGTTGTTTGTCTTCTTATTTGCCGCCCCTATTGCCGCACGGTAATGCCACTGGCAACAATTCTTCCTGAATGATCCTTTAATGATCACCCCTCTTTGTTCATTTTCTATTTAAATTATTGATAAATAACAGTTAAAAATATTGGCACAGTGTTTGCTTTATAAGCTCTAGAAGATGATTTTTTGGAGCAAAATTATGGATCGCGCACTGTTTCTTGCCATGAGTGGCGCAAAGCAAAATATGCAGGCTTTGCAGCTACGTGCAAACAACCTTGCCAACGTAAGTACAACGGGTTTCCGTGCTGATTTAGCACAAGCACGTTCAATGCAAGCGTATGGTGAAGGCATGCCTACTCGTGTTTTCAGCATGACAGAGCGTCCTGGTCATAATTTTGCGCAAGGTAGTGTGGTTACCACTGGCCGAGATCTCGATGTTACCGTTCAAGGTGATGGCTGGATTTCAGTTATGGATAACACCGGCCGCGAAGGTTTAACGCGTAACGGTAACCTTAAGGTTGACCAAAACGGTTTGCTAACCAATGCAAGTGGCCATTTGGTGCTAGGTGAAAACGATGCGCCAATCACGCTGCCCATCCCAATCAGTAAAGTAGAAATTGGTACTGACGGTACGATTTCGGTGATTCCTCAAGGCGCTCCAGCTGAAGAATTGGCCGTCGTTGATCGTATTAAGCTTGTGCGTCCAGACAATCAAAGTTTGTTTAAAGACACGAATGGTCTATTCCGTTCGAAAAACCCAGATCAGGAATACGAAGAAGATGCAGCGGTAACGTTGCTAAAAGGTGCTATCGAAGGCAGTAACGTAAATGCCGTAGGTGAAATGACCAGCTTAATTGACTTACAACGTCAATTTGAAATGCAGGTCAAGATGATGAGCACAGCAGAGGAAATGGACAAGTCGTCTGATTCACTGCTTCGTATGAGCTAATAGAATTTCAAGGACATTGCTATGCATCCAGCATTATGGGTAAGTAAAACGGGTTTAGACGCCCAACAAACCAATATCTCAACGATTTCGAACAACCTTGCCAACGCCTCGACCATTGGTTTTAAAAAGAGCCGCGCGGTATTTGAAGACCTGTTCTACCAGAATATTAATCAACCGGGTGGTCAATCGTCTCAGAATACTGAGCTGCCAAGTGGTTTGATGCTGGGTGCCGGTTCTAAGGTAGTTGCAACTCAAAAAGTGCACACTCACGGTAACGCACAAACGACATCTAACAGCCTAGACATGATGATTGAAGGCGACGGTTTCTTCCAAGTTGAAATGCCAGACGGTGAAACAGGTTACAGCCGCAATGGTCAGTTCACACTGAACGGTGAAGGCGCGATCGTAACGTCGGGTCAAGGTTATCCTCTACAACCAGAAATCGTGATTCCTGAAGACGCGATCTCGGTAACGGTTGGTAACGACGGTGAAGTATCAGTTCGTCTACGTGGTGAGCAAAACAACGTCGTGGTTGGTCAAATTACCATTACTGACTTTGTAAACCCGGGTGGTCTAGAGCCAGTAGGTCAAAACCTTTACTTGCCAACTGGCGCGAGTGGCGACCCACAAGAGGGTGTACCGGGTTTTGATGGCCTAGGTAACATCCGCCAATCGATGCTAGAAACATCGAACGTAAACGTAACCGAAGAGCTAGTGAATATGATCGAAGCTCAACGTGTTTACGAAATGAACTCGAAAGTTATCTCGTCAGTAGACAAGATGATGAGCTTTGTTAACCAACAGCTGTAATTGGTTTATTCGCCGTTTACTTTTTTAATTAATCGATCTGTTTCTGCAAATTGATCCATTTACCACTGTCTGCTGAGAGTATATCGCCATGAAACGTATTTTTTGTTTAGCTTTGTTTATGTCTATGTCGGGCTGTGCTGTGCTGGACCCGATCGAGACTCCGGCAGAAGAAAATGCAACCACAGTGGTTGATGCTGTGGAAGGTGATAAGTCGGCGCAAGAGAGCTCAGGCATTATCGACACGCTTCGTGGTAGAACCGATCCAATTGCTGGTGACCCAGCATGGGCGCCAATCAACCCAAAGCAGAAACCAGAGCATTACGCAGCGGCAACGGGCTCACTGTTTAATGTGAACCACATTGGCAGCATGTATGACGACTCAAAGCCTCGTGGTATTGGTGACATAATTACAGTAGCGCTAGATGAGAATACTAAAGCGACCAAAAAAGCCAATGCAGACATGTCTAAGTCTAACGATGCATCGATGGAGCCACTGGCTGTTGGTGGTCAAGAGCTGACGATCGACAAGTACAACTTCTCTTATGACCTGAGCAACACCAATACCTTTGCGGGTGATGCGTCAGCCAACCAAAGTAACAGTATCAGCGGTTACATTACCGTTGAAGTCATCGAAGTATTAGCCAATGGTAACCTAGTGGTTCGTGGTGAGAAGTGGATGACACTGAACACGGGCGATGAGTACATCCGCCTAAGCGGCACCATCCGTCCAGACGATATTGACTTTGAAAATACCATCGCTTCAAACCGTGTTTCTAACGCGCGAATTCAGTACTCAGGGACTGGCGTACAGAAAGATATGCAAGAGCCTGGATTCTTGGCACGATTCTTTAATGTATCACTGTAGAGCTTGAGAGGGTGTCGACATACTGACAGCCTCTACCACGCAGCCATATTTAGCTAAGCTATTATAAATTAAAGCAATACAGACAGGTTACTCAATGAAAAAACTAACACTCGTACTATTCGGCATGCTATTTCTTGCCACCAGTGCCCATGCTGCGCGCATCAAAGATGTGGCAAAAGTGGCGGGTGTTCGTAGTAACCAACTTGTCGGTTATGGTTTGGTGACAGGTTTGCCGGGTACAGGTGAGACAACTCCCTTTACCGATCAAACGTTTAACGCGATGCTGCAAAATTTTGGCATTCAATTGCCGCCCGGCACCAAGCCAAAAACCAAAAACGTAGCGGCAGTAATTGTTACCGCGGAACTTCCGGCATTCTCTAAGCAAGGTCAGGAAGTTGACGTAACCGTTTCTTCTATCGGTTCGGCAAAAAGCTTACGTGGCGGTACTCTGCTACAAACCTTCCTCAAAGGTCTAGACGGTCAGGTGTACGCGGTCGCACAAGGTAACTTGGTAGTAAGCGGCTTTAGCGCACAAGGTAACGACGGTTCTAAGATTGTCGGTAACAACCCTAACGTGGGTATCATCTCTAGCGGTGCAACAGTAGAACAAGAGATCCCAACCCCATTCGGCCGTGGCGACTATATCACCTTTAACCTAATTCAATCTGATTTCACAACGGCTCAGCGTTTGGCTGATGCGGTTAACAACTTCCTAGGTCCACAGATGGCGTCTGCGGTAGACGCGACGTCTGTAAAAGTTCGCGCTCCTCGAGAAATCAGCCAACGCGTGGCTTTCTTGTCGGCAATCGAAAACATCGAATTTGATCCTGCAGAGGGTTCTGCAAAAATCATTGTTAACTCTCGTACCGGTACCATTGTGGTAGGTAAGCATGTTCGTCTAAGAGCAGCCGCGGTCACCCACGGTGGTATGACGGTTGCAATCAAAGAAAACTTAAACGTAAGCCAACCGAATGCATTCTCTGGTGGCCAAACGGTAGTGGTTCCTGATTCTGATATCGAAATCACGGAAGGCGATGGCAAGATGTTCAAATTTGAACCTGGCCTAACGCTGGACGATTTGGTCCGCGCAGTCAATGAAGTGGGCGCTGCACCTTCTGATTTAATGGCAATCCTTCAAGCACTGAAACAAGCGGGTGCGATTGAAGGTCAGTTGATCATTATCTAAGGGGGCAAAGCATGATTAAGAATAACAATGATATCGGCTTTATTCACGATATCGGCAGTCTAGACCGCCTTCGTCAACAAGCGGTAAACGGTGAAGAAGGCAGCGAGAAAGAAGCATTAACCGCTGCGGCAAAACAGTTTGAATCGATTTTCACCTCGATGTTGTTTAAGTCAATGCGCGATGCGAACTCGAGCTTTAAGTCGGATATGCTGAACAGCCAGAATGAGCAGTTTTATCGTCAGATGCAAGATGACCAAATGGCGAGCGAACTCAGTGCATCAGGTTCGCTCGGTCTTGCGGACATGATTGTTGCTCAGTTAAGCGCTGGCCAAGCAAGCGACGCCTCTGAAGAGAAGGTTCGCAGTGAGGGCTTTGATGCTTCATTGCAAAGACCGCAATATTCAGGCCGTTCGGAAGAGCGAGTGTCAGACGTTCAATCTGCCCAAGTTGCGTCTAAAGCAAAACAGCCAGTATCCTTTGATTCTCCAGAATCGTTTGTGACTTCAATGAAGCCTTACGCTGAAAAAGCGGCAAGTGCACTTGGTGTGGACTCGTCTCTACTATTGGCACAAGCTGCCCTTGAGACGGGTTGGGGTTCTAAAATGGTTAAGAACTCTTTGGGTAACAGTAATAACCTATTCAACATCAAAGCAGACAGAAGCTGGAAAGGTGATAAGGTTGCTACGCAGACACTTGAGTTCCATGGCAAAACAGCCTTTAAAGAGTCGGCTTCTTTCCGTTCTTACTCAAACTTTGAAGATAGCTTTAACGACTATGTGAAGTTCTTGAACGAAAACCCAAGATACGAAACGGCATTGCAGCATCAAGGCAACTCAGAGAATTTCATCAAAGGTATTCACCAAGCAGGTTACGCAACCGACCCTAACTATGCAGACAAGGTTTTGCGAGTTAAAGCCAAGATTGACGAGATGAACTAGCGTTATTGAATGTACTCGAGAGCTTGCCATTGGCAGGCTCTTTTCTTATCTGCCACCTCAAAGTTTGCTGCGAAGCCCTTAGTTATCTCCTTACACTTCAATAAATTATTGTCTTTTAGCTTTCCGTCATCTCTATTGGCACATATATTGCTTTTTAAACTGGTAGTTAATCAGTTTATCCTGATTTTGTTAAGTTTTTTGGGGGCATTATGGCGTCGGATCTTCTGAATGTAGGGGCACAAAGTGTTCTTACTGCTCAGAGACAGCTAAACACCACAGGTCATAACATTTCTAACGCCAACACAGAGGGCTATAGCCGCCAATCTGTGATTCAAGGTGTGAATGACCCGCGTCAGTACGGTGGCCAAAGCTACGGTATGGGTGTGCATGTGGAAAATGTTCGCCGCTCTTGGGACCAATTTGCCGTCAACGAACTTAACTTATCGACAACCAATGCCGCCAATAAAGGCGACACCGAAGCGAACCTCGATATGCTGTCGAGTATGCTGTCATCGGTTGCATCGAAGAAGATTCCAGAAAACCTCAATGAATGGTTTGATTCGGTTAAAACATTAGCCGATACACCGAATGATGTCGGTGCTCGAAAAGTTGTATTAGAAAAGGCTGGACTACTCAGCAAGACGTTAAATGAATTCCATGAAACGGTTCGTCAACAGTCTGATTCTACGAATAAAAAATTAGATATGGGTATCGAGCGAGTTAACCAACTAGCGTACGAGATCCGTGATGTTCAGCGTTTAATGATGCGAACTCCTGGGCCTCATAATGACCTACGAGATCAGCACGAAAAGTTGATTAATGAGCTTTCTGGTTACACCAAAGTAACAGTGACACCACGCTCAAATGCCGAAGGGTTTAATGTCCATATTGGTAATGGCCACACCTTGGTCTCTGGTAGTGAAGCAAGCCAATTAAAAATGGTTGATGGTTTACCCGATGCACATCAGCGCCGCCTAGCGATTGTTGAAGGTAAATCTTTAAAACCGATCACCAGCAGTGATATCGACGGAAAAATCGGCGCCATGCTAGACATGCGTGACGAACATATCCCGGCAATCATGGATGAGCTTGGTCGTTTGGCGACCGCGTTTTCATATGAGGTAAATAGTCTTCAAGAACAAGGTTTGGATCTTAACGGCAACGTGGGTAAGAACCTGTTTACCGATGTGAACTCAGAGCTGGTGGCAAAATCTCGTGTCACGGCTAGCGGGCAATCGAAAGCAGATGTTGCGGTATACATTGATGATACCTCTGCCTTAAAAGGCGGTGAGTATGGCCTGAAATACGATGGCAGTGACTATGTCGTGACTAAGCCAAACGGTGAGACCGTTAAGATGGCGATCGACTCTAGCGGTAGTGCTTTTTATCTTGATGGCATGCGAGTGGAAGTACGTAACCCTCCAGAACTAGGAGAGAAGCTGTTACTGCGTCCAACGCGTAATTTTGCTGCTCAAATGCAGATGGAAACCAAAGACCCGAAAGACATTGCCGCGCAAAGTTATGAGGCATCGACCACGTTTGCTAAGGGTACTGCTGGTTTCAAAATTCTAGAAGCAGGTCAACTGCGTGAGTTTGAAGTGATTGTCTCACCAAAAGGTGAGCAGTTTGCTGTGACGGATCCGAAGGGTAACATTTTAATGCAGCCTCAACCGTATCCGCCACAAGGGCCAGTGACCATCAACGGTACGACGTTTGAGCTCACACCCGGCGCGGTGGCAAACGATAAGTTTACGGCAAACCTTGTCCCATCAGAAGGTGACAACGGTAACCTGCGTAAGCTGCAAGATCTTCAAACAGGAAAGCTGTTGAATGATGGTGAGTCTACGATTTTAGACCTTTACCACAACCTGAATACCAATACGGGCTTGAAGTCTTCAACGGCCAATCGCCTGAGTGATATTGCGACGTTAGAAAAACAGTCGGCTCAAGAACGTATAGCTTCTATCTCGGGAGTAAACCTCGATGAAGAAGCGGCAAATATGATGAAATTTCAGCAAGCGTATATGGCTTCTTCACGCATCATGCAAGCAGCCAACGATACGTTTAACACTATTTTGGCTCTGAGATAGGAAGGTATAAATGTTGAATCGTATCTCTAGCTTCCATAATTATCAGTCAGTACAAAACGACTTGCGCCGTCAAGAGAACAAGGTGCATCACAACCAAGCGCAACTTGCTTCGGGTAAGAAGTTACAGTCGCCAAGTGATGACCCATTAGCGACGCACTATTTACAGAACATTGGTCAGCAGTCAGAACAGCTTAAACAGTATGTCGATGCGATTACTCTAGTCAGAAACCGTCTTGAGCATCATGAGGTATTGGTTTCTAACACTGAAGGCTTTGCTGATGAAGCTAAACGAACCGTGATGGAAATGATCAACGGTGCGCTTTCCCCTGAAGACCGTTTAGCGAAAAAGCGTGAGATCCAAGAGTTAGCGAATAACTTCCTGCACTTGGCCAACTCTCAAGATGAGTCGGGTAACTACACATTTGCAGGCACTAAGCCGAAAAATCAGCCTTTCTTTCGAGATAACGAAGGGAATGTTACGTATCAAGGTGATGACTACCAACGCAAGATGCGTGTGGCAAGCAGCTTTGAAATGGCGATGAATGATCCCGGCAGCAAAATGTTTATGGAAATAGACAACCCGTTCGGTGATTACGAGCCTCAATATGAACTTGAACCTGCGTCCGAGTTATTGCTCGGGCGTGCGACCAACAGCAATGAAGATGGGTCTACTTACAAAGTGACTTTTGTCGACATGCAGACAGGCAATTTCGCTTATCAGCTTGAAAAAGACGGCGCTGTGGTTGCGGCAGAAGATTTTGATCCTTCAACAGGCATTGTTTACGAAGGGCTGAATATTCAAGTCAAAGGCCAGATCACTAAGGGTGATTCAATCACCTTAGAGCCGAGAGAGACATTTTCGATCTTTGATACGTTCAAAGAGGCGGCAGAACAAGCAGAAAACCCTGTGTCGGATGCATCGGCAACGGCGAAATTGCACCAAGTAACAGAAGAGTTCCACGCTGCGTTTATCCATTTAACCAAGGCGAGAACCGATGTCGGTGCACGCTTGAGTACCTTGGATATTCAAGAGCAACAACATGAAGATTTTAAGTTGTCTTTGGCGAAAGCGAAAAGCAATTTTGAAGACTTGGATTATTCGAAAGCCATCATTGAGTTCAATGAAAACTCTCGAGCGCTCCAAGCTTCACAACAAGCGTTTGGCAAAACAAAAGACCTAACCTTGTTTAACTATATTTAACGATTTAGTGGTGAACTGCTGTTCATCGCGGAGTCGATTCTTTGCCTTATGTGCTATGCCATACGTGCGAATGACTCCAATGCTTGCCGCTTTTTTGTACGAAAAATTTTGTTTTTCAAGATAGCGGCAAAAAACGGCAATCAGGAGGGTATACGTTGTTTTACCCTCAAAGAACAAACAATCATAATCGCGTTTAATTTTGTGTAAGTTCTTGATTTTTATTTAATTAAAAAATTATTTATACAAAATTAAACTTGGCATACAACTTGTATCTGTGTTGGTTATAAATGATTAATACAGATCCTAAATCCTGAATAGGGTTTATCGAGTAATACACGGTCAGTGCTTATCCATATGAGAGTAAAGCTGGCCGCTTCGCAGAAAGTTTGCGAACTCATAAGGAGAGCAAAATGGCTATCAATGTAAGCACTAACGTATCTGCTATGACAGCACAACGTTACCTGAATAAAGCGTCTAATGACTTAGCGACTTCTATGGAGCGTTTGTCATCTGGTCACAAGATCAACAGCGCGAAAGACGATGCAGCGGGTCTTCAAATCTCGAACCGCTTAACGGCACAATCTCGTGGTCTTGATGTAGCAATGCGTAATGCTAACGACGGTATTTCGATTGCTCAAACCGCTGAAGGCGCGATGAACGAATCAACCAACGTACTACAACGTATGCGTGATCTAGCGATTCAATCATCAAACGGTACCAACTCTCCAGCAGAGCGTACAGCACTGAACGAAGAGTCAATGGCACTTCAAGATGAGCTTAACCGTATCGCGGAAACAACTTCGTTTGGTGGCCGTCGTCTACTGAATGGTTCATTTGGTGAAGCGTCGTTCCAGATTGGTTCTAACTCTGGTGAAGCGATGATCATGGCGTTGACTAGCATTCGTGCCGATGATTTCCGCATGGGTGGTACTACGTTTGATTCAGAAAACGCGAAAGATAAAGATTGGCAAGTGCCGCCAACTGCAAGCGATCTTAAGTTCGAATTTAAGACTAAAGCGGGCGAAGACATCGTTTTAGATATCAATACTAAAGCGGGTGACGATATTGAAGAACTGGCGACTTACATTAATGGTCAATCTGATCTAGTGAACGCATCGGTTACCGATGAAGGCCGTTTACAGTTGTTCGTTGCTGAACCTGATCTTGAGGGTTCAATGTCTATCTCTGGTGGTCTAGCATCTGAGCTAGGTATTAAGAGTGAAGGCCGTGCAACATCAGTTCAAGATATCAGCCTAACAAGCGTTGCAGGTTCACAGAACGCAATCAGTGTGATTGACTCTGCAATGAAGTACGTAGATTCACAGCGTGCTGATTTGGGTGCGAAACAGAACCGTCTAAGCCACAGTATTAATAACTTGGCAAACGTACAAGAGAACGTAGACGCTTCTAACAGCCGAATCAAAGATACGGACTTTGCGAAAGAGACGACGCAAATGACCAAGTCACAAATTCTGCAACAAGCAGGTACTTCGATACTTGCTCAAGCAAAACAGTTGCCTAACTCTGCAATGACATTATTGCAATAGTTATTGGTTGAACTTGCTGCTCGTGTTCAGACGTGAGCCATGCAGCAAGGGAAACTGGCAAGCATACTTACTATTGAGTGTTTGGCTCTCTCATCTCTCACCTGCTATCCATTTTTACGGTAAGAATGCAACGGCAAGTCGGAAATGTGTTCATTTCTCGATGATCTCCACACAGGCTCTGACGCGCCAACTAGCCCCGGTTCTCTCAAAGGAAAAGGGGCTTTTTCCTTTCTGTATTTCTTGTTTTTGCTATTTATTTTCCTGCGAATTTTCTCGCTCTACCTTTCTCAAATCTCTATTTGACGGTTCTTCTTCACGACAAATAATGTCATTTATTACACAAGATCTGCCTAAGCCAGAGATCTTTGGCGATTGATCATTTCTCCACCTTGAGTCATTTAGATGGCGATTCGTACGTTTTTCGAACAGGTTGAGATCTTTTTCCAATTGAAATCTATCGCTGTATTAGAAAGTGATGAAAATTAAGTTGTTGATAAATATTAAATTAATAATTTTTTGTGGTTTTTTGAAAGTTTTTCTAAAGCTTCTGATTTTCGCGCCGTTATTAAAAGTAACTTTGAGAGAACTACTTGGTTTTCCGAGACGTCGGAAACCGCTATACCGGAAAATCAATTGGAGAAATCACCATGGCAGTGAATGTAAATACAAACGTTTCAGCGATGACAGCGCAACGTTACCTAAACAACGCAAACAGCGCACAACAAACATCAATGGAGCGTCTAGCTTCAGGCTCAAAAATCAACAGCGCAAAAGATGACGCTGCGGGCCTACAAATCTCGAACCGTTTGAACGTTCAAAGCCGCGGCCTTGATGTTGCTGTACGTAACGCGAACGACGGTATCTCTATTGCACAAACTGCTGAAGGTGCAATGAACGAGACAACGAACATCCTGCAACGTATGCGTGATTTGTCTCTACAATCTTCAAACGGCTCAAACTCAAAATCTGAGCGTGTAGCGATTCAAGAAGAAGTAACAGCACTGAACGACGAACTAAACCGTATCGCGGAAACGACGTCTTTTGGTGGTAACAAGCTGCTTAACGGTACTCACGGTACTAAATCATTCCAAATCGGTGCGGACAACGGTGAAGCGGTAATGCTTCAACTGAAAGACATGCGCTCTGATAACGCTCAGATGGGTGGTAAGAGCTACCAAACTGAGAACGCGAAAGATAAAGATTGGAACGTTCAAGCAGGCTCTAACGACCTAAAACTGTCATTCACTGACAACTTCGGTCAAGCACAAGAAATCGACATCAGCGCAAAAGCGGGTGACGACATCGAAGAGCTAGCGACTTACATCAACGGTCAACAAGATTCTGTTAAAGCGTCTGTAACTGAAGATGGCAAGCTACAAATGTTTACTGGTAACAACAAAGTTGAAGGTGAAGTGGCATTCTCTGGCAGCCTTGCTGGCGAACTAGGCATGCAACCTGGCAAAGATGTAACGGTTGACACTATCGACGTAACATCTGTTGGCGGCGCACAAGAGTCTGTAGCAGTTATCGATGCGGCACTTAAGTATGTAGACAGCCACCGTGCTGAGCTAGGTGCTTTCCAAAACCGTTTCGACCACGCTATCAGCAACTTAGACAACATTAACGAGAACGTTAACGCATCTAAGAGCCGTATTAAAGATACCGATTTCGCGAAAGAAACGACTCAGATGACTAAGTCTCAGATCCTTTCTCAAGCTTCAAGCTCGATTCTTGCTCAAGCGAAGCAAGCACCGAACTCGGCACTTAGCCTACTAGGTTAATCGATTAAAAAGCCACGTTGACCAATAGTGTTGACGCAAGGCTTCCACAAATTAGCTCGTGGTGAGAGATGAGCGCTAAACAGACCCAGCTTCGGCTGGGTTTTTTATTGCCTGCAATTTGGCGAAAGTGTATTTGAAAAAGTGCAATGTTGGTAAGCAGGAGCAAAAGCGAGATTCCCTATCGCGTTCGTTGCTCACTGTAGGGAATGACGGGGTTGGGTTGTGGAGACTGTATAGCTGCTTTGGCAAGGTTAGATCGAGTAAATAATTACTCAGATTCAAACAATAGTTTTCAATCGTCATTCCAGAATCGAGTAGAACGAGGTATCAGGAATCTAGTTTTTTGAGGAAGGAGTTTGTTTCGTTCTTATCTACCACTGTAAGGAATGAAGAGTGAACCATAAGCCAGTGAGGTAATTAACCGTCATCCCAGAATCGAGTAGAACGAGATATCAGGGATCGCCTTTGGTCTTTATGTGCAAGGCGACACTTATCAATGAGCGAGGATAAGAAACTTTAACGAATGCTAGTCTATTAATTGAAGCCCGATCACACTTTTCTTTGTTGTTGAAAAGAATACGAAAAAAATTGCATTTTTTATTAAAGCTTCTAATTAAGGGGCCGTTAAAGGGATTGAGAGAAATGATATGTACCAATGTAAGGTGAGAGAGACACTGGTGCATAAACAAATTGACATGTATTTGTGTGAGGTGAGAGTCACATAAGTGCATTAAAAAATGCCTAAAGGAGATCAACTATGGCGATTAATGTAAACACTAATGTGTCTGCAATGACGGCTCAGCGCTACCTGAATAGCGCGGCTGAAGGTACTCAAAAATCAATGGAGCGTTTGTCTTCTGGCTATAAAATCAATAGCGCAAAAGATGATGCTGCAGGCCTACAAATCTCTAACCGCTTAACGTCGCAAAGCCGTGGCCTAGATATGGCTGTGAAAAACGCGAATGACGGTATCTCTATTGCACAAACAGCTGAAGGTGCAATGAATGAGTCAACCAACATTCTGCAACGTATGCGTGACCTTTCTCTTCAATCTTCAAATGGTTCAAACAGCAAATCTGAACGTGTTGCGATCCAAGAAGAAGTATCTGCTCTAAACACAGAACTTAACCGTATTGCTGAAACGACCTCTTTTGGTGGTAACAGGCTTCTTAACGGTACTTACGGTACCCAATCTTTCCAAATCGGCGCAGACTCCGGTGAAGCTGTAATGCTTTCTATGAGCAACATGCGTACTGACACTCAAGACATGGGTGGCAAGAGCTATGGCGTAGAAGAAGGCAAAGATGCTTCTTGGCGTGTAGGTGCTGGTGCTGATCTAACGATTAAGTACAACGATAAGTTTGGTGAAGCTCAAGAGTTGTCTATTTCTGCGAAAGAAGGCAACGATATCGAAGAGCTAGCAACTTACATCAATGGTCAAAGCCAAGACGTTAAAGCGTCTGTGGGTGAAGGCGGTAAACTGCAACTTTTCGCTTCAAGCCAAAAAGTTGAAGGTGATGTTGAGTTTGGCGGCAGCCTTGCGGGCGAACTAGGTATCGGTGCTGGTAAAGACGTTACCGTTAACGATATCGACGTAACTTCTGTTGCAGGTGCAAACGAAGCCGTATCTATCATTGATGGTGCTCTAAAATCTGTTGATAGCCAACGTGCTTCTCTAGGTGCTTTCCAAAACCGTTTTGACCACGCAATCAGCAACTTAGACAACATCAACGAAAACGTTAATGCGTCTAAGAGCCGTATCAAAGATACCGATTACGCGAAAGAAACAACAGCTATGACGAAGTCTCAAATCCTACAACAGGCGAGTACTTCTATCCTAGCTCAAGCAAAACAGTCACCATCAGCAGCTCTAAGCTTATTGGGCTAAACTTACCTCGGTAAGTAGCGGTAAACTCTACTCTGGGTAGAGTTTTACTGTTTGGCTCATAAAGGAGGGAGGGAGAGTGTTATGGAAATATCATCCAACGCATCGAACATCCAGCCTTATGGCTCACCTAATGGCATTAAAATTGCAAGCGATGAAGGTAGTAGTGCGTCGAGTATTTCGCGACTAAAAGAAGCAACATCTTATGACAAGGTAGAGAAATCGAAAGAGGAAGCTACCGAAGCGGCGATTCAATTAGCTCAACATAGACAAGAGTTAAATGATGAAGAGCGAGTCAAAATGGTGGAGAAGGTAAACGAGTTTATCTCCTCTCTCAACAAAGGTGTGGCGTTTAAGGTCGATGAAGAATCTGGGAGAGATGTGGTTACCATTTATGAGACCACAACCGGTGATATTATTCGCCAGATCCCTGATGAAGAAATGCTTGAAATTCTAAGACGCCTAGCAGCCCAAAACTCGAATAGTCGAATATTTGAGGTGAAGGTTTAAGTCGTATTATTGAGGTGATTTAATGAGTTTTGGCCCAATGGGGATTTCGTCTGGCATGGATATCAATTCCATGGTTAGCAAAATTGTTGATTCGGAGCGTGTACCTAAACAGCAACGAATCGACAATGAACGAACGCGAATCGATACCAGCATTAGTGCCTATGGAAGACTCAGAGAATCCCTTGATTCGATGAAGAACCTGATGACAAACTTTCGTCAGGAAAAAGCTTTTGCTGTGCGAACAGTCGAAAGTACCGATGAAGGTCTTGTCTCTGCAACCGCGACTACCGAAGCGATCGCTGGCAAATATGCCATCGATGTGTTGCAGCTTGCCCAAAGTCATAAAGTGGCTTCTGATGTACTGTCAGAAGACATGAAATTTGGCCCAGGTAAGCTGCAGGTTTCGCTTGGTGATGACAGCTTTGACGTGCAAGTTGGCGACAGATCGAGACTTATCGAAGTTGTTCGTGGTATCAACGGTGCAGATAGCAACCCAGGCGTTCGTGCCTCTATTATCAATGATGTCGAAGGTCCAAGACTTATCATTGCCTCGAACCAGTCTGGTTCAGATCAGCAGATCAGCATTAATGTTGAGTCAGATGCTGCTAATCCCCTGAAAAAACTCGAATACAAAACGCTTGAAGAGCGTGTTAAAGCGCTAGAGAAAGCACGCGTTGCTGCTCAAGATATTCTAGCTCTAACCCCCGCAGGAAAAGCCGTCGAACTCATCGATGAAGTGATCGCTAGCGATGACCCAAATGCGAATGAAACACTCGATAAAGATGGCAATATCATCCCAGCAGCCCAAACTGATTCTGCTTCAGATGTTGTCGGAGACTCTCAAAGTCTCAGCTACGGTGAGCAAGCCGCAGCCGACGGCCAAGCTGCCCTAGACGCAGCTCAAGCGGCAAAGTCGGTGATGCCTGAAGACAATATCCCTGGCTGGACTGAAACCGCGTCAGGTACGCTTTTAGATTCTTACTACACACCAGAACTTGAGCTTGATGAAAAAGCGATAGAGAAGGCTCCCAATGTGCCGGGGTGGTCAAATGCAGCCTCAGGTACTCTGACCGATTCATACGTGACACCGAACGAAGCCCAACAAAAGCTTGAGGCTGAGCAAGCGCGTATCGAAGAGAAGATCTCACAAGAAAAAGCAGAGTTGGCTGAGAAAGTTCAAAAAGGCGAACTCACTGCAGAACAAGCGAAGAAAATTGAGCGTGCTAAATTAGAACCCGAAGAGCGTGAGCTTTTAGAGAAGGTCGATAAAGCGCAAGCAGACCTCGAACAAGCGCAACAGTCTTTTGATACCTATAGCGGTATGACCGAAGTTCAGGCTGGACAAGATTCTATGGTTGTCCTAGATGGTGTTGCTCAGCTCTCTAGTAATAACAATGTGATTGAAGATGCCGTTGAAGGTATTGATATTACGGTGAAAGGAAAAACGCCAAAAGATAAGCCGCCGGCAGAAATTGGTGTCGAGTACGACCGTAATAGTGTTCGCCAAGATATCGAATCCTTTGTGAGCTCTTATAACCAGTTCTATCAAGTGTCGAAAGACCTTGCGGGTGTTGATCCAACGACCGGTCAAAAAGGCCCGCTTTCTGGTGACAGTACAGTACGTAACGCCGACTCTCGATTGAAAGGGGTGTTCTCATCAAGTATCGAAGGTGCGCCAGACAACCTAAAGTCTTTGACTGAATTCGGCATCACCACCACAAGACAAGGCTCGCTAGAAATCAACTACGACATGCTTGATCGTCAACTCAACAACAATTTCGATAAGTTGGGTGAGTTCTTTGGTGGCAACAATGGTTTCGCCAAAAGAGTGGAAGATGCGATTCAAGGTATCACAGGTATTACGGGTTCAATCCGTACTAGAGAGAAGAGCTTGGTCGAGCAAAATTACCGTTTGGTTGATGACCAAAGCGCGCTCGACCGCCGCATGGACAGCCTAGAGAGCCGAACTCACTCTAAGTTCACAGCCATGCAAGATGCGACCAGTAAGATGCAATCTCAGTTGGGCAGTATGATGAATGCGTTGGGCTAATAGATGAATAGCCAGCTACAGGAGCTTTGTGAACTCGATCAACTAATTATCTCTAAACTGGAATTTAGTGAAATTAATGCTGAAGAAATAAGGCAGCTTGTCGATAACAGAGAACAGTTATTGCAAAACGTGCTTCAAATAATCGACTCACATCCCGACGTTAAGCAAAGTTCTGAATGGTTTGAAGCCATTACCAGAACCAGAAAATTAGTCGAATTGATGCAGTCTGAGACGAGTCGAGTAGGTAAGACCCTGCACAAATACCGTCACGGTGCTAAATCAGTTCAACAATACAAAAAGTTTTTATAGAAGAGGTTTACTATGCGCGGTTCTTTACAGGCATATAAAAAGGTATCAGTGGATAGTCAGCTAACGGCTGCCTCACCGCATAAGATTGTACAAATGCTAATGGCCGGTGCTATCGAGCGTTTGATTCAAGGTAAAGCGGCAATGCAAGCAGGCAACATCCCAGTGAAAGGTGAGCGACTTGGTAAGGCTCTAGATATCATTATTAGCCTACGTAGTTGCCTATCTATGGACGATGGTGGCGATATTGCGAAAAACCTAGATCAACTTTATGAGTTCATGATCACGCAAATTTCTGCGGCAAATCACAAAAATGACCCACAGCCTATTGATGATGTTATCGATATTATTCGCGAAATTAAGAGCGCTTGGGACCAAATTCCGAACGAATATCACAACTTGACGTCCGCTGACGTAGGAATTTAAAGAAAAATTGCAGTTTTAACCAACCTCATATCCCTTAATTGGTTGGTTGCCTTATTTTTTTAATCAAATAAAATAGAAGCCATTAGATAGCCTAATGGCTTTTTTCGTTGCTGATTTCCTAAATTTGTCCACGTAGACCGTAATCGTTGATACTTTCACTGTTTTATAGACTACGTTGCTCACCGTTTTTCCGCATCGCACCAAAATAAAGGCAATAATTCCTACTTATGCAAGGTTTGGCAAAACTGCTTGTCGTCGACGATAACGCTCAAGATCGTCACAATTTAAGCACAATATTAGAGTTTGTAGGAGAGAGCTGCGAAGTAATCAGCTCTGAACAAGCACGTAAAGTTGACTGGTCACTACAGTGGGCCGGCTGCATTATTGGTACCATTAAAAGTAAAGGCTTCAACGCATTACTGAATGAGAAGCTTGTTCACGGCAATCACATCCCTTTACTGGTGATTGGCAAAAACAATCACCCGGTTGACGAGTTGACTAACTATGTTGGTGAGCTTGAACTTCCTCTTAACTACCCGCAATTAAGTGATGCATTAAGACACTGTAAAGATTTCTTAGGCCGCAAAGGTGTTCAAGTTGTGTCTTCGGCACGCAAGAACACACTGTTTCGCAGCCTAGTAGGACAAAGTGCTGGCATTCAAGAAGTACGTCACTTAATTGAACAAGTCTCTTCTACGGAAGCGAACGTGCTGATTCTTGGTGAATCTGGTACAGGCAAAGAAGTCGTAGCGCGTAACATTCACTATCACTCTAAACGTCGTTCAGGGCCTTTTGTTCCTGTAAACTGTGGCGCGATTCCACCTGATTTGCTTGAAAGTGAACTGTTTGGTCACGAGAAGGGCGCATTTACTGGGGCGATTACCGCACGTAAGGGCCGTTTTGAATTGGCTGAAGGTGGCACACTGTTTCTTGATGAAATTGGCGATATGCCGATGGCGATGCAAGTTAAGCTGCTACGAGTACTGCAAGAGCGATGCTTTGAGCGTGTAGGTGGCAATAGCACCATACAAGCTGATGTTAGAGTGATTGCGGCAACCCACCGCAACCTTGAAGATATGATCGACGATGATTCGTTCCGTGAAGATCTTTACTACCGCTTAAATGTATTCCCGATTGAAATGCCGGCGCTTCAAGACCGTAAAGAAGATATTCCACTGTTGCTTCAAGAGCTGATGACTCGAATGGAAGCGGAAGGCAGCATGCCTATCTGTTTCACGGCTCGTGCTATCAACTCTTTGATGGAGCATTACTGGCCGGGCAACGTTCGTGAACTAGCGAACCTGGTTGAGCGAATGGTTATCTTGTATCCAAATAGCTTGGTTGATGTGAATCATCTGCCAACTAAATATCGATACAGCGATATCCCTGAGTTCCAGCCAGAGTTTAATAGCTTCGGATCTGAAGAGGAGCAAGAGCGTGATGCACTTGCTGACTTATTCTCAGAAGATTTCAGTTTTGATCAGCAAGATGATATTGCCGACAATGCCAATGCTCCTCAAGAGTTACCGCCAGAAGGGGTTAACTTGAAAGAGCTCCTCGCGGATATGGAAGTGAATATGATCAATCAAGCTTTGGAAGCGCAGGGCGGTATTGTTGCTCGCGCTGCTGACATGCTTGGAATGCGTAGAACGACTCTGGTTGAAAAAATGCGTAAATATAACTTGCAGCGCTAGTGCCCAGTTTTCGATGAAAACGAAAAACTAGCACACACTTTTTAGCTATTTGGTAACTCTAGCTAAGTGAACAGATAAACCATAGTCGAGTTGTTGCTTGCTTAACTATGTGATAAATATAGCAAATAGCCTGACTCGTGTTGTACGTCTCAGGCTGTTTTAGTATTTGAGGCAAATTTTTGACATGCACGTATCTAACGAACCAGAAAATCAATCACACCTAGATTCTGTTGAACAGCAGGTTGAGCGCTATAAGCAAGTACTCGACGTGATGCCAGCAGGGGTCATCTTGTTAGATACACACGGCGAAGTGAGAGAAGCGAACCCTGAAGCGCACCGTATTCTTGGTGTTGAGTTGGTTGGCGAGAAGTGGTTTTCAGTGATTCAAAGTGCCTTCGACCCAAAAGATGATGATGGTCATGAGATCTCATTGAAGAATGGGCGAAAAGTACGTTTGGCGATTTCAGCCTCTACCACGGGTCAGCTGATTTTGATTACCGATTTGACCGAGACCCGACTCTTGCAGTCTCGCGTGAGTGATCTTCAGCGTTTGTCTTCATTAGGCAGAATGGTGGCCTCGCTTGCCCATCAGGTGCGAACGCCGCTTTCAAGTGCGATGCTGTATGCATCAAACCTTGCCGCGCCAAATCTGCCGCCGGCAACAAAAACGCGTTTTCAATCTAAGCTTATGGATAGATTGCATGACTTAGAGAAGCAAGTGAACGACATGTTGTTGTTTGCCAAAGGTGGTGACAACAAAGTGGTTAAGCCATTTACTGTTGCTGAATTGATCACCGAATTTCACCCTATGGTGGAAGCGGCATTGAAAACCAACCAGATTGATTATTGCCAGGAAGTTGAGGGCGAACAGACTCAAATGTTTGGCAACGCCAACGCTATCGCCTCAGCATTAAGCAACTTAGTGTTGAACGCGGTTCAAATTGCGGGCAAGGAATCGCAGATTGATGTGTTTTTTAGGCCCGTAAACGGCGAGCTTAAGATATCAGTGCAAGACAGTGGCCCCGGAGTACCGAAAGAGCTTCAAGGTAAAATTATGGAACCCTTCTTTACCACTCGTTCGCAAGGTACAGGTCTCGGCTTAGCGGTTGTACAAATGGTATGTCGAGCACATGAAGGCCGACTGGAATTGATATCAGAAGAAGGCGACGGCGCATGCTTTACCATGTGTCTACCGCTTGAAAGAAGTGCTTCTTCTGAAGACTAATAAGTTTTAACTGAATTTACACTGGAGAATCCTATGGCTCAAAGCAAAGTGTTAATCGTCGAAGATGATGAAGGTCTACGCGAAGCCCTTGTTGACACTCTCGCGCTTGCTGGCTATGAATGGCTGGAAGCGGATTGTGCGGAAGATGCTCTGGTCAAATTAAAATCGAACTCCGTTGATATTGTCGTATCTGACGTGCAGATGGCGGGCATGGGCGGCTTGGCGCTATTGAGAAACATCAAGCAGCATTGGCCCAACCTACCTGTATTGCTAATGACAGCGTACGCCAACATCGAGGATGCCGTTGCTGCAATGAAAGAGGGCGCTATCGACTATATGGCAAAGCCATTTGCGCCGGAAGTACTGCTCAACATGGTCAGCCGTTATGCGCCTGTAAAGTCGGACGACAATGGTGACGCTATCGTTGCTGATGAAAAAAGTATCAAGCTAATGATGCTGGCTGATAAAGTCGCAAAAACCGATGCCAACGTCATGGTGTTAGGCCCGAGTGGTTCTGGTAAAGAGGTGATGTCTCGCTACATTCACAATGCCTCTAGCCGAAAAGATGGCCCGTTTGTCGCGATTAACTGCGCGGCGATCCCAGACAACATGTTAGAAGCGACCTTGTTTGGTTATGAAAAAGGCGCATTTACTGGCGCTATTCAAGCTTGCCCGGGGAAGTTCGAGCAAGCGCAGGGCGGTACGATTCTGTTGGATGAGATCAGTGAAATGGATCTTAGCCTACAAGCCAAACTACTGCGTGTTTTGCAAGAACGCGAAGTTGAGCGGTTAGGTAGTCGTAAGAGCATCAAATTGGACGTTCGTGTATTAGCGACCAGCAACCGTGACCTTAAACAGTATGTTTCCGAAGGGAATTTCCGTGAGGATTTATACTACCGCTTGAATGTATTCCCAATTTCTTGGCCACCACTGTGTGAGCGAAAAGGTGATATTGAGCCTTTAGCCAAGCACTTAGTTGAGCGTCATTGCACCAAACTTGGTATGCCTGTACCGGTTATGTCAGCGCAAGCGATCAGTAAACTCGTCAATTATCCGTGGCCGGGCAATGTTCGCGAATTAGATAATGTGGTACAGCGTGCGTTAATATTGAGCGAACAAGAGAACATCTCTGGTGAGCATATCCTTCTTGAAGGTGTCGATTGGCAAGACGCAAGCAGCCTACAACAAATCGTCGAAGGCAGTGATGTTGCTGCGCCAGAAATCAAGCCTATTGCCGAAGCAAACCCAATCAATAAAATCGCGGCTAGCAGCGAAGGGTTAGGTAATGAGCTTAGAGATCAAGAGTATGCGATCATTCTTGAAACCCTGATTGCATGTAATGGCCGACGCAAAGATATGGCTGAAAAACTGGGCATTAGCCCTCGTACACTGCGTTACAAGTTGGCTAAAATGCGCGATGCTGGAATAGATATCCCAAACTGAGGATAGATTAGTAGTGTCAGCTTTCTGACTAGTGTAATACGATATCTAGTCAATTTAATGTGTGGCACGCTAATTGCTCTGTCAATAATATAGCTAAATAGATGGTCATAATTTTGACTCCTGAGGTAGTAGATGAGAATAGATGGTTTACAAGGCGAAATGCAGGCAATGATGGTCGAAGCTGCCAGCGCGCGTCCCGCAGCAACGGGGCAAGCGGTCGGTGCAGATTTTGGCAACATGCTGACCAATGCCATCAATAATGTGAACTCATTACAAAAGACCTCAGGTGATCTCCAAGCTCGTTTTGATAGTGGCGACCAAAGCGTATCCCTATCGGACGTAATGATTGCTCGTAATAAATCTAGTGTGGCTTTTGAGGCGACGATCCAAATTAGAAATAAATTGGTCGAATCGTACAAAGAGCTGATGAATATGCCGGTATAAGTTGGGTAATTAAATAGTGGCAGATAATAGTCAAACAACAGATTTAACCGTAAGCGATAGCAACGACCATGCACTTATTGCAGGCTCTGAGCTAGACGGAGAAGGGCAAAATCCCGATCTAGGTGAACGCAGTTCATCGAAGTTCGATATGGCTGTCGGTGATCTCGATTTACTTCGTCAGGTCGTCTTAGTTCTTTCTATCTCTATCTGTGTAGCGCTGATTGTGATGCTGTTTTTCTGGGTGAAAGAGCCAGAAATGCGTCCATTAGGGGCTTACGAAACAGAAGAATTGATTCCCGTTCTTGATTACTTGGATCTGCAAAAGATCCAGTACACGCTTGAAGGCAATACCATCTCAGTACCGGCAAGTGAGTACAACTCATTAAAGCTTAATATGGTACGAGCAGGTTTGAACCAAGAGCGAAACGCAGGTGATGACATCCTCATGCAAGACATGGGTTTTGGAGTATCACAACGTTTAGAACAAGAACGCCTTAAATTAAGTCGTGAAAGACAACTTGCCAAAGCCATTGAGCAGATGAAACAGGTGCGTAAAGCGCAGGTTTTGTTAGCCTTGCCGAAGCAAAGCGTTTTCGTGCGTCATAACCAAGAAGCCTCTGCTTCTGTATTCCTAACTCTAAAAACAGGTACTAACCTCAAGCAGCAAGAAGTCGATTCTGTTGTGGATATGGTGGCAAGTGCTGTTCCGGGAATGAAAACCTCACGTATTACGGTGACCGATCAGCATGGCCGATTGTTGAGCTCAGGCTCTCAAGACCCTATGTCAGCGGCGCGTCGTAAAGAACACGAGTTAGAGCGCAATCAAGAACAAGCGCTGCGTGAAAAAATTGACTCTATCCTGATTCCTATTCTTGGGTTTGGTAACTACACCGCTCAGGTTGATATTCAGCTCGATTTCAGTGCTGTGGAGCAAACCAGAAAACGTTTTGATCCGAATACACCGGCGACTCGAAGTGAATACACCTTAGAAGATTACAACAACGGCAATACTGTGGCAGGTATTCCGGGTGCGTTGAGTAACCAGCCTCCTGCTGATGCCTCAATTCCACAAGACGTTGCTCAGATGAAAGACGGCGCGATGACAGGCCAAGGCTCTGTTCACAAAGAAGCGACCCGAAACTTTGAGCTAGACACCACCATCAGCCATGAACGTAAGCAGAGCGGCACGGTTAACCGCCAGACGGTTTCTGTTGCGATCAAAGACCGTCAATCCTTGAACCCAGATACGGGTGAAGTGGTTCATACTCCGATCCCGGCGAGTGAGATCAATGCGATTCGCCAAGTTCTGATCGGTACGGTGGGCTTTGATGAAACTCGTGGTGATTTGTTAAATGTATTAAGCATGCAGTTTGCACCTCAAGTAACAGATGTTGTTGCTGATGTGCCAATCTGGGAGCATCCAAACTTCAATGATTGGGTTCGTTGGTTTGCAAGTGCCTTGGTTATCATTGTGGTGGTGTTAGTACTTGTTCGCCCTGCAATGAAGAAACTGCTTAACCCAGCCGCAGACAACGATGAACAGATGTACGGCCCTGATGGCATGCCAATTGGTGCCGACGGCGAAACCAGCTTAATTGGTGGTGATATTGAAGGTGGTGAGCTGTTTGAATTTGGTTCAAGTATCGACTTACCAAACCTTCATAAAGACGAGGACGTGCTGAAAGCAGTACGTGCACTTGTAGCGAATGAACCAGAGCTAGCAGCTCAAGTAGTTAAGAATTGGATGGTAGATGGCTAACGAAATCGTTCCACAACAAACTGAAGGCGGTGAAGTGCTTGATGTCTCTAGCGTGGATATCGGCTCTATCTCAGGCGATGAACGCGCTGCGATCTTGTTGCTCAGTTTAAATGAAGAAGACGCTGCTGGTATAATTCGTCACCTAGAGCCAAAGCAGGTTCAGCGTGTGGGTAGTGCGATGGCGCGAGCTACAGACCTATCCCAAGAGAAAGTAGGCGCTGTGCACCGTGCTTTCTTGGATGATATTCAGAAGTACACCAACATTGGTATGGGCAGCGAAGACTTCATGCGTAATGCGTTAGTTGCTGCTCTGGGTGAAGACAAAGCGAATAACCTTGTTGACCAAATCCTTCTCGGCACGGGTTCGAAAGGTTTGGATTCGCTCAAGTGGATGGATCCTCGTCAGGTGGCGAGCATTATCATCAACGAACACCCTCAGATTCAAACTATTGTGTTGTCGTACCTCGATGCCGATCAATCGGCTGAGATCTTGTCTCAGTTCCCAGAGCGCGTTCGTTTGGATCTGATGATGCGTATTGCCAACCTTGAAGAAGTTCAACCGTCAGCACTTGCTGAACTGAACGAAATCATGGAGAAACAGTTCGCGGGTCAAGCGGGTGCTCAAGCTGCTAAAATTGGTGGCCTGAAAGCCGCGGCTGAGATTATGAACTACATGGATAACAACGTGGAAGGCGTCTTGATGGACCAAATCCGTGACCAAGACGAAGACATGGCAACACAGATCCAAGATCTGATGTTTGTCTTTGAAAACCTTATTGAAGTTGATGACCAAGGTGTTCAACGACTACTACGTGATGTTCCACAAGACATTCTACAGAAAGCACTTAAAGGTGCCGATGAAGGTCTACGTGAAAAGATCTTCAAGAACATGTCTAAACGTGCTGCCGATATGATGAGAGACGATATTGAGGCGATGCCGCCAGTCAAAGTCTCTGACGTCGAAGCCGCTCAGAAAGAGATTTTGGGTATTGCGAGGAAGATGGCAGACAGTGGTGAGATTATGCTGTCTGGTGGCGCCGACGAGTTCCTTTAATACAGAAACCTCAAAAGCCCCACACTGTTGGGGCTTTTCTTTATCCAATCTCGAACCACAGATTAACTCAGTTTAACTGCTTGAATTCACAATACAGTTAAGCTCACTCATAGATAGGTACTGATATGTCAGGTGATAGAAAACGCGGCTTCCTTCGCCCTGAAGAAGATAATACGGTTGCCCAACCTCAGAAATGGGGGCTGCCTGACTACACCTCTGACGTGAGCAAACAAGCCAAAGAAACCGCTTTTAACTACGACCCTAGTTGGATGCCAACGGTTGAAGAAGCCATTGAAGATGAAGAGCTGGTTCTGACTGAAGAGCAAATCGAGCTGATTAAACAAGGCGCTTATCAGGAAGGGCTGCATCAAGGCCAAGAGGCGGGCTTTAAGCAAGGCTATGAAAAAGGCAAAGAAGAAGGTTTTGCCGCAGGTCACGAAGAAGGCAACGAAGCCGGCAAGCTTGAAGGCGTAACCGCGGGCCAAGAATACATTCAACAGCAAGTGGCCGTCTTCATGGGGCTGGCAAACCAGTTCGCTCAACCATTAGAGCTGATGAACGCTCAGGTGGAGAAACAATTGGTCGACATGGTGCTTACTATGGTCAAAGAAGTGGTTCATGTTGAAGTGCAAACCAATCCACAAATCATATTAGATACCGTTAAAGAATCGGTAGAGTCGTTGCCGATCTCTGGTCACGCAATCACTTTGAAGCTTAACCCAGAAGATGTCGCGATCATTCGCTCTGCGTATGGTGAAACTGAGTTGGATTGCCGTAATTGGACGTTGGTCGCAGAGCCAGCACTCAACCGTGGTGATGTACAAATTGAAGCTGGTGAGTCGAGCGTTAACTACCGCATGGAAGATCGCGTGAAAAACGTCATTCAAAACTTCTGTGGCGCAAACCGTCACCAGGGTCATGAGTAATGCTTGAGTTAGCGAATCGTCTCAGTCAATACAAAGTCGAAGGACTAAAATCGCGACCGATTGCCTCAGGTAAGTTAGTACGTGTTGTTGGCTTAACGCTTGAAGCGACCGGCTGTAAAGCGCCAATCGGCAGTTTGTGTTTAGTGGAAACCATGTCTGGTCAGATGGAAGCCGAAGTCGTCGGTTTCTCTGGCGATAACCTATTTTTGATGCCGAGTGAACAAATCACCGGGATCTTACCTGGCGCTCGTGTCACACCAATGACTACTGAAAGTGGTATCCCTGTTGGAATGGAACTGCTTGGTCGAGTGATCGACGGCGTTGGTAATCCACTCGACGGGTTAGGTCCAATCTATACCGAGCAACGCGCTTCATTTAATGCTGAACCAATCAACCCGTTAGCTCGTAAACCGATTTCTGAGCCACTCGATGTTGGCTTGAAAGCGATTAATGGTTTGCTAACCGTTGGTAAAGGGCAACGTATCGGTCTGTTTGCTGGCTCTGGTGTTGGTAAGTCGGTCACGCTGGGGATGATGACTCGAGGCACAACCGCGCAAGTGGTGGTTGTAGGTCTAATTGGTGAGCGTGGACGAGAAGTAAAAGAGTTTATTGAAGAAATTCTTGGTGAAGATGGCCGTAAGCGTTCGGTTGTTGTTGCCGCTCCTGCCGACTCATCACCATTGATGCGCTTAAAAGGCTGTCAAACCGCGCTGGCTGTCGCCGAGTATTTCCGCGACCAAGGCTTAGATGTTCTGCTGCTCATGGATTCATTGACCCGTTTTGCTCAAGCGCAGCGTGAAATTGCTCTGTCTGTGGGTGAGCCGCCAGCAACCAAAGGTTATCCGCCATCAGTCTTCGCTAAGCTTCCTGCGCTGGTGGAACGAGCAGGTAACGGCAATGATGAACAAGGTTCTATCACAGCTTTCTTTACCGTGTTAACCGAAGGCGATGACTTACAAGATCCGATTGCGGATGCGTCGCGAGCGATTCTCGATGGTCACGTTGTGTTATCTCGTGAGATGGCCGATGCGGGTCACTACCCAGCGATTGATGTTGAGAAATCCGTCAGCCGTGTTATGCCGCAAATCACCACTGAAGAACATGTCTTGATGTCGAAAGCGGTAAGGCAAGTGCTGTCTATCTGTCGTAAAAACCAAGATTTGGTTTCGATTGGTGCTTACAAGCCAGGAACGGATCCAGCAATCGACAGTGCCTTCACGTTGAAGCCAAAACTGGATGAGTACTTGCAGCAGAAGATGAAAGAGACCGTTCCATACGATATGTGCGTCAACATGTTGAAGCATGTATTGGGTGGCTGACGAGTGAATAAGGTTAGTCATGGATAACGCATTAGAATTTTTGCTCGATCAAGCTAAAGATCAAGAGAACCAAGCCGTACTCGCGCTCAACAAAGCGAACTCTGAGCTGCAAGGATACTATGAACAAGTTGCGCAGATTGAAAAGTATCGACTGGATTACTGTCAGCAGCTCGTTGACCGCGGCAAGGCAGGCTTAACGGCGAGCCAATATGGTCACTTGAACCGCTTCTTAACTCAGTTGGATGAAACATTATCCAAGCAGAGAGAAGCCGAGCACCACTTTAAAAATCAAGTCGACAACTGCCAAAACTACTGGATGGAGTTACGAAAAAAACGTAAATCCTACGAGTGGTTGATGGAGAAAAAGCAGAAAGAGAAAGCAAAGCTGCAAGATCAAAGAGAACAAAAGCAAATGGATGAGTTCTCGACTCTGTTATACAGCCGAAAGAAGATGTGATCCTAAGCCACGAATGACGTAAGCGCTGTTCTCGATATTGTGAGAACCGAACTTATAGGCATGTTTCTTGCTCCGTTTTATATAAAATTGCGCGTTATGCCCACCAAAGGCATGAAAAGCATCCGACTTTCTTTTTGTTGCCTGATTCATGGCAGCAAAGCTAGTAGATAGAGCTTGTATATATGAATGTTAGTCTTTCCTCAAATTCAGCGACCAACAAAACGTCATCGTTGTTGGACACCGGTTCTGCCTCTTCCAAGGTAGAAGAAACCGGCGACTCTAAAGGTTTCTTTGAGTCCTTTAAAGAAGCGCTTGGCTTTGAAGAAAGTGGCAGTAAAGCCGCAGTAAAAGACACAGAAAGCACCGCGAAACCTGATACTAAACAGGCCTCTACCGAAGGTGAAGCGTCAGCCGAAACGAACAAAGGTGATTCAGCTGAATCAAAGGCTACTGACGAAGTGAGCGAAGCGCAAAGCAAGCAAGCAGCTTCAGAAGTAGAAGACGAGAAAGCTGCTGATAAAACATCAGCAGAGGTTGCGTCTGGATCTGAGGCTCAGCTCAAAGCCAATTCGGGCACTGATAGCACTGTCGCTGATAAGACTGTCGCAGATAAGGTAGATGGTAAAGATGCGCAGGCTACAACTAACGAATCTAAAGAACATATTGCTCAACCCCAAACTCAGGGTTCATCAGCTGTAGATGGTGCTACGCAGGCATCGCAAGCCAATGCAGCGATGAGTGAAGGCAATAAATTGCTTGGTCAATTGGATGAGGCAAACAAAACTCTAAATCAAGCGCCAAACGGCAAGGGCTTGCCTCAGCAAGGTCAGGTAGACCAAGGTAATATCACCGGTGCTTCTGTTGTAGGAGCTTCCGTTACGGATAAGGCGACACAACAAGCTAAGGTTGCAAATCAAGAGAAGAGCCTTGAAGTCGATTCTGAAATCGCTGTACTTACCGGAGGTAAGGGTGTTTCTCAGCTTACTGATGCTGAAATTCGACAGTTGATGGATAAAGGCGTCACTCCAGAACAAATTGAAGCCAGTATGAGTCGAGAGCTGAGCCAAAAGAATGCAGCTAGTGCGGTTGCTGTCGATCAGAGTCAAGCATTGTCAGCCGCGGATATTGAACTGGCAAAGCAAGTAGATGCCCATACCAAAGCGCTAAACCAATTGAATGGACAAATCGAATCAGAGCAGTCTGTTGTCGATAGCTTGCTTCAGAAGCAACAAAGTGGCGCTAAGTTGACGGTTGATGAGCAAGCCGCTTTGGCTAAAGCGACCTCTAACCTAGACCTGTTGAATCAACAGCTTGCTAACGTTCAACAACAAGTGACGGCTTTGCTAAGTCAAGCTCCGGCTGCGAACAGTGTGTCCGGTGAACCCGCTGCTATTGATTGGGATAATACGGATTCAAGCGAAACTAAAGCCTTAGCTGCGGCAGCATCAACAGCAGCGGTAGCCACGGCGGCACAACAAGTGTCAGCGCAGGCCGCTTCTCAATCAGCAAACAATGCTCTTACGGAAAAGGCGGCAATGCTGCACGCCAATAACGCGCATGCAGCCCAACAGGCCGCAGCTCAACAAGCTAATGTTGCTTCACCTCAGCAGCAAGCAACGTTGGATCCAGCTTTAACCGCGCAAGGTATGGCGATGAATGCAACGCCAGCTGCCACAAAAGCAGGCTCGGCTGATACGCTTCTTAAAGCGGGCGCTGGTGCAGCAGCACTGTCTGGTTTGGGTAAAGTGGGTGCTAAAGAAGATTCTAAAGATTCAACCTTTGCTCAGCAGATCGCTTCTGCGGCTGGTGCACAAGGTACGGCAACGGTGGGTTCAGCACCTACGCGAGCTGAAATTCAAGCTGCTCAACAAGCGCCTTTACAGCTCACCAAAGAGCTAGCTAATGAGCAAGTGGCTGAAAAAGTACAAATGATGATGTCTAAGAACCTTAAGAACTTGGACATTCGTCTCGACCCACCAGAACTGGGCCAAATGAAAATCCGCATGACCATGAATAATGACGTGGCAAACGTGCATTTTACCGTGAGTAATCAGCAAGCGAGAGATGTGATTGAACAAACCTTACCTCGCTTGAGGGAGATGCTTGCTCAGCAAGGTCTGCAGCTTGCCGATTCGTCTGTTCAACAACAGAACTCCGGTCAGGGACAAGATAGATACAACAATGGTGAGCAACAATCCGGCGCTAACCGCACAAATGATACGCAAGGTGATGAAAACCTTGATAGTGGCAGCAATCTTGAATTGAATGTCGCATCAAAGCGTGATGGAATTAGTTATTATGCCTAATATCAGGCTAAGAACGCTTGGTTAATAGAAAAAACCAATTAATAAAAAGAACCATCAGTTAATCGAAAGAACAGGAAGTTAGAGTAAAGTATGGCAGAAGAACAAGATGCACCTAAAGGGAAGAGCAAGCTTCTTATAATCATTATTGCCGTAGTCGTGTTACTGCTTGGTATAGGTGGTGCGCTGTACTTTTTCTTAGGTTCTGACGATAGCGCCTCTGAATCTCAGTCTCAGCCAGCAACAGCTGTGGTCGCGGTAGAGCCTGTTATGTATGTTAATATTCCTCAGCCCTTCTTGTTTAATGTGACAGGTGACAAAAAAGATCGCCTAGTTCAGATAAAAGCACAGCTCATGGTACGTGGCAGTAAGAATGAAGACCTAGCTCGTTACCACTCTCCACTCGTAGAAAGTACGCTACTGGCCACGTTTGCTTCGGCAACGGTCGATCAATTGCGCTCACCAACCGGACGAGTTGAACTGCGTGACAAGGCAACAGAAGATATTAAAGCAAGCCTGGTTCAAGCTGTTGGCCAGCCTGTGATTGAAAAAGTGTTATTCACTGACTTCGTAATTCAATAGGTAATTTGTGACCGATTTATTAAGCCAAGACGAAATTGATGCGCTGTTACATGGCGTTGATGATGTTGAAGAAGTTGAAGATGTCTTAGAAACCGAAAATGACAATGCGGTCAATTTCGACTTCTCATCTCAAGATCGAATCGTCCGTGGTCGAATGCCGACCCTTGAACTTATTAACGAGCGCTTCGCACGTCATATGCGTATCAGCTTATTTAATATGTTACGTAAAACGGCTGAAGTGTCGATCAACGGCGTACAAATGATGAAGTTTGGTGAGTACCAAAACACATTGTATGTACCCACCAGTTTAAACATGGTTCGTTTCCGTCCACTTAAAGGTACGGCACTCATCACCATGGAAGCTCGTCTGGTTTTCATTCTCGTAGAGAACTTTTTTGGCGGTGATGGTCGTTTCCACGCCAAGATTGAAGGTCGTGAATTCACGCCTACTGAAAGACGAATCATTCAGTTACTGCTGAAAATTGTTTTTGAAGATTACAAAGAAGCTTGGTCGCCAGTGATGGGGGTTGAGTTTGAATACTTGGATTCTGAAGTGAACCCAAGTATGGCGAACATTGTGAGCCCAACCGAAGTGATTGTTGTGAGTTCGTTCCACATTGAAGTGGATGGCGGTGGTGGTGACTTCCACGTTGTCATGCCATATTCCATGGTTGAGCCGATCCGTGAACTGCTTGATGCGGGTGTTCAATCAGACAAGATGGAAACCGATGTTCGTTGGAGTACCGCACTGCGTGATGAAATCATGGACGTGCCCGTTAACTTCCGTGTGAACTTGCTAGAGCAAGACATCTCCCTTCGTGACCTGATGGAACTGCGCCCTGGTGACGTTATCCCAATGAACATGCCTGAGCACGCAACCATGTTTGTCGAAGAACTGCCGACTTATCGTGTGAAAATGGGACGTTCTGGTGAGAAGCTTGCAGTACAGATTTCGGAAAAAATTCAAAGACCACATGTGGTTAAAACTGATCTCGCTTTTCTAGGTAAAGACTTAATGTCTGAACTCGAAAACAGCGATGATGACGAATAGAAAAATAGATAAAAGTATAGGAATTGGTAATGGAACCTAGTGAAGATCAAAAGCTAGCAGACGAATGGGCTGCAGCACTTGGTGAAGATCCTTCAGCGCCGTCAATTGATGTTGATGATGTGCTTGCGGCACCACTTGATGAGCTAACTGATTCATCGTCTCCGATTTCTGAAGATGAGCGTCGTAAGCTGGATACCATTATGGATATTCCAGTGACTATTTCGATGGAAGTTGGCCGCTCTCAGATCAGTATCCGTAACTTACTTCAATTGAACCAAGGCTCGGTTGTTGAGCTTGATCGAATTGCTGGTGAGTCACTGGATGTGATGGTTAACGGTACTCTGATTGCTCACGGTGAAGTGGTTGTAGTAAACGACAAATTTGGTATTCGTTTGACTGACGTTATTAGCCAAACAGAACGAATTAAGAAGCTACGTTAATGAGCTTTTTGTCTCAAAGACTGGCGGGCTCTTTTCTCGGAATGACAGGTTTGTTACGAGGAATCTTGGGAGTAGGGCTATTGACGGCTCCTTCCATTGCCTTTGCAGCAACACCGCCTTCTCTCGATTTAGCGACCACCTTTGGGTCGCTAATTTTCGTTATAGCCTTCATTTTATTTATTGCTTGGCTACTCAAGCGAATGCAAGTACCTGCGATGTCGAATCAACAAGGTTTGGCGATTGTTAGGCAAATCCCTGTTGGTACTAAAGAGCGTATCGCTATTGTGCAAGCGGGTGATGAACAGTTCTTGGTAGGGATTACCACACAATCGATTCAGCTGATCTCTAAGCTTGATAAACCTCTTACTCAGGAGATGCTGGAAAAAAGTACATTTTCAAGTCAGCTTTCCCAGCTAATAAAAAAAGATGCAAACAAGTAACGGACTTTTGAACTCCTCTTACTTTCACCAAGTCGGAGCTTTCCGAGCGGTGAAAGTGCTGTTGGTTCAGCTTATTCTCCTATGCTCAATCGTATTCAGTGTGTCGGTATTTGCACAAGCTGAAGACGGTACCGTCATTCCTGCGAATACCGCTGGCTCAGAGTCGGTGACTATCAGCACGATGGAACAAGACCAAGCCAAATCGACAACCATGACCACGGGCAGCTTAACTGGCAATGGTGGCGGTATACCTGCCTTTACCATGACAACCAATGCCAATGGTGGTGAAGACTACTCGATAAACCTGCAAATTCTTGCGTTAATGACCATGCTTGGCTTCTTGCCGGCGATGGTGATTTTGATGACGTCGTTCACTCGTATTGTGGTTGTGATGTCTATCTTGCGTCAGGCGATGGGTCTACAACAAACACCGTCTAACCAAGTCATTATTGGTATCGCGATATTCTTGACCTTCTTCATAATGTCGCCAGTGATTAATCAAGTTAACGAACAAGCAGTTCAGCCTTATCTTAATGAACAGATATCGGCACGACAGGCATTTGATGTTGCCCAAGAACCGATTAAATCTTTCATGCTTAAACAGACTCGAATCAAAGATCTTGAAACCTTTGTTGAGATTTCTGGTGCGGAAGTGACTAACCCTGAAGATGTTTCGATGGCGGTTCTGATTCCAGCGTTTATCACCTCAGAATTAAAAACGGCTTTCCAAATCGGCTTTATGCTGTTCTTGCCTTTCCTAATCATCGACTTGGTGGTGGCATCGGTATTGATGGCCATGGGTATGATGATGTTGTCACCGATGATTGTATCGCTACCGTTTAAGTTGATGCTGTTTGTTCTTGTTGATGGCTGGAACTTGATACTCTCCACACTCGCCGGCAGTTTTGCCTTGTAGCTGGGGGAATAATGAATCCTGAAATATTCGTAGAGTTGTTCCGAGATGCCCTTTGGATGGTATTAATCATGGTTTGCGCCATCATTATTCCTAGCCTGCTGATCGGTTTGGTTGTGGCTGTTTTCCAAGCTGCGACCTCAATCAACGAACAAACACTGAGTTTCCTGCCGCGTTTGATCGTAACTTTGTTGGCGTTGATGCTATTCGCACACTGGATGACCCAGATGATGATGGAGTTCTTTTTTGAGCTCATCGAACGCTTACCGCAAGTCCTTTATTAGACCGATATGGAATACCCAACGAGCCTTGTACTAGAGTGGTTAGCCAATTATTTTTGGCCATACACTCGCATCTCAGCGATGCTGATGGTGATGACGGTAACAGGGGCACGCTTCGTGTCTCCGCGTATTCGTCTGTATTTAGGTTTGGCGATCACTTTTGCGGTGATGCCTGCGATTCCGGCCGTTCCCAAAGAGATTGAACTTCTGTCCTTTCAAGGCTTCCTGACTGTCTTTGAGCAAATCGTGATTGGCGTGGCCATGGGCTTTGTTACCCAGTTCATGATTCAAACCTTTGTTATGCTGGGTCAGATCCTCGGCATGCAATCGAGCTTGGGCTTCGCTTCAATGGTCGACCCGGCTAACGGGCAAAACACGCCGGTACTTGGTCAGCTTTTCATGCTGCTAGCGACCATGTTCTTCTTGGCGACCGATGGTCACTTGAAAATGCTGCAGCTGGTGGTGTTTAGTTTTAAGACCTTGCCGATTGGCAGTGGCTCTCTAACCTCAGTCGATTTTCGAGAGCTCGCGTTGTGGCTCGGTATCATGTTCAAAACGGCATTGGCGATGTCATTGTCGGGCATTATCGCGCTGCTAACGATTAACCTTTCTTTTGGTGTAATGACGCGTGCGGCACCTCAGTTAAACATCTTTTCTTTGGGTTTTGCATTTGCGCTACTCGTGGGTCTGTTACTTTGTTGGTACATCCTTGGCGGCTTGTATAGTCACTATGAGCTATTCTGGATGCAGGGCGAACAACAGATATGTCGTCTAATCCGGTTAGATTGCTAGGAGACTGAAATGGCAGAGTCAGACGGTCAAGAACGCACAGAAGACGCCACGCCCAAACGCTTGCAACAGGCCAAAGAGAAAGGGCAGGTTGCAAGGTCAAAAGAGCTAGCGTCAGCATCGGTATTAATTGTCGGTGCGATTGCATTAATGTGGTTTGGTGAATCGATGGCGAAGGCTTTGTTCGAGGCGATGCAACGCCTGTTCTCTTTGAGTCGCGACGAAATCTTTGACACCAACAAACTCCTAGAAATTGCCGGTGGTGCACTGGTGAACCTGCTGTTCCCGCTGTTTTTGATACTGATAACCTTGTTTGTTGCTGCCGTCATCGGCGCGGCAGGTGTTGGTGGGATTAACTTCTCAATGCAAGCAGCAATGCCTAAGGCGTCTAAGCTCAACCCACTGAGTGGCATCAAGCGTATGTTTGGCCTGCAAAGCTGGGTCGAGCTGCTCAAGTCTATTTTGAAAGTAGCTCTCGTATCGGGGATGGCGATTTATCTGATTCAAGCCTCTCAGCATGATTTAATGCAGCTGAGTATGGATGTGTATCCGCAGAACATCTTTCATGCCTTGGATATCTTGCTCAATTTCATCCTGTTGATCAGCTGCTCACTGCTGATTGTGGTGGCGATTGATATCCCGTTCCAGATCTGGCAACACGCCGATCAATTGAAGATGACCAAACAAGAAGTCAAAGACGAATTCAAAGACACTGAAGGTAAGCCGGAAGTGAAAGGCCGAATTCGTATGCTTCAAAGGGAAGCGGCTCAGCGTCGCATGATGGCTGATGTCCCTCAAGCGGATGTGATTGTGACCAACCCGGAACACTTTTCAGTGGCGCTGCGCTACAAGCAGAATCAAGACAAAGCACCAATTGTGGTTGCTAAAGGTGTCGACCATATGGCGATGAAGATCCGAGAGATTGCGCGTGCAAACGACATCTATATCGTTCCAGCGCCGCCATTGGCGAGGGCTCTTTATCACACCACTGAGCTAGAACAACAAATTCCTGACGGTCTGTTTACGGCAGTTGCACAAGTGCTTGCATATGTTTTCCAGCTTAAACAGTACCGAAAACGAGGTGGTGAGCGACCAAAACTGCAAGATTCTAATATGCCGATCCCACCTGATTTACGTCATTAGATCAATTGCTTGAGCTCTGCGTGATGAACCCTGATAATAGCGAGCTAGCTAATCTTCCTTTTATAGAGGTGATGGCGATAATTTGACGTGAGATGTTGGTACAGTGTTTGCTGTAGTAGCCTGAACATTATAAGCCCATAGCAAACAGCCCTGACTAAGACCTAATCCACTTGTTCAGAGAGCTACAACATAGCGAAACTGTCTAGATTTATGAAATTCTCCCTGCCTTTTGCGGACAAGCTACCTAAAATCCCTAACCGTGCCATGCCTGCGATTGGTGCACCTGTTATGGTACTTGCAACGCTTGCTATGGTGGTGTTGCCCATTCCGGCTTTCTTGTTGGATATGTTCTTCACCTTCAACATTGCACTGTCTATGGTTGTGCTATTGGTATCTGTTTATACCCGCAGGCCTTTAGATTTTGCTGCATTCCCGACCGTCCTGCTGATTGCGACTCTACTTCGATTAGCCTTGAACGTTGCTTCGACACGTGTGGTATTGCTCCATGGTCACGAAGGTGGCGACGCGGCCGGTAATGTGATTGAAGCCTTCGGTAACGTGGTTATCGGTGGTAACTATGCGGTAGGTCTAGTGGTGTTCTTGATTCTTATGATCATCAACTTCATGGTTGTAACCAAAGGTGCGGGTCGTATCTCGGAAGTAAGCGCGCGTTTCACGTTAGACGCCTTACCGGGTAAACAGATGGCAATCGATGCCGACTTGAACGCAGGTTTGATCGACCAAGACCAGGCGCGTCTGAGACGTTTTGAAGTAACTAAAGAAGCTGACTTCTACGGTTCGATGGACGGTGCTTCTAAGTTTGTTAAAGGCGATGCGATCGCTGGTATCTTAATCTTATTCATCAACATCATTGGTGGCTTGAGCATTGGTATGGCTCAGTTTGACCTTGGTTTTGGTGAAGCAATCGAAATCTATACGCTACTGACTATCGGTGATGGTCTGGTTGCTCAAATCCCGTCGCTACTGCTTTCTATTGCAGCTGCGATGATGGTAACGCGCCAAAATACTGATGAAGATATGGGTGAGCAACTTGTCTTCCAGATGTTCGACAATCCAAAAGCCTTGATGATCACCGCCGCCATCCTTGGCATCATGGGTATTGTTCCGGGTATGCCACATTTCTCGTTCTTGAGCCTTGCCATCGTTGCAGGAGCGGGGGCGTATTACATCGATAAAAAGAACAAGAAGAAGGCGGAAGAACCTAACCTTCCGACGACAGTTGAAGCGAATGGAGAAGTAGGCTCTCAGAAGGAGCTCTCTTGGGATGATGTTCAACCTGTCGATATTATTGGTTTAGAAGTGGGTTACCGTTTAATTCCTTTGGTTGATAGAGACCAAGGTGGTGAATTGCTTGAGCGTGTTAAAGGTGTACGTAAGAAGCTGTCTCAAGACTTCGGTTTCTTGATCCCAGCAGTACACATTCGCGATAACCTAGAACTGACACCAAACAGCTACCGCATTACCTTGATGGGTGTTGCTGTGGGTGAAGCTGAGATTAAGCCAGATATGGAACTCGCGATTAACCCGGGCCAAGTCTATGGCATGATCGATGGCGAGCCGACAATTGATCCTGCTTTTGGCCTTGAAGCGGTTTGGATTCGTGAAGAGCAGCGTGAACACGCACAAGCTCTAGGTTATACCGTTGTAGATTCTTCTACGGTACTGGCGACACACCTTAGCCAGCTGCTAACCAACAACGCATCACAGCTCATTGGTCACGAAGAAGTTCAGAACTTGCTTGAGATGCTCAGCCGCTCAACACCTAAACTGGTCGAAGGTTTTGTACCGGATCAATTGCAGTTGGGTGTGGTTGTGAAAGTGCTACAAAACCTGCTGAATGAAGCGATTCCAATTCGTGACATTCGAACCATAGTCCAAACTTTGTCGGAGTATTCAGGTAAGAGTCAAGAACCTGACATACTTACTGCGGCGGTTCGTATCTCATTGAAACGATTAATTGTTCAGGAAATCAATGGTATAGAGCCCGAGTTACCAGTGATAACCTTGATTCCTGAGCTGGAACAAATCTTGCATCAAACCATGCAGGCATCCGGCGGAGAATCTGCTGGTATTGAACCTGGTTTAGCCGAACGTTTACAGACCTCCCTCAGCCACGCTACACAAGAGCAAGAGCTGAAAGGTGAGCCCGCGGTACTATTGACCTCTGGCGTGTTGCGTTCGACTCTGGCTAAGTTCGTGAAGAACACGATCCCAAGCTTGCGAGTCTTGTCTTACCAAGAAATACCGGACGAAAAGCAGATACGTATAGTACAAGCTGTTGGTAATTAAGCCGCCTAATTAGAACGGACAATCGAATTGAAAATTAAACGATTTTTTGCAAAAGATATGCGAACGGCTCTGCTCCAAGTTAAAGAAGAACTTGGTTCAGAAGCGGTGATCATGTCTAACAAAAAGGTCGCAGGTGGCGTGGAAATTGTTGCCGCTATTGATGGCGAATCCAGCCCGTCGACAGCGAGCCCGAGACTAAATAAACCTCAGCAGCCTGCACAAAGCCAATATACGCAAATGGCCGCGCCTGCAGCTTCTGCAGGGCGACGTCAACTAGACGATGACAAGGTTAGCCTGCAGTCGAATACTGAAGGTGGACGCTCAATGACCAAGCGCTTTGCGAATATGCTTAAGCAATACAGTCATGGCGCCGATGATGAGCCACAGTATCGTGCTGAAAATGAAGATTCATTGTCAGCATTGTTGAATCGCCAATCAAGCACGGGTCATAAGCCTCAGAGTCAAAGCAATTTGCAGTCTCACGGTAACCAACAGTCTCACGGCAATCTTGATTCAGCGTTTGCTCGTGAAACGGGTTTGTCTAAGTTGATTGCTGAAGACCGCAGAGTTGAGCGCCCGGCACCTCGCTTGGATCCTACCCGTTATGACCGTGGTCGAGAGAACACTCAGTCCAAAGGTTCTGATACCGAAATGGAAACGATGCGCGAAGAGATGACCTCAATTCGTCGTCTGTTAGAACATCAAGTTTCCGGATTAATGTGGCAAGAAGTTGAGCGTCGTGAACCGCTTAGAGCGATGCTTATTAAGCGCCTTGAGCGTATGGGTGTATCTGCAGAGCTTGCCGATCAAATGGCGTGTTACATTCCTGAAGATACTAAACCTGCACGTGCATGGAAGGCTCTGTTAGCTCTGGTTGCTGACCAAATCTCCGTTACACAAAAAGATATTTTAAAACGCGGCGGTATTGTGGCTCTACTTGGCCCAACCGGCGTGGGTAAAACAACGACTGTTGCAAAGCTAGCTGCACGTGCTGCCATGGAATATGGCGCGGATAACGTCGCATTAGTGACAACTGACACATATCGTATAGGTGCACATGAGCAGTTATCGATCTACGGTCGAATTATGGGTTGTCCTGTAAGAGTTGCTAAAGATTCTAGCGAACTGGCCGATGTAATATATCAGTTACGTAATCGTCGCCTGATTCTGGTCGATACTGCAGGCATGGGACAACGAGATGTTCGCCTATCTGAGCAGTTAGACACATTGATGCAAGAGAGTGGTTCCGTTATCAATAGCTACCTTGTGTTGCCTGCAACCGCGCAACGCAAAGTGCTGCAAGAAACAATTGAACACTTTAGAAGAATCCCGTTGTCGGGATGCATCATGACTAAGCTGGATGAATCCCTAAGTCTAGGTGAATTCATCAGTGTCGTAATACAAAATGCATTACCAGTTGCTTACATAGCAAATGGTCAACGAGTTCCTGAAGATATCGTTATAGCTCAGCCAAAGTACATGATTGCTAAGGCCAATGAGTTATTAGAAAAATCTACAGAGAATGAACCTCATTACTGGAATAGCGATTCTGAAGGGCTCTAGGCGGCGGATAAATATGAATGAAAATATGATACATGATCAAGCTAGCGGCCTCCGTCGCTTAACCAAGCCTTCACTCACAAAAGTTATCGCTGTAACCGGTGGTAAGGGAGGTGTTGGTAAATCTAATGTGACGTTAGGTATGGCTATTTGCATGGCGCGCCAAGGCAAAAAAGTCATGGTGCTAGATGCCGATTTAGGGCTAGCGAACGTCGATATCATGCTAGGTATTCGTTCTAAACGAAACCTTGGGCATGTGTTGGCTGGCGAATGTGAACTTAAGGATGCGATTGTCGAAGGGCCGCACGGAATTAAAATTATTCCAGCGACATCGGGCACTCAAAGCATGACTGAACTTTCACACGCACAGCATGCTGGTTTGATTCGCGCATTCGGTTCGCTTGAAGACGAGATGGACATCTTGTTGGTTGATACCGCGGCTGGTATTTCGGACATGGTGATCAGCTTCTCAAGAGCGGCACAAGACGTGGTTGTCGTGGTATGTGATGAACCTACCTCGATCACGGATGCATATGCTTTGATTAAGCTTTTAAGCAGAGAACACCAAGTTCAGCGATTCAAAGTTGTTGCAAATATGGTCAGAAGCTACCGCGAAGGCCGAGAATTATTTGCAAAGTTGACTTTGGTCACAGAGCGCTTCTTGAATGTGAGCCTCGAACTCGTAGCATGTATTCCTTTAGATGATAAAGTACGTCAATCAGTCAAGAGACAGAAAATCGTAGTCGATGCGTTTCCTCGCTCTCCAGCTGCATTGGCAATCAGCTCTTTGGCTAACAAAGCATTGACCTGGCCAATACCAAAAACACCGAGTGGGCACTTGGAGTTCTTTGTTGAAAGGCTGCTGAATCGTACTGAATTTATAGAGGAACCATTTGGTGAATAAAGCGCTTACTTACGACCAACACGCTAATCACAATAGCCAACAGGCTTTTTTTGAGAAGTACTCTGTGTTGGTTAAACGTATCGCTCATCACTTGTTGGGGCGATTACCGCCTAATGTATTGGTTGATGACTTAATTCAAGCTGGCATGATCGGCTTGATTGAAGCGCAACAAAACTATGATGGTACCAAAGGCGCAAGCTTTGAGACGTATGCTGGTATTCGAATTCGCGGGGCAATGTTGGATGACATTCGCCGTGGAGATTGGGTACCGAGATCGGTTCATAAAAACAATCGAGAAATCAGCAGTGCAATCGCGGAATTAGAGGGTATCCTCAACCGCGACCCGAGTGATGCCGAAGTGGCAAAACACATGGGGCTCAGCTTAGAGCAATATCACAGTGCTTTAACTGACATTAATTGCTCAAGACTGGTTGGAATCGAAGATTTAGGCGTCTCAGATGATGTAATATCTCCGAATGAAGACTCTCAAGATAATACGCCTTTTCAAGGGGTTGCTGATGAGTCATTCCGCCAAGCTTTGATCGATTCGATAAAACAACTTCCGGAAAGGGAAGGCCTTGTGCTTTCGCTTTATTACGACGAAGAACTCAATTTAAAAGAGATTGGGGAAGTGTTAGGTGTCAGCGAATCTCGTGTCAGCCAAATACTGAGCCAATCTATGCAGCGTTTACGCACTAAGTTAAGTGCTTGGACACAGAACGACTAACAACACTGATCCTATTCAGTGGAGGCTAATTTGAACAAAAACATGAAAATTCTCATTGTTGATGATTTTTCAACGATGCGCCGAATTGTTAAAAACCTACTTCGCGATTTAGGTTTCAACAACACTCAAGAAGCAGATGATGGCTTGACCGCGTTACCTATGCTGAAAAAAGGCGAATTTGATTTCGTGGTAACTGACTGGAACATGCCAGGCATGCAAGGGATTGACCTGCTTAAACACATTCGCGCAGACGCAGAACTTAAGCACCTTCCAGTGCTTATGATCACAGCTGAAGCGAAGCGTGAGCAGATCATCGAAGCTGCGCAAGCGGGTGTTAATGGTTACATTGTGAAGCCTTTCACTGCTGCAACGCTGAAAGAGAAACTTGATAAGATTTTTGATCGCTTATAAGCATCAATAAATTTAGGCACTTCTAGGTAAACACTGACTGATAAGTTATCTGTTTATCTCGATAGCCTAAGCGCACAAAGTATGCGGAGTAAGGCCGAATTCAGGATGATTTCATTAGAACAAGCAAAAAAATTAGTAGAGCTGCTTGAGAACGATGAGCAGCAAAATGCTGATTCTCTTGTGAGAAGCATTTATGAAGATAACTTTAGTCTTCAAGACAATCCAATGCTTCAAGAAATAGGAAGTCTGACACGCGACCTCCACGACTCTTTGACTCAATTCAATTTCGATGAACGCATCAGCGTTATCGCAAATGACGAAATCCCTGATGCAAGGGATCGCCTTCAGTATGTCATTGATAAAACAGAAGTTGCGGCAAATAAGACGATGGACGCTGTCGATCGCTGTATGCCAATCGCAGACAACCTACACGAGTGTTTACTTCAAGTAAGGCCTCAATGGAATGAACTGATGCATGGCCGCATTGAGCTGGCACAATTTAAAGCTTTATGTCACCGCATTGATGGATTGCTTGTCCAAGTAGAAGGCGATAGTACTGAACTACGCGGACAATTGACTGAAATCTTGATGGCTCAGGATTTCCAAGATTTAACTGGGCAGATAATCAGCAAAGTTATTACCTTGGTGAATGAGGTGGAAGGACGTTTGGTCGAGATTCTCACGGTATTCGGTGCGAATCAAAAAGAGCCAACTCCAGAGTCAGAGAAGAAAGCATCGATTGCGCCTGAAGGTCCAATTATGAACCCAGAAGAGCGCGAAGACGCTGTCGCATCTCAAGATGAAGTCGACGATTTGTTATCCAGTCTTGGATTTTAAAGGTAACGTATGAGCTACGATTTAGACGAAGATATTCTTCAGGACTTTTTAGTCGAAGCAGGAGAGATCCTTGAACTCCTATCAGAACAACTGGTAGAGCTTGAGAATAACCCTGACGACAAAGACCTATTAAATGCTATTTTCCGTGGTTTCCATACAGTAAAAGGTGGTGCTGGTTTCCTAGCATTAACTGAGCTGGTGGATACTTGTCATGGTGCTGAGAATGTGTTCGACATTCTGCGAAACGGCCAACGCAGCGTAACATCAGGTTTGATGGATACCATGCTGCAGGCGCTAGATACAGTCAATGTACAGTTTCGCGCCGTGCAAGATCAGGAACCTTTAGTGCCAGCCGACCAATCTTTATTGGATGAACTTCACCGTCTCTGTAAACCAGAGTCTGCGGATGAAGTGGCACCAGTAGAAGCGCCTGCACCTATTATCCCTGAACCTGTTGTTGCAGCGCCTGAGCCTGTTATTGCTCCGGAACCTACTGCTGAAAGCTCAAACATCAATGCATCTTCAGTCGATGATATCTCTGAAGATGAGTTTGAACGCTTGCTTGATGAGCTTCACGGTAAAGGTGGTTCACCAACAGCGCCTTCTGCACCAACACCGCCGCCAGCACCCGCTGCACCTCAGTCTGTTGCTGACAGTGGTGATATTACTGATGACGAATTTGAAAAGTTATTAGATGAATTGCACGGTGCGGGTAAGAGCCCGACAGCGGCAAGTTCAACGCCTCCTCCACCGCCAGCAGCACCTGTTTCGGCGATGTCTGAAGGCGATGATCTGATGACTGACGAAGAGTTCGAGAAGTTACTTGACCAACTACATGGCTCAGGTAATGGACCTTCGATTGAAGAATTGGATGCCGCGACTAAGCCAGCAGAAGTTAAGGCAGTAGCACCTCAAGCTGCGCCTAAACCTGCTGCGCCAGTTGCCGTTAAAGCTGAGCCAAAACCGAGCGCTCCAGCAAAAGCTGAAGTTAAAGTGCCGGCTAAGAAGCAACAAGCTGAAGCGACAGTTCGTGTTGATACATCAACACTGGACACCATCATGAACATGGTGGGTGAACTGGTATTGGTGCGTAACCGACTAGTCAGCCTAGGCCTCAACAGCAACGACGAAGAAATGTCGAAAGCTGTCTCTAACTTAGATGTTGTTACTGCAGACCTTCAAGGTGCGGTAATGAAGACTCGTATGCAGCCGATCAAGAAAGTATTTGGTCGCTTCCCACGAGTTGTCCGTGACCTTGCTCGTAGCTTGAAGAAAGACATCGTTCTTGAAATGCGTGGCGAAGAAACGGACCTTGATAAAAACTTAGTAGAAGCACTTGCTGATCCCCTGATTCACTTGGTGAGAAACTCTGTCGATCATGGTATTGAAATGCCAAACGACCGTGTTGCTGCGGGTAAATCACAAACGGGTAAAGTGATTCTGTCTGCCTCTCAAGAAGGTGACCACATTGAACTGGCTATCGTTGATGACGGTGGCGGTATGGACCCTGATAAGCTTCGTGCTATCGCGGTTAAACGTGGCCTGATGGATGAAGATGCAGCGTCTCGTTTATCGAATAAAGAGTGTTTCAACCTGATTTTTGCTCCTGGCTTCTCAAGCAAAGAGCAGATCTCGGATATCTCTGGTCGTGGTGTGGGTATGGACGTTGTGAAAACAGCGATCAACACACTGAACGGCTCTATTGATATTGATTCAGAAATGGGACAGGGCACCAAGATCACCATCAAGGTTCCACTAACCCTAGCGATTCTACCAACCTTGATGGTCGGTGTTGCGGGTCACCCATTTGCATTGCCATTGGCATCGGTTAACGAGATTTTCCACCTAGATTTAAGCCGCACAAACGTGGTTGATGGTCAGCTGACGATCATCGTTCGCGATAAGTCTATTCCGTTGTTCTACTTGCAAAACTGGCTTGCACCTAAAGCGGGTATTGTTGAACTGCGTAAAGGGCATGGCCATGTTGTTATCGTACAACTTGGTAGCCAACGTGTTGGTTTTGTTGTCGATACGCTTATCGGTCAAGAAGAAGTCGTGATCAAGCCGCTTGATAAGCTTCTGCAAGGCACGCCAGGAATGGCAGGCGCGACAATTACAAGTGACGGACACATTGCATTGATTCTAGATGTACCGGACTTGTTGAAGCAGTACGCAGCTGCGTCAAGAATTTAATTTAAGGATAAATATGGCGATTAAAGTATTAGTCGTTGATGATTCGAGTTTTTTTCGTCGTCGCGTTAGCGAGATCATCAACTCAGAGGCTCGCCTAGAAGTCATTGATGTTGCAGTAAACGGTAAAGAAGCCGTTGAAAAAGCGAAACAGCTAAGACCTGACGTAATCACGATGGACATTGAAATGCCTGTCATGGACGGCATCACTGCCGTTCGTGAGATCATGGCCGCGTCTCCAACGCCTATTTTGATGTTCTCATCGTTAACGCATGATGGAGCGAGAGCAACGTTAGATGCGTTAGATGCAGGTGCTCTCGACTTCCTACCTAAGAAGTTTGAAGACATTGCACGTAACCGCGACGATGCAGTTGCATTGCTTCAACAGCGTGTGATTCAGATTGCCGCTAAGCGTGCATTCATGCGTCGTACACCTGTTGCACCGCGAGCTACTGCAACGACTTCAACATCTACGCCATTGCGCCAACCGATTTCAACAGCAGCTTCGACTTCGACAGCGAAGCCTGCGGTTGCATCAACGGCGAAATTCAGAGCGTCAGGTAAGAAGTATCAATTAACAGCAATTGGTACGTCGACTGGCGGCCCTGTTGCTCTACAGAAGATTTTGACTCGCATCCCTGCCAACTATCCACATCCGATTGTGTTAGTTCAGCATATGCCTGCAACATTCACCGCTGCTTTTGCGAGCCGATTGAACACCTTGTGTAAGATTGAAGTTCGCGAAGCGCAAGACGGTGATGTGTTAAAACCTGGCGTGGCGTATCTTGCTCCAGGTGGTAAACAGATGATGGTTGATGGCCGCGCAGGGTCTGCACGTCTAAGAATTATCGATGGCGGCGACCGCATGAACTACAAGCCTTGTGTCGATGTCACATTTGGCTCTGCAGCGAAGATCTACGGCGACAAAGTGTTGTCTATGATCCTGACCGGTATGGGCGCAGATGGCCGAGAAGGTTCGCGTATGTTGAAAACTGCGGGCTCGACGATTTGGGCACAAGACGAAGATAGTTGTGTTGTATATGGTATGCCTCAAGCTGTAGCAAAAGCTGGCATTTCTACTGAAGACCTACCTCTAGACCGCATCGCGGAAAGGATCTTGGTTGAAGTTGGGTTAGCTTAGGTAAATCGAAATGATTGTTTGGAGTGTTGCAAACCAAAAAGGTGGTGTTGGTAAAACGACCACGACCGTGACTCTAGCAGGTTTACTTGCGTTGAAGGGGCACCGTGTTCTGTTGGTTGATACTGACCCACATGCATCACTGACCACCTATCTAGGTTATGACTCAGATACGGTGGAATCGAGCCTGTTTGATCTGTTTCAGTTGCGTGAGTTTAACGCGCAGACGGTAAGACCTTTGCTTTTACAAACAGAAGTCGAAGGTATCGATATTATCCCTGCGCACATGTCTTTGGCGACATTAGACCGTGTAATGGGAAATCGAAGCGGCATGGGATTGATCTTGAAGCGTGCTTTGGCCGCTTTGAAAGACGACTATGACTATGTATTGATTGATTGCCCGCCAATTCTGGGTGTGATGATGGTCAATGCATTGGCGGCAAGCGATCGTATATTGATTCCGGTACAGACGGAATTTTTGGCGATGAAGGGCTTAGAGCGTATGATTCGCACTTTGACCATCATGCAGAAGTCTCGCAAAACACCGTTTAAGGTGACGATTGTCCCGACAATGTACGACAAGCGAACCAAAGCCTCACTGCAAACATTAACGCAGCTCAAAGATGATTACCCAAACCAAGTTTGGACATCTGCTGTGCCGATAGATACTAAGTTTCGAGATGCGAGCCTAAAGCGCTTGCCAGCCTCTCATTTTGCATCGGGTAGCCGTGGTGTATTTGCTTATAAACAGTTGCTTATTTATCTCGAAAGGTTGGCGATAAATGAGCGCGAATAAAGAATCAACATTGGCGCAGCCAAGTCTCTCCAGTGAACAAGCTCTGGATGATTATTTTACTGCGCTGTTAGGTGATGAAAGCTTTGAATCTGACGATTTTTTTGTTGACGAGTCGAGCGACGAATCACAATCTGAAGAGCCAGAGCCAGAGCCAGAGCCAGAGCCAGAGCCAGAGCCAGAGCCAGAGCCAGAGCCAGAGCCAGAGCCAGAGCCAGAGCCAGAGCCAGAGCCAGAGCCAGAGCCAGAGCGCCAATTTTCGAGTCACCACTCCAGCTACGCAGAAATACGCGCGGCTGAGTTTGAGGTTCCTAACCTTGAAGATGTTCAGAAACTACTGAGTCGTTTAGAGGCGACCAATGTTGTTGATGAACTGAACCTTGATGAGTTGATGGATCAGAACACCCAGAAAATCGCCCAGCAAGCTGACATGCAAATGTTTGATGCCGCGGTTGAGTCTGTTCAAGTGTTCGAAGAGCCAGAGATTCAGGATTGGAATCTTCCAGAACCCGATTTATCAATTGCTGCAGAATCACCTATTGAATCGCAGAAAATTGAAGAGTTACAAGCTGAACCGTTAGCGACGGAACAAGTAGAAGTTAAGGCTGTTGAGTCGGAACTTGACGTTCCTGAGGTCGAGACAGCGATTGAACCCGAAACTCAAGCCGGAGGTGCTGACCAGTTTACCTCTTGGGAAGGTACGGTTCGCACAGAAGACTTTCAAGTCTTGTATTTTGATGTAAACGGCGTGACCTTTGCGGTGCCACTTGATGAGCTTGGCGGCATCCATCGCCTTGAAGAGTTAAGTCATATCATTGGTAAGCCAGCTTGGTATTTGGGTTTACAAACCAACCGTGATAGTCAGCTAGATGTGGTCGACACCGCAAAATGGGTGATGTCTGAGAAACTATCAGGTGACGAATACAAAGAAAACTATCAATATATAGTGATGCTTGGAGAGAGCTTGTGGGGCCTTGCGGGCACCGAGCTCAAAGGCACCGAGCTACTTAATACAGACAAAGTACGTTGGCGAGAAATGGCAGGGAAACGCCCATGGCTCGCTGGTATGGTAAAAGAAAAAATGTGTGCTTTGATTCATGTTGAAGCATTAATCGCCATGCTAAACGCAGGGCTAGATGTAAAAGCATTAAGCTAATAAACGCATCAAGTTAATAATAGTGGTCGGTAACGACGGCAAGAGGATTATCTATGTCTCATATGAGTGAAGTTGAAGTAAGAAAAGAGCAAACGAATGATGAAGTACTTCAATGGGTGACTTTCCAACTAGAAGAAGAAACTTACGGCATCAACGTAATGCAAGTACGTGAAGTACTGCGTTACAGCGAAATTGCTCCAGTACCGGGTGCTCCAGATTACGTTCTAGGTATTATCAACCTACGTGGTAACGTTGTTACTGTTATCGACACTCGTTCTCGCTTTGGTTTGATGCAAGGTGAAATCACAGACAACACTCGTATCATCGTTATTGAATCTGAGCGTCAAGTTATTGGTATTCTAGTAGATAGCGTTGCTGAAGTGGTTTACCTACGTTCTTCTGAAATCGACACAACGCCAAGTGTTGGTACTGATGAAAGTGCTAAGTTCATCCAAGGTGTAAGTAACCGAGATGGCAAGCTGCTTATCTTAGTAGATCTAAACAAACTACTAAGCGAAGACGAATGGGATGAGATGGCTCACCTGTAATGTTTGAAGCGCTTCCTTTAAGCCCTGTTGCTCTGATATCAGGCGTTGGGGTTTTTACGTTATTCATCGTGATTTTGATTGGCAAAGTAAAACGTGCGATTCAAAAGCAGCTCGATCAGTCACGCTTGCAAGTTCGTAACTTGGACAAAGAGCTTCAAAAATCGAGTAAGCAATTACTTGAGGTTCGCTCTGTTGTGGTTGGCCTTGGCCAGAAAGTGACGGAACAGCAAGATCTGATAAAGCACTTGAATGAACGCATTGTTGAGTTGGAACATGCTGACACCGATGGACGTTTGTACACACGTGCAACAAAAATGGTTCAGCTTGGTGCCGGGATAAACGAACTGATCGAAGAGTGTGAATTACCTAAAGCGGAAGCTGAGCTAATGATGTCTCTACAGAATAAGCTCGCGGGTAAGGAAAAAATCCCTTCGTTGAGAAGTAACCCTTCATCGTACGATGATCAACCCGATGCCTCTCGCGATCGCAGAGACCCGCCTCGACGTCGTTAAATTGAGCGCTTAATTCGTATTGAACAATTGATGTTTATTACGTATTCCTCTTAAAAGAAGCTTCGGCTTCTTTTTTTATGCCTGTCCGATCTATATAGAACGATGTTTATAAGTGCTTGTATCTACGACAATATCTTGTTTGTTGATGAAAATGTGTAAATTGTGATGCGGTGGTAACAGTTTCTTACCGACTTTGTTCTATCGAAAACGCCTAGTCCTGTTTTGTCACCATGTTGGTGTGCTACTATAGCGCTCTCATTACTCGACTAAATTTACCTATGCTAGAAGTCTCAAATTTAACTGCTATTCGTGACGACAGGGTTCTGTTTGAATCGTTGTCTTTTCAATTGAAACCAGGTGAACTGGTTCAGGTTGAAGGTCGTAACGGTACTGGGAAAACGACACTCCTTAGGATTATTACTGGCTTAGGCGATCGCGATGACGGTACTATCTCCTGGGACGGTGAGTCTATTGAATCGAGTCGAGATGTGTATCATCAAAATTTACTTTTTCTTGGTCACCAAACAGGTGTAAAGCGCGAGCTTAGTGCTTATGAGAACCTGAGCTTTTATCAGTCGATTCACAGTGGCGGTACTAGCAAAGAAGAGCTTTACCACGCGCTGGCTCAAGTTGGGCTTGCGGGCAGAGAAGACGTACCTGCGGGGCAACTTTCAGCAGGCCAACAGCGCCGAGTTGCGTTGGCTCGCCTTTGGTTGAGCAAGCAAATGTTGTGGATTCTCGATGAGCCGCTGACTGCGATTGATAAGCAGGGCGTGAAAGTTCTCGAATCTCTTTTTTCTCAGCATGCAGACAACGGTGGCATTGTGTTATTAACCACACACCAAGATATGTTTGCTGATAGCCCGAAACTAAGAAAAATAAAGTTGGGTGAGTAATATGATCTCTTCAATGACCACGATTATCCGACGCGAACTGCTTATCGCATTTCGACGTCAAGCAGATATCTTTAACCCTTTGTGGTTCTTCATCATTGTTATCACTCTATTCCCTTTGAGTATCGGCCCCGAGCCAAACCTACTTGCGCGTATTGCTGCGGGTATAGTTTGGGTGGCCGCTTTGCTATCTGCACTGCTCTCTTTAGAGCGTCTTTTCCGCGACGATTTTCAAGATGGCGCCCTCGAGCAGATGATGCTGATGCCCATCCCGTTGCAGTTGGTAGTATTGTCCAAGGTCATAGCACACTGGTTGTTGACCGGGTTACCATTGATTTTAATCAGCCCATTATTGGCTGTTTTGTTGTCTTTAGATTTTGATACATGGCTCTCAGTTGTGTTGACCTTGCTGGTAGGAACACCCGCATTGAGTTTTATTGGTGCGATTGGTGTTGCGTTAACCGTTGGGTTACAGAAGGGCGGAGTCCTGTTAAGCCTGTTAATCTTGCCGCTTTACATCCCCATTTTGATTTTCGCGACGTCAGCGATTGACGCTGCGGCTTTGGGCGTTGCGTACAACGGCCAATTGGCGGTGCTTGGGGCAATGTTAATGGGTGCGATGACTATGACGCCTTTTGCGATCAGTGCCGCACTTAGAGTGAGTGTGAACTGATTGGGGTTCCGTTATCGTATAGCCAATGTGAACCAAACGTGTCGATTGGACTCATAGAGTCAGTAAAACTGAAAGCAAGACAAATAAAATTATTATAATTATAGCTTTAATAGCTGTAAGCAATATGAAGTAAGAGTGAGATTACAACATGTGGAAATGGCTCCATCCCTATGCCAAAGCAGAAACCTCTTATCAGCTTGCTGGTAAACTTTTGCCATGGTTTTCGATCCTAGCGCTATTGTGTCTATCCGTCGGTACCGTGTGGGGGCTTGCATTTGCGCCTTCTGATTACCAACAAGGCGATAGCTTCCGTATCATCTACATCCATGTGCCGTCTGCAATCTGGTCGATGGGTGTTTACATGTCTATGGCGATTGCTGCCTTTATCGGGTTGGTATGGCAGGTAAGGCTATCAGACATGGCCGCACTGGCGATGGCACCGATTGGTGCTGTGTTTACCTTCATTGCGTTATTAACCGGCGCTGTTTGGGGTAAACCAATGTGGGGTGCTTGGTGGGTTTGGGATGCGCGTTTAACCTCAGAGCTGATTCTTCTATTCTTATACTTGGGTGTGATTGCACTACACCACGCTTTTGACGACCAAAAAACAGCAGCCAAAGCGGCTGGCATTTTGGCTATCGTTGGTGTCATCAACCTACCTATCATTCACTTTTCAGTAGAGTGGTGGAACACACTTCACCAAGGCGCGACGATCACTAAGTTCGACAAGCCTTCTATTTCAAGTGACATGTTATGGCCGCTTCTTCTTAACATCTTCGGCTTCGCCTTTTTCTTTGGTGCTGTGACTATGGTTCGTTTCCGCAACGAAATCATCAGTAAAGAAAGTCACCGTCCATGGGTTCGCAAGCTTGCGGCTGAAAAAGCGTAGTAGGGTAGGTAATTATGTATTTTGAATCTTTGAGTGATTTCTTTGCCATGGGAGGTTATGCCTCGTATGTCTGGAGTGCATTTGGAATCACATTCCTCGCGATGATCATTTTACTGGTCGTAAGCGTTCGTCGTGGTAAGCAATTACTAAATGAAGTACAAGCTAAGATTGATCGTCAAGCTCGTATCGATGCAGCAAAAAATATGGAGAACACTCTATGAACCCAAGACGTAAAAAGAGGCTGGGCATTGTCTTAGCGATCTTTTTTGGTATCAGTGCGACTGTTGGATTGATGGTTTACGCACTTAACCAGAACATGGATCTGTTCTACACACCAACTGAGCTGGTCAACGGCAAAGATGGTAAGAAACCTGAAGTTGGTCAACGCCTACGTATTGGTGGCATGGTCGTAGTCGGCTCTGTAAGCCGTGACAATGAATCACTACGTGTAAGTTTTGATTTGCAAGATGTAGGCCCTAAAGTAACAATTCTATACGATGGCATCCTTCCTGATCTTTTCCGTGAAGGCCAAGGTATTGTTGCTCAGGGTGTTCTTAAAAATGCAACGACAATCGAAGCGTTTGAGGTGTTGGCAAAGCACGATGAAGAGTACATGCCTTCTGAAGTTGCGGAAGCAATGAAGAAAACCCATGAGCCTTTGCAATACACGACTGAACAAAAAGAAGGAAATGCTCAATGATAGCCGAGATCGGCCATTTTGCGATGATCCTGTCCTTGGGACTTGCATTGCTGCTAAGCGTGCTCCCATTGTATGGAGCCGCTCGAAATAACACATTACTGATGAACAGCGCACGACCGTTGTCGTGGGGTATGTTCGGATTCTTAGCGATTTCGTTCTTTATCTTGTGTTACGCGTTCTACACAAATGATTTTACGATTCAATACGTAGCAAGTAACTCGAATAGCCAACTGCCTTGGTACTACCGAATTACGGCGGTTTGGGGCGCTCACGAAGGTTCATTACTGCTTTGGGTTCTTATCCAAGCGGGTTGGACGGTTGCTGTAGCGACGTTTAGCCGTGGTATGCCTCAAGAGTCTGTGGCTCGCGTACTGGCTATCATGGGTTTGATTACGGTCGGCTTCTTGCTGTTCATTATCGTAACGTCTAACCCGTTCCTACGTACATTGCCTTTCTTCCCTGTAGATGGCCGTGACTTGAACCCACTACTGCAAGACCCGGGTTTGATTATTCACCCGCCAATGCTTTACATGGGTTATGTAGGTTTCTCTGTTGCGTTCTCTTTCGCAATCGCTTCTCTAATGAGTGGTCGTCTTGATACGGCATGGGCTCGTTGGTCGCGTCCTTGGACAATCGCAGCTTGGTTGTTCCTAACGGTAGGTATCGCACTAGGTTCATGGTGGGCTTACTACGAACTTGGCTGGGGTGGCTGGTGGTTCTGGGATCCAGTAGAAAACGCTTCATTCATGCCTTGGTTGGCTGGTACTGCTCTAATGCACTCACTAGCGGTAACCGAAAAGCGTGGCACATTTAAAGCTTGGACTGTGTTGCTGGCTATCTCTGCATTCTCGCTAAGCTTACTAGGTACATTCTTAGTTCGTTCGGGCATCTTGGTATCGGTTCACGCATTCGCGTCGGATCCTGCTCGTGGTATGTTTATTCTAGGTTTCCTAGTCTTTGTTATCGGTGGTTCACTGCTGTTGTTCGCTGTTAAAGGCGCATCGGTTCGTGTTCGCGGTAACTTCGATTTGGTTTCTCGTGAAAACGCACTGCTTGGTAACAACATCTTATTGATTGCAGCGCTTGTCGTTGTATTAGTCGGTACGCTACTGCCATTAGTTCACAAACAGTTAGGCTTGGGCTCGGTATCTATTGGTGCACCATTCTTTGACATGTTGTTCTTCTGGTTAATGATCCCGTTCTCGTTCCTGCTTGGTATCGGTCCTCTGATCCGCTGGAAACGTGACAACCTGTCTAAGCTTGTTAAACCAATGCTGATTTCAGGTGCATTCTCACTTGGCTTGAGTGCGCTAATGGTTGCTCTATTGGCCGACCGCTTCAGTGGTACTGCGTTTGCTGGTTGGGTAATGGCGTTCTGGATTATCTTCATGCACGGCTTTGAGTTGCATGAACGTGCGACTCACCGTCATACATTCCTGAAAGGTCTAACTAAGTTACCTCGTAGCCACTGGGCAATGATGTGTGGTCACATTGGTTTAGCCGTGACAGTGATTGGTATCGCGATGGTGCAAAACTACAGCATCGAACGCGATGTACGTCTGGCACCTGGCGAAAGCTACCAGCTTGAAGAGTACAGCTTCCTGTTCACGGGCGTTCGTGACAAAGATGGTCCAAACTACGATGGTTACATTGCTGACTTTGAAATTACTAAAGAAGGCAAATACATCAACACGCTTCACGCGGAAAAACGTTTCTACACTACTGCTAAGTCTATGATGACAGAAGCGGCGATTGACCGTGGCGTAACACGTGACCTATACATCGCAATGGGTGAGCGTTTGGACGACAACAAGTCTTGGGCCGTACGTATCTACTACAAACCGTTTGTACGTTGGATCTGGGCAGGTTCTTTGATCATGTCGATTGGTGGTGCTATTGCAATCAGTGACCGTCGTTACCGTTTCCGTAAGCCAACCAAAAAGTCGGCTGAAGAGCAGGAGGCTTAATTAGAATGAACAAGAAGATTTTATTCATTCCTTTGATTGCGTTTATGGTTCTAGCTGGAATCTTTGCCACGCAATTAATGCGCAACCAGTCGGGTGATGACCCGACTAAGCTTGAATCAGTATTGATTGGTAAGCCTGTTCCTGAGTTCGGTCTAGAAGACTTAGAACAACCAGGTAAATTTCATGATCAAGCGATCTTTAAAGGTGAGCCACTGCTTCTTAACGTGTGGGCGACTTGGTGTCCTACTTGTTATGCAGAGCACTCTTACCTGAACAAGCTTGCGGATCAAGGCGTTAAGATCATTGGTCTTAACTACAAAGATGATCGCAACAAAGCCGTTGGTTGGTTAAAAGAGCTGGGTAACCCTTACTTAATCAGCCTGTTTGATGGCAATGGCATGCTAGGTCTTGACCTTGGCGTGTATGGCGCGCCTGAAACCTTCCTAATCGATGCTAACGGCGTAGTTCGCTACCGCCATGTTGGTGACGTGAACCCAACCAACTGGGCATCGACGCTTGAGCCGATGTATCAAGAGTTGTTGGAGGAATCAAAATGATTAGAAAGGCACTGATTACTCTATTCGCTACGTTCGCAATTTCAGCGACAGTTTCTGCTGCGCCCATCGAGTTCCATGAATTTGAAACCGTGGATCAAGAACAGCAGTTTAAAGAGTTGAGCAATACGCTACGTTGCCCTAAATGTCAGAACAACACTATTGGTGATTCGAACGCTGAGCTAGCGGTCGACCTACGCCAAAAAGTGTACGAGATGACAAAAGACGGCAAATCGAAGCAAGATATCATTGATTATATGATTGCTCGCTACGGCAACTTTGTGACTTACAATCCACCACTGACACTAGCTACATCGATCCTTTGGATTGGTCCGTTTGCGGTTGTTGTGTTTGGATTTGGTTTGATTATTTTACGAAGCAGAAAGTCAAAATCAAAAGTAGCAGTAGAGTCAGATAAAGACTGGGATGCAGACAAAGAAGCTCGCTTAAAAGCGTTACTCAATGAAGAGAACGACGGAGATAAGAAGTAATGACTCTATTTTGGATTTCTACCATTATCCTTTCGCTAGCGGCAATTTTCTTGATTGTTCTGCCTTTTATTAACAAGAAGGCAAACAATGACGAAATGCTTCGCGACGAGTTGAACAAAGCATTCTATAAAGATCGTCTCGTAGAGTTAGAAGTAGAAGCAGAGGAAGGTCTTGTCGATAACCAACAAGAACTGATCGCTGATTTGAAACAGTCTCTGCTTGATGATGTTCCTGCACAAGAAGAGATGAAGAAGACTCAAATCTCTACGCTTGGTGTAGTGGTACCGTCGATCATTCTTGTCGTCGTTGTGACTTATGGTATGTACTTTAAGTTCGGCGCATTGGACAAAGTTCAACACTGGCAAGAAGTGAGCTCGAACCTTCCTGAGTTATCTAAAAAGCTAATGTCTTCGGAAGGTGGTGCACTAACGGATGATGAGCTGGAAGATTTGACTCTAGCGCTTCGTACTCGTCTGCATTACCAACCAAAAGATTCAACAGGTTGGTTGCTACTCGGTCGTATTGCACTGGCTAACCGTGATGCTGAAACAGCAAAAGATTCTATGGAACGAGCTTACAAACTTGAACCTAAGAATGAAGATGTTCAGTTAGGTTTCGCACAAGCTCTGATGCTTTCACCTGATGAAGCTGATCAAAACCAAGCTCGTTTGATTTTGAGCCGTTTGATTCAAAACGATTACGTCGACCTTCGTGTATTCTCACTGCTAGCGTTCGACGCGTTTGAGCGTCAAGACTACCCGGGTGCTGTGAAGTACTGGAGTATCATGCAGCAGATGATTGGTCCACAAGACAGTCGCTATGAAATGCTGTCGCGCAGTATTGAAAGTGCTCAGAAGAAAATGGGCGACACTATGGGTGTCGACCAAGGTAAGACTGTTGCTGTAACGCTCGATCTATCTGCAGACGTGAATGCTGACCCTAACTCAGTGTTAATTGTGTCAGTACATAGAGCAGATGGTTCTCCAATGCCTATCGCAGCGGCTCGTTACCCACTAGGGACTTTCCCTCGTACTGTTGTGCTTGATGACGGCAACAGCATGCTGGAAGGACAAGAGCTGTCTAGCCTTGAAACTCTGATGGTTAGAGCTAGGCTTGATACAGATGGCAACGTTTCAACTCGCGAAGGTGATTGGTACGGTGAAAGTGAAGTGGTTGAACTGGGTGCTCCAGTTACCATTGATATCAATAAGCAATATTAATCATCACTTTGCATAGGTGTTAGCTATTCCGATTTGCAGATAAACGGTATAGACTTAGCCAAACAATTGAGGCCAGCGATTGCTGGCCTTTTTTATTATTTGAATTCCTTATGGAAAAGGTGATATGTCTGTCAGTGTTTTAAGACTCTCGAGTTTACTTCTTATCGCAAGCTTAACGGTTGGGTGTTCAAGTGCGCCGGACGAAAGTGTTGATGATGATAACCTCGAAACCTCTGAATACGTCGAAGAGCCCCACCCGAATGATCCTTTTGAAGGCTTCAACCGAGCAATGTGGGATATCAACTACGAATATCTAGATCCTTATTTAGTTCGTCCTGTTTCCCTCGCTTATGTTGACTACACCCCTGTGCCAGTGCGTTCTGGTATCTCCAATTTCCTAGCCAACTTAGACGAACCATCAAGCATGGTGAACAACCTCATTATGGGTAATGGCGAGAAAGCACTCGACCATTTCAACCGTTTTTGGATTAACTCAACGATTGGTTTGTTAGGCTTAATCGATATTGCCAGCGAAGCGGGGATCACCAAATACGATGATAAGTCGTTCTCTGATGCGATTGGTCATTACGGGGTAGGGAATGGTCCGTACTTCATGGTGCCGGGTTATGGTCCACTAACAACGCGAGAAGTGACTGAAACCGTTGATGGTATGTATGTCCCTCTGTCGTTCTTGAATTTTTGGGCTAGCTTAGGCAAGTGGGCATTTGAAGGCATGGAAACACGCGCTCAGTTAGTATCACAAGAAGCGCTGTTGGATAACTCTCCTGATCCATATGCATTAACGCGTGATGTTTACATTCAACGTCGTGACTTCAAAGCCGAGATAGAACCTGAAGAGGTCGACCTTGAAGAAGAAGACTTCATCGATGGTTATCTAGAAGATTACTAGAAACATGTTTTAGAAAATCGATAAAAGAAAGGCTCGATGTTGATGCAACATCGAGCCTTTTTAATGTTTGTTTACTTTAGATTAAGTAAAACAGATTAGAAGCGGTAGTTAGCTTGGATACCCACTAGCCAAACATTACCTGTTGTTGTACCAACAAATTGGCCACCAACAGCTTCTGCAACATCGTCAGATTTATAACCACGTGACTCAGTGATTGGAGCATCTTTAGCAATGATGTAAGTAAAGCCCGCGTCTAATGAAAGTTGTTCAGACCATTGGTAACCCGCACCAATGCTTAACCAAGTGCGGTCAGTTTCTGGGATTGTAATAGTACGGTTTTTGTTACTAACAGCCGAAGTATCGTAAGCCACACCAGTACGTAGAGCCAGTTTTGGGTCAACTTGGTAAGTTGCACCTAAAGCAAGGCGGTAGTTATCTTCCCAATTTTCCACTTTAACTGTTTGGCTGCCGTATGTGTTTAATTCTGCTTGTAGTTTTTCGAAAGAACTCCAGTCAGTCCAGTTAAAGCTTGCATGAACTGCCAATGTTTCCGTTAACTGGTGGAAGCTTGCAAGTTCAGCTGTTGCAGGAAGTGCTAACATCATATGCCCGTTGTCACGTTGACCGGGTGTCATCATGCCAAAGCCCATACCTTCAGCATGACCTTCTAATTTGAGTTCAACCTCAGATTTATAGGCAAAACCGATACGGTTGTTCTCGTTGATCTGCCATGCTGTACCTACTTGCCACCCCCATGCTGTATCATCACCTTCCATGTATTTCAGTGTTGTTCCTGCAGGGACAGAGATTGGTGCGCCAGTACTTGGATTTACTCCAACAGCATTCTTTGCAGGAGCTGTCGCGCCAAAGCTACCTTCACCCATCACATAGCGAATACCACCACCAACACTTACTTGCTCAACTACTTGATAAGCAAAGTTTAGGTTAGCTTCTTTAGTGATTACGCTTGCTTCATTGCCGAAGTGAGAAGCATTGAAATCATCACCTAGGTTGGTTTCCATGCCGTAGTTTGTGCCAAATGCAAAACCGATAGCAAACTTCTCGTTGTAACGGTGAGAAATGTAAAGGTTCGGGATAATAGCGTCATCTGCGAAATCGTTTGAAGATGCTTGGCTTGTACCTATCGCAGGGTGGGCGTGGTTTACTTCACCTTTAACATCAATGTTAGGGTTAACGTAGATACCACCAACAGAAACTTGTGTGCCTTCTAGGTAAGTCAGCATAGCAGGGTTACGCCATTGTGCGTCTGCACCGTCAGCCATTGCTGCTTCACCCGCGTATGCGCGGCCTAGGCCTGTTGCTGAGTATTCTGCTAGTTGAAAGCCTGCCGCGTGAGTCACGGTAGAAGTCGAAAGTAGTCCAACTGCCACTGCAGCAGATAGAAGAGTCTTATTCATTTTCATTATTATGTTCGCTGAATCATAAGTATTTAGTGGCGTGATTCTACTTTTAGAGTCATTACTTTAAAAATGAAATTCGAATAAAACAGTGTTTTAGGGATTTAATGAGTAAATGTGTTTAATTATTAGAGAAATAATCTAAATGTTTCGGCTGTGTTGCGAAGTTTGAGCGTACACTTGTAGCCATATATTGCCCTTGCAGGCTACAGCTGTAAGCTTAAATTGATGTAGGTCAGTGGTTTAGGCAATAAAAAAGGGTCGCGTAAAGCGACCCTTTGGGGACTTATATTAGAAGCTGCGACTGTACTGCAGACCCAGTAGGATTGCATCGGCATGTGTCGTAGCACTGATCGATGAAGCTTCGATCGGAGCGCCACCTGGTCCCGCAACTACTGTTGACTCATTAACTTTTACGTCGTCTCCAAGTAGGTATGTGAAACCGAAGTCCACGTTAGACTTGTCATCAATGTGGTAAGTGAAACCAGCAGATAGCCATTGGCGGTCTGAATCTGGAACAGAGATTGAAGTTAGCTCGTCTTGTGCACTCGTGTCATACATGTAACCAGTACGTAACGTCCAAGTGTCGTTTAGGTAGTAGGTGCCACCAATAGCGTAGTGCCAGCCATCTTGCCATTGGTATTGTTTTTGGTAACTAGAGCCAAGTGGTGAACCTTGTAGGTTCTCAAAGTCGATTTGATCAAATGCACTCCAGCCGATCCACTGTACAGAGTAGTGAACCGCAAATTTTGTGTCTTCAATCTTGTGGTAGCCAGAAAATTCAGCCATATCCGGTAGAGGCAGTGTAATTTCTTGGCCTTTGTCGTCTTTAGCTGTGATCTCTGGGCTGTAACGGTAAGAAAGACCGAAGCGGTTGTTTTCATCTAACTCGTAAACGGTACCAACGTTGAAGCCAACAGCCCAACCGTCGGCTTCATCTACGTTTACTAGATCTACACCAGCTAAACCTGGAAGTGTTTGACTACCAGTACGTTTCATTGTGCCTTGACCGTAGATTAGATCTAAACCAGCACCGAAGCTCCATTGATCGTTTAAGCGGTATGAACCAGCTAAACCGAAGTTGATGCTCATTACGTCTGTTAAACCACCATATTCAGTGCCAACGTAGTCATCTGAAAACTCTGTTTTTGTACCAAAATTAGAGTAAGCGTTCACACCCCAAGCAAATTTTTCATTGACTGGTACAATTAAGTGGATGTTTGGCGCAATCGATGTATCACCAACATCATCTGTATCAGCAACTGATACTGGTTGATTTAGAGTACCCAAAGATTTGTACTCAGCATCTTTTACATCAATCATCGAGGTGATGCTTTCAAAACCAAGAGATAGCTCAGTTTTGTCAAATAGTGCCATTGCTGCAGGGTTACGTGCCATTACTGACGCGTTATCTGCGATTACTGCATCACCAGCGAAAGCACGGCCGATGCCGGTAGCTGATTGTGCGTTAAGTTGGAAACCTGCTGCCATCGCTTGCGAAGACGCCAGTGTAATTGTTACTGCTAAAAGAGACTTTTTAAACAGACGCGTGTTGTTGGTAGTCATTCATTTATTCCTTTATATATCCGCCTCTACAGGGCGATTAATTTGAGCAATTGCTCAATGGTGGCTGATCCTATTCGCAAGTATACGATATACAAATCCGACCATTGGAAATTTTGAGTGGAAAATTATGGAAATGACGCCTATCTGGCACGAAAATGGTGCGAAATGCTGATTTTTAGAGTTTTAACTCTAGAGGTATTGGTGGTGTGAATGGTTTTCTGGTTTATTTATAAATAAAGCCCAGCAATATCAGTAATATAATTGCTGGGCCTTTTGTGACGGGGCTTTAAGAGCGAATTAGCTCATTGGTTTGATCATTTTTGTCAGCTTTTCGGCGATTTTGGAAACATCCTCACCATTTTCACCCACAAGGATTAAGCTACTGCCATCTACGGGTGTTACCGAGCCAGACATGCCTTTTTCATCAAAGTCGATAGGTTTGTCTGTCGGAATTCCGGTTAAAAACAGTGTTACTTTGCCTTTTGCGCCTTGGAAGACCATATGTACCGCGTTGGATTTACCAAAGCCACAGTGGTTTAGGTAATAGACGTGGTAAGGGAAAGCATCATCAAACTGAAAAGCAAATGGATTCATTTTTGCATTGATCTGCTGCGATGTGACCTGTTCATCGATGTTACTAACAAAGCTCTTCTCATCAACAACATGCTTCATCGCCGTATCAACTAAACTAGCTTGCGCAGGTGAAACGAATGCATTTCCCCAATTCACTTGGCCAACTAATAAACCAGCAACAAACGCCACCGAGGCAGCCATTGCCATTGCTCGTCTCGCAAACGTAGGCCTTACTACTTTGCTTTCTTCGCTTGAGGTCTGATTGAACAGAATACGATCAGCAAGATCGTCTGGCACATCCACATTCATCGCTGAGTGGATCTGCTTATCAAGCGCTAGTACATCGTCTAAGAAGTTACTATTGGCTTCGCTATTCGCGGTCGCATCAACAATATCTTGTGTACGTTGTTTAGGTTCCGACAATACACGACGACGAAATTCCAAATCATCCATTATGTTGCCCCCTCTCTGCCTCTTCTGTATCCAACAGCTCTTTCAACTGATTTCGAGCTCTGAATAAACGTGTCATCACCGTGTTTTTGTTGAGATCGAGAATATCGGCAATCTCATCACCACTAAAACCACCAATCACTTGCAAGAAGAGAGGTTCACGGTAATCAATTTCAAGTTTCATGATCTGGGCTTGCAACCACTGATGTTGATGGTGCGGGTCATCACTGACACTAGCATCGTTACCGTGATCGTCGATATCAACCAGATCAAACTGTTTGCGTTCAAAACGTCGAGCGTTCTCGCGTCTCAAGATGGTAATCAGCCAAGATTTAGCGGCTTTTTCATCTTGAAGGCTATCGAGTGACTTCCATGCACGAAGGCAAGTTTCTTGAACTAAGTCTTCGGCAATGCTTTTGTCTTTGCATAACCAATAGGCGTAGCGAAACAGGTCACGATGATAGGCACGCACAAGTGCTTCGTATTTTCTTTGTTTGTCCATATCAGAGTTGACCGGACGCTTGGCTGTTTTCTTTCCAAACATTTTTATTATTGACACACGAGCCTCCATAATTGCTCTGCGTATAGCTGTCCTCTATACGTTGTGCTTCGTTTTTTATATTTTTAGAGCTAACGATCGGCAGGAAATCGTAAAATCACATTAAAATTGATCTACTTCAAAATTTAAGGCCTCGAACCCGTTATAGTACACCTTGTCGTCTAGTTAGTCATTCGTGGCTAGCATGTTGAGCAAGACGACACTTCCTTTTGAAGGCTGACTTTACTTTCTCCTAATCAGGAAACTGATTATTTCAATTGGCGCTAAGTTAATTGCTTTATATACATTCCGACCACACAGCTTTGTGTGGTTTTTTTTTGCCTCAAGAAAACCATTCTCTACACTGCGATAACAGTCTTGGCTTACAATAGTTTAGTCTCTTACGACAACCTTTCCCCCAAAAAGGTTCGCCTGAATGTGCAGTTATATTTTCAAACAGTGAGATACTCGTATCACGTTTATTTAAACGCTTGTTTGATTTAATTAACAACTTCTTTACAATGCTTCAGGTCAGACCTCTTAACTTTAAGGAGAAACCATGGGCAAACAGGAAGTCAAAACGCGTTCTGGAGAACGTGTTGCCGTTGTCGCTGGATTACGAACCCCATTTGCTCGTCAGAGCACAGAATTTAGCCAAGTGCCTGCGGTTGACCTAGGCAAAATGGTTGTGAGCGAAATGCTTGCAAGAACAGATGTTGATCCTGCGCTTATCGAACAAGTAGTGTTCGGCCAAGTCGTGCAAATGCCAGAAGCGCCGAACATTGCGCGTGAAATCGTGTTGGGCACAGGCATGGACATCAATACCGATGCCTACAGTGTGACACGAGCATGTGCCACCAGCTTCCAAGCGGCAGTTAACGTGACCGAAAGCATTATGGCTGGCACGATTGATGTCGGTATTGCGGGCGGTGCGGACTCTTCTTCTGTATTGCCTATCGGTGTATCGAAAAAGTTAGCGGCAAATCTATTAGCGCTGAGCAAAACGAAAACTATGGGTCAAAAACTGAAGATTCTTAAAACGCTTTCCGTAAAAGATTTGATGCCAGTACCACCTGCAGTTGCTGAATACTCGACCGGTTTATCCATGGGACAAACGGCTGAGCAGATGGCGAAGACACATGGTATTACTCGCGAAGCTCAAGATGCACTCGCTCACCGTTCTCACTCTTTGGCTTCTCAAGCATGGAAAGAAGGCAAGATTAAAGACGAAGTGATGACTGCATTCCCGTCGCCTTACAAAAAGTATCTAGCGGAAGACAACAACATTCGCCACGACTCAACGGTTGAAGGTTACGCTAAGCTGCGTCCTGCTTTTGATAGAAAGTACGGCAGTGTAACGGCAGCCAATGCTACGCCGCTTACCGATGGCGGTGCAGCAGTGATGTTGATGCGCGAAGGTAAAGCGAAAGAACTAGGCTTAGAAGTGCTTGGTTATATTCGTGGTTATGCGTTCTCAGCGATTGGTGTTGAAACAGATATGCTGATGGGCCCGACTTACGCGACCTCTCAAGTATTGAAGAACACCGGTTTAGAGTTGTCAGACTTAACACTGATCGAGATGCACGAAGCATTCGCAGCCCAAGTCTTGGCTAACGTGAAAATGTTCGCAAGCGATGAGTTTGCACAGAAGAATCTTGGCCGCGATAAAGCGATCGGTGAGATTGATATGGAGAAGTTCAACGTGTTGGGTAGCTCGATTGCTTACGGACACCCGTTTGCAGCGACTGGCGCACGCATGATGACTCAAACATTACGTGAACTGAAACGTCGCGGTGGCGGCTTGGCACTGAACACAGCGTGTGCAGCTGGTGGTTTAGGTGCAGCAATGATCTTGGAGGTAGAATAATGTCTACGACTCTTGATGCAACAACAGAAAAAGAAACCGTCGCTCAACCAAATTCAACCTCTGCGACTGAATCAACCAAAAAGAAAGTGACAGCATTTTCTCTTAATATCGATGAGCTAGATATTGCTTGGTTAGCGATTGATGTGCCCAACGAGAAAATGAACACGCTGAAAGCGGCTTTTGCTGAAGAAATGAAAGCCATCTTCGAGCAACTCAAAGAAAAGCAGAGCCGAGTTAAGGGCCTAATCGTTCATTCTCTTAAGCCAGATAACTTTATCGCTGGTGCTGATGTAAGAATGCTTGATGCGTGTAAAACGGCTGACGAAGCACAGTCTCTGGCTCGCCAAGGGCAGGAGATGTTCCAAACTCTGTCTGAACTGCCGTACCCAGTAGTCGCAGCGATTCACGGCCCATGTTTAGGTGGTGGTTTAGAGCTCGCACTGGCGTGTGATTACCGTGTATGTACCGATTCAGATAAGACTCGTCTTGGTCTGCCAGAAGTACAACTAGGCTTATTGCCGGGTTCTGGCGGTACACAGCGTCTACCTCGCCTTATCGGTTTGCTGCCATCTCTCGACCTAATCCTAACGGGCAAGCAACTGCGCGCTAAGAAAGCGAAATCGCTCGGTGTCGTGGATGCTTGTGTGCCTGAAACTATCCTGCTTGAAGTCGCTAAGAGCTTTGTTGAAAAGAATATGGGCAGTAAAAAAGGTAAGCGTCTAGCATCGAAAAGCCAAGCGTCGACCAAAGAAAAACTGATTTCACGTAACGGCCTTGGTCGTAAAGTGATTTTTGAACAAGCTTCTAAGAAGACCAATCAGAAAACACGCGGCAATTACCCAGCAGCAGATGCGATTCTAGACGTCATTCGTTACGGCCTTGAGAACGGCTTTGATAAAGGTCTTCAGTATGAAGCGAAGCGTTTCTCAGAACTGGTTATGACTTCAGAGTCTAAAGCCCTTCGTTCGATTTTCTTTGCAACTACGGAAATGAAAAAAGAACACGGCGCAGACGCAGAGCCAAAAGCGGTTAAGCGTGTTGGTGTACTGGGCGGCGGTCTTATGGGTGCAGGCATCAGCCATGTCAGCGTTGCTAAGGCGAAAGTGCCAGTTCGTATCAAAGACGTATCCAATGAAGGTGTGCTGAACGCGCTTAACTACAACTTCAAGTTGTTCGATAAGCAGCGTAAGCGTCGCATTCTGAGCCGAGCGGGCCTTGAAAGTAAGATGCTTCAGCTTTCTGGTGGTATCGACTTTACGAGCTTTAATCACACCGATGTGGTGATTGAAGCGGTATTTGAAGACCTCGACCTTAAGCAGTCAATGGTTGCGGACATTGAAGCCAATGCCAAGCCTGAGACTATCTTCGCGACGAATACTTCTTCACTGCCGATCCATAAGATTGCAGAGAAGGCGCAGAGACCAGAAAACGTGGTCGGTCTTCACTACTTCAGCCCTGCAGAAAAAATGCCGTTGGTTGAAGTTATTCCTCATGAAACAACGTCAGAAGAGACGATCTCGACGGTTGTTGCGTTAGCTAAGAAGCAAGGCAAAACCCCGATTGTTGTCAAAGACACAGCTGGTTTTTATGTGAACCGTATTCTTGCTCCGTACATGAATGAAGCAGCGCATTTACTGCTAGCGAACGAGCCGATTGAAAAGCTCGACAGCACGTTACTGGACTTCGGTTTCCCGGTTGGCCCTATCACCTTATTAGATGAGGTGGGTGTTGATATCGGTGCGAAGATCATTCCGATTTTAGTGAATGAGCTTGGCGATCGTTTCCAAGGCCCTGATGTGTTCGATATTCTTTTGAATGACAATCGTAAAGGCCGTAAGAGTGGTAAAGGTTTCTACACTTACAAAGGGAAGAAGAAGGAAGTGGATAAGTCAGTTTACAAGCTGCTTAAGCTGCAACCAGATCCTAAGTTGAGCGATAACGATATCGCGATGCGCTGTGTGTTACCTATGCTAAACGAAGCGGTTCGTTGTCTAGACGACGGCATTATCCGCAGCCCTCGTGATGGTGATATCGGTGCGATTTTCGGTATCGGTTTCCCGCCATTCCTAGGTGGTCCGTTCCGTTATATGGATCAAATCGGCATTAAGTCACTGGTTGAGATGATGAACGACTTCGCTAAGAAGTACGGTGATCGTTTTGCGCCATGTGATGGTCTACTGACACGCGCTGGTTTGGGTGAGTCTTTCTACAAGTAACTCTCTAATTCATTGATTAAGAAGCCCGTATCAAGCAATTGATACGGGCTTTATTTTTATGGAAACATGTAAATGGAAGGAAATTCCCGACTCAGTCGTTCCTCCCTCTCGGGAATGACGGGGGACTGATGTGTTCTGTCGGGTAGTGTTGGCCTGGTGTGGTAGATTCCTGATTCAGTCGTTCCTCCTTCTCGAGAAAGACGATTGAGGTATAAAAATTAATCTATTGTGTTGACTAGAAGGGGGGGGGCAAACACACGTCAATCAAAACTACCGTCATCTCCTAAAGCGACGAAGGAGCGTAATAGGAGATCTGCTTTTGGGCTGCATCCAATAAAAAAGGTTGATGCTTTCACATCAACCTTATGATTTTCATTCTAGCTTTATCAGCCAAGCTCAGTATCTTTCGGGCGTAATTGAAACTCATCAATAGAGCCAATTTCAACACCTGCCGATAGCTTCTCTTCCTCATTATGAGCATTACCGTGAGCATGCATAATCAGACGATTTGCAGTGCGTGGTTTTAGCTGACTGACCACAAAACGCATCATGTCAGAGCGAGTTAACCCTTTAAGGTCTTCTAATACGCGCTCTCTTTGGTTGAACTCAACATCCTTATTGCCTATCGCAACCCATAAGCGCTGAGCACGCCCTCGCAAAGTCGTATCTGGTGTCGAAATCTGATTCCATAGGCCGCGCTTACTGCTGTGCCATTGATAGTCGTTAAGCTCTAACAGCACCATGTAAAAGGCATTGAGGAACTCATCTATCGAGGCTAACAAGTCAGCAGGGGCTGCATTCGGTGATTGCACATACAACACAATTCCAGGGTGTCGGTTGAGCGGCATATTGCCGGTACCGACCATGTAACCTAGCTGCTGCTTGGTTCGTATCTCATGGAAGAAAGTGGCCGACATCAAATGGTTTGCCAGTGAATACAGCGCAATATTTTTAGGCGAAATATCTGGGCATTGGTAGTAAACCACGATGGCCGAATCATCTTGGTTACACACCACTTCACGTTGGAAGCTGCCGTTTTCACCCAGCATAATGAGCGGACGCAGTGACTCTTCGTAAGCCTGATCTTGAACACGCAGTGCATCTTTTAGCGTTTCAGCCATCTTATGTGCATCGGCTTTTTTCCAGTCGCCATACACGAACATCTCAACATGAAGTTCCGCCAATATTGCTTGAACAAAAGAGGAGAGCTCATCGACCTCTATCGTTTCCAGCGCTTCAATTAACACAGAATAGGGCGGATTATTTGGTTGAAGTATCCCTGTCATCGCATTAAACAGCTGCGAAATAGGGCGATCTTGCGACGCGTTATTCCAGTTTCTGAGCAGTTGATGCTTGATGGTTTCGAAGCGTGTTGGACTAAAGTCGCGTGCTTGGAAACGTTCAAGAATCATATTGAGCAGCTGTGGTTGCTTCTCGCTAAACCCAGACAGAGTGAGTGTTACACCGCCTTGATGGGTGTACATGTTGTAGCCCATTCCGGCGATTTCAGCCTGATACGTATCTTTTTCCAGCGAGTCTAAGAACATTTCTACGCACAAGCGTGTTTTAACGATATTTCTTGGGCTAGCGACCGAGTGCGGGCTATCGATAGCAACATACACCACACCTTTTGGCACTCGGAATTGATGGTCTTGCAGATGCCATAGCTTAAAGCCATCGAGCTCTTCTAGCAGTTGTGGGAACTTAGCGTCACCTTCGAGTTCAGTCGGGTCTAGATCGTAGCAAATAAACGGGTTTTTGCATGGGAGTTCAAACTGCCAACCGGGGTTAATGCACGTAAAGCATTGAACTTGTTCAGCGCTAAAAGGTGTGATCGAATAGGGCGTAAAATACCACTTCGCTTCCCTGTCATACTCGAATCCCTGAGCAACAATGGTCGCTCGCATGTTGTCGACGGTTAAGTAAGGCAGCAAAGAACGCTGTAATTCGTCATCGAAATGCGACATTTTGTAATCGCCATACACCACGTCTTGCTCTTGATAGTGCTGCATGTTGATAACGAGGTGGCTGACGACATCAAGCGGTCTTGCTGGCTCTTGAAAGCGGAAAGCAGACTCAAGAACGGCACGTTTTTCTAGGTAGCGCCACTCCTGGATGCCTTGTTGCTCGACTAACTTGATGTACTGAAATATCGCTTGGATGATGTTATCGGTTTTGGTTAAACCTTCAATGGTCAACGAGCAGCTAACCGTGAAATCACGGTAGTTGCTGCCACTAGCGCCACCACCTGCAGAGAGGGATGTTATCCAGCCTTTCTCTTTGAGTTGCATCATCAAACTGCCTTCACCTTCGTAACCTAAAAGGTGGGCAAAGAACGACAATGGCTTAACGCCGTAGTGTTCGTCCATGCTTGGCATCGGGAAGGTTAAGATCAGTTTACGTACTTCTTTAATTGGCTCAACACGGACTTGAACGCCCGTGCTTAACTCGCCGACAATCGGTACTTCAACCTTCTTGCCTTGTAGGTTGTGATTGGTGATTGAGCTAAAGCGATCCTCAACCCAGCTTTGCATCTCATCTAACGACTGATTGCCAGACAGTGTCAGTGTCATCAAGTCAGCAGAGTATTGTTGCTGGTGGAAAGCCAAGATCTCTTGTCGAATTGTCTCGCCGTTTCTGTCACCCAACGTATCGATATTACCGACAGAAAACTTCGAGAATGGGTGATTGTGATTCACCAGTTCTTTGGTAACTTGATACAAGCGTCGTGAGTCGTCGTTGAGTTTCATCTTGTATTCGGAGTCAACGGCTTGGCGTTCTTTGTCTAACGCTTCTTCGTTGAACAGGGGAGCAGTGAAAAATTGGCTGAAGCGATCGAGTGCGTTTTCAAAGGCATTCAATTCAACATCAAAAAAGAAGCAGGTGTGCTCTGTTCCTGTCCAAGCATTGTTGCTTCCGCCATGCTGGCTGATAAAACTTTGGAACTCTCCGACCTTTGGATACTTTTCAGTTCCTAAAAATAGCATATGCTCTAAGTAGTGAGCTAAACCCTCTCGGTCTGTAGGGTCATCAAAATGCCCCACATTGACGGCTAATGCGGCTGCTGCTTTTTGAGCATTTTGATCCTGAACTAACAGTACACGTAACCCGTTATTTAAGGTTATGTAGCGGTATTGATGTTCATCATTTGGGCTTAAGTGCACAGGAGCATCTCCAGAGAAGGTGGTTTTTAAATTATGTACCCGATGATTCGGCGTGCAAACCTTGTGATCATATTTTGGGATATGAAGTGCTTTTTGGCGATTTCTAAATCACTTTTATCGATTTTTATCAGTAATTTATTTTCTTTTAACAAGATTGTTAAGAAAGTCGAACTCTTTGGCAAGTGACTTGATATAATTATTTATATTGACTGCGGTTTCTCTGGATTGAGAGCCAAACCTAAGTAGCGTTTCGCTGATATATGGGATATATCGACTTTCGACATGTTACGAAGACAGGATTGAACATGAAAATATTCATTATGCGCCACGGTGAAGCAGAACATTTTGCGAACTCGGATGCAGAACGAGCGTTGACCAAGCGCGGGAAAATGGCTTCTCTTGCAGTGGCACAAGCTGCAAATGAGCAGGGGATTAGTCAATTCGATAAAGTGCTGGTGAGCCCATATTTAAGGGCACAAGAAACGTGGTTAGAGATCTCTCAGGCGTTTTCTGGAAAGAAAGTAGAAACCTGTGATGATATTACGCCTTATGGAATGTCCGACGATGTGTTTGATTTGACCTTAGCAATGGCTGAAGTAGAAAAACTAGAGACCATTTTATTTGTTTCTCATTTACCTCTAGTGGGCTACCTAACGGCAGAGTTTGCAACAGGCATGGCGCCGCCTATGTTTCCCACTTCGGGCTTAGCGTGTATCGACTTCAACCTTGAGACACAAAAAGGTGAGTTGCTTTGGAACATCAATCCATAAGCGCGTTGAGCTCTGTTTGATGACAAAGTTGCAGACAATTAGAAAGGGCATCTCAATATGATTGGGATGCCCTTTGTTGTTTTTTGGTGAGAGAGAATTAGTAAACCAGAATTATTTCTCAGGAACCGAAAGCAAGACTAACAGCGCGCCATTGCCGCCAAACTCTAACGGCGCTTGGTGGAAAGCCATCACATCTGGGTGCTGTGCTAACCACAAAGGCACCTTCTGTTTAAGGATGTGTTTACCGATACCGTGTTGAACACAGGCACACGCCACGCTCTCTTTCACGCAGTGCGCAATCATCGCGCCAAGCTCACGTTTAGCTTCTTGTTGAGTCATACCATGCATATCGAGATACACGTCAGGCACGTAGACACCACGACGTAGGCGCTTGACCTCATATTTAGAGACATCATCACGCGCATAACGTGTTGGGCCGTCTTCGCTAAGATGCGGAATGAACTCATCCGAGAAATAAAACTCGCTATCACTGGCTTGTCTTGCCGTTCGAGTAATTTCTTTTTGCTTGGCATTTCTTTTTGGCTGCTGGACTATGGTATCCTGTTGCAACTTTTTAACGCCCTTTACTGCATCGTTGAACAGGGCGAAATCGTCATCGAAGTCGGTGTCTTTTTTGCTCATCAGGTTATGAATTCTAATTAGAAACGTAATTAGCAGTATTGTAGCGCTTTTCGGAGACAATTTTGGATAAGATTTTTGTAGAAGAAGCGGTATCAGAACTACACACGCTTCAAGATGTGATTCGTTGGACTGTTAGCCGCTTTAACGCAGCGGGCCTATTTTATGGTCACGGCACTGATAACGCGTGGGATGAGGCAGTACAACTTATCTTACCTACTCTTTATCTGCCGATTGATGTTCCTTCGCATGTGATGAACTCTCGTCTAACGAGCAGCGAACGTCTGCGTATTGTTGAGCGCGTAATCAAGCGTATTAATGATCGTACACCAACGGCTTACCTAACCAACAAAGCTTGGTTCTGTGGTCTTGAGTTCTTCGTTGATGAACGCGTTCTTGTGCCTCGTTCGCCAATTGGTGAGTTGATCGAAGCTCAATTCCAACCTTGGTTAACTGAAGAGCCAACTCGCATCATGGATATGTGTACGGGTAGTGGTTGTATCGCTATTGCTTGTGCTCACGCATTCCCAGACGCTGAAGTAGATGCGATTGATATCTCTACAGACGCATTGCAAGTTGCAGAGCAGAACGTTCAAGATCACGGCATGGAGCAACAAGTGTTCCCAATCCGTTCAGATCTTTTCCGTGATTTGCCAAAAGAGAAATACAACCTGATCGTATCGAACCCACCTTACGTGGACGAAGAAGATATGAACAGCCTACCAGATGAGTTCACTCACGAGCCAGAACTTGGCCTAGCAGCGGGTACAGACGGTCTGAAATTGGTTCGTCGCATCTTAGCTAATGCACCAGACTACCTAACTGACGACGGTATTCTTATCTGTGAAGTAGGTAACTCAATGGTTCATATGATGGATCAGTACCCAGAGATTCCATTCACTTGGATTGAATTCTCTAACGGTGGTCATGGTGTATTCATGATCACTCGTGAGCAGCTTGTTGCTTGTGCTGATGAGTTCTCTATCTACAAAGACTAGTTTGTAGCTATTAAGCGAATGATCCGGTTATCGGACTGTAAGCTTAGAACCTGAAACTGAGTAAGACGTTCGATTTGAAACGTTTTTATTTAAACGCCATGCATTTCTGCATGGCGTTTTTTATTGCCTAGATTAAAGATGTTTGCGTTTATATCGAAGAATTTCAGCGCAATATTTAGTTGATTAATATGAGGGCTTATTACATATTGGTGTTTAATATTTAGTCGTTTTAGTGAGTTAAGGAGGATTCACGATGAGCTTTGATACATGGATTTATTATTTATTAGCGGTGCTGATCTTAACGGCATCACCAGGCCCAAGTTCTTTATTGTGCATGACCAAAGGTGTGCAATCTGGCTTTAAATTATCGATATTTACCGCGTTGGGCAGCTTAACTGCGATTACTGGCATTCTAACCTTATCGTTTACCGGGCTAGGGGTAATTATTGCTTCGTCTGAAGTGGTATTTAATGTCATAAAATGGACTGGTGCGGCTTATCTAATCTTCCTCGGCTGGAAATCTCTGCGCTCTAGCCAACAAGATTATGACAAGCTATCGAATCAACAAGGCGGTGCTCAATCTGTTAAAGAAAGCGCTGCGCAGCATTACTTAAGTGGCTTTATTGTTGGCGCAAGTAACCCCAAAGCTATCCTGTTTTTTACCGCACTTTTCCCTCAATTTATTGACCCATCGATCGCTCTGGTTCCCCAGTTTACCGTGTTTGCTTTGACCTTCGCAGTGATGGAATTGTCTTGGTTACTGGTGTATGCCTACTTGGGCGCGAAGTCGTCAAATTGGTTGTTTGCGAAAGGCCGAGCTAAGGTCTTTAATCGTGTCACTGGAGGTGTCTTTATTGGAGCTGGTGCACTGCTTTCGACGACCAGTCGAGCATAACTTTTTGTTTTATCTGAGAAGTGAATGATTACAGAATATTCTTGATGCTGTCATAAAAGGTTAATATTAATATGCTTGCTGCTTTTGGCGAAAAGCCGATATATTGTAGTTACACCATCACGTTCTCAAGGAGAGACATATGCAGCATCAAGAAATGATTCAACACAGTAACTTTGGCGTAATCAGTCGTACTTGGATTTTCTCTACCCTTTCTCTAGTGGGTATTCTTGCTCTAATGTAGTCAGCTTAATGGCTCTATAGTTTTAGTTTTTATTATGAAATCACTTGTTAAAAAGTCTTCAAAGTCAGAACTCTTTCTCTTATAAATGTGGCTTTTCTCATCAGGCTAGCCACTTAACTTTTTCTTAGTCATCTTCTTCTAGCAAGCTTCCCCTAGTCATTTACTCCTAGTCGCCACTTTCTTCCTGTGGACTGGTTTGTCACCTTATCTCTATAAACAAGCGCCATCGCACTTCTGAAGTTGTTACGAAACTGTGATAATCTTAAGTTATCTTTTATCTACAGTGTATCTCTCATGTCTGTCTGGGATTCTATTTCATTTAACAATCGATTTACTGCATTACCTCGACTGTTCTATACCCCAATTCAACCTACACCGCTAAACAATGTTCAATGGCTCGCATGGAACCATAAGCTTGCGGATGAACTCGGCTTTCCGTCATTTGATGATGCTTCCGAGGAATTGCTTGAAACGTTATCTGGCAATGTTGAACCTGAGCAGTTTTCGCCTGTAGCAATGAAATACGCAGGCCACCAGTTTGGTTCTTATAATCCGGATTTAGGTGATGGAAGAGGGCTGTTATTAACTCAAGTTGTCGCGAAAAGTGGTGAAACGTTTGATTTACACCTCAAAGGTGCAGGTAAAACGCCATATTCTCGTATGGGCGATGGACGTGCTGTTATTCGATCAACGGTTCGTGAGTACTTATGTAGCGAAGCGATGGCAGGGCTCAATATCCCAACCACACGTGCATTAGCTATGATGACCAGTGACACGCCAGTTTATCGTGAAAAGCAAGAGTGGGGGGCATTACTGGTGCGTGCTGCAGAATCCCACATTCGATTTGGTCACTTTGAACATCTGTTTTACACCAATCAGTTGGCAGAACATAAATTACTGGCTGATAAAGTCATCGAATGGCACTTCCCGGAATGCCTTGATGAAGAAAAGCCTTACGCTGCCATGTTTAATGAGATTGTCGATCGCACTGCGGAAATGGTCGCGTTGTGGCAAGCGAATGGTTTTGCTCATGGCGTGATGAACACCGATAACATGTCGATCATCGGGCAAACTTTCGATTACGGTCCGTTCGCGTTTCTTGACGAGTACGATCCTCGCTTGATCTGTAATCACTCGGATTATCAAGGGCGCTACGCATTCAACCAGCAACCGAGAATAGGTTTATGGAACCTGTCTGCACTGGCTCACTCACTTTCTCCGCTGGTGGATAAGGTCGACTTAGAGGCGGCTTTAGAGCAGTACGAACCGCAAATGAACGGTTACTTTAGTCAGATGATGCGTCGTAAGTTAGGGCTACTTTCGAAACAAGAAGGCGACAGTCGTTTGTTTGAATCTATGTTCGAGCTGATGTCGCAAAACAAAGTCGACTACCCAAGGTTCTTTAGAACGCTATCGAACCTAGACACCTTATCGCCACAAGAAGTGATTGATTTGGTTATCGACCGCGAGGCAGCAAAACTGTGGGTAGATAACTACTTACAACGTTGCGAACTGGAAGAGAGCTCAGTGGCCGAGCGCTGCGAAAAGATGAGGCAGGTAAACCCTAAATTCATCCTTAGAAACTACCTAGCTCAGTTAGCTATCGACAAAGCAGAGCGCGGTGATAGCAGCGATATTGACGCTTTGATGGTGGTACTGGCTGACCCTTATGCGGAACACCCGGATTATGAATACCTTGCGGCTCTACCTCCTGAGTGGGGTAAAGCCATGGAGATCAGCTGCTCTTCATAACCAACCAATAGCGGATTAAGCCCTAAAGATTCAGGTAGAGGTCACTAAGTTGTGATCTTTATCTGTTTGTTCTTCTAACTTTACAAACATGTCAATAATCAAACAATCGGCCAGCCTATACACTATGTGAATAAGTTGTAAATTTAATAGGTTTGGGCGATGCCAACAAATACTCGAATTCTCGTGGTGGATGATGATCAAGAAATCCGCGAGCTGCTGGAAGAGTACCTCACAAAATCGGGTTTCGATGTCTCTTCTGTGGGAGATGGTATTGAACTAGAAGCTCATCTGCAAAACCAAGGTTATCCAGATCTGATTCTGCTGGATGTGATGCTACCCGGTGACGATGGTTTTACCCTGTGTCAACGCGTCCGTAAGCAATCGAATGTGCCTATCATCATGCTTACTGCCGTATCGGATGAAACCGACCAGATTATCGGCTTAGAAATTGGTGCTGATGATTACATTGCCAAGCCGTTTAGCCCTCGTCAGTTAATGGCTCGTATCAAAGCGTTGTTGCGCCGCGTTCAAGTGGTGGATGACAAGCCAAGTGATGCATTGCCAAAGCAGATTATTTTTGGGGACTGGACGCTTGATACATTAGCGCATCGAATTTCCCACAATGAACACTCAGAAGAGATGGATTTGTCGGGCAGTGATTTTTCTCTGTTGATGTTGTTCTTAACTCGTCCTAACCAAGTTCTCGACCGTGACACCATCTCTTTCGCTACCAGAGGCCGTGAAGCGTTGCCTTTTGAGCGAGGCATTGATGTGCAGCTTAGTCGCCTGAGAAGCCGATTGGGCGACAGTGGCAAGTATCCTCACTACATCAAAACCATGCGCGGCAATGGCTATATCCTCGCTGTGCCTGTTCAGTATGAACACTGATAATTAAGTGCTGTTAATGAACGCCTTGCCAATGAAGTACTTCCTATGAACTGGATGAGTCGATTAAAACCCAATTCCTTGGTCGCAAGAACATTGCTACTGACCTTGTTAGCCGTGGTGATTGCTCAGGGTATCGCAACGTCTATTTGGTATAGCGAATCCAAACACAAAGAGTTGGAAGGGATTCGTTCTGCCTCCGAAAGCATGGCCAATATGTTTGCCTCGACGGTGACTTTCTTTCAGTCTCTACCCGTCAAATATCGTCATATCGTATTAGATCAGATCCGCAATATGGGCGGTACGCGCTTCTTTGTTTCTTTCAATAAAGAGGCTTTGATTGTCGAACCGATCCCTGATACCCGCTTAAAAACCGCCTCGATTGAAGCGATAGAAAGTGTTTTGAGTAGCAAGCTAAATAAAGTGGAATCAGTCCGTGTTGATTTCTCTCGCCCTGAACATCTCCGTTTGCTTAAAAATGACATATATTTAAGCGATCTCCCTCGATCGTGGGCACATCATACTTTAACGTTAGAACCTCTTAATCCACCTATTTTGGTCGTTCAGATAGAGCTAGCCAGTCACGAATGGGTGTATATTGCCGCACTGTTACCAGCTCCCTATGTAAAACTTGATGACACCATTCTTGGTCGTGAACAGGTGATCTTCTTGCTCTCTTCAACGCTGATTCTATTGGTGTTGACCTACTTAATGATTCGCCGCCAAGTTCGCCCGCTTAAAAAGCTAGCAAGGGCAGCCAACGAAATGAGCATGGATATTCAGCAGCCTCCACTTAACGAAGAGGGGGCGACAGAACTGGTTACCGCAACCCGAGCATTCAACCGCATGCAGCAGCGGATTCGCCGTTATGTTGCCGACCGTGAGCACCTTTTCTCTGCTATTTCTCATGATTTAAAGACACCAATAACACGTCTTAGATTGCGGGCTGAATTGTTGGAGAGTGAAGTAAAGAAAGACAAATTCAATAAAGACTTGGATGAGCTGGAGATGATGGTCAAAGGTGCATTACAAGCGGTAAGAGATACTGACCTTCACGAAAACAACGCTATTATCGACCTCAATGAGATGATGCTCTCTGTGATTGAATTGCACAACCAACATCAAACCTTGGTTGAGTTTGAGCCCACTGTGGTTGAACCGCTAGTCGCCAAACCATTAGCCATTAAACGTGTGCTAACCAACCTTATCGACAACGCTGTGAAATATGGAACATCAGCTGAGGTTGGTATCAACAGTGATTCGGTGTGGGTTATCGTGACGATTCAAGACCACGGAAAAGGTATCCCTGAAGACAAGTTAGAGTTGGTGTTTGAACCTTACTTTAGGCTTGCTACCGACGACCAAGGGCACGGTTTAGGGCTCGGGATCTGCCGAAATATCCTACACGGACACGGCGGAGATCTCATTATTCGTAACTCCCCTCAAGGCGGCTTAGAAGCCAAAGTCTATATCCCTAGAGGCCTAGAAGTGTAATGTAACAATTTTGTTACATTGGGCTTACCTTTTGTTTCAATCTTACAAATCAGAATAAGTAGACTCTGTATTGAACCGGACGTCGAGTCCGCTAAACATGGAAGATAATAATGAAAATCAATAAAACCCTACTTAGTCTATCTCTTCTTGCTGCTTCAACATTTTCTCAAGCTGGTGAAGTGGAAGTGCTTCACTGGTGGACTGCCGGTGGTGAAGCAAAATCCGCTGCGGTACTGAAAGAGATGATTGAAGAACAAGGTCATACTTGGAAAGATTTCGCTGTTGCTGGTGGCGGCGGTGAAAGTGCGATGACCGTTTTGAAAACGCGAGCAGTATCAGGTAACCCACCATCTGCTGCGCAGATCAAAGGTCATGATATTCAAGAGTGGGGTGGTTTAGGTTTTCTGACGTCTCTCGATGCAACAGCAAAACAAGAACAGTGGGATGAGTTACTGCCAGAGGTTGTGACCAAAGTGATGAAGTGGGACGGCGAATATGTGGCGGTTCCTGTCAACGTTCACCGTGTTAACTGGCTTTGGGCGAATCCTGTTGTTTTAGAAAAATCAGGCGTTACGGTTCCAACCACATTAGATGAGTTCTTCTTGGCGGCAGATAAGATCAAAGCGGCTGGCTTCATTCCACTGGCTCACGGTGGTCAACCTTGGCAAGACGCGACAGTCTTCGAAGCGGTTGCGCTTGATGTACTAGGCAGTGAAGACTACAACAAAGCGTTCGTTGATCTTGATATGGACGTTCTATCTGGCGACAAAATGGTGGAAGTATTCACCAAGTTTAAAAAGATGCGTGACTACATCGACAGCAACTCTCCGGGTCGTGATTGGAACGTCGCAACTTCAATGGTTATCAATGGTGAAGCAGCGATGCAGATCATGGGTGACTGGGCGAAAGGTGAGTTTACTGCAGCAGGTAAAGTACCGGGTAAAGACTACATCTGTGCACCGGCTCCGGGTACTGATGGCCAATTCACTTTCAACATCGATAGCTTTGCGTTCTTTGAACTAAGTGACAAAGAGAACCAAAAAGCGCAACAAGACCTAGCAAAAACCATTCTTACTAAAGATTTCCAAGAAGTCTTTAACCTAAACAAAGGTTCTATCCCTGTACGTCTCGATATGGATATGTCTAAGTTCGACCAATGTGCGTTGGACTCTATGGCAACCTTCAAAGCGAGTGCGGAATCTGGCGACCTTGTTCCGAGTATGGCTCACGGCCTAGCGACGACAAGTTACGCGCAAGGCGCAATTTACGACGTGGTAACCAACTTCTTCAACGAGAAAGATGCCGATCCTAAACAAGCGGCAGCTAAGTTAGCAAAAGCAGTGAAAGCGGCTATCTAATCTAACTTGATAAGTGACACACAACGCACATGAGTGACGGGTTGTGTTGCTTTATCGAACCCCCAGGGTGGGTAGGCTCGTAGGGAGCCTATCTACTCTTCACTCCCAATTCTGATATGCGTGATGCTGATGTGGTGCCGAGAGGTAAGCCATTGGCTCGATTGTGCAATAAGGATAAGTTATGGAGCATGTTTTGACTGAGTCGACTCCAAAACCCACAAGGAGCCAGCCTGCACCGAAACCGAGTTTTGCTGACAGGTTGCAACATTGGCTACCTAAGATTGTGCTAGCGCCGACCGCGTTAGTGACCGTGGTGTGTATCTACGGCTACATTTTTTGGACGGCAGCGTTGTCGTTCACTAACTCTCGATTTCTACCGAGCTTCAACTTCGTTGGTTTAACCCAATATGAAAAGCTGATGGACAACGATCGCTGGATCACTTCAATCACCAACCTCGGCGTATTTGGTTTTCTATTTATGGCGATTGCTATCTTGCTTGGTGTCGGTTTAGCTGTATTGCTTGACCAGAATATCCGTCAAGAAGGGGCGATTCGCACTATCTATCTCTACCCAATGGCGCTGTCATTCATCGTGACAGGTACGGCGTGGAAGTGGATCCTTAACCCAGGTCTTGGCATTGAAAAGTTGATGCAAGACTGGGGATTTACTGACTTCAAATTTGATTGGCTAGTCGACTCCGAAATGTCGGTATATACCTTGGTCATCGCAGCACTTTGGCAATCATCGGGCTTCGTGATGGCGATGTTCTTAGCGGGTTTGCGTGGTATCGATTCTTCGATCATTAAAGCTGCGCAAATCGATGGGGCAAGCTTACCCACTATCTATCTCAAAATCATTCTGCCTTGCTTGCGCCCTGTGGTTTTCAGCGCGGTGATCATCACGTCACACATTGCGATTAAGAGCTTCGACCTTGTGACCGCAATGACAGCAGGTGGCCCGGGTTATTCATCGGATCTTCCAGCGCTATTTATGTACGCACACTCATTCACTCGTGGACAGATCGGCCTAGGTGCTGCCAGTGCCATGATGATGCTTGCCGGTATCTTAGCGATTCTCGTGCCTTATCTTTACTCTGAACTTAGGGAGAAAAAGTCATGATGAATAACATCAATTTTGCCCGAATGTTTATCTATTCAGCACTGCTTTTCTTCTGTTTAGTGTACCTAATGCCACTGTTCGTAATGGTACTGACCTCATTCAAAACTTTGCCAGACATAAAGGCAGGTAACTTGATGAGCTTACCGAAAGAGTGGGTGTTTGATGCTTGGTACAAAGCGTGGGATACCGCTTGTACTGGCGTGAAATGTGAAGGCATCAAAGGGTACTTCTGGAACTCATTCCAAATGGTGATTCCTGCTGTAGCGATATCAACATTGCTCGGCGCATTCAATGGTTATGTGGTCACTAAGTGGCAGTTCAGAGGCTCAAACCTGTTCTTTAGTTTGTTGTTGTTTGGTTGCTTTATTCCGTTCCAAGTTGTGCTGCTACCAATGGCAACCATGCTTGGCAAGATGGGTTTAGCAAACACAACTATCGGATTGGTGATTGTGCACGTTATCTACGGCATGGCGTTTACGACTCTGTTTTTCCGTAACTTCTATATCTCGATTCCTGATGAATTGATCAAAGCGGCAAAGCTAGATGGTGCAGGCTTCTTTACGATTTTCTTTAAGATCTTATTACCGATCTCCACGCCAATCATTATGGTGACGGTGATCTGGCAGTTTACGGCTATTTGGAATGATTTCTTGTTCGGGGTGGTGTATTCGGGCTCAGAAACTCAGCCAATTACCGTGGCATTAAACAACTTGGTGAACACCAGTACAGGCGTTAAAGAATATAACGTCGATATGGCCGCCGCGATCATCGCCGCACTGCCAACGCTGTTGGTTTATGTCTTCGCAGGAAAATATTTTGTTCGTGGCCTAACGGCAGGATCAGTAAAAGGATAATTACCCATGGCAACATTAGATTTAAAACAGATCCGTAAAACCTACCGCAACGCGGACAACGAAACGTTAAAGGGCATCGACATCAGTATCGATTCGGGGGAATTTTTGATACTTGTCGGCCCTTCGGGGTGTGGAAAATCGACCCTAATGAATACCATTGCTGGGCTAGAGAATATTAGCTCGGGTGAAATCGTGATTGATGGTGTCGACGTGGCACAAGTTGAGCCCAAAGATCGCGATATTGCTATGGTGTTTCAGTCTTACGCGCTTTATCCAAATATGACGGTACGCGGCAATATCGCTTTCGGTTTGAAGATTCGTAAGATGCCTCAGGAAGAGATTGATGCGGAAGTGAATCGAGTGGCTGAAATGCTGCAAATCGAACAGTTGTTAGATCGTAAGCCATCGCAGCTTTCTGGTGGTCAGCGCCAACGTGTCGCGATGGGACGCGCTTTGGCTCGTCGTCCTAAGTTGTATCTGTTTGATGAGCCGCTTTCGAACCTGGATGCAAAGCTACGTGTTGAGATGCGTCATCAGATTAAACGTCTGCATCAGAAGCTCAATACTACGATTGTTTATGTAACCCATGATCAGATCGAAGCTATGACTCTGGCAGATCGCATCGCAGTAATGAAAGACGGTGAGCTACAGCAACTCGGTACGCCACAAGAGATCTACACCAAGCCAAACAACATGTTTGTGGCGGGCTTTATGGGTTCACCATCAATGAACTTCATCAAAACTATGGTGGACTTGGATGAGGAACAGAATCCGATAATTAAAGTGGTCGGTACCGCAGATCAAGAACACCACATTCGTTTGCCACAAAGTATGCGCGACCAAGATGGCAAAGAGTTGGTGATTGGGTTGCGTCCAGAACACATTACCGAACAAGAAAGTGATGATGTCTCTGCCTCAACCAAGCTAGACTTACAGTTAGAGGTATTGGAACCGACAGGGCCCGATACCATCGCGATGGTCAAAGTGAACGATCAAGAAGTCGCGTGTCGCTTGTCACCGGAATTTGAGGTATCGGTTGGTCAAATGGCACCACTGCATTTTGACCTATCCAAAGCAGTATTCTTTGATGCTCAGACGGAAGCGAGAATTGATTTCTAAGTGTTGCTAGCAAGTTAGTTTCACCAAACACCTCATCATTGGATGGGGTGTTTTTGTATCAGGACAGCTTAATTGTCATATTAGTGATAAAAAACTCATTAGCACCTATGCTTTATGAGATATTAATTTTTGGAAAAAGGATGTCTGTAATGAGAGTCCAAATATTTGCAGGAGCAATGTCACTTGCTCTTCTTTCCTCTCCTGTATCTGCTGTTGTTAGTCATGATTTGAGAGACAGTTATATTGTCGTTTTAAAAGAGAGTGTATCGGAATCTCGGGCGAATGATATCGCGCGTGAAGTTGCTAAAGGACACGGTGTGATCGGCCATCAATATAGCCACGCTTTGAAAGGGTTTTCTCTTAAGGTCCCAGAGCAAGCTCTCAAAGGTCTTAAAAATAGGTTCCCCGAGATTGATTACATTGAGCCTGATATCGTCATGTACGCTTTGCCGAGAGGGGGTAAACCTAATCGAGGCGGAGGTGGAGATAGTGTTGAGCGGGCTGTTCAACAGGTTCCTTGGGGTGTAACCAGAGTCAAAGGTGGTACTGTTGATATGAGTAATTCCTCATCTGTTGCTTGGGTTATAGACTCGGGTATTGACAGTAACCACCCAGATTTAAATGTAAACAAATCTCGAGGAGCAAACTTTACTCGCGGTAAGAAAAATAATACTAGCGATGGTAATGGTCACGGCACGCATGTAGCAGGAACGATAGGAGCTTACGACGATGGCTTTGATGTCATTGGTGTTGCGCCCGGTGTGGAAGTGATCCCTGTTCGAGTTCTGGATAATAGTGGTAGTGGTTCAATGTCTGGTGTGATTGCAGGAGTTGATCATGTTGCTCGTTATGGTGACTCTGGTGACTGTGCCAATATGAGTTTGGGAGGAGCAGGCTCTTCCACGGTCTTAGATAGCGCGATTAAAACTGCCGCTGCCCAAGGGATATTTTTCTCAATCGCAGCGGGTAATTCAGGGCAAGATGCCAGTGGGTTTACGCCAGCTAGCACCAACGGCACGAATATATTTACTATTTCCGCATTTGGCGAATCTAACGATAATTTCGCATACTTTTCCAATTATGGCTCTGATGTAGATTACGCTCAACCGGGAGTCGATGTGTTATCGACCAAAGCGGGCGGAGGAACGGTTTCTTACAATGGTACCTCAATGGCGGCTCCTCACTTTTGTGGAGTACTGTTAGCCACCGGAGGCTCATTCTCTTTGGGTGGAGATGTGAATAATGATCCCGACGGATCTCCTGACCCTATTGCAGTGAGTAATTAACTTGTTTGATAGTTTAAGTAGGTATAAAAATGCCGTTGTAGGCAATAAAAAGCGACCTGATGGGTCGTTTTTTATTGTGAATAATCATCGAGTAGACAGTTAATTGTCATCAAAGCTGATATTTAGTGTGATGTGGCTATATAAAGCTGACGTAGAAACGCGTAGGATCGACTCAACTTTAGACCAAATACTAGGTTGCACTTTGGTGCATAAACAGAAGAATACATGAAACTAACAGCAAAACCCTCAGCTAGTAACGCTTTACTTATTTCTATTACGACACCGGACTTCAAAGGTGACGAAGCAAAAGAGTCTCTTGCCGAACTTGCTCGCTTAGTAACAACCCTAGGGTTTAAAGTGGTTGGTACTCAATCGCAGCACCACAGTTCAACTCAACGACAAAACGTGTTGGGTGCTGGTAAGCTTGCGGAAATTGCACACCTAACCGGTTACCAAGGTTCGATTGAAGAAGCAGAAGATGAAGACTTCCTTGATGAATCAGGTCTATTTGATTCAGAAATCGACGAGCTAGATTTTGATGATCTTCCAACGGGCAATTTCCAATACGGTGCCGCTGATGTTGTGGTCTTTGACTGTGATTTAAGCCCATCTCAACTGCGCACTGTCGAGGCGAGTTTGGGGGTGGAAGTATTTGACCGTACTGGCATCATCATCGAAATCTTCAGCCGCCACGCTCGTACTCGTACTGCTCGTCTGCAAGTTGATATCGCTCGTCTAAACTACTTAGTGCCGCGACTTCGTGAAACGGCTGAGGGTGATAAAGAGCGTCAAATGGGTCAGGGCGCCGGTGAAACTTCACTAGAGCTAGACCGTCGTAACGTACGTGACCAAATTGCTGCGCTTAAGCGTGAGCTAGTAAGCGTACAAGATGAAATGAAGACCCGACGCACAAGGCGCGCGGAGCTTTTCACTGTTGCTTTAGTTGGCTACACCAATGCCGGTAAATCTTCGATGATGCGTGCAATGACCGCAACCGAAGTGGTGGGTGAAGATAAACTGTTCGCAACGCTAGACACCACGGTGCGTGCGCTTCAACCAATTACTCAGCCGCGTATTCTGGTTTCGGATACAGTGGGTTTCATCAAGAAATTGCCACACGATCTGGTTGCTTCGTTCCACTCTACGCTAGCAGAAGCGCATGATGCTTCATTGCTGCTATATGTCGTTGATGCTTCTGATGTTTCATTCCGCGCACAACTTGATGTGGTACACGACGTATTGGCTCAAGTGGGTGTAGAAGGTAGCGAAAAACTATTAGTGCTGAATAAGTGCGATAGATTGACTGAAGAGCAGCAATTAGAGCTTATCGAAGAATTCCCAGATGCGATGCTAACGTCAACTCGTGATCCTCTGGATATCACGAAACTGCACAAGTACATCGTTGGTGTTGCTGAAGAAGGCATGATCGAAGAAGAGATCACGATTCCTTATTCTGGCCAAGGCATAATTGGTGAGATTCGCTCAAACATGAGTGTGGTAAAAGAAGAGTACGACTACGAGTGTATTAAATTGACCGTTCGCTCAAGCGCGATTGATTTGGCACGCTTGAAAAAGCGTATGCAGAAATCTTAATCTTTTAGCTAGCTTAAGAAGAATGACCAAAAGAAAAGCGACCCGATAAGGTCGCTTTTTTTATTCGTTGAGTTTAATTAACTCTGTATTGAAATGCCTATGCCATTCTTTGCGTCGGCTTCCAACGTGCTAGCTCTGGATCAAGCTTGATACCTTGTGAGGTAAGAAGATTAACACGAGCCAAGTACGCAGCACCGTGCATCAAATGCTTAGCAAGATCGACGGCATTACGCTGTTGGTAATCGTCTAGGTAGCTGTCTTTCGCCCACGCGTTGAATGCGCCAAGTGCCGGGCCTGCCCATACTTGGTAATCCATCTCACGACCTTGTTCGCCCGTGTTTGACCAACGGCTAGAAAGACCCAAGTACCAACGGAAGATCAACGCCATTTTGCGTTTTGGATTGCCTTCAGCGCGTTCGATCTGTTTAGGGTCGCGCTCGTTAAAGTGCGCCACAGTACCAGCCCAAATATCATCCAGTGTTGAACGGAATACTTGCTTCTCTAGCTTTTGACGCTCTTCAACTGGAATCGCTTCAATCGAGTCGTAACGTGTGTAGATCTCGTACAGCTTGTTCGCACGCATTGGGAATAAGGTACCGCGCTTAACCACTTGCAGCTTCACGCCCATTTCGAACATGTCTGCCGCCGGAGCCATAGTCACGTCAGCCATTTCGGTTGTCGAAAGCAGCTTACGTGTGTGTTCGCTCGCGCCAGCCTCAACACACGCTTGGTTGATAGAGCCGGTAACAATGTAAGCCGCGCCCATGTTAAACGTAGCTAGAGCTGCGTCAGGTGTGCCGACGCCACCACCACAACCAACACGCAGCGGTGTTTTGAATTGGTACTGAGCTTGAATCTGTTCTTTCAACGCAAGAATCGTTGGTAACAGGGTTACTAGCGGACGGTTATCAGTGTGACCACCTGAATCGGCCTCTGCAGTAATGTCATCAGCCATAGGAACAAGCTGTGCCAGTTCCATCTGTTCTGCTGTGATTCGACCTTCGTCAACCAAAGCTTGCAGCATTTTCACAGGAGCAGGCTGCATGAATTTACTCGCGACTTCAGTACGGCTTACCTTAGCAATAACCTTGTTGCCAATCTGTATCTCGCCTTGTGCATCACGGCTAAGGCCAGCGGCACGGTAGTGAACGATTTGCGGTGTTAAACCTAAGAAGGCAGAAGCCTCAACTGTTTTCACCTTGTGCTTCAAAAACAACTCAACACTGCCGCGCTCTAGCGCAGGTTCACTTGGGCTGTGAATCAGGTTAAACGCGTAAGGACCGTTTGGTAGTTCCGTTTGGATGCGGTTGATCGCTTGTTCAACGCGAGACGGGATTAAGCCCGCCGCGCCAAATGAACAAAGAATACCAGCCTGACCCAATGCAATTACAAGCTCTTCAGATGAGATGCCGTTGGCCATTGCGCCTGCGTAGTACGCGTATTTTACGCCGTGGCAACGACGAAAATCTTCGTCGCCTAGGCTTTGTGTACCAAGAGCGGGAGCAAAGGCGCTAACAGGCTGGCTGTTCGCAGAGCTTGCTGAATCGCCCGATGCAATCTCTGCTTGTTGACTTACGCCTAAGCCTTTTTCTGGGTGGTTCACTACGTAACAAGCAAGGCTTAGATCTTTCAAGATTGTCGACATTGCTGCGCTATCGAAACGCGTTGTGTTCTCTTCGATCTGCCAAGGCCACGGAGATAGCTTTTCGTTATTGATTGTAGTTTGAGTTGTCATACTAAATTCTTTCCTAATTCTCTGTCTCTAATGGCGGCTTATGCTTTCTTGATACCTGGAGCTTTATCGGTAGCAGGGGCTTCTTCGATACAAATTGCGATGTCTTTCACTTCGTAAATACGCAGACCATCTTTGCTCAGGTTTGCGTCGCCAACGATGATGCGTTTGCCGTCTTCGTCTTTAACCGCAGTGATATGTACATCCAGAGACATCTGTTTGTTCAGAGGGTTAATCTGACCACGGTATTTCCACTTCACTTCAGATTGGATTTGACCAAATTTCGGATTGCGGAAGCCAGCGCCAAGATCTTTGTTTAGCGCGTAGGTTTGCATCAGTTCGATGATCGCTTCGACACCTAGAGAACCAGGCATTACCGGATCTTGATGGAAGTGGAACTGGAAGAACCAATCGCTTGGGTCAATCGTACGCTCAGCGTATAGGTAACCTAGACCGTCTTTACCACCATCGCTTGTGATCTGCACAGTATCGATAAAGTTCAAACGACCGCCAGCCAGTTGGTAGTGTTCTTGCACTTCACCAGTAGCAGAAACAGGTGCATTGAAGTAACGAGTCGTTTTGTCTAGCAGGTTGATGTTTACATCCGGTGTGCGGTTGTTATCAACGTGCCAAGGGTGAGTCACTTTACCGTTGTCCAAACCAAGCTGATCTTTCAGTGCTGCGCCTTTGAAGTAACCAAATACCGCTGTACCTTCGTAGAAAGGCACGCCGTCAGTGCTCAGTTCGAAGCTGAAGCTCTGTACGATGTTAGTGCCCATCATTACGGTTGAAAGCAGACGAGAATCGTTGGTAATCGTTTTGCCACGCAAGTCGACGTTACGCAGCATTTTGCCGCTGCCGTCTAGGTTACGGAAAAACAGCTCTTCACCTGGGAAGCCCAATGTGGTGCCCATGTAGCCAGAGATGAAGCCGTTTGGCTGCAATGAGATCTCCATCAATACCGAGTAAGGCATCAAGGTGTGATGGCTGTTTTCATCAAAGTACCATGCATTTTCTGGCACTTCGTATTCTGCGATACACGATGAAGGTTTCTTGAAGTCGCCACGCTTACCGTCGATTTCAACCACACGTGTAGTTAACTGTAGGTCGCCACATGGAGTACGTGGTGGAATCATCCCGCGATAGATTGAGAAATCAGGGCCGAAACATTTCTCGATATCGCCAGTCGCGAATTCGAACATATGGTAAGGCGTGAATGGAACCGTATCGGGTGTGCGGTTCGGGTAATCAGGCGTTACCGGAGCTTCAACGTGTTGAAGAGGAATCACGCCTTTATTTGGCGTTGTTTCTAGGTCTTTAATTTGCGCCATAAGTGGCGCATTTGCTGAAGCTTGTTGATTCACTGCTGGTGTATGGCCCAAGTTTTCGATAACAGGGGTTGCGACAGCTGTTTCTAAAGAAGGCAGGTAACGAGTACATTCGTCGTCTTCTTTGATCATTACACCTAAGTTTTGGAAATCAACAATCACTTTGCCGTTCAGCAAGATATCGATGTTAGCTTTTGCGTATGGGCGAGGGCTTAAACCAATCTCGGTCACTTCCATGCGGTAAGTCAGTTCTGCCGATTGTGGTAGAACTTGACCACGACAGCGTACTTGTTGAGGCGCATTTTCAAGCGGCTGGAAACGACCATTTTGAACAAGCGTGTGCATGCCAAGGTGCATCATGAAGAATTGCAGCAGTTGACCACAACCTTCTGCCATCAAAGAGCCGGCCATTACTGAGTCATCTTTGAAATGACAAGGGAAGTACCAATGCTCAGGCTCTAGCTGTTTGTGACCTTCAATCAGACCAAGTCCCCATGTGCCGCCTTGCGGTTCAACACGGCTGACCTTTTCGATCATCATGAATTTCTCTGAGCTGAAACATAAAGAAGGTTGGTGGCGATCAGATTGGTGAGTTGGGCCAAAACACTCTGCGATGTTTGCAGTCAGTAGGTGACGCAGTTCTTGGTGGTTAAACTGGGTTTTAGGGCAGTGCAACATTGGGTCGAAGCGTTGCTTAGTTGCAAGCTTACGAGCTTTGATTTCGTCTTCAGTGTGAATCACACCTTTGCCGTCTGCTAGCTCTTCATCAGTGAAGAAGCCTGCACAACCGTTGTCCATTTTCAGGATCATCTTGTCGCCAACGAAACATTCGTACGAGAAGAAGAACAGCAACGTATCGCCATTGCGAGCAAAGCTATTGATTGAGATATCGTAACGCAGCGTATCGCCACCACGAGGCAAGTCGCCAAGGAAAGTTAATGTGCAATCAAGCAGGCGGTAAACACGTTCGCCTTTGTTTTCAAAATCAATGCCTAAGTAGCTAATCAGCATTAGGTCACACTGACCAGATTCTACCGCGACAGCCCAAGGGATCTGACCATCGACAAGATACGGCGCATCAACTGGGATGTCGTATTCTGTGGTCATGGTGCTTGGCTTGTATTCGTTCACTGTCGCGTTGAGCTTGGTTACACGAGATACCAATAGGTAGTCAGTGGTTGGTAAGCGAACGCGGCGCGAGTAGCTATCGATGATCGCGTAGTCAGGACCAAATACATTGGCGATATCACCTTCAGCGTATTCAACCAGATCATCGTAATCCCAGATACATGGCTTACGGATAGGTTTTACTGGTGCTGGCGTCGTAAGTGCGTTTACTGGCACTGACTGAACTTGAGCTGGTTGAGCTGATGTTTCAGCTGAGCTATCTAAACCAGACGTAATTGCGTTTAACTGTGCCTTTAATAGTGCATCAGCCATCTGCATGCCTTGGGCACGAGTGTGCAGGAATGCTTTGTGTACTTGCTGGGCCGCTTGCTGGTTTTGAGCAAAAGCTTGGTTATGTGGTGTTACAGACGGTTGTAATGCTGCATCCGTCTTAGCGTCGATTTGAGACGCGCCATTTTTAGCGGATAGGACATGAGTCATATTGCTGTGGTTACCTGTTAGCTGACTGTGGCGAGTTGGCGCCAGAGTAGGGGATACTGATGTAGGAGTTTCGATTACTGGCTCTACCGCGTTCTGCGCTAATGTTTTCTTCTCTAACTCTTTTTGCGCAAGGGCTGCTTGAATGCTTGCTGTCGTTGGAATCGACGCCACTCTTGCTGCTTGTTTACCAGAAGCTTTCTGTTGAATCGTTGCCAAGTTGGCCACTGGGGTTTGAGCAATATGTTGATAAATATCGCGACCACCGAGAGTCACTTGTTTAACCAACTGACGCTTAGCATCACTTGCCAGTTCACTTCTTAAACGAACAGAAAGTGATTGAGATTCAACACTCGATTGGCTTAGTAGCAGCTGTGAACATTGTCCTTCGCTGATGTTGGCAACAATCGCGTTCTTAGAACTGGCATTCGGATTCAGAGACTCAAGGTTCAGGTTGAGCAGACCGTGTAGCAGGCTTGCCATGCCAGAAGCTGCAGAGCAGTGACCCACACGCTGACTTGCTTGAGTTGTCTTTGTGCTCCCTAAACTTAGAGACGAAGACTGATGTAATGAAGATTCAGGTGCATGGTTAAGCTCAAGCAGAGAAACATCGTTTGAGCTCATACCGACTTGAGTCAGTAACTCATCAGCAACGGCATTGTTACGCTCGCTTGAACCAAAGGCCAATGCGTTGATACTGCCGTAAGCCGTATCTTGGTTAGTCGTTACTCGACTCTCTTCAACAAGAACAATTGCACCTGCGCCTTCGCCCACATTCCAACTGCCGTCTTGCGGTTGTCCGAATTTTGGAGCAAGTGACACTGGGGTCACGCTGTTCTTCAGAATCACATGTTCTGCACTGCCGCTTAGGTCAACGGCTGCAATCACGACTGCGTCCATGGATTCTTGCGACATCAAATTTTGTGCGACATCAATACAACGAGCAACCGACTGTTCAGCGGCTGAAATCGTAAAGGCAGGGCCATTAAAGTCCCATAATGAAGAGATACGCGAAGCCATGATATTGCCGATGAAACTGGTGTATTGGTTCAGCTTGGCTGCGTCCATCACACTGTCCATCGCGATGGTTTCTAGCGCTTGGTATTCATCTTGTGTTAGCTCAATACCCATGTTGGCAAAGCTGTCAGCCAGTTGGCTATGCAGGTTTACGCGTCCACGGAATTGGTGCATCTCAAGCTCAGTTTCCATTGCGACGAGTACAGCAACCTTTTGACCAGCAACAAGCTTGGAATCTTTGATCGCTTCGTCTGCAACTTTCATCAGTAGCAACTGCTGAGAGATCAAACGGTCATCTTCATTTGGCGGCACTTTGAAGCGAAGGAAGTCGAGATCGAACTGATCGATGTAGGCTCCGTTTGGAATACCATGTAAACCAAACTGATTCAGTAGTTCTGGATGTTGGTCTAAGCCTTTCCAGCGTTTCTTAGGTAAAGCAATGAAAGCATCGTCGTTGGTTTCAATCGCAGTGCTCAGCGCGTTGATACTTTGCAGAGAACCGAAGTGCGATGCGAGACCAGTAATGCTTAAATTAGACGGTTGTAGGCTTGGAGACGTTGAGTCTAGAGCCTGACTTACATGACTGGTGTCTGAATACGCTTCAAGCAGTAAGTGTGCGTTACAACCACCGAAACCAAATACAGAAACACCTGCGCAGCGCTCTGGGTTACCCGCTTTACTTGGCCAAGGTTGAACCTGTGTTGGCAGAGTTTGTGAACCAAATAAACCTTCTGGCGACGATAGTGGCTTGTCCAAATTAATACTTGGAGGAAGTACACCTTCTTTCATCGCAAAGATCATTTTCATGATCCCTGGCATACCTGCCGCAGTCAGCAAGTGACCGAGGTTGGACTTCGCAGAGCCAATTAATGGCGGGTTAGAACCATTCAATTTGTCAGCAAAGAAACGCTCCATTGAGGTTAACTCAACCTTGTCACCTAATGGTGTACCGGTTGCGTGACACTCAATCACTTCAATGCTGTCTGGTGATAGGTTTGAAGCCTCGTAAGCGCGTTCAAAGGCTTGGACTTGTCCCTTGCTATTTGGGCTTAATACAAACTGGCCTCGGCCATCGTTCGACAAACCAATACCGCTGACGACTGCGTAAATATTGTCGCCATCACGCTCTGCATCAGCTAAGCGTTTTAGGACTAAAACCCCCGCACCTTCGCCAGCAAACAGACCTTTACTGTTGCTATCAAACGGAACCGACACACCGTGGTCAGGGTAAGCGTGGAAGATGGAGAAACCCATGTTGATAAAGAATGGGTCAGCACCGGATACCGCACCTGCCAACATCATGTCGGCTTTGCCCGTGTTCAAGTAATCACACGCTAACTTCAATGAATACACTGAGCTTGCACATGCCGCGTCTAGGCTAAGCTGCACGTTGCCTAGACCCAATGCATCAGCCACTAACTTAGAGGCGTTATGTGCAGCAGCGCCGTTGATCGGGTTGAGGTCTTGAGCGGTTTCATTGGTTGGTAGCAGTGAAAACTGGTCATTAGCCAATTTATCTTTTAGTGCTTTCTCGACCACCGAGTGATACATCGGCAGAAACAGATCGTTTGAGTGTGTGGTTGGGAACGAAAGGGCACCCATGATCACGCCTGTGCGCTCTAAAACATCGGCATTCAGATCAATACCTGCGTCGAATAACGCCTTACGACTCGTGTCCAAAGCCCATAGGAAACTCTGGTCAACACCGTTGAACGATTCTGCTGTTAAGCGGTAGCCATTGCTATCGAAATTGAAGTTTTCGATGTAGCCGCCTTTATCACAATAAAAGCGATCCGACTCACCTTGCACGCCCTGATAGCTTTCAGGTTTAGCGCCTAACTTTTCAGCGCTTAATGTGGTTCGAGAATCTTTTTTATCTAGCAAGTTTTGCCAAAAGTCTTTTGGCGTATCGGCTTCAGGGTATTGGTTAGCAATACCAACAATCGCGATCTTATTGCACTTCACTTGCTGTTTGTTCTGAGCCTGATATTTATATTGAGATGGTTTCGATTGAGAACTCATACTAGCTCTCCTTGATGATTCACTGCACTGCCTTGAGACACACCATTTAATTGCTTAATGGTGGTGATCTGTTGTTCTAGCCCTTGAATAAGAGGCTCGACAGACAGTGGAATTTGATGAGTAATGAGCTGACCAATGCATTTGATGAGCGTGACAACATCGTCACCGCCTTTGGCATTGGAAGCGATTGTGCAGTATTGGTCGGCTACGTTGTCGCTACGATTGATCTTGTCGATCAATGTGCTGGTTTGACGATCGGCACCTACTTCGACAAACAGACGCGCACCTTGTTGACGCGCACTCTGGATCAACGCGGTGAAATCTAACGTTGAACAGAAAGTGTCGGCAATCGAAAGGGCGATACTATCGCTGTCGATATTGATTGGTGCACCAGTCGGTAGACCTGCTGCGCTGATAAAGCGGATATGCTTTGGCAATTCGTCGAACAGTGCTTGCGTGTAAAACTCACGCACTTGGCTATGTTGGCTCAATGCAGGTGTCGTGTGCATTGCGGTAACACGGTTTGCGGCAATGCCACGTTTCCCCAGTTTTTTGAGTAGTGCACGACAAGTATTTTCACAGCCAGCAAGTACGCAAGTGTCACCTTGGATGATAGCGAGATAAGCGCGTGGGAATTCTGGTAACAGAGCCTCAATCGCTTGCGCATCAATGCGAACCACAAAGCTATTCCACTGGATGCTTTCGTCGCTGTTCAACTGCCAATCTTGGCGCACTGCTGTGAGTTCACCAGAAATAGCCGTCGTGAAAATAGGGCTAGTTTGAGTCATCTCAATCAGCGCATGTGGGTTTTTCCAAACATTTAAGCTCGCCCACATGGAGGCTTCACCCTTGGAGTAACCCAAAGCGAAGTCTGGCTGCACTTTGAACTCATCACACAGCAGTTGTGTTAACAAATAACTACTGCCGACGCCTGCAATTGCCAATTCACTGAGCGACATTTCTTGCGCGTCTTCAGCATAGGTTTTTTCAGCCTGCAGCATCTCTTTCAAGTTACCTTCACGTTCTAAACGAGCAAATAACTGTGGGAAATGGTGGTGAAATTCGCGCAACATACCGGGATAAACCGTGCCAACACCTGGGTAAACAAATGCAACACCACCTTTGCTTTGAGGCATCGGTGAGAAACAACTGCCCGCTGGGGTTTTGTATTGGCTACTGTCAGCCATTACTTTTGGCAACGCATTTTCTAGCGCTGTGATCTCTTGTAGTGCTGCATCAATTGAAGCCGCTTGAATCACGATGTTCGCGTTAAGGCCAGCATTGTGCTGAACGTTTTGGAAGTGACTTAGGTTTGAATGCATTAAGGTGGCGATAGCAATTTCGCTGTCAGCCGAATCGCTAATGTAGTTAAGCTCATCTCTTAATGAGGCTAGCTGAGAAACCAATTCAGCTTGGCCATTGCCAGAAACCACGAACATCAAACGTTCGCTAGATAGCAATGGTTTTGGTTCGTGCAAACCGGTCGCTTGAGTCAATATCAGGCTGGTGGATTGTTGGCTATCGTCACTGAAAGTTAACGCAGCAACACGTGCTTTGTTCGGCTCAGTGAACCAGTAATGGTTAGGTAATGAATAACTCGGCAATGAACGGCTCGATATCGCATTAACCATATTCAACAATTCATCAAACTGCTGTGAAGCAGAGAGTGCTGAGTGTTGCTGTTGATGGCTTAAATCTGTAGCGGGGCGGCGTGCAATATCCAGAGAAAGCTGAACGCTATCTTCGGTAGCTGCATCTACAAAACTCGCTAGATAAGCGTGTGGATGAATCTTATTCTGAGCAGCGGTCAGTGCACTCAACATCAACAATGATGGTGAGTGAGAATCCAAACCAAGCTTAACGACATTACCTTGATTGACTGCCTCAATTGCTTGAGTAAGTGCTTGATTAAAATTGCCATCAACCACAACAGAAACCATTTCAGGGAACGAGGGGAATAAGTCGGCAGAAAGCTCAGCCGCGTTTGCTGGCTGAGCTAAAAGAGCGATGCGCAATGGCATCGCTTTATTCGTAGGAACAGTCACTATGACAATTGCTCCTTTTCTGGGTTCTTAGTCGCCTCTTTCTTCGACACTGCTGAGCTAGATTTCGGTAAAAATGCGTCATTTAAGCTCTTGCTGATAGTGACTTTGGCACCTTTCATTACTGCGCTTAAACGACCATCTTGGTGGTAAAGCGAGATATCAGCCTGCAGTGAACGAGCCGTGCTTTTTATTACGCTCAGCTCTAGCCAACCTTGGTCACCATTGTGCATCGGTGCGTAGCAAATAAACTCACCGATTGCAGACGGTAGGCTTGCCGCGCCGTACTTCAATCGAGCCCATACCAGCATGGCTTGCAACAGATAATCTTCAGCAAATGGCTGGCTATCACCAAAACCTTGCTTAGGAATAAATGACCCGCAGTCGCTGTTTTCAATCTGAGGCAACTGGCATTGAGCCAATAAGCCTAAGTCGTCAAAACGTTCAACTGAGGTAATACCTTGCAGTCTTGGTCCATGAAACAGAGTGCCGTCGCTGTATAAAGCTTGTGCCGTTGTTACAGGTGCTGAAGTGTTGGCTTCAAAGCGCTTTGTCGACGCTTGTTGAACATCTTCAGACACTTGCACAGAGGCAACTTGCAACTGAGCTTGATACTGTGGTCGCCCTTGGCAACTGATCACTGCTTTTAGCTGACCTTTTGATTTAGCATCAGAGGAAAGAACCAGTTTCAGCTCTTGCACTGCATCAGTATCAAAAATCACACCTTTCAGCAGTTTGTAGTTGTGAACGCTAACGTTCACCCCTAACAGTTGCTCAGCGACTTCACGCATCCATTGGATGGCACACACTGTCGGTAACACAGGGTTACCGGCAATGCAGTGATCTTGAATGAAAGGCAATGCCTTTGGATCAAGATGACGTGTCACAGTGATGCTTGTATTCAGCGGACTCTTTGCAAGATGCACAGACTCCGCATTAAGCTTTTTTACAGCAGCTTCCTTGTTGTCAGAACCTTGCATGCTCGTACCAACCAGCAGTTGAATGCCAGTTTCGTTCAGTAGTTGAGAACTAAATAGCTCTGCACCCGCCTGAAGAGGAATAACGTACACACCGCGCTCTGTAAACATACGTTTCAGTGCTGCGTTGACCATGCCACCGTCCCACGGTCCCCAGTTGAAGCTCATCACTTTCGCTTGAGGGTTACGAGCAGACAATTGCAGAGCCGCTTTGTTTAGGATTTCGTTAGACATCGAGTAGTCACTTTGGCCTGTGTTTCCGTAGAAACCCGCCGCCGAAGAGAACATCGCAATCAGTTTTAGCTTGCTGCTATCAAGACCACCAAGAACCGCTTCTAGTCCGCCCACTTTCGTGCCGTAAACCATGTTCAGTTCATCAAGTGTTTTATCTTGAATGTGCTTGTCAGCCAGTACGCCTGCACCGTGGATAAGACCTGTGATGCCTTCGAAATTCGCCAGCGTTTTCGCTACTGACTCATGGTTCGATACATCTAGGCTTAGGTATTCAGCGCTCGCGCCAATCTCGTTGAAAGCGGCAAGTGCTGCGTTGATTTCAAGGCTGCTCAATACCGGTTTTAGCAAGGCATCAACTTTTTTCGGCGTTGGCTTGTCACCTGTTGCTTGTAGGTGAGCGATAGCCGCTGGTTTTAGCTCTTTCTCTTGCCTGCCTTGTGCCCACTGAGGTAGCTCAGCTGAAGTAATATGCTTACTACGACCTGCAAGAATGAAATGAGATTTACATTGCTTAGCAAGCGTCAGTGCACATTCAAACGTCACGCCTTTAGCGCCACCAGTTACGAGAACTTTGTCGCTCTTGGTGAGTTGAGCGCCTGTGTTTTTAGTTTGTGCAGCGCCTGGTGTTGTCGCAATCAGTGTTGCACGACCAGATTCACCGTTTTCCGCATGGCTAAGGCCGATTTCAACCGTGTTGGTATCGATATCGAACAGTTCGCCTGTGATAGCTTCAGCTAGGTGACGAGCATCAATCGAAGCGTCAGCATCCAATGCACGGCAGAACACGTTTGACCATTCATGGCTCAGTGTCTTAGTTAGACCAGACAGCGCTGCTTGGTTAAGTTCCGCATTCATCAATTGCTTAGTATCTAGGTAACCAAAGCCACCATCGATACGGCTTAGTGTGAAGAACACGCTGCGACCAGAAACGGTATTCAGCTGACCATTTAGGTGCTTGGCGAATAAGAACGCTGTTGTCAGTGAAGCTCTGGAGTCTGCATTCAAGTTAACCGCTCGCTCGTTGCTTTGTTTTGCATCAGCGATAGCTTGTAGGTGAATGAAGCCTGTAATCACTTTGTTCGACGTTTTAAGGTCTGCTTCGATGTCGTTAATAATCGCAGTCACACCAGCATCATCGATACTGTTGAGGGTGTAGCTTGCGATCTCACTGTTTAAAGGTGACGCGGCAGAAAGAGCACTACGCACTACAGCAACTTGAATGCCGTTAGCGGTCAACTTTTCTGCTAGAACACCGGCGTTGTGACCATCATCTGTGATCACGACACAAGCGTCTTTTGAGAAACAATCGACGAGTTTATCTGCCGCTGGTAGCTTTTTTAGCGCCACCTCATTGTGTGGAGGAAGTTCAGCTGTCGCTGTTTCTGCGATAGGCGTTACTGATTCCGTTTTTGGAGTCGCTACGGGAGCAGCAGCGGATAGCTTGCTTTGCATGTAGGTAACGATTTCACCAAGCGTACGACACTCAGCTAAGTCTTCAGGGTTTAGCTCTGGCAGCGTTGGTAGCTGGTCTTGAACTGTACCTAGAATTTCAACGCGTTTAATCGAATCGATGCCGAGGTCAGCTTCCATGTCCATCGCTAGGTCGAGCATTTCTGCTGGGTAGCCAGTTTTATCGGCAACCACTTCCATCATGGTTGATTGAACGTGAGCAGGATTTAGGTCGTTGCTCGCGCTTTCTACAGCGGCTGTAGCTGCTACTGTCGTAGTTTCCGAACTAGGAGCTAACTTGCTGTTCATGTAGTCAACGATTTCGCCCAGAGTACGACACTCTGCGAGGTCTTCAGGGTTCAGCTCTGGCAGTGTTGGGAGCTGGTCTTGAACTGTACCAAGTATCTCAACACGTTTGATTGAGTCGATGCCAAGGTCTGCTTCCATGTCCATTGCTAGATCGAGCATTTCTGTTGGGTAGCCCGTTTTATCCGCCACTACGCTCAGCATTGTGCTTTGAACTTGTTCTGCGTTTAAGCCGTTTGATACTGCTTGTACTGGAGCAGATACTGTAGCCGCTACTGGAGCCGCTACTGGAGCAGAAGCCGGAAGTTTACTGTTCATGTAGTCAACAATTTCACCTAGAGTACGACACTCAGCGAGATCTTCAGGGTTTAGCTCTGGAAGAGTCGGTAGCTCGTCTTGAACCGTACCTAGAATTTCAACACGCTTGATTGAATCGATACCAAGGTCAGCTTCCATGTCCATTGCTAGATCTAGCATTTCAGTCGGGTAGCCCGTCTTCTCTGCGACTACTTCTAACATGGTTTTCTGAACGACAGCCGCATCTAAACCGCTAGCTGCTTGAACTGAAGTTGCTGCAGTTTGAGCGACTACAGGAGCAGAAGCCGGAAGCTTGCTGTTCATGTAGGCAACAATCTCACCAAGAGTGCGACACTCAGCTAAGTCTTCAGGGTTTAGCTCTGGAAGAGTAGGCAGTTCATCTTGAACCGTACCTAGAATTTCAACACGCTTGATTGAGTCGATACCAAGATCTGCTTCCATATCCATTTCTAGATCAAGCATTTCCGTTGGGTAACCTGTCTTCTCAGCAACCACTTCTAGCATGGTTTGTTGAACGAGTTTTGCATCAATACCATTAACTACAGCTGTTACTTGAACTGGTGCTGCTTCATTAGTTGAAACACCAGAAGGCATCTTGCTGTTCATGTAAGTAACGATTTCGCCAAGAGTACGACACTCAGCTAAATCTTCAGGGTTCAGCTCAGGTAGGTTTGGCATTTCGTCTTGAACGGTACCAAGAATCTCTACGCGTTTGATTGAGTCGATACCAAGGTCTGCTTCCATGTCCATTTCTAGATCAAGCATTTCCGTTGGGTAACCCGTTTTCTCAGCGACCACTTCTAGCATCACTTTTTCAGCATCTGCTGATTGTACTGCTACTGGTGCAGCCACAGGAGCCGGTTGTGCTTTAACTGGCACAGGCTGAACTGCAACCGGTGCTGCTGCTTGAGCGGCTACTTGTGGTGCAGGAACGGCTTTCTGTACTGGCGTAACTTGAACAGACTGAGCTTGAACTGGCGCGGCTTGGACAGGAGTCGCTTGTACTTGAGCTACAGGCTGTTGGACGATAGCTGCAGGAGTCGCTGGAGCTTGAATCGCTGGTTGAGCATTTGCTGGCGCAACGAAGGTTGGTTGTGCCGTTTGTACTGAACCTTGCGCCAGCATATTAAGTGCTGAGTTGTTGCTGTGCGCTTGCATTTCTAGGTAATGAGCGTGAGCTTTTAGCGTCTCAGCTTGGTGCTGGTGGAACATCTCCATAGAACGCTGTAGGTTCTCAGGAATTGCTACGCCTGCTGTTGCCATTTTCGCTTGCTCAGACATTAGGGTGTTGAACGTGTCACCGTATTGCTGAGGAATCGCCAAGAATTGCTGATGTACTTCTGCTGCTTGTTGTTGAGCATTGAAGAACGATTGCAGTGAAGACTCATCAACTGTTACTTGAGCTGCTGGCTGAATAGTCGCTGGTGCAGGTTGCGCCATTTGAGGCTGCTGAGCTGCTGTTGCTACTTGCACACTTGGTGCTGGAGCAACTGACGGTTGTACATTTGAAGCTTGAGGAGCAGCCACAGGTACTTCAACGATTTCTGTTTTAATCACTTCTTTTTCCACGATTTTCTCGACTTCAACTTTCACTTCAACAATCTCAGTCTTTTCGGTGACGTTGCCCGAAGCCAATGATTGATCCATTTTCTTACGAGTAGCAGGGCTGATGTAGTTGGTTGCATTCAGCTTGATGTTCATTGGTGATGCCTTTGCAGGTTCAGCAATGTCAGCTTGGTAAGGGTCAATGTTGTCTAATGAAACACCTGCCACGCACAGTTGAACCGCAGCTAAACGAAGCTGTTGGTCACTATCGCCTTTAGGGCTTGGGTTGATACTGATTACGTGAAGCTCTTCGTTCTTATCAGCCAATGTTTTTTCAACCAGCTTTTGAAGAATGTTTTTAGGACCGAACTCAACGAATACGCGCGCGCCTGCTTGATACATCGCTTCAATTTGCTCACTGAAACGAACCGATTGCAGCATGTGTTGCTTGAACGCTTTCTTGATCGCTTTCGCGTCTTTGCTGTGCAGTTTGCCCGTTGCGTTTGAGTACAGCGGCAGCGTTGGAGCGCTGAATGAAGCTTTATCAATTGCAGTAGCAAATGGTTTCTGAGCGTGAGCAACAAGTGGTGTGTGGAAAGCACCAGATACTGGCAGAGCAATCGCTTTGAAGCCTTGTTCAGTTAGCGCTTGTGCTGCTTGTTGAACCGTCGCAGTTGGACCTGCAATAACCAGTTGAGTCGGAGCGTTGTAGTTGGCAATGCTCACGCCTTCGAATTGGCTGATGCAGCTTTCAACGGTTGGAAGTTTGTCTGCGTCTAAGATGACCGCAAACATAGTACCGCTGTCGCCTTGTTCAGGTGTCGCTGCCATCGCATCGCCACGAGCGAAAGCTAGTTGGTAGTAATCGTCTTGCGAGATAACACCCGATGCGCATAGTGCGCTTAGCTCACCAAAGCTGTGGCCTGCCACCATGTCTGCTTTGAAGCCAGCTTGAGTCATGATGTCGAACTGACCCATAGACACAGTACCAATCGCACTTTGCGCATTGGCCGTGTTGGTTAACACCGCTTCTTGAGCTTTGGTTGCTTCTGGTGTGAAGGTTGGAATTGGGAATAGAATTTGCGATAGAGCCGCCTTCTTGTGCTGACCAAATACTTGATCCGCTTGAGCAAGCTGTTGGCGCATCTCTGGGTAATGACAAGCAAGCTCGCGACCCATGTTTAGATATTGCGAACCTTGACCTGCAAATAGCGCTGCTACTTTACCAGTGCCGTTTTCAGCAATCAGTGCCGACTCACGGTAGCTAGTGCCGTTTGGCATCTGCCAATGTGTTTTGGTTTGGCTCTCAAGCATAGAAACCGCTTGAGTCAGTTGCGCTTGAAGGTCTGCTTGGTCAGTGACAACTAAACCAAGACGAGCGTGCTTAGCATCAACTTCGCGTAAAGCGTGTTGTTCAGCAAGCGCTTCCAGTTTGAACGCAGCATCTGCAGTTTGAGTTGAAACCTGCTTGAGCTCATTGATCAATGCTTGACGAGATTCAGCGCTGAATAACAGAGTCTGAGGTACTTGGCGTTGGCGGTATTTGTCACCGCGAGCGTGCTCTGGTGTGTACTCTTCTAATACCACGTGGAAGTTAGTGCCACCAAAACCAAATGAGCTGATACCTGCACGGCGTGGTGTGCCGTCGACACGTTTCATCCAAGGACGAGTTTGTGTGTTTAGGTAGAACGGCGAGTTTTCGATATCCAGTTTAGGATTCGGGCTCGACACGTTAATGGTTGGCGGCAGTACTTTGTGGTGCAGTGCTAAGGCAGCTTTTATTAAACCTGCAGTACCCGCGGTTGATTTGGTGTGGCCAATCTGAGATTTCACAGAGCCTAACGCAATGTGTTGCTTCTCTTCATTGTTCTCACTGAATACCGAGTTCAAGCCACCAAATTCAGCCACATCACCTGCCGCTGTACCTGTGCCGTGCGCTTCCAAAAGGCCAAGCGTGTGCGGTGCGAAACCAGCATCATCGTAAGCACGTTTCAGTGCTTTTGCTTGTCCTTCAGGGCGAGGCGCGTAAATACTCTTGAACTTACCATCCGAAGAAGAACCGACACCTTTAATCACAGAGTAGATTCTGTCGCCGTCGCGCTCTGCATCTTCAAGGCGCTTAAGAGCAACCATGCCGATGCCTTCACCAATCATCATACCTTTTGAATCGATGTCGAAAGGTTGAATGGTTTCGTTTGTAGTGAATGCTGGGGTTTTAGAGAAGCTCATGTACATGGTTGGTGAGTTATCAGTACACACACCACCTGTAATCATCATTTCACTGCGGCCTTCAACCAGCTCGCTCAGTGCCATGCGCATTGCGGCTAGAGAACCAGCACACGCAGCGTCTACCACACAGTTGATGCCACCAAGGTCAAAGCGGTTAGCGATACGACCTGAAATTACGTTACCCAATGAACCAGGGAATGAGTTCTCTTCCCAGTGGATGTATTGGTCTTGGAATTTTTTGATCAGCATTTCGCTGTCTTCGTCGTTGATGCCACTGCTCTTGAAGACTTTTTTCAAAACAGGGTATTGGAGACGAGCATTCAAGCTTTGAGCGATCTTCTGACCACCGCCAACACCGAGTGTAATACCGATCTTATCGCGATCGTAACCTTCAGGAAGTTTCGCATCTTCAAGTACTTCTTTTGCCACGATCAGAGAAAGCAGCTGTGAAGTATCCGTCAGTTCTAGAATATTTGGCGGAAGACCGAATTCCATTGGGTTGAAGTCAACTTCTGGGATGAAACCGCCGCGCTTACAGTAAGACTTGTCTGGCGTAGTACGATCTGAATCGTAGTAATCTTCTGGGCGCCAGTGCGTATCAGGCACTTCGGTAATTGCATCGATCTTTTCGCTGATCAAATCCCAGAATTTGTTTAGGTAGCGAGAGTTCGCAAACATGCTTGCCATACCAACGATAGCAATTGGCATGTCTTTTAGGCGTTTATTAAGTCGAGTGTCGTCGACTGATTCCGGTGTATTTTTTTCGGGTTGGCTCATTATGAGTCTCCACTTGAAATCACTGAGGGCGATGTCGTGTTTTGAGGCTGCGCTTTTAAATAAATCGAAAATAAATCTGAGACAGATTTGGGCAAACGCAGCTGAAGAGTAAGGCTACCGAAAGTCGGCCACCTGACTGAAATAGGGGGTGCGAAGTACAGTGACTTGCAGGGGTTGATTACGTTTTTCATGCGAGAAGAGGGCATTCGAATGTGAGGTTAATGTCCATTTAAATCCTGTCCAAAGTACTGCTTTATGCAAAGCAGGTATCCGCAATAAAAACGTGTGAATTTGTTTAATGGTTGAGCAGGCTACCCGAGGTGAGTGGTTGATACAATGCTCCCAGAGGCCACTATGATCTGTTCAGACCAGATGATTTCATTGAACTTTTGTTTTTTGTATTTTTAATGGAATTAACTTATTGATAATTAATGGGTATGAGTGGTTTTTTAGTGTTTATGCTCTATTTTTTGACTTGGTGAGATCTATGTCAGATTTTTGTAAGTAACATTTAATAGATGTCTGTTCCGTAAGGTGGAGTGTGATCTATGTATTAATTTGTTATTATTTTAAAAGTTAGGTTTAAGTCCCTATATGAAGGGTGTTTCCTGCGCAGAATCTCTATGTTTATCTCAAATCATAGGTGGCTTAAATTTGTTCGTTTTGATGGTTTTTTGATAAGTGGTTTGAAGAAGTGAGCGTGAGTAAATTGGAAAATCCAATCGTTGATTTGTGGCTATGTTCTTTGAGTGATTTGCGTGATGATATCGACAGTAAGTCACACCTCAAACAGACACTCACAGCTGATGAAATAGCGAAAGTCGAGCGGTATCGAATGCCCTCATCTCAAGTTCAAGCCCTATATGTTCGCAACTACCTAAGAAAGGTGTTGTCTAGCTATTCTGATTTAATGCCCGAAGCGTGGCGCTTTGAATATGGCGAGAAAGGAAAGCCCAGTTTAGTCGCCGAACAGCAACTCATGACGGGGTTAAACTTCAATATCAGTCATAGCAAAGAACATTTGTTGATTGCAGTTTGCCAACGAGAAGGGAAGCCAGTCCAACTGGGTGTCGATATCGAACATGCAAGAAGCTCGACCAATATCGACTCGATTATGAAGCACTATTTTTCAGATAAAGAATTGGCGGATTTACTTGAACTTAGTAAAGAGCTGCAGAGAGAGCGTTTTTTCGATCTGTGGGCGCTGAAGGAGTCGTACATCAAAGCGACAGGCAAGGGGCTGGCCACATCGTTGCGAAGCTTCTCGTTCGATTTCTCTAATTTGACTAAGAAAATATTTTTGACCAAGCAAGCATTGGAACTCAGTTCGTCAGGCTTTCAATCAGGCTTGTATCGCGAAATCAGGCTACATAGCGGGATTGGGTTGAATTTGGATTCTGCTCAACAAGACGATAGTTCTACAGATTGGCAGTGTTGCTTAGGGCGGCTGGATGAACGGTATCGCTTTGCGGTGACGCTTGGCGGGAATTTGCTACCCATGCAGATAGAGATGAGAACCTTTTCGTCGTCTCATCTCTTTACGTCTATGTAGATAAAATAAAGCTAGCTCGACTCTCCAAGCATCGCTTTTAATACTTCAGCAGGCACTGGCTGCAGTTGCTTGTCTTTATCAAGGCAGACCATTTCGATATCACCAATCACGGCAGGCTTAGTCGCATCTTTACGCCAAACCTCTTGTCGCCATAAGGTTTTGTATTTTCCATCGAGTTCAAAAGAGGTTCGGATGTCGCAGATCTCAGCGAACTCAACCCCATCTTGAAAAGTCATGTTGGCTTTATAGACTGCAAAACCTAGTCCGTGCTCGTTCCACAATTCCGCCAATTTATCGCTGCCCAAGACATGTTCGCGTGCCCGCTCGAAGTATTTAAGAAAGTTAGGGTGATAAACCACACCTGAGTGATCGGTATCTTCATAGTAAATTTGTACTGGGTGATGGTAGACCTGACTCATTGGTAGCAACTCTTGGTAAGTAGTGGATCAGTAAATCTGACTAAGTTGTGCAGCACTTTACAGGATAGGTCGAAATTACTTCAAGGCATCATCGACTATCGAGCTTTTGGTCAGACCTCATTCGGCCTTATTCATTACTAATACATTGGTCAGCTTCCACCCATTTACAAATATTCTATGTGTCATTTTCCACCCATTAACTCTTACCGCGAGTTCGCGACTACTGCAGATAGAACTGATGAAGCCTTATGGTTAAAGGCTTGTTAATGGTTTGTGTTAATGTGGCGCGCTAATTGCCTTAGTGAAAGCACGCAGTTCCCATTGAAGTGCTGCTTTGTTTACTAAGGAGAATAATAATGTTTAAGCCTCTTACCCTGCTGTCTGTATCTGCTCTGGCGCTCACAAGTTTTAATGCTGCTGCAAACTGTGACCCTGGTGAAATCGTGATTAAATTCAGTCACGTAACCAATACCGATAAGCACCCGAAAGGCATTGCCGCTTCTCTACTAGAAGAGCGAGTAAACACTGAAATGAATGGTAAAGCTTGTATGCAAGTTTTCCCTAACTCGACACTTTACGATGATAATAAGGTACTGGAAGCCCTGTTAAATGGTGATGTTCAAATGGCGGCACCTTCGCTGTCTAAATTTGAGAAATTCACTAAGAAATACCGCATTTTTGACCTTCCTTTCCTATTTGAAGACGTAGAAGCCGTCGACCGTTTCCAAAACTCAGAATCTGGTGAAAAACTGAAGAATGCGATGAAGCGTCGTGGTCTTCAAGGCTTAGCATTCTGGCACAACGGCATGAAACAAATGTCGGCGAACAAACCTCTTATCAGCCCTGAAGATGCAAAAGGTTTGAAATTCCGTGTGCAAGCATCAGACGTTTTGGTAGCTCAGTTTGAACAACTAGGCGCTAACCCACAGAAGATGTCTTTCAAAGAAGTGTACGGTGGCCTGCAAACCAAGGTTATCGATGGCCAAGAGAACACATGGTCAAACATCTACGGTAAGAAGTTCTTTGAAGTACAAGACGGCGTGACTGAAACCAATCACGGTATCTTGGATTACCTAGTGGTAACGTCAAACGACTTCTGGAAAGACCTACCTGAAGATGTACGCACACAGCTTGGTACTATCGTTCAGGAAGTGTCTGAGACGCGTAACGCAGAATCTTCAAAAGTTAACCTAGCGAACAAAAACAACATCATCGAAGCTGGTGGTGAGGTTCGTACACTTACGCCTGAACAGCGTGAAGCATGGGTAGTTGCGCTTCAACCTGTATGGAAGAAGTTTGAAAAAGACATCGGTTCAGATCTTATCGATGCAGCGTTAGCTTCAAACCAATAATACCGCTAAGGGAGTGGCGAGTATTCGTCACTCCTTATTAAAACAATTATAAGCGGAGTCAATTATGGAAAAGCCTCAAATGGAACAACCAAATTCTAGCGAATCAGCACTGGAAACCTCTCTTTTTTCCAAAGTCGGAAGAGTTACGGATGTGATTGAAGAGTCATTAATCGCATTTTTCCTTGGCGCAATGACGCTACTTACTTTTGCCAATGTGGTATTTCGATACGCATTCAATGACAACATATTATGGGCACTGGAATTGACGGTGTTCATGTTTGCTTGGATGGTGTTGGTCGGCGCATCTTATGGTGTTAAAAAACATTTCCACATTGGTGTTGATGTGATCATCAACCTTGCCCCAGAAAAGCTACGCAAAGTGTACGCGCTAATCGCCGTGACAAGCTGCCTAGCATTTTCAATCTTACTTCTTATCGGCTCTTGGAATTATTGGTACCCATTCGCGACCGATCGCGCATGGTATGAGACCGACGATATTCCAATGCCAGAGATGCTTCAGTTTCTTGCTGACTGGCTGAATGAAGGCGAGCGATACGAGAAACTGCCACGTTTTATTCCTTATATGGCGCTGCCGATTGGCATGGCAATGCTGACGTTCCGTTTTGCTCAAGTTGCTTACCAAGTGGTAACAGGCAAGCTTGACCGCATGATTGCAGGACATGAAGCCGAAGAAGAGCTGGATGCGTTGAAAGCGGACGTGCTAGAGGGCTCTGACGAAGATGCGACAGCGGTATTGAATTCGACTCCGCAGAACAAAGCGAATGAGTCGAGTACAAAATCTAACGGTAAGGAAGACTAATCATGGCAATGTTATTTCTATTTTTAATGGTAATTGCTTTCATGTTGGTCGGTGTACCAATTGCAATTTCCCTCGGTTTATCGAGCGTAATATTCTTATTGATGCATTCAGATGCGTCATTAGCTTCAGTCGCACAAACGCTGTTTAATGCTTTTGCAGGCCACTACACACTCTTAGCGATTCCTTTCTTTATTTTGGCCTCTAGCTTTATGTCTACTGGTGGCGTGGCGAAACGTATTATCCGTTTTGCTATCGCGATGGTGGGTTGGTTCCGCGGCGGCTTGGCGATGGCGTCGGTTGTGGCATGTATGATGTTCGCAGCCCTTTCTGGTTCATCTCCTGCAACGGTAGTGGCTATCGGTAGTATTGTTATTGCGGGCATGATCAAAAACGGCTATTCAAAAGAGTTCGCGGCAGGGGTTATCTGTAACGCGGGTACCTTGGGGATCTTGATTCCACCGTCAATCGTGATGGTGGTATACGCAGCGGCGACCGATGTATCGGTAGGTCGTATGTTCTTAGGTGGCGTGATTCCTGGTCTGCTGGCGGGTGTGATGCTGATGATTGCTATCTACATTGCAGCTCGTATTAAGAAGATTCCGGCGCAGCCATTTGTGGGCTGGGGCGAGATGTTCGCAGCTGCGAAAGATGCGAGCTGGGGCTTGCTGCTGATTGTCATCATTCTAGGTGGTATCTACGGCGGTATCTTTACTCCGACAGAAGCGGCGGCAGTAGCTGCGGTGTATGCCTTCTTTATCGCCAACTTTATCTATAAAGATATGGGGCCGTTTGCGGACAAGAACAATACAAAGCCTGCTTTGGTGAAAGTGCTCCAAACGTTTTTCCATAAAGATACCAAAGACACGCTTTACGATGCAGGCAAGCTGACGATCATGCTGTTGTTTATCATTGCCAATGCTTTGATTCTTAAACATGTACTGACCGAAGAACGCATTCCTCAGATGATCACTGAGTCTATGCTATCTGCGGGCTTAGGTCCGATCACCTTCTTGATTGTAGTAAACGTTTTACTCTTGATTGGTGGGCAGTTCATGGAGCCATCAGGCTTGCTGATCATCGTTGCACCATTGGTATTCCCAATCGCTATTGCACTCGGTATCGACCCAATTCACCTTGGTATCATGATGGTAGTGAACATGGAGATAGGGATGATAACGCCGCCTGTCGGGCTCAATTTGTTTGTGACCGCAGGTGTAGCCAAGATGTCTATGATGAACGTGGTAAAAGCTGCACTGCCGTGGGTAGGCGTGATGTTCTTATTCCTGATTATCGTAACTTACGTGCCTTGGGTATCAACATGGTTGCCGACCACATTGATGGGACCGGAAATCATAACCAAGTAGTTATTTGGTGACATGGAATTTAACCCATAAAAAATGAGGAGGTCACTAGACCTCCTCATCTATATTTCTGCCACGATTTGAATGATGGTCTATCTGCTCATACAGAGCGCGTTTTGCCTCTAATTCTGGCGTGTATAGATCAACATGATTGTCAGTATAAAAAATACCATCTATTTCGAAAGTATCGGTAATCGATGGCACTTTTGTTTTCTCACCCATAACGACTTCCTTATTATATTTATTGCATAACATCCTGTTATTGAAATAAGTATAGGTGATCTTGCTCCCAAATCTAATTTAGTTTGGTTCTACCTTATAAGATTCTTTCGTTAGCTGGTGTTTTTGCATCTTATCGTAGAGGGTTTTCCTCGGTAATTGCAGCCTCTCCATGGTCTCTTTTATACTGCCATTGCATTCAATAAGTGCCTGCTTCAACGTGTTTTTTTCAAAGTCAGATACCAATTCTGCCAAAGACAGCTCTTGAGTAGTTTCAGTGGCGCTGTCTGATAAGTGAGAAAGCTTACCTAAAAGCACAAAACGCTCTGCAGTGTTACGTAATTCTCGAACATTTCCCGGCCAATCATGAGCTAAAAGGGTATGCAGCTCCTTTTGTGGAAGGGCTGGGGCTGTCTTGCCATAACGTGCTGCAGCGACCAGTAAGAAGTGGTGGAAGAGTGCTGGGATATCTTCTTGTCGGCTTCTTAACGGTGGCAAATTTAGGGTCACAACATTGAGTCGATAATAGAGATCTTGGCGGAAAGAGCCTTCTTCAGCGGCTTTCTTTAGGTCGACTTTAGTTGCCGCAATCACTCGAATGTCTAGAGGAACTAAACCATTAGACCCAACCCTTTCGATGACACGTTCTTGCAAGACGCGCAACAGGCGAATTTGTGCTTGCATCGGCATGGACTCAATTTCATCTAAGAATAGAGTTCCGCCCTGAGCAAATTCAAATTTACCCACTCGCTTACTTTCAGCGCCAGTGAATGCCCCTTTCTCATGGCCATACAGTTCACTCTCAATTAGGTTTTCAGGGACCGCGCCGCAATTGACCGCAACGAAGTTTTGTTCTCGCCTACTGCTTTGTTCATGCAGAGAGCGTGCAACTAATTCTTTGCCTGTACCTGTCTCGCCAAATAACAAAATATCGGCGTTAGTGTCGGCAACGTGAGTGATGATAGACCGTAGCTCCGTCATTGATTCCGTGTCACCAATGATCCTTGGGCCAAGCGCTTGGCTGGCCTTGAGTGAACGTTTTAACTCAAGGTTCTCAAGGGTGAGCTGACGTTTTTCTATCGCTCGCTTGGTGGTTTCGATTAGGCGTTCATTAGCGAAAGGTTTTTCAATGAAGTCATAGGCGCCGTATTGGATTGCTTGAACGGCCATCGAAATATCGCCGTGACCAGTAATCATGATCACGGGGATCTCTTTGTCTTTGTGCATCACGGTGTTGAGCAGGTCATGCCCGGATAGGCCCGGTAAACAGATATCAGTGATGATCACGTGAGGTAAGCCGTTTTCTTGAATCGCGAGCAGAGCAGACTCCGCATCGGGAAAGAATTCGGCATTAATGTCGGCGAGCTCGAAGCTCTGTTCAATCGCCATTCTTAGATCGGATTCATCATCAATGAAATAGACGTGACACATAGTGATTCCTTTACTTCTTTTTATTCTGGTTATTGCTGAGTTTTTGCTTGCTGTTCATGTCCAACAAGGGGCAACTCTATGCTGAATCGAGCACCACCTTGAGGGCTGCTTCCTGTAACGAGCTTGCCATTTATTCCGCTGATTATTTGTTGAGAAATCGATAGCCCAAGTCCAAGTCCGTTTTTCTTGGTGGTATGGAAGGGTTCAAAAAAGTTTCCGTTCGAAGGGGAGGTGAAGCCGGGGCCGTTATCATCGACATGAATCAGCAAGGTCTTGGCTTGTTGATGGTCAGACTCCCTAATCTCTAACAGAATAGCTAATTGTTTGTCGTCTTGTTGTTCCATCGCCTGAATCGCGTTAGTAAGCAGGTTAATGATCACCTGTTCCAGTTGAATGGCGTTGGCGAGCACGCATGCATCAAAGGTTTCAGGGAGTTCGTTGACCTTAACTCGTTCACTCTTAAGTTGTGGCTTCATCAACTCTTTCGATGAATGTAAAACTGGGAGTATTTGCAAGGTGTGTAGCTCTTCCGCGGTGGATTTCTTGGCGAAGGAGCGAAGCTGGTGGCTGATTTTCGCCATGCGATCAGTGAGTGCCGAGATTCGCGATAGATTGTCATCAACCCGATCGGTTTTTTCTTTGGCGAGGAAGAGTCGGCCATTGTCGGCATAACTGCGAATCGCGGCAAGCGGGTTATTCAGTTCGTGACTGATGCTCGCTGACATCTGCCCTAGCACTGCCAGTTTCGCGGCTTGGATGAGCTCGTCTTGGGTTTGCCTCAGAACATGCTCGGTCTCGATACGGTGTTTGATCTCAACATGCAACTCCGATGTACGTTCAAGCACTTGAAATTCGAGTTTTTGCTTGGCTTCGGATTGCAGCCTGTCTATCTGTGCTCGTCTTTGTTGTCGATGGTGGTTGAGCTGCATCGTTAGATAAATGATCGCGAAGATAAGGCTCAAAACCACAAGGTAAGCAACCAAGTCCCACCACACTAAGTGGGTTGGAGAAAATACTCGGATTGTGAGTTTTGGCTCGGCTAGGAAGCGAGAAGAGCTAAAGAACTGCTCTTGGACGAGTTTGTGTGGCGACTCAATACGACTGGTGACATTGTCTAAATCACCAGAGAAGTGCAGGCTTTCTATTTTTGTATCGAGGTACTGCCTGCTTTCTTGAATTCGAGTGTGTTGTGTTTCGCTTAGCGGCTGAAGGCTTTTGAACAGCCATTCAGGGTTACTCGACATAAATACGATCTGGTCTTTATCGTCAGCAACAAAAAAACTCTGTTTGCCTTTCCAACTTGCTTCAATCAGCGATAAATCCATCTTTACGACAATGACGCCAATAATCTCGGCGGCATAGGAGACGGGGTAAGAATAATAATAGCCTCGCTTTCCTGAGGTTGAACCTAGCGCAAAATATTGATTTTCATTGCCAATAATCGCTTCTTGAAAGTAGGGGCGGAAAGCAAAGTTACGACGAATAAAAGAACGTGGTTGATTCCAGTTACTGGCTGCAATGGTGGTGCCGATGCTGTCTAGTAGGTAGGTGTCTGATGCCTGAATCACCGAGTTTACGTGCTCTAGATAGCGATTAGTGAGTTCGATTTGCGCAGAGTTACTTGGAGAGTGCAGGGCGTCGACCAGCTCTTTGTCTTTTGAAAGCAGTTCTGGAATGTGCGCGAACTTGTCCAATTGACTGGAAATGTGAACCGAAAAGCGGTCTAACTTAGATTGATGATCATTTAACAAACTTTCATGGCTCGTGCTCCACACCCAATGACCGCCAAACACCATCAGTAAACTGTATGTGGCCATTAATAGTATTGGGATTCTAAAAGCTTGAAACATGAAGGCTCTCCGCTAATTTCTTTGGTAAACAATCAAGCCTGTCTTCTCTCGTTTATGGTAGCAAATAGCGGTAGTTTTTGCTGAAAGCAGAGAGTGACAGATGGGTGTAGGTTAAGGGTTTGTAACGGGGATTGTTGAAAAAGTTATCGACTCTGAGGGGTAAAACAAGAGCAAGATCTCTTTTTAAGGTTTTTAGCAAAAAAAGCCCTCGATTCCCTTGAAAAAGTCGCTATTGTCCCCATTTCTGTTGTGCTAAGTGATGATTTGATCGTTTTTGTATCACTTGGTTGGACGAATTTAGAGCATTCATCATCATGCAGAGGTGAACGGCTCGACAGAGATTAAACAGATCGCTAGAATGTCGCGTCTAAAATTTCTGTCCTGAGGCTAATCGGAGATACCTTTCTTGTTTCTGAAAACAAGCTTTATTGCGTTTTAATCGACGTGTGAAGAACGAAGATATCGCTGATTAGTCTGGTGTTTGGTTGAATAATCAATTCAGACATCAATGCTCGATTTTAAATTAGGTGTTCGGATAGAGCACTACACAAGGATGCAGCCAACAACGTCTGCTTTTGAATTAAAGCTAAGTTACGGCTCATATGCTCAGATTACTGAGCCAGTTTTGAGGTTTATATAATGCAAGTTACTGTTGAAACGCTAGAAGGCCTAGAGCGCCGTCTTAATATTACTGTTCCTGCTGCTAACATCGAAGATGCAGTTACAGCTGAACTACGCAACATCGCGAAAAACCGTCGTTTCGATGGTTTCCGTAAAGGCAAAGTGCCAATGAAGATGGTTGCTAAAATGTACGGCAAAGCAGTACGTCAAGACGTGATGGGCGAAGTAATGCAACGTCACTTCATCGAAGCGATCGTTAAAGAGAAAATCAACCCAGCTGGCGCACCTACGTTCGCACCAGTTGAAAACAACGAAGGCGCTGACCTAGTATTCAACGCAACTTTTGAAGTTTACCCAGAAGTTGAGCTGAAAGGTCTAGAAAACATCACTGTTGAGAAACCAGCAGTAGAAGTTAAAGAAGCTGACGTTGAAGAGATGATCGAAACTCTACGTAAGCAACAAGCAACTTGGACTGAAGTTGAAGCTGCTGCTGACGCTGGTTCTCGTGCAACTATCGACTTCGTTGGTTCAATCGACGGTGAAGAGTTTGAAGGCGGCAAAGCTGAGAACTTCCCACTAGAGATGGGCGCTGGTCGCATGATCCCTGGCTTCGAAGACGGTATCGTTGGTAAAACAGCAGGTATGGAATTCGAAATCGACGTAAACTTCCCAGAAGATTACCACGCTGAAAACCTAAAAGGTAAAGCAGCTAAGTTCTCTATCAAGCTGAACAAAGTTGAAGCTCGTGAACTTCCAGAACTAAACGAAGAATTCGTTTCTAAGTTCGGTGCTGCTGACGGCGTTGAAGGTCTTAAAGCTGAAGTTCGTAAGAACATGGAGCGTGAGCTTAAGCAAGCTGTTAAGAACCGCATCAAAGAGCAAGCTATCGACGGTCTAGTTAACGAAAACAACATCGACGTACCTTCTGCTCTTATCGATCAAGAAATCGGTGTTCTACGTCAACAAGCTGCTCAACGTTTCGGTGGCAACACTGAAGCTGCTGACCAACTTCCACGTGAGCTGTTCGAAGAGCAAGCTAAACGTCGCGTAGTTGTAGGTCTTCTTCTTGGTGAAGTAATCAAGACTGAAGAGCTAAAAGCTGACGACGAGAAAGTTAAAGCTATCATCGAAGAGATGGCTACAGCATACGAAGATCCAACAGAAGTTATTGCTTACTACGAGCAAAACGAGCAAATGATGAACAACATGCGCAATGTTGCTCTAGAAGAGCAAGCTATTGATGCAATCATCGCTAAAGCTCAAGTTTCTGATAAAGAAGTTAGCTTCAACGAGCTAATGAATCAGCAACCTGCTTAATATAGTAATATCTGACGTAGAAGGTTGACGTACGGTCAACAATTCTGCTAACAATGGTCCGTATGATTTAATCATTCGGGCCATTTATTTTAGGGACATAAGAATATGAGCTACCAAGAAAAAAATACAATGCCATCGATTATGGACGCACTAGTTCCTATGGTGGTTGAACAGACTTCCCGTGGTGAACGTTCTTACGATATTTATTCTCGTCTATTAAAAGAACGTATCATTTTCTTAACAGGTCAAGTGGAAGACCACATGGCAAATCTTGTCGTGGCTCAACTGCTTTTCTTGGAATCAGAAAACCCAGACAAAGATATCTATCTTTACATCAACTCACCTGGCGGTAGCGTAACAGCAGGCATGTCTATCTACGACACAATGCAGTTCATCAAGCCAAACGTGAGCACAGTATGTATGGGTCAAGCTTGCTCTATGGGTGCATTCTTACTAGCGGGTGGTACTCCTGGTAAGCGTCACGTGCTTCCAAACTCACGTGTAATGATTCACCAGCCACTTGGCGGCTTCCAAGGCCAAGCGTCTGATATTCAAATTCACGCGCAAGAGATCCTAACGATCAAACAAAAGCTAAACAAACTATTGGCAGAGCACACCGGTCAGCCTTTAGAAGTTGTTGAGCGCGATACAGATCGTGATAACTTCATGTCTGCTGATCAAGCAGTAGAATACGGCTTGGTGGATTCAGTTCTTAATCACCGCGGTCAATAATTGCAGGGCAATTGTTTAACGCAAAGTGATTCAAATTGATATACACTCAAGCATAGAGAGTTAAGGCTAAGAGGTTAGCGAATGACAGATAAAAGCAAAGAGGGTGGTAGCGGTAAACTGCTTTACTGCTCTTTCTGTGGCAAAAGCCAACACGAAGTTCGCAAGTTAATCGCAGGTCCTTCTGTTTACATTTGTGATGAATGTGTCGATCTTTGTAACGACATTATTCGTGAAGAAATTAAAGATGTTCTTCCTAAGAAAGAATCGGAATCGCTGCCAACGCCGCGTGAGATTCGTGAGCATCTTGACGACTATGTAATCGGTCAAGAATACGCGAAGAAAGTGCTAGCAGTTGCAGTTTATAACCACTACAAGCGTTTACGTAATGGTGATACGACAGCTGAAGGCGTAGAGCTAGGTAAGAGTAACATTCTTCTTATCGGTCCTACTGGTAGTGGTAAAACACTACTGGCTGAAACACTGGCTCGTTTCCTAGACGTTCCTTTCACAATGGCAGACGCAACAACACTAACCGAAGCAGGTTACGTGGGCGAAGATGTTGAAAACATCATCCAGAAGTTGCTTCAGAAATGTGATTACGACGTAGCGAAAGCGGAACGCGGCATTGTTTACATCGATGAAATCGACAAGATTTCTCGTAAAGCTGAAAACCCATCAATCACGCGTGACGTGTCTGGTGAAGGTGTACAGCAAGCTCTACTAAAACTTGTTGAAGGTACAGTTGCTTCAGTTCCACCTCAAGGTGGTCGTAAGCATCCACAACAAGAGTTCTTGCAAGTGGATACGTCTAAGATCCTATTTATCTGTGGTGGTGCGTTTGCAGGCCTAGATAAAGTGATTGAACAGCGTGTAGAAACAGGTTCAGGTATCGGCTTTGGCGCAGAAGTGCGTTCAAAAGATGAAACCAAAACTATCGGTGAATTATTCACTCAAGTAGAACCTGAAGATCTAGTGAAATATGGTCTGATTCCAGAATTCATTGGTCGTCTACCTGTGACAACAACACTGACAGAGCTTGATGAAGAAGCGCTAATCCAAATCCTATGTGAGCCAAAGAATGCACTGACAAAACAGTACGCAGCATTATTTGAGCTTGAGGATACAGAGTTAGAATTCCGTGAAGACGCCCTACGCGCAATTGCTAAGAAAGCAATGAACCGTAAAACAGGTGCTCGTGGTCTACGCTCTATCTTGGAGGGTGTTCTACTAGAAACTATGTACGAACTGCCATCTTCAACTGATGTAAGCAAGGTTGTGATTGATGAGTCGGTAATTAATGGTGAGTCAGAACCACTGTTGATTTACAGCAACTCAGATAACCAAGCAGCTGTTGCAGAGTAGGTCTTTTTTAGACAAGTCACTCAAATTGAAAAAGGAGGTAAGCAATTACCTCCTTTTTTTTATTCTTCCATTGAATCCAGTCGTTTAAGCCCCATATACTGCTTTATAAGTTAAAGCGGAAGAGAGAAATATATGAACTTGGAACGTTCCGAGCGTATCGAAATCCCCGTGCTACCTCTACGTGATGTAGTGGTTTACCCACACATGGTTATTCCATTGTTTGTCGGTCGTGAAAAATCGATTACATGCCTTGAATCGGCAATGGAAGCTAACAAGCAAGTACTACTTGTAGCGCAGAAAGAAGCGGACACTGATGAGCCTTCAATCGACGACCTATTTAACGTAGGTACAGTCGCTACTATTCTTCAGTTATTAAAGCTCCCTGATGGTACGGTTAAAGTACTTGTTGAAGGTCAGCAGCGTGCAAAAATTCACCAATTCAAAGAAAGTGAATTCTTCTTAGCGGATGCCGAATACGTTGTTACCTCAGAACTTGACGAAAAAGAACAAGAAGTGGTTGTTCGCAGTGCGATCAATCAATTCGAAGGCTTTATTAAGCTAAACAAAAAGATTCCACCAGAGGTTCTAACGTCTCTGAACGGTATTGATGAGGCAGCTCGCCTTGCTGATACGATTGCTGCGCACATGCCACTTAAACTGGTAGACAAGCAGCACGTTCTAGAAATCTTAGATGTAACTGAACGTCTGGAATTCTTGATGGGCCAAATGGAGTCAGAAATTGACATCCTGCAAGTTGAAAAACGCATTCGTGGCCGCGTTAAGAAGCAGATGGAAAAATCTCAGCGTGAGTACTACCTGAATGAGCAAATGAAAGCGATTCAGAAAGAACTTGGCGAGATGGACGATGCACCTGATGAATTCGAGACTCTGAAGAAGAAGATCGAAGATTCTAAGATGCCTCAAGAAGCTCGTGAGAAAACTGAGCAAGAACTGCAAAAACTGAAAATGATGTCGCCAATGTCTGCTGAAGCAACAGTAGTACGTAGCTACATTGATTGGATGGTTGGTGTTCCTTGGGCTAAGCGTTCAAAAGTTAAAAAGAATTTAGCGAAAGCGGAAGAGATCTTAAACGAAGATCACTACGGCTTGGAGCGTGTTAAAGAACGTATTCTTGAGTACTTGGCAGTACAAAACCGTATCAACAAGCTAAAAGGTCCAATCCTTTGTCTTGTCGGTCCTCCTGGTGTGGGTAAAACCTCGCTAGGTCGTTCGATTGCTGCGGCAACGGGTCGTAAGTACACACGTATGGCACTAGGTGGCGTTCGTGATGAAGCTGAGATTCGTGGTCACCGTCGTACGTACATCGGTTCACTTCCGGGTAAATTAATCCAGAAAATGTCTAAAGTTGGTGTTAAGAACCCACTGTTCCTATTAGATGAAATCGATAAGATGTCTTCTGATATGCGTGGCGACCCATCTTCTGCGCTTCTAGAAGTTTTAGACCCTGAGCAAAACAATGCATTCAACGATCACTATCTAGAAGTCGATTACGATCTGTCTGATGTGATGTTCGTGGCAACTTCTAACTCAATGGACATTCCTGGCCCACTACTGGACCGTATGGAAGTAATTCGCCTGTCTGGTTACACAGAAGATGAAAAGCTGAACATTGCTAAGAGCCACCTATTGGACAAGCAAGTTCAACGCAACGGTCTTAAGCCTCATGAGATTGAGATTGAAGACTCTGCAATCATCGGCATCATTCGTTACTACACGCGTGAAGCGGGTGTGCGTAGCCTAGAGCGTGAAATCTCTAAGATCTGTCGTAAAGCAGTGAAGAACATCTTGCTAGACAGCGACCTTAAGTCTGTAACGGTTAACATTGATAACCTGAAAGAGTACTTAGGCGTTCAACGTCATGACTTCGGTAAAGCGGATGAAAGTAACCGCATTGGTCAAGTGACTGGTTTAGCTTGGACTCAAGTTGGTGGTGATCTACTGACTATCGAGACTGAAGCAATGCCGGGTAAAGGTAAGCTAACGCAAACCGGTTCACTTGGCGATGTGATGAAAGAATCGATCCAAGCGGCAATGACCGTGGTTCGTTCTCGTGCAGAAAAACTGGGTATTAACTCGGATTTCTACGAAAAGCGCGATATTCACGTTCACGTACCAGAAGGTGCTACACCGAAAGATGGCCCGAGTGCGGGTATCGCAATGTGTACTGCATTAGTGTCTAGCTTGACGGGTAACCCTGTAAAAGCTGAGGTCGGTATGACAGGTGAAATTACCCTTCGTGGTGAAGTTTTGCCTATCGGTGGCTTGAAAGAAAAACTGCTTGCAGCACACCGTGGCGGCATCAAAACTGTACTGATTCCTAAAGACAATGAGCGTGATTTGGAAGAGATTCCAGACAACGTAATCGCTGACTTGAAGGTGATCCCGGTTCAGTGGATTGATGAAGTACTCAAAGTCGCGCTAGAACGAGATCCGTCAGGGGTCGAGTTTGACGTGAAAAAATAGTGATGCATAGCAAAAATAAGTAAAGAATTACGCTGATAGGCCCGAAAAGGCTTGTCAGCGTTTTTTTTGGACGCTAAGTTATTGATCAAAGCGGCAGCCCTTTTGCAATAAGGCTTGCGGCTAAATTAAAACCAAAATGGAACGTACAGTCATCAGAAGTAGTCACAGATGACACATAGGGGAAAAACAGTGAATAAAACACAACTAGTAGAATCAATCGCAGAAAACGCAGACATCTCTAAAGCTTCAGCTGGCCGCGCTCTAGACGCATTCATCGAAGCAGTTGGCACAACGCTACAATCAGGCGACCAAGTTGCACTTGTTGGCTTTGGTACTTTCAGTGTTCGTACTCGTGCTGCTCGTACAGGTCGTAACCCAAAAACTGGTGAAGAGATCCAAATCGCAGAAGCTAAAGTACCAGGCTTCAAAGCGGGTAAAGCACTTAAAGACGCATGTAACTAATTTTCACTGCTGAAACCTCCATTTAAGAGGGGAAGGCAGTAAAATGCGTTTACTGTTTGAAAAATGATGTTTCATTCTTAAACAGTATGTGTACAAAGCACATTGAACTTATTTAAATTATGCGCATCCTACTGATGCGCATTTCTTTTTCTGATAATATCGCGTGAATAGATTTTTATTTTGAAGCCAATGCTTCATATCCGGAGAGCACTTAAATTATGATGGATCGATTACGCGAAGGCGTGAATAGCATCGCGGTAAAAATTATCCTTGGGTTGATTATCCTGTCATTCGTATTCGCAGGTGTAGGCAGCTACATCACCGGTGGCGGTAACAACGCAGCAGCTAAAGTTGGCAACACAGAAATTGCTCGTGGTGAGTTCGAACAGGCTTACCAAAACGAACGTAACCGTATGCAGTCTCAACTTGGCGATTACTTCGCGCAAATGCTTGCAGACCCTGCTTACGTAGAGTCTTTCCGTAAATCAGTACTGGATCGCATGATCAATGATGTACTGCTTGAGCAGCAAGCTGAGTCTCTAGGCTTACGAATCAGTGATTCTCAAATCCGTACCATGATTCTAGAAATGCCTCAGTTCCAAACGGCTGGTCAATTCGACCAAGAAGTTTACCAAGCAGCACTACGTCGTGCAGGTTTCAGCGCAGAGAGCTTCGCTGAATACATGCGTCGTGACCTAATGCGCAACCAGCTTGTGACTGCACTTCAAGGCAGTGAATTCGTTCTTCAGGGCGAAATCGATACTCAGAGCAAGCTTATCGCACAAACTCGTGATATTCGCACAGTGACACTGTCTGTTGCTGACCTTGCAAAAGGCATCGAGTTAACTGACGAGCAAATCGAACAGTACTACCAAGAGAACCCAGCAGCTTACACTCGTCCAGAGCAAGCTAAGGTATCTTACATTGAACTTTCTGCTGAAGCGCTTAAGTCTCAGCTTGAAGTAAGCGATGAAGAAGCACAGAAATACTACCAAGAGCACCTAGACAAGTACTCAACTGAAGAGCAACGTAAAGTTAGCCACATCCTAGTTCAAGGCGACGACGAAGCGAAAGCTCAGTCAATCCTAGACGAGCTAAATGCAGGTGCTGATTTTGCTACGCTAGCGGAAGAGAAATCTGACGACTTCGGTAGTGCAGATGTTGGTGGTGATTTAGGTTGGATTGAACGCGATGTTATGGACCCAGCATTTGAAGACGCGGCTTTCGCTCTTGAGAATATTGGTGATACGACTGGCCTAGTTAAATCTGATTTCGGCTACCACATCATCAAGCTAGACGAACTAAAAGCGTCTCAAGCTCAGCCTTACACTGAAGTAGCGGCAGAGATTAAGACAGAGCTTCTAGACCAACACGCAGTTGATCAGTTCTACGAGCAACAAACTGAGCTAGAAAAAGTAGCGTTTGAATTCCCAGATTCTCTAGATGACTCTGCAGAAGCAATCAACGCTAAGATCACAACGACAGATTTTATCTCTCAAGTTGACGCTCCAGAAGTTCTGATGACGCCTGCAGTTATGCAAGCTATCTTGAGCCCTGAAGTGAAAGAAGACGGTCTAAACTCGGAAGTTATCGAAGTTGCACCTGAGCACGTAATTGTTGTTCGTGTAGAAGAGACTCGTGACGAGACAGTTCTTCCTCTAGCTGAAGTGAAAGATCAAGTTGTTGCTGCATTGTCTGCTGTACAAGCAGAGCAACAAGCGGTTGAGCTAGGTGTTTCTCTAGTGAACGAACTTGAGCAAGGCAATGAAGCAGTGCTAGCGGACAACAACCTTGAGTTCACTGAACTTGAAACGATTGACCGTAACTCGCCATTAGCGGCATCTGTATTCGCTCTAGCGAAACCAGAAGCAGGTCAAGCTGTGTTCGGTCAATCTAAAGACCAAGACGGTAACATCGTTGTTGTTGAGCTTTCTAAAGTGACTGCTGAAATCAACCCAGCTTACAGCACTCAAATTGGTGCACAGTTGGAGCGAGTTGGTAACCAACAAGATCTGACTAACGTACTAAACGTACTTCGCAAAAACGCAGACGTTGAATACTACGTAGTGGGTCAAGGTCAGTAAGCGTTTGATTCCCTGAGTAGCAAGCTCAAGTTAGAGTTTACTACTGAGAATCAACATATGATTGTTAAGCTCCAATTCAGATTTGTGAGCCAACAAACAAGCTGATGAAAATAAGATGTATAACGAAGCGGGTCACTTAGGTGACCCGCTTTATTTTTATCTGTTGATTGTGTTATCTAGCGCGGCGAATGCATAAGTTACGTTTTTTGAACAAAGGAACGATTTATGCGCACGATATATTCAACACTAATTCTTTCATTTCTGATGCTCTTAAGCCCTGCTGTGTTTGCAGACAGCCCAACCAAGGCTGAGCTTTACGATGGCATTGAGATTACGGTCAATATCAATACCGCGACAGCAGAGGAACTTTCAGCACTATTGGTTGGCGTGGGTGACAAGAAAGCCAAAGAGATCGTCGATTACAGAGATCAGAACGGGGCATTTACGACTGCTGATGATTTGGTGAGTGTCAAAGGGATAGGTGAAGCGACGGTTGAAAAGAATCGCGAAAGAATTCAGCTTTGATCCGTTTTTTTATTCATTAGAAATGAAACGACAGCCATGAAGCCTCCAGCCAGTGCTCCTGCTAGGTGGGCTTCAATTGCAACACGAGCGTTAATCAGTTCACCAGTCGTACTAGAAGGACCAATAAGCTGCTCCCAAGCGATTTTAGCGACTAATCCGAACACTAACAGCCAACTAGACTTCCTGCCGTTTAAAGCCTCTCTGAGCGCGAACAAGCCAAACAACCCATGCAAAGTGCCCGATAGGCCAACGTAGATCTGAATACTTGAAAACAACAGAACGACGCCAGTCACTAAACTAATCACAAGCAAAGCAACAACAAGCTGTTTTTTACTCGGTTGAAACAGGTAGCTGATGATCCACAAGCCTGCTAGATTCATCAGAAGATGCGAGTAGTTGGTATGTGAAAAGTTTCCTGTTAGGATTCGCCACCATTGCCCCTCGGCAATCGCATTGCTATCCCAAATGACCCAAGCTTGTATTGGCTCAAATTGGAATAAGACGCATAAAAGTGAAGTGAAAATTAAAACAGGGTACACATTAAATCCATGTCTCGTTATTGCCCCCAATGCAGCAAGGCTTTGAAAGCTTGTATTTGTCAGTGGGTTACACCACTCGAATCGAATGTTGAGCTTATCATTCTTCAGCACCCATCAGAAGAGCATCGTCCGATGGGAACGGCGCGTATTCTCTCGTTGTCTCTAAAGAACAGCGTGACGTTTGTTGGTGAAGACTTTTCAGACAACGAACAACTCAACGCAATGCTGGCCGATGAACAGTACCAACATGTGATTTTATACCCAAGCGAAAATTCTGCTTCAGTTGAGTCTGCGACATGTCCTAATAAGAAGCTGCGTGTAATTTTATTGGATGGTACGTGGAAAAAGGCATTCAAGATGTGGCAAGTATCGAGTAACTTGCATGCGTTGAACACGGTTCATTTACCGAAAGATCTCAAGGGTAACTACCGAATTCGCAAAGCACCCAGTGAAAACAGCCTTTCAACCGTTGAAGCTGGCTATCATTTGCTTAGCTTGTTAGAGAGTGATGGCGACTTTAGCCCATTGCTAACGGCATTTGACCAAATGATTCAGTTTCAAATCAATCAAATGCCGCCGGGTGTGTTTGAGAAAAACTACTTAGATTAAGCCGATTCACTGGTACGAGTCAGGAGTTAAAACTCGGTATGAGCCGAGAACAGCTGCTGATGCATTTTCTGCGCAAGATCATCGGTCATCGATGAGATGTAATCCGCAATCACGCGCATTTTTCGAGACTCATCTTGATGTTGTAGCCATTGCTTCTTGATGGGTAGTGGCAGCAAGCGTTCAGGATCTGCGCTGAATGCTTCAAACATATCCATAATGATCTGTTGGCCTTTGTATTCGATGACCTGAACCTGTGGCACTTGAATCACGAACTCGCTGACAAAGTGTTTCAGCTTATCGAGCGTGCCGTCCATGCTCGGTTCAAGCACCGCATTGTAAGCCAAAAGCACATTCTCAAACTTAGCATCCACTCGCTTAATCGAGATGCTGGTCAACAGGGCGTTGACTATCCCACCAATGGCATCCTTTCGACGATACTGTTCACCAGAGAAAAGCATCTCTGTAATAGAATCTAGGTGTTCACAAATCCATGGGTCGGCCATCTCTTTCAGTTGAGGATAAGCCGATTCGACCCACTGAGCTTTGGTCACAGAGCCAAGCACAATCGCATCTTCTAAATCATGCACGCCATACGCGATGTCATCAGCCAGTTCCATGATCGAACAGTCCAGTGACTTATATTTGGTCTTATTGTGTTCAAGTGGCTCGGTATGCGTTTTTCTTTTCTGTTTTAGAAGCTGTTGGTCGCTGTTTGAAAGCGGTTCAAGCACCCAGTTAAACAACTCTTCATCATGATCGTAGATGCCTTTTGCTGGCATCCAATCTTTGGCTCGGAGTTGTCGTTGATGCTTAACGGGCTCAGACTGCAATCTAGCTTGAACCTCACTCAGCAGAGAAGGGTACTTAATCAGACCTAACAAAGTGCGTCGAGATAGGTTCATCCCGTGATGCTCAGTGTAAGGTTCTAGCTGTGTGACAATGCGAAACGTTTGAGCGTTGCCCTCAAAGCCACCGTGGTCGCGCATCATGTAGTTGAGTGCGACTTCACCGCCATGCCCATAAGGTGGATGACCGATGTCGTGAGCCAAACACAGTGAATCAATCAAACTGTCTGAGGGTAATAGGTCTCGAAATTCGGGCTGCTTTTTCTTTAGCTGGGCGACGATACCGGTGCCAAGCTGAGCGGCCTCAAGAGAGTGAGTAAGACGCGTTCGGTGAAAGTCGTTGACCGTGGTGCCATGGATCTGGGTTTTCGCTTGTAAGCGACGGAAGGCAGCAGAGTGAAGCACGCGCGCACGGTCACGCTGATACGGGCTGCGATGATCATCACGTCTTATTTTGTGTTCATCGTCATTTCGATGCTGCCATTCTTGTTCGAGTACAAAGGGTGGTTCGAGTTGAGAATTCAAAATAGCACCTATCAAATTGATTTTATTTAGCTAATTAAAAACAACTTATACCCAGCTAGCTTATCTCGTCTAGTGATAATTCAAAGCTCGGCGCAAATGTGGTGAGAAAGTAGTCCATTTCTGGGCTTTTGCGTTGTTCGAGTGTCTCTTCCAGTCGGCGCTTGGCTTGCTCGTATTCATGATTGCCAGCACTGAGCTCTTCCAAGCATTTCAAATAAGCACAGATGGTGTCGGCCTGCTTGACGATGCTTTGCTCTTCTTTACTCGCAGTACCAGATATTAAGAAGGGGGCGAAGTCGTCTCGGAACTCTTCTGGCAGCATCGAAAGCAGTCTTTGTTCTGCTGCGGCTTCTATCTTCTTATACTCTTGTGCAATGTCCGGGTTGTAGTATTTAACTGGAGTTGGCAAATCCCCTGTCAGTACCTCACTGGTGTCGTGGTACATACCAAGCAGAGCAATGTGCTCGGGGTTAAGCTGACCATCAAACTTCTTGTTTTTGATCAACGCTAAAGCGTGTGCCACGAAAGCAACCTGTAGGCTATGTTCTGAAATGTTCTCGCTTGAGACCGAACGCATCAGGGGCCAACGTTGAATCAGCTTCATACGTGCGAGATGGGCAAAGAAATGGCTTTGTTTCATAAGAGTCCTTTCTAAAAAATACTCCACTCGTATTTTGTGTTTGCACAGGCATACGAGACAGCGGATACAAAAAAGGCTCCTAAACAGGAGCCTTTTAAGCATAGAAGTGAATGAATACAAGTTAAAGTCTTTTAAAACAGCAAATTGTAGCCATCTTTCTTTGTGCTTATTAACCTTCTACGAGGTCGTCTTGACTGTAAGTCTGTAAGAAGCGCTCTAGACGACCAATCGCGATTTCTAGATCTTCGATGTGCGGCAGAGTCACGATGCGGAAGTGATCCGGTTTCGGCCAGTTGAAGCCAGTACCTTGAACCAATAACACTTTCTCTTGCTTAAGGAAGTCGAGTACAAACTTCTGATCGTCTTTGATGTTGTACATGTTGGTGTCGATCTTAGGGAACAGGTACATTGCGCCTTTCGGTTTCACACAAGAAACGCCCGGGATCTTGTTGATCAGTTCCCATGCACGGTCACGCTGTTCAAGCAGTCGACCGCCTGGAAGAATCAGCTCATTGATACTCTGATAGCCACCGAGTGCGGTTTGGATGGCGTGTTGCATCGGAACGTTGGCGCACAAACGCATTGAGGCCAGCATTTCTAGTCCTTCAACGTAGCCTTTCGCTAGGTGTTTAGGGCCTGTTAAGAACATCCAACCACCACGGAAACCACATACACGGTAAGCTTTAGATAGGCCGTTGAACGTGACCATTAATACATCTTCAGCAAGCGTTGCCACTGAAGTGTGTACCGCACCGTCGTAAAGTACTTTGTCGTAGATTTCATCAGCGAAGATGATCAAACCGTGCTCACGGGCAATCTCAACCACTTGTAATAGGAAATCACGGCTGTATACCGCGCCCGTTGGGTTGTTCGGGTTGATAAGAACGATGCCGCGCGTCTTTGGTGAGATCTTCGCGCGCATGTCGTCTAAATCTGGATACCAATCAGCATCTTCATCACACATGTAGTGAACCGGTGTACCACCAGAAAGCGCAACAGACGCTGTCCATAGTGGGTAGTCCGGAGCGGGAACTAAGATTTCATCACCATTATCCAGTAGCGCTTGCATAGACATAACGATAAGCTCTGATGCGCCGTTACCAATGTAAACGTCTTCTACATCAAGGTTACGTAGGCCTTTTTTCTGGTAGTGCTGAACAACCGCTTTGCGGGCTGAATAGATGCCTTTTGAGTCGCAGTAACCTTGAGATGTCGGTAGGTTACGGATTACGTCAACAAGGATTTCATCAGGGGCGTCAAAACCAAATGGGGCGGGGTTACCAATATTAAGCTTCAGTATTTTATGCCCTTCTTCTTCCATGCGCTTAGCATGTTTGAGTACAGGCCCCCTGATTTCGTAGCATACGCTGTTGAGTTTTGACGACATCCCGATATTTTGCATTGCCGATTTCCTGAAATTAATTTAAATACTTTATTAAAGTACCGCAAAATGGCGTTTGATAGAATAAAAATCTGATGAATGTCGCATTTCAGTGTCACGTTTAGCCTTTTTGTTGTCACTCTTTTCTAAATTTTAATTAATCGCTTTCTTGGTTATTGGCTAAGATGAATAAAGGAGCGGGATCGCTTAAAATCACAGGAATGTTGAAAAGATATAGTACATTCTTGATCTAAGTGGGTACTGCCCATAAAGTATCAAACTAATATAATAATAATTTAGATGTGAACGAGGTCGATTTGTCACATTTCCAGCAAACTATCTCCGCTTTGATTGAGCGAGTACAAAATGCCCAAGCAAGCGAAGTTCGTTGTGTTGAAGTTCTAACGCAAAAACCATCGTTTGCATTTATAGAATGGCTTCATGCTCAACCGCTCTTTCCTAAGTTCTACTGGCAGTCACGCGACACTCGTGAAGAGGTTGTTGCGCTCGGACAGTTACATACGTTTTCAGATCCTGCACCCGCGTACGCGATTCTTGGTGAAGACCAACGAATCTGGGGTGGACGCTCGTTTGATGGGCACACCGCAAAGAACCGTCGCTGCATGGAGTCGTTTTTCTTCCTTCCTCAGGTTGAATTGATCCGCTTTGACAATACTTGGTCGTTGGCGGTTAATTTGTCCCCTGATCGCGTTTCTTCTATTAATGCTTTGAATAAGCTTTCTGTGGAAGCCGCGATATTGGCGCCTTTGTCTGCCCATATTGAACAAATTAATCACGTTCCAGAAAGAGAGCAGTGGGGCAACCTTGTCGATAAAGTGCTGCAAGGCATTAGCGACGAAGAGTACAAAAAAGTCGTTTTAGCGCGTAAAACCACACTACAGCTCGATGCGCCTATCTGCGCGGCTCAATTACTCAAGGCCAGCTATCTGCAAAATCACCACAGTTTCCACTTTATGTTGGTGCTGGATTCTAAACACAGTTTCATTGGCTCGACGCCAGAGCGCTTATATAGCCGGTATGGTACTGAGCTCGATACCGAAGCGCTTGCTGGGACCATTGGTCGCGGAGAGAACGCAACTGAGGATATGGAACTGGCCAACTGGCTTTCTCAAGACAGCAAAAACCTCAATGAGAACCAGTATGTGGTCGATGACATCATTGAGCGTCTCACTCCTCATTCTCAAACTGTCCATGTTGAAAAGGATGCGCGTCTAGTGCGCTTGCGTAAAGTGCAGCATTTGAAGCGCAATATCCATGCTCAGCTCAACAATGGCGTTAATGGTGTGCAGTTGCTTGCTGCCTTACAGCCAACTGCTGCGGTGGCGGGTTTACCTCGTAAAGAGGCGATGGATTTCATTCTAGAACACGAGCCGTTTGCTCGAGGCTGGTATGCAGGGTCTGTAGGCTATATCAGTCATCAGCGAGCGGAATTCTGCGTGGCGATTCGAAGCGCCTTGATTGTAAACGATCAAGTACAACTGTTTGCTGGCGCGGGGATCGTGCCGGGATCGGTTGCCGAACATGAATGGCAAGAGCTGAATAAGAAGATGTCTACTCTGCTTAGCTTAATTTCAGATCACCCTCCATTGGGTGTCGCGTCATGAATCACGACCAAGCCGTATTAAACAGAGTTTGGTGTCACACGTTACTTGAAGAGCTTGCGCGCAATGGCGTTCAACATGTTTGTGTTGCGCCGGGCTCTCGCTCAACGCCGTTAACTCTCGAAGCTGAAGCCAACTCCAAGTTAACCTTACACACACACTTTGATGAGCGTGGTCTTGGATTTTTAGCGTTAGGCTTAGCAAAAGCAAGTGATAAGCCAGTTGCAGTGATTGTGACATCGGGAACCGCTGTGGCGAATTTGCTTCCTGCGACGGCTGAATCCGGGCTGACACGAGAGAAACTGATCTTACTGACCTCTGATAGACCCATCGACTTGGTCGACTGTGGTGCTAATCAAGCGATTCAGCAGCATGGTATCTTTTCTTCCCATGTAGAAAGTGCTTTAAACCTACCAAGCCCAACCACACAGATTTCTTTGAATTGGCTTCTGACATCGGTTGATAGCGCGCTTGCGAAACAACGCAATGTGGGCGGTGCGATTCACATCAATTGTCCGTTCCCTGAGCCTCTATATTCTGCGAATAGCGCGGAAATGTATGCGGAATACACATCCAGTATCTCAGGGTGGAAGTCGGGAACAGGTTGTTACAGCCAAACGTTTTTACCTAATCAAGTGAATACACAACCGATTGCTCCAGGTGAGTATCTTGGACGCAAGGGTGTGGTTATTCTCGGTTCGCTAGATATTGAACAAGCGACAAAAGCTCAGCAGTTTGCCACTGCATTAGGTTGGCCAGTTTTTTGTGACCCTCAATCAGGTGTCACAAGTGATTGGAAACATTATGATCTGTGGATGCAGAGTGACGTAGCTAAAGCGCAACTCAACCAATGTGATTTCATCCTTCAGTTTGGTGAGCGTATTGTTTCTAAGCGCCTTAATCATTGGATAAAGTCGCAAGCTTCATCATTCTGCTCATCACAATACATTGTTGTGTCGCCAGATACGCACCGAATCAACCAAGATCATCTGCCTCAAACCCATATTGTTGCTGATATCGAGTCATGGGTGTCAGAGCAGCATTTACCCACCTTGTTAGGTCAACATGCAGGTTGGGCAGCACCTTTGGTCGAAATCGCGAATACGGTTCAACAATTGGCATTAGCGCAAATATCCAATAATGATCAACTGACCGAGTTGAGCGTTGCAGTTGACTTGTCGTCTAGACTTAAAGACAGAGAGTTGTTTGTGGGAAACAGCTTGATGGTAAGGCTGGTGGATATGCTGTCGTCAATATCTGCGAATTGGGTTTACAGCAATCGTGGGGCATCGGGCATTGATGGCTTGGTGGCAACGGCTGCGGGTGTAGTGAAAGCCAACCAGAATCCTTTGTTGATGTTGATTGGCGATACCTCTCTGCTTTACGACCTCAACTCACTGGCTCTGCTGACTCATAATTTAACGCCGATGGTTATTGTTGTGACCAATAATGATGGTGGTGCGATCTTTGATTTATTGCCGGTACCAGAACAGCAGAAACAGTCACTTTATCAAATGCCTCATGGTTTCAGTTTTGAACACGCAGCTGCGCAATTCCAGTTGGGGTACGCTGCGCCAGAAACCTTGAACTGCTATCAAAACATTATCGAACAACATTTCGAACAGGGTCAGGGTACCTTGATCGTGGAAGTTAAGACGCCTCCCGAACAAGCGTCTACTTTGCTGAAACAATTCAGTTCAATGCTCACCGAGGCATTAGCCTAAGGACTTTACATGCTTTACTCCGATTATTACCCAGCTGTACAAGATTCTTCTGACAAACCTTTGCTTGTTTTCTTACATGGTTTACTCGGAAGCGGGGATGATTGGAGTGCATGTCATCCATTCCTCGAGGATTTTCCTCTCCTTTGCATAGATTTACCCGGACACGGACAAAGTCGCTTTATCGATCCGGTAGGGTTTGATCATTGCTGCAAGAAAATTGTCCAGTGCATCACATCCCAACTGGCTCTCAACGATCTTCCTGCCGATTATCCTATCGTAGTGATTGGGTATTCTATGGGCGGAAGGCTCGCTATGTATGGGGTGACCAGCCCTTGCTTTGAGACACTCAACCTAGAGAAAGTCATCATTGAAGGTGGCAACTTTGGCTTGGAATGTGATGAAGAAAGAGCACAAAGGTTAGTACATGATACGCAATGGGCTGTTCGCTTTGCACAGCAGTCGATTGAAGATGTTTTAGACGATTGGTATCAACAAAGCGTCTTTTCTTCACTAAATCATGAGCAAAGACAAACTTTGGTCATAAAGCGTAGTGGTAACCTTGGAGTATCCGTAGCAAATATGTTGTTATCTACTTCGTTAGCTAAGCAACCGGATTTACGTGCCACATTGAAATCTCATGAGCATTTATTGCATTATGTATGTGGAGAAAAAGATCGTAAATTCATGGAGCTAGCTGAGAATAGTGGCTTTGAATATAGTCAGGTGGATTACGCGGGTCATAATGTTCATTTTGAACAACCCGAGCTGTTTTCCAACCTGATAATCCAATGTATCGCCAGTCGTCGTTAATCTGACTGAGCGATTCTCTCGTATCAAGCACTATCAAAAGCAGAGCAACACCGTCACGACTACTTGTTAGTCGTGGTCTCTAATAGAACAATGGGAATCACCATGGCTAAAACAGTAGGCATCACAGAAGAAGAACTTTACGCGGCAGTTAACTGGAGCGATGAAAGCAGTCAATACGAAGATATTCAGTACCACAAATCTGACGATGGTATTGCAAAAATCACGATTGCGCGTCCTCAAGTCCACAATGCGTTCCGTCCACAAACCGTAAAAGAGATGATCAATGCACTGGCTGACGCTCGTTACGACGAGAAAGTAGGCGTGATCATTTTGACGGGTCTTGGTGAGAAGGCGTTCTGTTCTGGTGGTGACCAAAGTATTCGTGGTGATTACGGCGGCTACCAAGACGATTCAGGCACACACCACCTGAATGTACTTGATTTCCAACGTCAAATTCGTACTTGTCCAAAACCAGTTATCGCAGCGGTATCGGGTTGGGCAGTAGGCGGCGGTCATGTACTTCACATGATGGCAGACCTTACGATTGCCGCTGAAAACGCGCAGTTCGGTCAGACGGGTCCTAAAGTGGGTTCATTCGATGGCGGTTGGGGTGCTTCTTACATGGCTCGTATCGTTGGTCAAAAGAAAGCACGTGAAATCTGGTTCTTGTGCCGCTTCTACGATGCACAAGAAGCTCTGGACATGGGCCTTGTAAACACCGTTGTTCCTGTGGCTGACCTAGAAAAAGAGACCGTTCGTTGGTGTCGTGAAGTGCTTCAACACAGCCCAATGGCACTGCGTTGCTTGAAAGCGGCTCTGAACGCGGACTGTGATGGTCAAGCCGGTCTACAAGAGTTGGCGGGTAACGCAACCATGATGTTCTACATGACAGAGGAAGGCCAAGAAGGCCGCAACGCATTCAATGAGAAACGTCGACCGGACTTCGACAAGTTCCCGCGTAATCCATAGTCTTTCTCCTCTTCAAAATGAGTCGCTAATAGCGGCTCGTTTTGTTTTGATGTTCCCCGTTTTTTAGGAAACTTTATGAACTCAGTGAATTCTCAGCGTCACGCTAAACTTTACCGTTATCAATTACCTATGGATAGTGGGGTGGTTCTTCGTGACAATAAGTTGAACGAACGCGTTGGCTATATCATCCAACTTGAGTGTGATGGTAAAACTGGTTTTGGCGAAGTTGCGCCTTTGCCCGGTTTTAGCCAAGAAGATGCCGAACAAGCTGGCATTCAGCTTCAACACGAATTAGAGCTTTGGAGCCACAATAAGCCTCAAACGCCTTTCGACGAGCTGTATCCTTCTGTCGCGTTTGGCTTTTCAATGGCGATGATGGAATTGCGAGGCGATCTTAACGCTCAAGGTAACTACCAAGCTGCGCCTTTGTGTACGGGCGATCCAGATGAACTGATCCCTGTACTTAACGAGATGCAAGGCGAGAAGGTCGCGAAAGTGAAAGTTGGCCTCTACGAAGCGATTCGCGATGGCATGCTGGTTAGCTTATTCCTTGAGTCGATCCCTGATTTGACCCTAAGACTTGATGCCAACCGTGCGTGGAAGCCAGAGAAAGCGAAGCAGTTTATTAAATACATTTCGCCGTCACTGCGTCAGCGCATTAGCTTTATTGAAGAGCCTTGCCAAAAGCCAGAAGACAGCTTGGCCTTTGCGATCGACCATGGTGTCGCGATTGCGTGGGACGAGACACTGCAAGAAGCGGTGCGAAGCCCAGAGTTTGATCTTAGCGACCTTACTGGCGTTAAAGCAGTCGTGATCAAGCCAACTCTTATTGGTTCTGTCGAGCGTTGTGTGGCAATCATTGAGCGTGCACAGAAGCTTGGAATAAAACCTGTATTGAGCTCAAGCATTGAGTCGAGCCTAGGTCTGACTCAGATTGCTCGTCTGGCGCAGCAATATTTGCCAAACGAAGTGCCGGGGCTGGATACGATTGGCTTGTTCAAGCAGCAGCTAGAGGTTTCTTGGCCGGGGAGTCAGTTGCCTGTCTCTACACTTGAACAGCAACAATTGATTTGGTCTTCTTAGGCCGATCTATTTGAATGGCTATTTAGTTAGCTTAACAAGTTCTTAATCTATTTTTGGTTATCATATGATGCGCCCACAATCTAATCATCACCCGCTCTGGGTACAGTGGGCGCAGCAAAACCCACTTCAACTAGCGTTAGTGACCACTCACCGTACTTATACTTGGCAGCAAGTGTTTGTGTTGGTTAGTGAGTACCAACAACAGCTATCTCATCAAGGCCTATCTGAAGGTGATGTACTGACGATTGTTGGTAAGAATCAAGCTGAAGTGATCCCGGCTTACCTTGCCGCACTCAATTTGGGTGTGGTTTGTGCGTTTACGATGCCTCAGCCTAGTTTACGCCTGAAGCAAAAGCTCGATTCCTTATATCAAGCCGATCAACAAAGCTACCTTTGGCTCTTGGGCAATAGCGGGATAGAGCAATCAGAGACTGCTGATTTGAATACTCAGTTGGTGACCTTACCTTGTTTAAATGAAGTGAAGGTCGATGGTGATGACAGTTGGATAACGACATCTCAAGAGTCCAACTTCAATCCGCAAAATCTAGCGAGCATCGTATTCACTTCAGGTTCTACCGGAAACCCAAAAGCGGTCGGTCATACACTTGAGCAGCACTTATGTTCTGCGTCAGGGCTGCTTGAGGTGTTTCGCTATCAACAAGGTGACACTTGGTTACTGAGTTTACCTATGTACCATGTGTCGGGGCTGGCGATAGTTCATCGTTGGTTGGCAGCTGGTGGTTGCATCAAAATAGGCACAGGTCAGCTTGAAACCGATATAGAAGAATGCAGTCATGCATCATTGGTCGCTACTCAACTACATCGATTGTTAAAGAGTAAGCAAGCACTTACTTTAACGCATGTACTTTTGGGTGGTAGTCATATACCAGAGGCACTTGGGCTCGAAGCTCAACAAATGGGCATCGAAACATGGCTTGGATACGGCATGACCGAAGCGGCTTCAACCGTAACCGCGAAGCCCGTTGATGCCAGCTGCACCGCCGGTTTTGTCCTTAACCATCGCCAGCTAAAAATTGAAGAACAACGTATCTTTATTGGCGGCGAGACGCTCGCTTCTGGGTATTACTATCAAGGTAAATTAACGCCATTAGTTGATAACAACGGCTGGTTTGATAGCAAAGATCTTGGTGAGTGGGTTGGCGAACAAGTGTCGATTATTGGTCGCGCCGACAATCAGTTTATTTCTGGTGGTGAGAACATTCATTGCGAAGAAATTGAGCGAGTACTCAATCAATTGTCTGAGGTTAATCAGGCTTTTATTGTTCCCATTGAAGATGATGAGTTCGGATTCCGACCTGCAGCGATTGTCGATTGTGCTGATCTGCCAACCAAAGAATGGTTTATCGAGCAGTTAACTGGTCGTCTTGAACGGTTCAAATTTCCTGTTGAGTATTATCGAATGCCTCAGCAGGAACAACAGGGTATTAAGGTTTCGCGCGCTGGATTGGCGCAGTGGTTACAGCAGACTCGTTCTAAATAGAGCGAAGAGCAATAAAATGAAGCGCAATACACGGTGACTAGTCGTAATTGCGCTTCAGGGGGTTGTGACGGTGGTGAAGCCGTCACAAATTCTAATTATTTATCGTGTCATTCAAGATTTGGCGTTAAGCGAGTGCCTTCTTCATTTGTTCAGCGACTTTATCTACCTTACCTAGACCAATGATAACTTGTAGGCCACCTTTACCAACCGGTACCACACCTGCCGCACCGAGTTTCTTCAGTTTATCGCTGTCTGCTGCACCTGAGTCTTTCACAGTTAAGCGTAGACGAGTAATACAGTTATCGACTTCTAGAATGTTGTCTGCACCGCCAACCGCTTCAATATAGCTATTGGTTAGGTTAGCCAATGCTTCTGGCGTTTCAGTTTCTTTCTCTGCTTCCATCTCTTCACCACGACCTGGAGTACGTAGGTTGAACTTGATGATAGCGAAGCGGAAAATACCGTAGTAAAGCGCGAAGAACACCACACCTTGAACCAGTAGCATGTACCAGTTAACCGCTAGTGGGTTTTGGCTTGATAGTACTAGGTCAACGAAGCCAGCAGAGAAGCCGAAGCCTGCCATCCATTCCATGCTTGCTGCAATGTAAAGCGATAGGCCTGTTAATACTGCGTGCAGTAGGAACAATACGGGTGCTAGGAACATGAAGCTGAATTCTAGCGGCTCTGTGATACCCGTGAAGAATGAAGCCATAGCTGCCGCAAGCATGATTGCGAATACTTGGTTTTTGTTTTTCGCATCAGAACAGTGGTACATCGCCAATGCTGCTGCTGGTAGGCCAAACATCATGATAGGGAAGAAGCCCGCTTGGTACATGCCTGTTTTCCCCGGAATACCCGTGCCGTTAGCGATAGATTGCGCGCCGCCTAGGAAGTTTGGAATGTCGTTAATACCAACAACGTCGAACCAGAACACAGGGTAAAGAGCGTGGTGCATACCAACTGATAGGAACAAACGGTTGAAGAAACCAAACAGACCAGCACCCACTGCGCCCATGCTTTCAAGTTTAATACCCAGAACGATCAGAGCGTCGTAAACAGCTGGCCAAATGTAAAGTAGAGCAAAAGAGAGAGCCATACCTGCGATTGAGGTCAGGATAGGAACCAAACGCTTACCGCTGAAGAACGCTAGAGCTTGAGGAAGTTCAACGGTTGAGTAGCGGTTGTAGATCTCAGCAGAAATGATACCCACAATGATACCTACGAATTGGTTGCTGATTTTGCCAAATGCCGCTGGCACTTCACTGAGTTCAACATCCATTAACTGAGCAACAGAGCCCGGAGCAAGTAGCGTGGTGACGACGAGGAACATCACAAAACCAGACAGTGCCGCAGAACCATTCTTATCACGGCTCAAACCAAATGCGACACCCACCGCGAACAAAACCGCCATGTTGTCGATGATCGCGCCACCAGATTTGATCAAGAATGCGGCTAAGATACTTTCTGAACCCCAACCAACAGGATCCAACCAATAGCCGATCCCCATAAGGATTGCTGCAGCTGGCAGTGTGGCTACGGGAACCATCAATGCCTTACCTACTTTTTGCATATACCCGAGTATATTCATATGTGCCCCTAAGTTTGTAATTAATTTTTTTAATGTTTCTGCTCGTCAACGTATGGAGTCAAAGATTGATCGAGGCAGGATTTTAAGTAACTGCGGCTATTAAAAACTTATTTCTTAATGCAAACAAACGAAACGGGTAGTAGTATGAATTAAAATTTTTAATGCATGAGTTCGTATGGCTAACCATCAATCTTTACTTAGAAATCTTCATACTTTTAATGTAGCTGCAGAGAAAATGAGCTTTACGCTAGCAGCGAGAAAGTTGCATCTGACTCAGGGAGCGGTTAGCCATCGAATCAAAGTGTTAGAAGGTGAACTCGGGTTTAACTTGTTTGTGCGAGGGACTCGTAAACTGGAACTGACTGAAGAAGGCCAGCGCTTTCAACGAACCTTATCCAAGTCGTTAAGCTCTATTTTTGGCGAGATCGAAGACATTACCAACACAGACTTGTATGGACAGATCAATATCGGTACCAGTCCTGCATTTGCCAACAGTTGGTTACTACCAAGACTGGCTGATTTTAAAAAGCGATATCCTAAGTTTAATCTCAACATTTTCTCGCAAGAAGAGCAGGATTTTCATCAAAATCATCTCGATGTCGCCATTTACTATGGTGCTGAAGATCTCAAAGACATGCATCGACAGCGCCTGTTCGGTGAAAAGTATATTCCGGTGTGTACACCGAGTTACGCGGCTGAGCACGACATCTTTGATGATGGCTTAGAATCGCTGCACCGGATTAATTTCATTCATGCACTAGGGTCAGATGTATGGCAGCGTTGGATTAAACACCACGGCTTGGATGTGAACTTGTTTGAGCAATTTTACTGCGTGAGCCACCGAGATATGGGCGTAAGAAGTGCCCTCAGCAATATCGGTGTCGCGATGGGGCGCTATCATTTTGTTAAGCAGTATGTTCAGACGGGTGAGCTCATAACACCTTATCCGAGCATGGATACAGACCAAGGGTATGACTTAATCTGCCCGCTAGGCACGGAAAAACGGCCTAAGGTAAGAACCTTTATTAAGTGGTTAGAAGGGCAGTTGCGCTAGGTTAGTTAATTTAGCAATTAGATAGTTCAAAACAGAATTTATTATCTTTATAACCATCCATCATAATAAGCCATATAAATAACGGATTATAGAATAAGGTCTTATTATGAAAATTGCCCTCATCATTGCGGTTTTACTGCAGATAGGCCAAGCGGTCATCTCGTCAGGGTTGACTCGCTCGTTGGCTGAGCTCACTGCATTTGTGTTGGTTGTGGTACTTGTTTTAATGAAAAGAGAGAGTAAGAAGAGTGATAAGCCCCTGTTTGATTCGTGATTGTTGCAACAAAGAATACCCTTACCACAAACGATAAAGGCAAAGCCCATTGGAGCTTTGCCTTTTTGTTTTGTTGCTCGCTAACCTGAGTGTCTAGGTAACCGAACAACCATCTAAAGCGTTTCTATGCAGGCTAGGCGAGAGTTAACCATGCTAATGAACCTGTCGAGATCATGACCCACATCGTAATACCAAACATCAATGGTTTCGGCCCTGCCGCTTTTAACTTCTCAACTGAAATACCACAGCCAATTAAGAACAAACACACTACCAGTGCTCGCTTAGACACATCAAAGATTCCTTGATAGACCATCTCAAATTGTGGCAGTAAGTCACTCACCGCGATAGCGGCGCAATAGAAGAAAATGAAGTAGGGAACCGTAATCTTCTTTTGATCGTTCTTGAAGATCATCGCACTGATTAAAGCGATTGGGATGATCCAAAGTGCGCGAGCGAGCTTCAATGTTGTCGCTGTCGTCAGTGCTTCTTCGCCATACGCTGAAGCCGCACCGACAACAGAAGACGTATCGTGAATCGCAATAGCTGCCCAAGTACCAAATGTTTGTTGGCTGAGCTCAAGCGCGTGACCAATCATCGGGAATAAGAATAGAGCAACCGAGTTCAACACGAAGACAGTGGCTAACGCCAAGCCAATCTGTTCATCGTCTGCTTTGATCGCAGGTGCCACTGCTGCTATCGCGCTACCACCACAAATCGCGGTACCAGAAGAGATAAGGTAGCCCGTAGTGCGGTCTAGCCCCATTCGTTTAGCCAAGAACCAACCAATGACTAATGTACCGATAATCGTCGTTACAATGAGCCCAATACCATCGCCTGTTACCGCTAATGCTTTTTCAAACTGAATACCAAAACCCAAGCCAACAATAGAGTAGGCCAGTAGCTTTTTGGTAAGTTTGCCGACTTCCAAGTGTTCAGGGACTAAACCTAAACTAGCAAGCAGGAAACCGATAACCAGGGCTGTCGGTGAGCTAACCCAAGGCGTTAAGCAAAACAGTGCAGCAAGATAAAATGGAACGGACTTTTTTAGGTTCATTGTATTTAGAGTCTTGTTTTGTTGTGGCGTTATTGTGATGAGACCACTATACGTTCAATAAAATGATAAGTAAGTCTAAATGAATTGAACAAACGTTAAGGAAAACTTAACGCTTGTTCAGCTGATATGAATAAAAGGCTGGTTAACTAGCGTAGTGATCCGCGAAGGTCAGAGACTGATTGTCGAAGCGTTTCACAAGAGGCTTCTTTAGGTGAAATCGGTTCGCCAGCTTCTATCTCTAGCTTAGTCCAGAAGCGAGTGGGTAACCCTTTGCAGGCACGGCCTTTGTAACGACTAAAGTAGCTACCCCATAATCCTTTAAGAGCCATAGGAATCACTGGGACAGGGGAACGTTTGATGATCAGCTCCATACCACGCATGAACTCAGCCACTTCGCCATCAGAGGTGAGCTTTCCTTCTGGGAAAATACACACGATGTGACCTTCATGCAGGGCTCGCTCTACTTCTTTGAAAGCGTTTCGAATCGAGTTGCGGTTGGTCGCGGAGATTGGAATCACCCCAGCTCTTTTCAAAAAGCGTCGAATTGGCGGTAACTTGGTGTAATCCTCTTCCATAACAAAACGGATCAAGCGAGGGCAAACCGCACTCAGCAGCAGTGCATCCATATAACTCACATGGTTGCAGACAATCAACGCACCGCCTTTTTCTGGCAGGTGATGTAAGTTCTTATGTTTAACTCGGTACATGGTGTGAGTGACCACCCACGTAAAGAAGCGGAAAGCGTAGATAGGCACCTGATAAAACAGGTACAGCATTACCAAAGTGTTGCCCACTGCGAGCAAGATAAACAGCTGTGGAATTGAAAGCTCTAGAACACTAAGGCAAACAATACCTAGAACCGCACTTCCCACCATGAACAGTGAGTTATAAATATTGAGCCCGGCAATCACTTGGGCACGTTCATCGGGCTTGGCACGTAACTGCATCAGTGAATACAGAGGAACAATAAAGATACCGCCAGAGATACCCAGAAGCAAAAGGTAAGCAAACAGTGGCCACAGCTCTGAGTAGGTTACGAATTGATGGAAAGAACTAAAGTCAGGCAAAGACTCCGGAATGGATATCGCCATCAAAAGACCGAAGATCGAGATACCTAAGCTGCCCATTGGCACGATGCCGATTTCAATTCGGTGATTAGATAACTTATCGCAAGCCAAAGAGCCGATTGCAATGCCTACTGAGAACAGTGCCAGTAAAAAGGCAACGGAGCTTTCAGTGCCGTTTAGATGCAGTTTAGTGAAGTTGGGAAACTGAGTTAGGTAAGCCGCACCAAGGAACCAGAACCAGCTGATAGACATCAGAGCTTGAAATGTCGGGCGGTCTTTTTTGGCAATCGCCAGTGTCGCGCGGGTCAGTTTTACAGGTTGCCACTTTACTTTAAGATCTGGTGCATTGCTTGGTGCTTGTGGGATAAAGCAGCTTGATACATAGCCAAGCACGGCGAACGAAACAATACACACCGCAGCGATGAGCTTCGCGCCTTCTTCAGACGCAATGATGCCTGCGCCTAGAGTACCAATCAGGATCGCTAAGAATGTACCTGTCTCAACAAGAGCATTACCAGATACCAGTTCTTTTGTTTCTAATTGTTGTGGAAGCAGGGCGTATTTCACCGGGCCAAAGAAAGCACTCTGCGTTCCCATAAGGAACAGAAGCAGAAGTAATATTCCGTAGCTTTCGTAGATAAATCCGATCGCACCCAGCGACATGATCACCACTTCAAGGAGCTTAACTTTACGGATAAACCACGATTTTTCGTATTTGTCGGCCAGTACACCAGCCAAAGCTGAAAATAGGAAGAAGGGCAGAATAAAAAGGCCAGCGGCCAAATTAATGAATAGATTGCTGGAAATAGGCAGCGTGTCTACGCTTGCGAAAGCAACAAACAGTAACAGGACATTTTTGAATATGTTGTCGTTAAAGGCTCCTAGAAATTGGGTAATAAAGTAGGGTAGGAACCTTTTTTGCGTTAACAGCGAAGATTGGCTGCTGTTGTTCATTGTCTTTCCTTGGATGATTACCAGTTGGTTAAGTAGTTTGAGACTAGGTTATTGATCAGCTCTTTACCATTAATGGGCTCAGAGGCGAAAAATTTATCATCAACGCTAAGTAGAGTAATTCCGTGTACTCCAGACCATAATACACGGCTGGCTTTAACGACTTCGCTTTTCGTATGTTCAGGAGCAATCGCTACTAGCAACTGTTCTAGCATGCCTGTCATTCTATCGATGCGGTTCGATTGCCATTCAGGAAGGTTTTCACCGTTCATGTTGTGCTCAAAGATAAGCTGCCAACGGTGAGGGTGTCTCTGTGCAAAATCGTGGTAGCAGTAGGCAAGGTTGAATAGAGCTTGTTGAGGGTTGCTCGATTGTTCAACAGCTGCAGCGGATTCTGACGCTAGTTCATCTAATGTTTGAGCGACCACATGCAAAAGCAGTAGGTTGTAGTTACCAAATACATTTACTAAGGTACTTGGAACGTAACCAATCATATTGGCGATTTTACGTAGACTTAGCTCGTGATAAGAGTGCTCTTCTAAGAAGTCGGTTACCGTTTTTAAGGTTAATTGCACTAATTGTTCGCGAGTATGATCGTTTCGTCTTGCCATGGGTACTTTCTATTAAATGAACATCGTTCAATATTTTAATGCTGCCCCTGAGTGCCGTCAATCCCCTCGCTAGTTTAGTAATCAATTAATAGCCGCAATATTATGATACATGTGTAAACACGGTGAATATTTCATTGTTCTTTGTTAACGAGTATGATTAAGGTGTCGAAAGATAAAAAACCTATAAAGGATAATAATGAAACGATTTTTCTCACTAGTCGCGATCCTGTTGGTAACAGTCGCGGTGACGCCAATCGCGGAAGCGAAAAAGTTTGGTGGTGGTAAGTCATTTGGCAAAAGCTTTAAAACGGCTCCAGCACCAAAACAACAAAACACGAATTCGATCCGTCAAGATCAAACGGGTAAGAACACAGCCGCTAACTCTAGCAAGAAAGGCCTTATGGGCGGTCTGCTAGGTGGTTTACTTGCTGGTGGTCTTTTAGCTGCATTCTTTGGTGGCGCATTTGAAGGTATCCAGTTCATGGATATTCTGATTATGGGTCTGATTGCTTTCCTAGCGTTTAAATTCCTACGCGGAATGTTGGGCGCGAAGCAGGGCTCAATGAATCAGCAGAATGCACGTGGCCAACAGCCAGCATTCGGCGGCATGGGTCAGAACAAGTTTGAACAACCTAAGCAACAGCCAAATGTTCATAACTTCGAGCAAGCACAACCTCAATCACAAGGCGCTGCTGGTGGTTTCGGTTTTGGTGCACAAAGCGATGTTCCACATAACTACCCACCGGGCTTTGATCAAGCGGCATTCATCAACGGTTCTCGTGAGCACTACCGTACACTGCAAGGTGCATGGAATCACAACGAACTAAACACGATTGAAGAATACGTATCTCCAAGCCTATTTGAAGACCTAAAAGCTGAGCGTAATAAGCTAGACGGTGATCAGCACACTGACGTAATGTACGTTGATGCTGAAATCGTTCGCGCAGACCACGATGGTAGCAAAGCACAGCTAAGCCTTCAGTTTAGCGGTCGTTACCGTGACACTGCTGATGGCGTTGAAGAAGATATCACTGATATCTGGCACCTAGAGCGTGACCTAACAACTAACAATGCACCTTGGTTAATTGTTGGTATTCAAGGTTAATTCCAGGATTTAACTCAACATCAATAGGATGTAGTTATTCGGAATGACACCAAATAATAGAAAGCCCCTGCTGAGAAATCAGCAGGGGCTTTTTTGTGTCTATTGATAGGCCTTTGTAAGTTGCTGCAGGGAAATTGGCTTTGAGCTTGTTTTTTTGGGGAGGGGGGGAAAGGGGTTCAGATTCAAGGAACTATGCCAATATGACGAAAACGTGCGGAACAGACAAAGAACATGAGTAGCGGAAGTGTGTCATCACGACAAATATTAAGAGATGTAACTTATCCAAAGGTTGGATTAACCTAAAGCTAACTAATTGATTCTATTTGGATGTGAGGAGTAATGACCAAGTTCTTTGAACCCGTATTGGAGCCTGAGATTACTTTGCAGCAGAAACAGAGAATGGCGAACGAATGCGAAGAACATGTATCGACCAATTGTTTAGGCTGTGCTGCTTATCTGGTTTGTGAGCGTCATGCTGAAGTATGGGATCACTGATGTTTGAATGATTTAGCTCGATTAGTTATTTGTAGTGGCGGGTTAGTGTTTAGGAAGTTGAGGGTTGTTTTAGAAGACACGTTTAGCAAGAGATAAAGCTCAGAAACGAAAAAAGCCAACTCAATGAGTTGGCTTTTCGATTTTCCAATTAAGGAGAATATGGTGGAGGGAGACGGATTCGAACCATCGAAGGCAGTGCCGGCAGATTTACAGTCTGCTCCCTTTGGCCACTCGGGAACCCCTCCAGGGTGTGTCTTACTCTTCACAAAGTAAGCCTAAATTGATGTTTTCCCATAAGCCCATCAATCAGGTTGTTCTCTTAACTCTTAAAAGAGGTAAGAAGAATATGGTGGAGGGAGACGGATTCGAACCATCGAAGGCAGTGCCGGCAGATTTACAGTCTGCTCCCTTTGGCCACTCGGGAACCCCTCCAGGGTGTGTCTTACTTTTCACAAAGTAAGCCTAAATTGATGTTTTCCCATAAGCCCATCAACTAGGTTGTTCTCTTAACTCTTAAAAGAGGTAAGAAGAATATGGTGGAGGGAGACGGATTCGAACCATCGAAGGCAGTGCCGGCAGATTTACAGTCTGCTCCCTTTGGCCACTCGGGAACCCCTCCAGGGTGTGTCTTACTTTTCACAAAGTAAGCCTAAATTGATGTTTTCCCATAAGCCCATCAACTAGGTTGTTCTCTTAACTCTCGAAAGAGGTAAGAAGAATATGGTGGAGGGAGACGGATTCGAACCATCGAAGGCAGTGCCGGCAGATTTACAGTCTGCTCCCTTTGGCCACTCGGGAACCCCTCCAGGGTGTGTCTTACTTTTCACAAAGTAAGCCTAAATTGATGTTTTCCCATAAGCCCATCAATCAGGTTGTTCTCTTAACTCTTAAAAGAGGTAAGAAGAATATGGTGGAGGGAGACGGATTCGAACCATCGAAGGCAGTGCCGGCAGATTTACAGTCTGCTCCCTTTGGCCACTCGGGAACCCCTCCAGGGTGTGTCTTACTTTTCACAAAGTAAGCCTAAATTGATGTTTTCCCATAAGCCCATCAATCAGGTTGTTCTCTTAACTCTATAAAAGAGATAAGAAGAAATATGGTGGAGGGAGACGGATTCGAACCATCGAAGGCGGAGCCGGCAGATTTACAGTCTGCTCCCTTTGGCCACTCGGGAACCCCTCCAGGGTGTTTTTTCCTAACTCATAATGGATAGGCTAAAGAGATGTTTTTCCCAACGCATCTCTCAAGTGCGGAGCGCATCATAGCAAACACGCTAAACCTGTAAAGGGTTTTTCTTATGGTTTTGTGTTAAATGCTGCCTTTTTGGGCAAAGATGGCGAAAAGTACGCATATTGCTCGTGAAGTGAACATCTGTACTAAGGTTTACGTACTGATAGATAACACCTTGAGGTGACTGGCTTTCTGTATTGTGTTCAATGTGTCTAAAACATGATGAAACGTAAACGGAATTTAATCTAGATTTACACTTCTTGACGTTACAGTATTCATTAGTTGATAGAATACGGTTAATTTCATTTATAGATAATAAATCTTACTTGCAGACCATTATTATGAAGCATAAATCTGTTTTAACCCTGCTTAGCTTGTCTATTCTTATGGCGTCTCCAGCCGTACTTGCTAAACGTATGGGCCCTAGCACTGTCACTGTTGTTACTGAGCAGGTTGATATTCACCAAGTTAGCCAATCTCTTTCGTTGGTCGGTAAGTTAGAAGCCGAGCAATCGGTAATGATCACTTCTGAAGTGGCTGGCAGAGTGGACTCTATCAACATTAAAGCTAATCAAGATGTCACTAAAGGGCAGATGTTGGTTCAGCTTGATGACGACAAAGCGAAAGCGGCGGTTGCAGAAGCGCAAGCTTATCTAAAAGACGAGCAACGTAAGCTAGCGGAATTTCAACGCCTAGTGAAACGTAACGCGATCACGCAAACTGAAATTGACGCTCAGAAAACGAACGTAGAGATCGCCAATGCTCGTTTAGCTGCTGCAAATGCCAACTTGAAAGATCTTCACATCAGCGCGCCATTCTCGGGCACTGTTGGTTTTATCGACTTTAGCCGCGGTAAAATGGTGACAGCAGGTACTGAACTCGTGACCCTAGACGACCTATCGGTAATGCAATTAGATCTGCAGATCCCGGAGCGCTACCTTTCTAAACTGTCTAAAGGTATGAAAGTAACGGCTCGTACTAGCGCATGGGGCGCCACTCAGTTCACTGGCACTGTAGTAGGCATTGATTCTCGTATTAACGCTGAAACCTTGAACCTTCGAGTTCGAATTCACTTCGACAACAATAATGATTATCTAAAGCCAGGTATGTTAGTGGCGGCGGATATGGACTTCCCACCAGTAGAAGCGCCAATCATTCCAGTTCAAGCGCTTGAGTATTCAGGTACAAAGCGCTTCGTTTATGTTATTGACGAAGATAACAAAGCAACTCGTACAGAAGTATTCCTTGGCGCTCGTATTGATAACGAAGTCGTGATCGACAAAGGCATCGAGATTGGCCAGAAGATCGTGGTGCAAGGTATCGTGAATATGCGTGACGGTGTCTCGGTTCAAGAGCTTACTGTTAATCGCCCGGCTGATGCAGCAAGCGATAAAAAAGTACAAGAAGGCGCTAACTAATGTTGTTATCTGATGTTTCTGTAAAGAGACCAGTAGCGGCCGTCGTATTGAGCCTACTATTGGTTGTGTTTGGTATTGTCTCTTTCAATAAGCTCGCAGTTCGTGAGATGCCAGATATTGAAAGCCCGGTGGTATCGATCAGTACTCGCTATGAGGGTGCGTCTGCCACCATCATTGAAAGCCAAATAACTTCCAACCTTGAAGACCAGTTATCCGGTATTAGTGGTATCGATGAGATCGAATCCACAACGCGTAACGGTATGTCTCGTATCACGATTACTTTTGAGCTCGGTTACGACCTCAATACCGGTGTGAGTGATGTTCGTGACGCTGTAGCTCGTGCGCAGCGTTCATTGCCCGATGAAGCCGACGACCCCATTGTTTATAAGAACAATGGTAGTGGTGAAGCCTCTGTCTACATCAACTTAAGTTCGACAGAGATGGACCGAACGCAGTTAACCGACTACACCGAACGTGTGTTGATTGACCGCTTTAGTTTGATCTCGGGCGTGAGCTCAGTGGATATCTCAGGTGGCTTGTACAAAGTAATGTATGTGAAGCTGAAACCAGCTCAGATGGCGGGTCGTGGCGTGACTACCTCGGACATCACTTCTGCTCTGAATAATGAGAACATTGAAAGCCCAGGTGGTGAAGTACGTAACGATGCGATTGTGATGTCGGTTCGTACTGCTCGTTCTTACACTGAAGCGGAAGATTTCGAATACCTAGTCGTTAAACGTGCCTCTGATAACACACCTATCTACTTAAAAGACGTAGCGGATGTTTACATTGGCGCGGAAAACGAGAACTCGACCTTTAAGAGTGACGGCGTTGTTAACGTAAGTATGGGTATCGTGCCTCAGTCAGATGCGAACCCACTTGAGGTGGCTGACTTAGTCCATAAAGAAGTCGAAGCAATTCAAAAGTTCTTGCCAGATGGTACTCGTTTAGCTGTCGATTATGACTCAACAGTCTTTATCGACCGCTCAATCTCAGAGGTATACAGCACACTCTTTATCACGGGTGGCTTGGTTATCCTTGTGCTTTATATCTTTATTGGTCAAGCACGAGCAACACTTATTCCAGCGGTAACCGTACCTGTATCTCTGATTTCGTCGTTTATTGCCGCGTACTACTTCGGTTTCTCTATCAACCTGATTACCCTGATGGCACTTATCCTGTCGATTGGTTTGGTGGTAGATGATGCGATCGTGGTGGTTGAGAACATTTTCCACCACATTGAACGTGGTGAGTCACCGCTGCTTGCTGCGTATAAAGGCACTCGTGAAGTAGGCTTTGCGGTAATCGCAACAACGCTTGTATTGGTAATGGTATTTCTACCAATCTCGTTCATGGACGGCATGGTTGGCCTCTTGTTTACCGAGTTCTCTGTATTGCTTGCTATGTCGGTGATCTTCTCGTCGCTAGTCGCATTAACGTTAACGCCAGTGTTAAGCAGTAAAATCCTAAAAGCGAACGTTAAACCAAACCGTTTCAACCTGTTTGTCGAGCGCGTATTTGGCAAACTTGAATCTGGATACCGATCGGTATTGCGCCGTGCTCTAAACTGGCGTTGGGCGGCTCCAATCATCATTATCGCGTGTATGGGCGGTAGTTATGGCTTGATGCAACAAGTGCCGTCGCAACTGACGCCACAAGAAGACCGTGGTGTTATCTTTGCGTTTGTTCGTGGTGCCGATGCAACCAGTTACAACCGTATGTCTGCCAACATGGACATCGTTGAAGAGCGTTTAATGCCATTGCTTGGTCAAGGCTTCTTGAAGTCATTCAGTATTCAATCACCAGCGTTTGGTGGTAATGCGGGCGACCAAACGGGCTTTGTAATCATGATCCTAGAAGATTGGGATGAGCGTGACGTTACCGCACAAGAAGCGTTGAACGAAGTTCGTAAATCGTTGAATGGCATTCCAGATGTGCGTGTATTCCCGTTCATGCCGGGCTTCAAAGGTGGTTCAAGTGAGCCTGTTCAATTCGTACTTGGCGGTTCTGATTACTCTGAACTTCAGAAGTGGGCAGAGCTCTTAAAGCAAGCGGCTGAAGATTCTCCAATGATGGAAGGCGCGGACATCGATTACTCTGAGAAAACACCAGAGCTATTGGTAACCGTAGATAAGCAGCGTGCAGCAGAGCTAGGTGTTAGCGTTTCAGATATTTCAGATACGTTAGAAATCATGCTTGGTGGACGTAGTGAAACGACCTTCGTTGATCGTGGTGAAGAGTACGACGTGTATCTGCGTGGTGATGAAAACAGCTTCAACAACGCGAACGATTTAAGCCAAATCTACATGCGCACTCAGTCTGGTGAGCTAGTTACACTCGATACGCTGACGCACATTGAAGAGGTGGCATCATCGATTCGTTTGTCGCACTACAACAAGCAGAAATCGGTGACCATTAAAGCGAACCTAATGGAAGGTTACACGCTGGGTGACGCGCTCGATTTCCTTGATGAACAAGCGATTGAACAGCTACCCGGTGATATTTCAGTGAGCTACTCTGGCGAGTCAAAAGACTTCAAAGAGAACCAATCAAGTATCCTAGTGGTATTTGCGCTAGCGATGCTGGTCGCATACTTGGTACTGGCCGCGCAGTTTGAAAGCTTCATTAACCCGCTGGTGGTGATGTTCACCGTACCTATGGGTATCTTCGGTGGCTTCTTAGGCTTGGTGCTGATGAGTCAAGGGCTCAACGTCTACAGCCAGATTGGTATGATCATGTTGATAGGTATGGTAACTAAAAACGGTATCTTGATCGTTGAGTTTGCTAACCAACTTCGTGACCGTGGTATCGAGTTTGAAAAGGCGATCATTGATGCTTCGGCTCGACGCTTACGTCCAATCATGATGACGGCATTCACAACACTAGCCGGTGCAATTCCATTGATTACTTCAACGGGCGCAGGCTATGAAAGCCGAGTGGCAGTGGGTACGGTTATCTTCTTCGGTATGGGCTTCGCGACATTGGTTACTCTGTTCGTTATCCCTGCGATGTACCGACTGATTTCTGGCTCAACACGCTCTCCGGGTCACGTGGAAGCGGAGCTTAATAAAGAGCTTAGCCATGACAACGTGGGAAGAACCTCTCACGGTTAGTTGGTAAAACTAAGGGCTAGACTATAGAAAGTTGTATAGCCCTTAAGTTTAAAGCTTGATAAAGAAAGCCCAGTAACTGGTGTCCAACTATTGGAGGCAGTTACTGGGCTTTTTGTTTGCTAAATATTGATGATTGAAAGCAGGAATGCGTTCAATCGAAAATAAAACTTCGCTCAGGATACGAACTCTTATTTGGTGTCCAATTTCTTAACTCTTTTTCGCTTGGCGAGCTTCAAACGCGGCCAATTGTTCAGGCGTCGCTTTCGGTTGATGGTTAGCTTTCCATTCATCGTAAGTCATGCCATAAACACGTTCACGTGCATCGTCTAAATCTAAATCGACTCCCATCAATTCAGCTTCTGCTGCATACCATTTGCTAAAGCAATTTCGGCAAAAGCCAGCCAAAATCATTAGGTCGATGTTTTGCACGTCTTTATTGTTGTCTAGATGAGATAATAGGCGACGAAATGAAGCGGCATCTAGCTTGTCTTGTTCTTCTTGAGTTAGTTGCTTGTATTTGAATTCAGCCAAAACTCTTTCCTTTTCAAGTTAATGATTATCCTTAATTAGAGTCTACACGGCTGCGAGATTGACGCCAATACTCATTCACTGGTTTGAGTATGTACCCCTCAGATTTCTAGGTCCTCATAGGATAATAAAATTACAACTAGACCGGTCGGTCCGTGTTGTGTATTATTCATTCAACACTTCAAATTAGACAATCAGATCATTGAAGCAGAAAACCGGAGAGAGGAGATCAAAGCATGACATTAGCATTTGAAACATACTTGGCTATTGGTTTATCGATGGCGTTGTTAAGCCTTTGGAAAACCTATTCAGGGCCTGCTATTGCCGCGTTTCTATCTTACTCCTACCCAGAAATGCTGTTGTTTAATTTAATCCCAGCGATGATTGCTGCGTATGCAGGTTGGAAAATTGCTCCCGTCTATTCAACTTTATTTAAGAAACAAAAAGGCGCTGTCTTTAAACCAAAACTCAGAAAATTCATGAAAAAATGGAATCAATACGGCCAACTTTCGATGGCTATTTTGGCTCCTGTCTTAGTCGGAATTCCGAGTTATACCTTTGTTTCGAAACGATTGAATCAAAGTGGCGTGAAAACATTTGGCATGCTGACATTGTCTATTTTAGGCTGGAGTAGCTTGGCTTATAGCTGTTTCGCATTCCTAGATGTTGGTCAGTATGTGGCGATAGAGAATATTATTCCCGAGTCTGTTCTTGAGAATATTCAGCAATAAATAGATTAATTTACACAACTTGCAGTGAGTAAAACGCAGTCTAACTCCTAACACCTATAGTGCTCATTTTGTTTCGTCGCCATTGGCGATTTGAAAGCTTGTTCCCCTAGATATCCTCATTGAGCTCTCGCTCGGTTTTAAGTACCAAACACTTCAACGACTCATTCAATGATCAAGTCATCTATATCTATACTGATACTTAAATCGGCTCTTACCGGTTCTTGGAGTATCAGTAACGGTCTCCCCAAAACTTGTCGAGCGTACGCGTTTTAACCCCTCACTAATCAGATCTATATTCCAGATCCCAATGCGTTTCACCTTCGAATATGTAAACCGATCAGTCTAATTTTGACAAAGTTGACAATATTCTGACTAGACCGGTCGGTTTGTTGCGTTTATTATGTATACAACGTCGAGACGACATAACTTTAAACGGTGAATTTCATATGAATAGATCAATCATTATTGCTGGTTCGAGTGGCTTAGTTGGACGAGAAACGCTGAGTACTTTATTAAGCAGTCAGAATATCAGTACTGTTTACGCACTGTCTCGACGTGAACTCAATACGCAGCATCAGAAATTGAAGCAGATAATTGACAGTAATCTAAGTGTTCCTGCAATCCATTTAGATTCAGATCTTCCGGACGTTGGGATCATCGCTTTAGGTAGCACGATTAAAAAATCGGGTACCAAAGATAAACTTCGTGCAATTGATGTTGACCTAGTCGTGTCGACCGCAGCAAACATGAAAGATCTTGGAGTGAAGCACTTAATCGTCGTGTCATGTCTTGGAGCTGATAGTAAAGCTCGCTCACATTACCTTCGCTGCAAAGGGGAGATGGAAAATGACGTTGAATTACTTGATTTTGAGAAAACGACTTTCCTACACCCGGGCCCGTTGGCGGGGGATCGACAGGAGAAGAGAGCTGACGAAAAGTTACTTCAAGGTGCTCTTAAGGTACTTAAGCCGATGATGATAGGCAGAATGAAAAAATATCGACCAATTCAAGCATCGAATATTGCAAACAGCATTTTGGTTCATTTGACATTTCCGAGCTCAAGAAAGGTGGAGAGATTAGATTCTCTCGACATGATGAAGCTAGCGTCTTAGCCCGATTTCGGCATGAGCGAGTACCTGCGATGTTTAAACCTGAATGTAGGAAGAGATACCAATGAGATACAAAGTAACATTTTTGTTGATGACTCTTGTGATGGCCGGGGAAGCGTTCAGTCACGAGCTAAAAGCCGAGTCTTCGCACGCGCAATTTGAATCGTGGGCATACGATGATTATCGAATGGTCGCAGAAAATACTCGCACATTATGGTTTGTCGACTATTACGATATTAGACACTTGAAAAGCAAAGAAGGTGATAGCGCACTTCTATTGACGTTTACGCCTGAGAAGTTAACACAAGGAAAAGTCACAACAGCCACGATTGAGGCGCTGGAAGAGTCAAACCCAGGCATCAATATGAAAGACTCAAATATCCAAAAACTAGTGGATAGCCTATCCATACCGCTGATTAAAGGCGATGTGATTGCCATTATCTACAGAGGGGAAACGATGCAGATTCAATATAACAATGACGTTGTGTATCAGGCTAAAGCATCTTCAAAACAGAGTGTTGCTTTAAGGAATATCTGGCTAGGCGAGACCCCTGTTGATGATTTGCTATAACAGCCAATTAAGGTGGGGCAAGTTCCTCATGATAATGGTGCTAACTTTGCCATCGTTCGTTGCTATAAGTGGAGAAAATATGATGACGAGAATTGAGAAAGCTGAGTACAGAGAGTTTGCGAAGGGACTTAAGTATGAGTTGGTATTTCGAAACTTAGGTAAACAGGTATTTTCTGAACTCAAACACAACCCGCCAGGCAGTATGACAGCAAACAGCTTGGACTTGCTCAGTAAAATGGAGCAACACAATACCGTTGTGATGAACCCTGTTCGCAAACAATACGGTGTTGATAGCACTATTCATTGTAAAGATAAGTTTTTCGCTAAGACAGTGACGTTGTCTTTGAAAGTGATGCCATATTTAGGGGCGAAATATTTAGAGGGCAGCGCAGAACGATTTGTTCATCAGCTTAAGGATATTCAAGCATCCAGCCCAGTCGGTTATGAAAAAGAAATGACTTATATGATAGAGCATGAAAAAGCGCTGTATGGGTACTTAGTCCATTTGAATGATGGTGACCTAAAGCGCGCCCACTCAGTTCTTGAAGACTTTGTTTCCGATCATAATATTCAATAGATTTGATTGTTTCGTTTTGTCTTCAATCATTTTCAAACTTTAAAGAGGTTATCTATGAAAAAACTGTCTTTAATTGCTTTGTGTGTTCTGCCCATTCTAGGTTGCGAAACGACCGTTGATCAGAACGCTCATCAATCTCAACTAAATGCCGTTGATGAGAGTGTGCTCATTGTTGATAAAAACGCTGAAGATAACGGGTTAGATAAAGTGTTAACTATCGACCATTCTCGATTAGCTGGACAGGCAAATGAATATTTAGCACCAAGTCGAGTGGACTTTTATACCGACGATAAGTTGAATACCCAGTTGCTCAAAGACAGCTTGCAAGTAGGGCTCGACTTGCCATTTCGTGTTTTGAATTATGTTGAAAATGGCGAGCAAAAAGTAATTTATACCGATGCTCAGTTTATTCAAAAGCGACACGGAATAATGGATAACGAGGCCCTTGAGCAGTACGCAGAAAAAACGGCATCGCTAACGAATGGGCTAGATAACATTGCACCAGTTCAGAGCGAAGGATTAACAAAGAACTACGGCATTGAAACATTAGTATCAGAGTATGATTTTGAAACGACACTGAACAATATTAAACGAGATGTTCTTGCTCAAGGTGACACGGTTTGGTTTATGAACTGGGATTTTAAGGCTAGAGCAGAAGCGATTGGGGAGTCACTACCTAATGCGACCCTGCTCGTTTTTGGTGGGCCAGCGCCAGGCGCAAAAGCAATGACCGATTTCCCAAGTATTGGATTGGATGCTTTTGGCCAAAAAGTATTAGTGACTGAAGAAAACGGTCAAGTGACGGTTGCTTACAATAATATTGTCGACATGTCTGAACTCCATTATCAAGACAATGCAATTTCTCATAAGGTCATCAACTTTCGATTGGGTAAAACTCTCGGCGGTGCGGTAGAAAAATAATTTATCGCCTTACGATTTATATCGATAATTAACATCTAATTAATTCACATTAATAAAAAGCCATGTTTTTAAAATTATGGTGTGGCTTTTTATTACCTAAAAACAACGGCTAATTTAATAGCCTAATTTTAACACTGCCATTTCGGCATTGAAATTTAACCATTGGAATATCATGAAAACACAACTTTTAACATTATCTTCTTTATTTGTTATTTCTTTTTCTAGTGTAGTATCTGCGAACGATACAACGAATTCAGAAAATGTAGAACAAGAGGTACAAGCTGAAAATAATTATCACAATCAAGATATCAGAAATGTTCAGAGTAGTATTAAAGCTGGATACGATACACAAGAGTTTGAACGATATGACGTGAATATAATAGGCGTTGAAGCTACCTACGGTATTAATGATAAAGCTAGCATCGGTTTAAGCTACGATACTCTTGATATTGACTTTGGTAATGATAAATTAAATGACCATTATGATAGAGAAGATGTCATTACACTATCTGGCCAATACAATATTTCAAATAACATTGTTATTGATGGTGAGTGGAATATCTCTGGAGACTACGACAATCTTACCGTCGGTGGTAACTACGTCGCTGATGCTGGCTTTGGTGCATGGAACGTGGGTGCCAACTATTCAACTGGTGATGTGAGCGACGGCTTTGACCTAGAAGCGGGCGTTTTGGTGCCATTTGGTAACATGTATTACCGCGGTGATTTTACTTACTTCTTGGATTCTGATGTCGACACTGTGTTTGAAAATGCTCTGGGTTGGACTAACGGCAATGTTGATGTGAATGCATCCGTAACTATGTATGAATTTGACGATACCTCTGTTGGTATTGAATTCGGTTACTATTTCTAAGTCGTAGGTAGATGAAATGAAAATCTTCAGTAAAAAGAGTTCGATCAAGCTTGCGGGTATCCTGTTACTTGCCCCAATTCTTAGCGGTTGTGTCGGTAGCAATTTCACGACAAAAAAGTTAATGGAATTCAACATAAAGGTTGTTGATAACCGCTATGCACGTGGCGGTGTTAACTTCTTATTGGTACCCGTTTATGGCTTTACAACATTGGCAGATTACTTCGTTGTTAACTCAATCGAGTTCTGGACGGGGTCAAACCCTTTCGACGGTACTCCGCATATCTTTGATAGTAAAGTCGAGACAATGATTGATATTAATAGCGATCTTGATCCTTCACTGCGTGATGCACCGATTGATCCTCTGACGTACCACAACATTGAAGACAGTCACATAAGAACCATTGACGAAAATACTATTGAGATGGAAGTGACTTATGTTGACGGCACTTCTTCAACGGTAACCGGCGTGAAGGAAGGTGCAAACGTTAAGTACTTTGTTGATGGTGAGTTTGTCTCTGAAACCTCTGTAGAGGCGTTATCAGAAGCGTTTGAAGTGAGCTCATAATCATCCATTGTTAAAGTGAACTTTATTGTTCGCCTATTATTTCTAAATATTTACGATTAATAATCAAGCTTTCAGGATATTAATATGAATCAATTTGGCGTGACTGGTTTTATTGTGAAAAGTAGCCTTACTAAAAAGAATATTCAACCTGTCGATGATATGTCTTATCCGGGGTGTAGTTTTTTAGTGCAAACAGATAACTTTCTAGTGTCATGTTGTTCATTAGATAAATATATTGATAATGCGTTTGAAACTCTGTTTAACACAAAAGGTAAAGTTAAACTGGAAGGGTTTTTGTTTGTAGATACTTATAGTGATAATGCGTCTTTGTCTGTAGTGACAAAAATAACACAGTGATAGCGATTAATAAGTGTCTTAATAGGGGCTTGTTATAAAGAAAAAGGACGAAGTTAACTTCGTCCTTTTTGTTATTGTAAACTTGTTAGTTAATGAACTTAAGCCAGCTCACCTGTTTGCGAGAAAGCTTCTAGTTTCGCAGCATAAGGTTGTAGGTCACCGATATTGAGATTTACCCACTCGTCATTGAAGTAAGTGTCTAGGTAACGCTCACCGCTGTCACACAGTAAAGTCACGATAGAACCTTTTTCTCCACGTGCTTTCATTTCACTGGCTAGCTGAAGCACACCGTACATGTTAGTGCCGGTTGATGCGCCAACCTTGCGGCCAAGAATTTCAGATAACCAATGTGTCGTTGCGATGCTTGCTGCATCTGGAATTTTACGCATTTCGTCAACCACGCCAGGAATGAAGCTTGGCTCTGCTCGTGGGCGACCAATGCCTTCAATCTTGCTGAATGTACTGCCTTTCACGTTCGCATTGCCGGTTTGGAAGTATTCGTGGAATACAGAGTTCTCAGGGTCGACAACACAAAGCTTAGTTTCATGCTGTTGGTAGCGAATGAAGCGGCCAATCGTCGCTGAAGTACCGCCAGTACCTGGGCTCATTACTACCCAAGCTGGAACTGGGTGATCTTCCATCTGCATTTGATTGAAAATCGAGTTCGCGATGTTGTTGTTACCACGCCAGTCGGTTGCGCGCTCAGCGTAAGTAAATTGGTCCATGTAGTGACCGTTCAGTTCTTCTGCTAAACGACGAGACTCATCGTAAATTTCATCTGAGCGGTCAACAAGATGCGCTTGGCCGCCGTAGAATTCAATTTGCTCAATCTTCTTCTTCGCTGTGCATTTTGGCATTACCGCAATAAACGGCAGGCCAAGTAGGCGAGCGAAATACGCCTCAGATACGGCAGTGCTGCCCGATGAAGATTCAATGATTGTTGTTTCTGGGCCAACCCAACCGTTACAGATAGCGTATAAGAACAGAGAACGCGCTAAACGGTGCTTTAAAGAGCCTGTAGGGTGTGTACTTTCATCTTTAAGGTAAACATCAATGCCTTCGATACTTGGTAGATCGAGCTTGATAAGGTGCGTATCCGCTGAGCGTTGGTAGTCCGCTTCAATTTTACGAATCGCGTTGTTAATCCATTGATGGTCAGTGCACATAAGCGTTCTCCTGATCGAGTGTAGGAATTCTTTGTAATTGGTATGGTTCTAATTTATCTATAATTCGAGAGAAAAACTTTGCCATATTTGCTTTGTTTTGCTTAAATTGTAGAAAATTATTCTCTTTAAATGCAATTTGGTGAAACTGTGATAGATGCCGTAGATAAAAAAATATTAGGGTTACTGCAAGAAGACAGTACCCTGTCATTGAACGATATTTCTGAAGCAGTCAATCTCACTACAACGCCTTGTTGGAAAAGGCTTAAGCGCCTTGAAGAGAACGGAATTATTGAGAAAAGAGTTGCACTGCTGAACCCAGAAAAGCTGGATCTTTCCTTTACTGCGTTCGTATTAGTGAAAACCAGTGATCATTCTCATGAGTGGTATGGTCGTTTTGTGAATACTGTGTCGGAATTTCCAGAAGTGATGGAGTTCTATCGTATGGCTGGCGAATATGATTATATGATGAAGGTTCAGGTTAAAGACATGAAGTGCTTTGATGATTTTTATAAGCGCTTGGTGAATAGCATTGATGGTATTTCTAATGTGACCTCGACGTTTGCGATGGAACCATTGAAGTACACGACAGCATTGCCGCTTTAAGCTGCGCCTAGTAATAGATTAACTATCGCTTTAGTTTAGATATCTTCTCAGTTTAGATCTCGCCTCTGCGATAAAGAAAAGGATTATTCATGTTTGCAAAAGTATCTACCGCTATCCAGCTAGTATTGGCGGTCGCCATTTTTTACTTGGGTTACACCATCTACTCGTTTACCAATAAAGTCGGTGAAATCGTTGATACTTATCCGCAAGTTATCGAAGACATATCGGGCCTCACCAAAGGGCTCAAAGTAGAAGAGCTATTAGCGCTTGCAGAACATGTCAGCGATCTTGCTCCTCAGGTGTTAAACACTGTCGAAGAAGTTAGAAAGACGATCGATGACGTGAATCAAACCGTAGCCTCGGTCGACAACAAAATCCCTGCGATTTTAGATGAAGTCAAAAATGTTCGAACGGAAGTCGAGCAGGTAAGAACTGATGTTATTCCTCCTACATTAACGGAATTAAAGAGATACCGCGTAGATGTAATGCCACCAATGCTCGCTGAAAGTAAATCTTATCGCGAACAGACTATTCCTGTCATCGTCACTGAATCTGAAATGCTACGAGCGGAAGTCCCAGGTATTTTGGCGCAAGCTAACTTGTTAGCGGATAAGAGTAAAGAGCTCGCTCAGGGAGCCGCAGAGGGCGCGGTGAAAGGCGTAGTGTTATCGCCATTTAATCTACTGCGTGACGCAGGTGATGGCATCAAAACACGAGTACAGAGCGAGTTTGAGCCAACATTAGAAGTTGAGTAGGTTTTATTGATTTTTATGTGACGGGTTGTCTTAAGCGTCATTAAAGAAAGAGGCTAGGTATTGAACCTAGCCTCTTTTTGTTTGCTCGTATTTGGGGCTTGTAAGAAGCGTTTATCCGCTATTTATTTGAGCGCTACTTAGTAAAACGCATCACACCTTCTTGTACTGCCGTCGCTACGAGCTCACCTTTCTGGTTAAAGATCTCGCCGCGCACTAGGCCGCGAGTGTTCGCTGCCGTTGGGCTTTCAATCGCATAAAGCAGCCATTCATCCATCTTGAATGGGCGATGGAACCAGATTGAATGGTCAATCGTCGCCACTTGAAAATTTGGCGTCATGATAGAGACTTCATGAGGGTGAAGCGCCGTAACCAAGAATCCCCAGTCCGATGCGTAAGCAAGCAGGTATTGGTGAATCAATTGGTTGTCTGGCATCGCGCCATTCGCTCTGACCCAAAGGTATTGTTTCGCTTCCGTCTTCTTAGGTTTCAGTGGATTTACCACCGTCACCGGGCGCATCTCAATCGGCTTTTCGCCACAGAAGGTTTTGCGTAGTTTCTCTGGTAAGAATTCCGCGATGTGGCTCGCTAACTCAGTTTCTGAGGCGAAGTTCTCTGGTCCAGGAATATCAGGCATTGAAATCTGGTGTTCAAAACCTGGCGCATCGCCATGATAAGAAGCGGTGAGATAGAAAATAGGGCGGCCATTTTGAATCGCTTTTACACGACGTGTGCTAAAGCTGCGTCCATCTCGTAGGTTCTCAACATCGTAAATGATTGGCTTTTCAGGATCGCCGGGAAACAGAAAATAACTGTGAAACGAGTGAACGCTACGGTCGTCTTGAACGGTATAACGAGCAGCAGAAAGCGCTTGTCCCAATACCTGACCGCCGTATACCTGTGGTAGGCCTAGGTTCTCACTTTGCCCACGGAATAAACCTTCTTCCAGTTTTTCAAGCTGAAGTAAACTTAGTAATTCTTGTAAAGGTTGACTCATCGCCAGCATTCCTCTTCGTAAAATGGGTGTCAGATTATGGTGTTAATCATTTAGCTTAGTCAGATATCTGTCAATAAATCATAGGGTTTCAAGACAGAATATGAAAGCTCTCTTATAATTGGTCAGTAGATTTGCCGAGTCCGGCAAACATGTTGAGAGAAATTGAATATGAAAAAGGCTCTAATTCTTATTACGTCTTTAGTATCGTTTGGCCTACTTGTTGGTTGCCAAGCAACATCAGAAACGAACGCTTCTCAAGAAGTGGTTGCAGAGAACACTCAAGTGATTTCAGGAACAGTAAGCTACCGTGAAAGAATTGCATTGCCAGAGAATGCAGTAGTTACCGTTACGCTAGAAGATATCTCACTGGCTGACGCACCATCGACGGTTATCGCAACTCAAGAGTTCACCACAGACGGTAAGCAAGTACCGTTCGCATTCGAGCTAAGCTACGACAACGACAAAATTAAAGCTAACCACCGTTACAACATACGCGCATCGATTCATGTTGACGGCAAACTGCGTTTCACAACGGACACGATTAAGTCAGTAATTACTGATGTAGAAAATACACAGCAAGCAGACCTACGTTTGGTTGGTGTTCGTTAATCAGAAGTCGATGCCACTGTTAAGGCATCTTGATTGGCTTAACTTAGCCAGTTGAATTGACGATTAGTGGCAGCTCTAGGGCTGCCATTTGTAAATTCTGAGTTTAACTTTTCCTGCATCACTCACCTCAACCCCTTCTTTAACCAAATGCTGCTTTTGTCGGTCGAACGAATCACCCTTTAAAGATATTTCACCCTTGCTGTTTATCACTCGATACCAAGGCAGTTTGCTACCTTCTGGCAGGTTACCCAGCGCTTTACCAACATGGCGCGCATAGCCCGGAAATCCTGAAAAACGTGCTATGTCTCCATAAGTTGTTACTTTTCCATATGGAATTTGGTGAATCACAGCAAAGATTTGGCTCAAAAATTGGTCCATACTAAATGTTCCTAGTTCATAAATACCAATCACAGTAAGTAAGTGTTCAAAAATAGCGCAGGGAAAAAGCTTGAGAGCAAGGCCGCTCTTTTTGATAAGAAGTTTTGATAAGTAGTTATTCTACAATCAAAAAATCTAACGAGGTTATCGAGTTTTTTAACAAGCTAGAGTGACCAGTTAATTACTACGATTGGTATGGTACCACGGATCGGTAGAAGGAGAGGGCTATGGTATTTACAACGTTTCAGTTCTTGATCACCACATTATTAGCGGTTGTTTGCGCGAGAGCAATCAGTTTAAGTGAGGGAGATATCCCAGTGCTTGCAATGGTAATTCCTGCTTTATGGATTTTACCGCAGGGAGGCATAGCAGGATTAGCTTTGCTTGTTTCCATGACCACTTATGGTCTAACCCTTCCTTTGCAGCCCATCACGCTGTCTGTCAGTGCGTGGGTACTGTTCCCGCTATTGATGGTGGTCTTCTCAAGACGCAGTAGTTTGTCGGTCGTGATTATTTCCGGCTTGATTGTGACGACTTTGCAGGTCGGGATCATGGTCACGCAATCAGCAGGCAAGCTTGAAGGCGTCCCATGGGTTACCACACTTCAAACCTTATCAATCATCGTGATTTGGTGGGCGGCAAATCACCTTAAGCCTGCCAGCCGACACAGCTGGTGGTCATTAGGCTTAATACTTCCATTATGGATAGCCGATTTACCATATGCTGCTTTGGTGGCCTTGTGTATAACGGGCATCATGGCATCGATGGAAACGCTGACGCGCTTGAAAACCTTCCGCTGGAATAAACTACTGTGTTGGACACTGCCAACGGTCGGTTTTGCGGCTCTGGTGATTACTCCAAGCATCGAAGTACCAAGCCCAGTCTTTGTGGTGTGGTTGTGTCTATTAGGTACCGCGTGGATGACAGACTATATCATTCGCACAGAAGATAACGAAGACATCGATATCTAGTACTCCAGCAATTCAAACCTTCCAAATGCAGGTAAATGGTGAATTTACCTGCGATTTTCTAGTGGTTTGAATAAAGGATAAGCACTTAGACCGCAATTGTTCAAAAATAGGGTGGAAGGGCTTGCAATGGTTGCTGTGATGCTTAATAATCCAATCACTCTTTGAGGCAAGCCTCTTAGAAAACGAATCTATGGGGGCCTGGTCCTCCCGCAACAATAGCTCGTGAACTCGGTCAGGCCTGGAAGGGAGCAGCCGCAGCGAGTGACTTGTGTGCCGGGATGTGGCTGGGTTCCCACCCCTTATGAAGCCTGCAATATATGTTCGCATAAATTGCAGGCTTCTTTTCTTATTTGCACCCTAAGTCTTCATGGTCTATTTTTTGTTGTAGGTTTACAACAAAAGTGCTTTTGCTATGTACGACCAAACCAAAAAATCATCAGCTGTTCACAACATTTGTAAATTCATGAGTTTGAAAAATGACTCAGTTGTTCGAACAATGTCCATGCTTGAGTATGACTTTTGTTTTCATGCTGAATACAATCCTCAAATAGTCAGATATGAATCTCAGCCACATGGGTTTGAGTACTACTTCAATGGGCGCTACTGCCGCTACACACCAGACTTTCAGCTTTTCGATAGCATAGATACGCCTTCTCTGATTGAAGTAAAGCATTCAAGTCAGATCCTTAAACCAGATTTTCGAGCAAGGTTTAAAGAAAAGCAGCTTGTCGCTCAAGCTGAGTATGGAAAAAAGCTCATCTTAGTGACCGAGAAGCAGATTCGAACTGGTTTTCTACTTAGTAACCTTAAATTACTCCATGGCTATTCAGGGATTCGTACAATCACTGATATTCAAAAACATGTGCTTCAGTTTGTTCAAGCTAATAGAAGCGTGACCCTTCATCATCTTTCACACCAACTTAAAATCTCTCCAGATGAAACACTAACAGCAGCTTTGTGCTGGCTATCTTCAGGTGAAATACAAACAGATTTTAATCAGAAAAAATTTGATTTAGAAAATTCTGTTTGGTGCTAGCCAATGAGTGATTATGATCTCTTTGGTTTTAGTGATGAATTTAATAGCTTCGACAATGATGTAGCTGATGATAAAACGCTTTCGACAGAATTTTTAGCAGAAGACGAAAGTCTTGAATTGGCATTTGGTGACTTGCCAAACAAAGAGACGGCATTGTTTCGTTTGGATCTAATTCGTTATTTGGAAAGGCGCGTAAAAGGAGGTTGGACGCCCAAAAACCTAGATAAGTTCTTGGAAGAGTATGCCCTATTGAAGAAAACTTCGGTCCCGTCATCCAGAACGATAGCTGATTGGAAAAAGCTCTATTACGAGTCAGGTAGAGATGTAGCGTCTCTTGTTCCTGGGCATAGCAAAAAAGGAAACAGAAAACTAAAAAATGATTCATCTGATTTAGTTACAGAAGCGATTCAAACCAAGTTTCTGACCAAAGAGCGAGTATCAGTCAATACTGCCTATGAGTACTACAAATATCGAGTTATTGAAGAAAACCGACAACTAACGCAAGTTAAAATAGCGCCAATCTCCCAACGGACATTTTACAATCGTGTAAATGCACTACCTCCCTATGAAGTTGCTTTAGCTCGTTATGGAAAACGATATGCTGATAATAAGTTTAAGACTGTTGGGTCAATCATTCCGGCAACGCGGCCAATGGAATATGTAGAAATAGATCACACTACAGCTCCTGTGATTTTACTTGATGATGATTTGGAGCTTCCTCTTGGCAGACCACACTTAACAATACTTTATGATAGATACTCCACTTGCATTGTTGGTCTTTCTGTCAATTATAGAGACCCTAGTTACGAGACAGTACGAGCAGCTTTTCTTAATTCAGTTCTTAAGAAGGATTGGGTTAAAGAAAAGTACCCAAGCATTAAATCTGAATGGCCTTGCTACGGAAAAATTACAAATTTGATTGTGGATAACGGTGCGGAGTTTTGGAGTGATAGCCTAGAGTCAGCATTAAAGCCATTAGTAACAGATATTCAATATAATCAACGTGGTAAACCGTGGCGAAAAGCTGGTGTTGAAAAGTCTTTTGATACCTTCTACAAGAAACTATTTAGTCGTTTCCCAGGAAAAACCTTCACCAACCCTACTCAGTTAAAAGACTATAACCCGAAGCGAGACGCTGTCATTAATGTGTCTGATTTTCTCGAGCTGTTACATAAGTGGCTTATTGACGTTTATCATAAAAAAGCTGACACGAGGTATAAGAGAGTTCCTTACCAGAAATGGACAGAGTCGCAAGGAACGATAATCTTTTGTGACGGCCCTGAAGCAGAGCAATTAAAGATTGAGCTTGGAGTTGTAAACCATCGGACTATAAGAAGAGGCGCTATTGAATTGCATTCTCTTAAATACCAGTCTGATGAGTTGGAAGAGTACGGTAAGCAGTATTCTAGTCGTGCAAGAAAAAGCGCTTATGTGAAAACCAAGACAGACCCAAACGATATCAGCTCGATTTACGTTTATCTTGAGGAAGAGAAAAAATACATCAAAGTCCCAGCAGTCGATCATACGGGTTATACAAAAGGCCGATCTTTATATGAACATCAACGAATTAACAGTTTAAGAAGGTTGAAAGTTCGTTTGGGAGAGCAAGACGAATCACTAGCCGATGCGTCATTGTATTTGGACAGAGCTATGGATGAAGCAATAGAACGTATGAGTCGTTCTAAGTCCAAAAAATCGGCGCTTCCTAAAACAACTCATGCTTCAAAAATAGCAAAGCAAAGAGGTGTTGGTAGCGAAGGGCCTAGCACCATTGTCATTACGTCACCTAAACCTATCAGTGAAGTACCAAAAGAAGTAATAGATATGGGTACTGCTAGTGATGACCTCAGCGATATAGAGGGGTATTAGTGAACATACTTAGTGAGCTTCAAATAGAGCAATATACATCTTTTAGAGAGTGTTTCTTAGAATACCCTCAGCTGACGGAAATTTATAACGTCTTTGATCGAATGGTATTGAACAGCTCTCTTGGAGGGGAACAAGAGTCACTATTGCTAACGGGAGATACAGGTGTTGGCAAGACGGCGATGATAGATAATTATGTTGCAAGGTTCGCTGCTAAGGGTAGCCGCTGGGCTGAAATGCCAGTATTAAAAACTCGCATCCCAAGTAAAGTTCGTGAGCAAAATACGTTAGAAAGATTATTAATTGATTTAGATAGTCGAGCCTCTAGCCGCCGTAGGAGACCTTACAAAGAAGGAGCGTTAGAACAAGGAGTCATCAAAAGTTTAATTGAAAAAAAAGTGAAGCTTGTGATCGTTAATGAGGTTCAGGAGCTGATGGAATTCAAAGATGCTAATGAACGACAAACAATAGCGAATACTTTTAAGATGATAAGTGAGGAAGCGCAAGTTTCATTTGTATTGGTGGGTATGCCCTATGCGACTATGCTCGCTGAAGAAGACCAATGGAATTCTCGTTTAGGCTGGAAGCGACACTTAAGTTATTTTCACCTTTCTAAGCTGAGCGAAGTCGATAAAAAAGGTTATATACCTGATGCAGAAGGGAAACGGCATTTTGCAAGCTTTGTTGCCGGACTTGCAGGCAGGATGGGGTTTGAAAAACGCCCTAACTTAACTGGGGATGAAATTCTATTGCCTTTATTTTCAGTCTGTCGTGGAGAATGCCGTGTGCTGAAGCACTTTCTTGCAGATGCGTTACTTAATGCATTGCAATCTTCAAAGGATACGATTGAGAAGCCATTATTATCGGCTTGTTTTGATACTAAATACCCTTATGCGAAACAGAATCCTTTCGAGTGTAAGTTAACAGAACTCAAGCTAGTAGAACTGAAAACAGAAACTTCGTACAACAAAGGTGCTCAATTTAAAGAAGACCGATTAATAGGTCGATCATTTACTGATTTATTACCGGTTGATATGTTGTTGAGTAAAACACCTTTAAAAGCTCAGTAATACGCACATTGTTATTTGCTCAGATTCTCCAGCAACGCCGCCTTCTCTTCATCACTCATCTTGTCAATGGCACACGCTAACTCAGCGCTCAATTCGCTCCTACAGAAAAAGTAGTTTAGCGGCACGTCTAACTCTTCAGCCATGCGCTCAAGCGTACCAATATCAGGTACATGCCTGCCTTTCTCGTAATGATTCATACGACCGCTAGCAGAACTTTGCTCCATACCAATTTTCACCCCTAAATCTTTTTGGGTGATCTTGGCTTTTTTACGCGCAGCTTTGAGCCTCGCAGGGATGGGATTGTCTTTTTGCACTTACACATTTCTTTTCAACCTTTAGATAACTTAGATTGTCTAAGTTTTACTGATTTTTGTATACTTAGCAATCCTAAGTTTTTATTGCCTGTAAGAGTCACATGAAGAAAGTAACCAGAATTAACCCTCACATGTTTAACCTATTGATTGAAAAAGGGATGGATAATTTCTCCGTCACAGAAGCTAGAGATGCTTTGCTAAACAGTGCTTCAGCCTTCCCGAGCAAGGGCGATGCGCGGAAGTATGTTTATAAGCAACTTCTATCATTTGAGGAGAAAGGCTGGCTTTCTGTCATTGGGGCTCGTAGAGACAAACGCTACCATCAAACTAACGAATTCAAAGCGCTCACAATTGAGCCTAGAGTGGCTAGAAATAAGAAAGCTAAGGTCGATTCAATAGCTGTTCAAACTCCAGAGTGCTCTCTAAATGCACTAGAGCAAGAGAAGAAGCAGCATGAAGGCGAGTTGGCGATTACTCTAGGCGAGATTGAGGAATACCAATCGTTGTTAACGCGTTTCCCAAACAACAAGCAAGATATGCAGCCGCTATTTAATGCGGCAAGAGAACGCTCAGCCAAGCTATTAGGCCGAATTAATGCACTAACCAACTGGATGCAAGTCGCCCAAAGCAAGGCTCCACAATGTTAAGAGCATGGCAAGCCGAGTGCGCATCTCTAGCTATCGAGAAATTTACGTCAAACAAGCATTCACACTTCTTCTGCCAAGCGACTCCTGGAGCGGGTAAAACCGTTATGGCCGCCGAGGTCGCGGGTCGGTTATTTGAACAAGGCATGATTGACCTAGTGCTGTGCTTCTCGCCCTCTCTGACTGTTGCTGAAGGGATGCAAAAGACCTTTTCATGGAAGCTCGAATGTTCCTTTAATGGAGGTTTGGGTTCTCTTGGGGGCTCTTACACCTATCAATCCATCCGTTTTTTAGATGAGAACTTCTGGAACACAGTCAGTAAATATCGAGTCTTAGTCGTATTTGATGAGATCCACCATTGTTCGTTTGATGATGAGGGGCGCTCAAATTCATGGGGGTTAGAAATTGTCAGTAAGATCCAAGGTTTTGCCCGTTACACATTAGCGCTGTCGGGCACTCCTTGGCGTTCTGATCGACTACCGATTGTCATGGCTGAGTATTCCGACCCTGATGGCAAGGTTGTTTGCGATTATCAATACGGCTTGCAACAGGCCGTTGAAGATAAGGTATGCCGCCGCCCTAAAATCGTTTTAATCGATAATGAACACCTAAGCGTTAAAGCTGGCAGTGACAATCAACACTTCGCTTCTATTCTTGATTGCCTTAAACAATCCGATGTCTCTTATCAAAGCGTCATTCACAACGAAGACGCTATGAATTACATATTAAATAGTGGGTGCCAAAAGCTAGCGCAGTTAAGGCAAAAGTCCCCAAGTGCCGGAGGCTTAGTAGTTGCCGCTTCTATTAAGCACGCCAAAGACATTCAAAAGCGACTTGTTGAGCACTTTAATCAATCAGCATGCATAGTGACTTATCATCAAGATAATCCGTTACACGAAATTGAGTCTTTTCGTCACTCAACGGTTCAGTGGATAGTCAGTGTTGGGATGATAAGTGAAGGAACGGATATTCCAAGGCTGCAGGTTTGCTGTCATATGAGTTCGGTAAAAACGGAGCTTTACTTTAGGCAAGTGCTCGGGCGAATTTTAAGAATCAATGATTCACCCAATCAAGAAGCGTGGTTGTATACCTTTGCCGAAGAAAGTTTGATTGGGTTTGCTGAAAGAATAGAGCAGGACATTCCAGAGTCGTGTCTATTTATTAAATCGAATGAACAGACTGATGAATCAGATAAGGCGCAGAGTTTTACTCCGACAGGTTTGTTGAACGATAAGATTATGGTATCTGAGGAGCCCTCAACGCAACTAAATTGGTCAAAAATCGATGGGGTTCAAAGTGCTTTTCACTCCGATTTCGAGCGTTATGATGAGTTACGTTTAGGTGATTTTAAACAAAGAGTTATCGCAACATTCACTTAATCACACCGTGAATAATGCGCACTCGGATTTATATTGGCTTTACGATATACTGATTAGCTATTGAGTCTCTCTACGAGTAATCCGAATGGTCAGCAGCATTAATAAAGCTAAGTTATCTGAAACCGACATCATTACCAAATTCATACTTCCTGCGATTAAAGAGGCAGGGTGGGATGATATGACTCAGATTCGCCAAGAGGTGAAACTGCGAGATGGTAAGGTGATCGTTCGTGGCCAAGCTGCTGCTCGTCAGAAAGTAAAATCAGCTGATATCGTTCTTTATCATAAGCCTAGTATGCCGCTTGCAGTGATTGAGGCAAAAGCCAATAAGCATGAAGTTGGCAAAGGCATGCAACAAGGCATGGTATACGCAGGCCTGCTAGAGGTGCCATTCGTTTTTGCCTCGAATGGTGATGGTTTTATTTTCCGAGACTTAACCAACCCAACTCAACTTGAAACGGAAATTCGTTTAGAGGATTTCCCAACCCCTCAGCAGTTGTGGAAAAAGTACTGTGCTTGGAAAGGGTATAAAGAAGAACACCTGCCAATTATCACCCAAGATTACCATGATGATGGCAGCGGTAAATCACCGCGTTACTACCAGCTTCAAGCTATCAACAAAACAGTAGAGGCCGTTGCTGCTGGCCAAGACAGAGCTTTACTAGTCATGGCGACGGGTACAGGTAAAACCTACACCGCATTTCAAATTATCTGGCGACTTTGGAAAGCCAAAGCTAAAAAGCGAATTCTGTTCCTAGCGGATAGAAATATTCTTGTCGATCAAACTAAAACTAATGATTTTCAGCCATTCGGCACGGCGATGACAAAGATTACAGGTCGCAAAGTCGACCCTGCCTTTGAGGTTCATCTAGCCCTTTATCAAGCGCTTACGGGACCAGAAGAAGAACAAAAAGCCTACAAGCAAGTAGACCCTAACTTCTTTGACTTAATCATCATTGACGAGTGCCACCGTGGTAGTGCTTCAGAAGACAGCGCTTGGCGTGAAATTCTTGAATACTTTAGCAGTGCGACTCAAGTTGGTTTAACGGCAACACCAAAAGAGACTGATGAAGTTTCTAACATCGAGTACTTTGGCGACCCAATTTATACCTACTCTCTTAAAGAAGGTATTGAGGATGGCTTCTTAGCCCCTTATAAGGTCGTTCGTGTCGACATTGATGTGGATGTCCAAGGTTGGCGACCAACCAAAGGGCAAACTGACAAAAATGGCGAAGTGATTGAAGATCGAATCTACAACCAAAAAGATTTTGATCGCACAATGGTTATTGATGAGCGTACAGAGCTTGTCGCACAAACCATCACCAACTATCTGAAACGTACCGACCCAATGGCAAAAACCATCGTGTTCTGTAACGACATCGATCATGCAGATCGCATGCGCCGTGCATTGGTAAACTTGAACCCTGAGCAAGTTAAGAAGAACGATAAATACGTAATGAAGATCACGGGTGATGACGACATTGGCAAAGATCAGCTAGACAATTTCATCAATCCTAAGAAAAAGTACCCTGTTATTGCCACGACTTCAGAGCTAATGACGACGGGAGTTGATGCAAAAACCTGTAAGCTAGTGGTGCTTGATCAAGGTATTCAATCGATGACCAAGTTTAAGCAAATCATTGGTCGTGGTACTCGTATTGATGATCGCTATGGCAAGCTTTGGTTCACTATCTTGGATTTCAAAAAAGCGACAGAGCTGTTCGCTGATGAACGCTTCGACGGAACACCAGAGCGCGTGAAGGTCACTACGCCAGAGCAGTTCGAAGATGAAGAAGATTTAGATGACATCATCGACGGCGTTGATGATGTTGATGCTGATAACCCATTCGGTGACGAAGACATTGACCCTGATTCAATTCAAGAACCAGAGGCTACCTATGGTGAAGATTTTGGAAACTCCCCTGAAAATACAGGCGGTGCAGACGATTGGGATGATGAGAATCGAGTTCGCAAATTCCATGTGAATGGAGTTCCAGTAAAAGCGCTCGCTGAACGTGTCCAATATTACGATTCAGACGGTAAGCTTGTGACCGAGTCATTTAAAGACTACACCCGAAAAACCATGGTGAAACAGTTCTCCTCTTTAGATGAGTTCACCAAGCGTTGGAACGAATCTGACCGCAAGCAAGCCATTATCGATGAGCTAGCCGAAGCAGGTATTCTATGGGAAGCACTAGAAGACGAAGTGGGTAAAGACATGGACCCATTCGATATGATTTGCCATGTCGTTTATGACCAACCCGCTTTAACTCGTAAAGAACGTGCCGATAACGTGAAGAAGCGTAACTACTTCACTAAATATGGTGATACAGCGCAGCAGGTACTGAACAACCTCCTTGATAAGTATGCCGATGAAGGTGTGCAGGAGATCGAAAACATCCACGTTCTTAAAGTGAAACCTTTCGATGAAATGGGCAGACCGTTAGAAATCATTAAGAAAGGCTTTGGTGGCAAACCGCAATATTTAGAAGCGGTTAATGAACTGGAAGCTGCTATCTACCAATCTGCTTAACAATATTCACACCGTGTAGATACGGAAACCTTTAAGGCCGCTAATTTAGCGGCCTTTTTTGTCTTCATCGGAAAGATCCAGTTCAGATGAGAGTAGTGCAAGCTGATCGGCTAACATTCCGCTTATGCAGTTGTGATCAATATATCTAGGTAAAATATTGCCTAAGTTGAGGGCTTGGTAGTCAGGGTGTTCAAACAGTACTTGTAAATACTTATTAAGGCGCTCTTCGGGCGTCGAATCACGCTTTAGCTGCTTTTTGATGTTTTGACCAAGCTTACGGATATTCTCTTTGTCTGTTTCTTTAAAATCGTCGTTATCATTGAGCTCTTCATAGAGTACATCAGCAAACCGATGATGGCTCCAACCTAATGCGTCTAAAGTATTTTGAATCTGTTTTTGCTTTTGTTTTGTAGTTGTCCCCATAGTTCCCCAACCCCTTAGTTAATATTACCTGGTCTTAGCGAAGACACATTAATAACGATATTTTTAAGGATAAAATCATGACTAAATCAAAAGCACCAATGACACCAGAAGCCGCTGCTCGCATTCAAGGTAATGCCGCAAAACAAAACGGCGGGCAAGTTCCTAAAGGCGACTTTGCTGGCCGAGCTCAACGCGCAGCTGCTCACAACCAAAAACAAGGGAAATAGGAGTTCATTATGAATAAACCAGCTTCAAGTACACCTAAAGGTGGCGTTAAGCCGAATCCAAATTACCCAAGCACGACGGGCAAACCATCGGGCGGTGGTCGCGGAAACACACCTAAGCGTTAATAATTAAAGGAGGGGTAGCATAATGCTGCCTCTCTTTTTACGAGCATCTGTTGGCGTGTTGCTTGAATGTGCGAAGAAATATAGCTTGATCTGATTTGTAGTCTGAATATGCCACATCATTTTCTGTTTTTTCTAATGCGCATAAACAAGTTTCCCGTTTACTTTCATACCAACTTACGGACACCATGTTTTTGCTAGAATTCACGCAAGTATCGACAATCGCGTATTCCACTTCGAGAGGATACCTTTCTTTGTCTAACCCACTTTCAACAGCGTAACCCCCTAGGGCTCCAACCAGTAAAGCGGAGCTAGCAGAAACGAGCTTTCGCTTACTGAACTTAAACCCTTTAAAACTCTTCTCACACTCTGAACACGATATGTTTTCTGCAAATTCAATCTCATTGTCCTTCTGGCAACGAGGGCATTCTATTTTCATTATTTAGCCAACTGTATTTATGATTATGATTTTATAAGTTCAGGCTATAGATTAATGCATCTTATATCTATGGTTTCATAGAACTAACTTCATTTTTTTTGACCTAGTTCTGCTATAATTCGCCACAAATTTCAGTTGTTTAAAAGTAGAAAAACATGTCTATCAGTTCAGTTATCAAATCCATTCAAGACATCATGCGTAAAGATGCGGGTGTCGACGGTGATGCACAGCGCCTTGGTCAAATGTCTTGGTTACTTTTTCTTAAAGTATTTGACGCTCAAGAAGAAGAGTTAGAATTAGAACTGGACGACTACAAATCACCAATCCCAGAACAATATCTATGGCGTAATTGGGCGCAAGATGCCGAAGGCATTACCGGTGAAGCGCTGCTTGAGTTCGTAAACGATGACTTGTTCTACAAACTGAAAAACTTAACTGCACCTGTTGATCTAAACCCGCGAGGCTTTGTGGTGAAAGAAGCCTTTAGCGATGCGTTTAATTACATGAAAAACGGTACGTTACTGCGCCAAGTGATCAACAAGCTGAATGAAATTGATTTTACCGACTCTTCAGAGCGCCACCTATTTGGTGATATCTACGAGCAAATCTTAAAAGATCTACAAAGCGCAGGCAACGCGGGTGAATTCTATACGCCTCGTGCCGTTACACGCTTCATCGTTAATCGTTTAGACCCAAAACTGGGCGAAGCGATTATGGACCCAGCAACGGGTACGGGCGGCTTCCTAGCGTGTTCGTTTGACCATGTGAAAGACAACTACGTGAAGACTGCAGCGGATCACCAAACACTGCAAAAGCAGATCCACGGTGTTGAAAAGAAACAACTGCCACACCTACTGTGTATCACCAACATGATGCTGCACGGCATTGAAGTACCTGTGCAAATCAAACACGGCAATACACTGAACAAACCGCTTTCAAGCTGGGACAGTAACATTAACGTGATTGCAACCAACCCACCGTTTGGTGGCACAGAAGAAGACGGCATTGAAAAGAACTTCCCAGCCGAAATGCAAACTCGTGAAACGGCTGATTTGTTCCTACAGCTGATCATAGAAGTGTTAGACGAAGGTTCAGAAATGCAAAATGGCGGTCGTGCAGGCGTAGTACTGCCAGATGGCACATTGTTTGGTGAAGGCGTTAAAACCAAAATCAAAAAGATGCTGACCGAAGAATGTAACCTGCACACCATTGTGCGTTTACCTAATGGCGTGTTTAACCCATACACAGGCATCAAAACTAACATTCTGTTCTTCACCAAAGGTAAGCCAACCAAAGACGTATGGTTCTACGAGCACCCATACCCAGAAGGCGTGAAGAACTACAGCAAGACCAAACCAATGAAGTTTGAAGAGTTCCAACAAGAGATTGATTGGTGGGGCAATGAAGAAGACGGTTTTGCAAGCCGTGTAGAGAACAATCACGCTTGGAAAGTGCCAATCGCCGACATCATTGAGCGCAACTTCAACCTAGATATTAAAAACCCATATCAAGGTGAGGTGCTCAGCCACAACCCACAAGAGTTATTAGCAAACTATGCACAGCAACAACAAGAAATTTCGGAACTACGTAACAAGCTGAAATGCATTCTTGGCGATGCACTGAAATCATCTGTGGGCGGTGTTGAATAATGAGTGTAGAACAGATCTCTATGAATCAGTTGATCACCGACAATATCGACATTTGGACGTCAACCGTTAAAACCAAATCCGCCTCTGGTCGTGGCAGCAGCAAAAAGCGCGAGCTTTATGGCGTAAAGAAATTGCGTGAGCTGATCTTAGAATTGGCAGTGCGCGGTAAGTTAGTGCCACAAGACCCAACTGATGAGCCTGCTTCGGCACTGCTTGAGCGAATTGCGGCTGAAAAAGCGCAATTGGTGAAAGAGAAGAAGATTAAGAAATCGAAACTCTTGCCTAAGATATCTGATGAGGAAAAACTGTTCGAATTACCGTTGGGTTGGCAGTGGACTAAGCTTGGAAATGTCGCCACATTGAAAGGTGGTTTTGCATACAAAAGTAAAGAATTTGTAGATTCAGGAATCCATCAAGTTATAAGAATGGGTAATGTTCGTCCTGACGAGTTTCTGTTAGACCAGAAAACGGTATTTATTGAACAAGATTATGCAGAGATGACTAGCGAGTATCAATTAAGTGAAAGTGATGTTCTTTTAACAATGACAGGTACGAAAGGTAAAAGAGATTACCTTTATTCTTTGGTTGTAAGTGAGACCCACTTGAATGGAAGAAAGCTGTATTTAAATCAAAGGCTTTGTTCCTTGTCATCGGTGTTTTGTTTTCCAAAGTTTATAAATGTAGCCGTTAAATCAAATACCCTACTAGATACGATCTATTGCAAATCTACAGGAACTGCGAATCAATCCAATATTGGTATGGATGCCATATCTAACTGGGTAGTTCCTATTGCTCCTTTAAACGAACAACACCGCATCGTCGCCAAAGTCGATGAACTTATGACACTCTGCGACCAACTGGAACAACAAACTGAAGCCAGTATTACGGCACATCAGGTATTGGTGACAACGCTGTTAGACACGCTAACCAACTCTGCAAACGCTGAAGAGTTAATGCAAAACTGGGCTCGAATCAGCGAGCACTTCGATACCCTGTTCACGGCAGAAGCGAGCATCGACCAGCTAAAACAAACCATCCTCCAACTGGCTGTAATGGGTAAGCTTGTCCCACAAGACCCAAATGATGAACCTGCTACTAATCTGCTTGAGCGTATTGCAGAAGAAAAAGCACAGTTAATCAAAGATAAGAAAATCAAAAAGCAGAAAGCACTACCGCCGATTGCTGATGATGAAAAGCCATTTGAGTTACCTAGTGGGTGGGAGTGGTGTCGTTTGGGGGATTTGGCTGAGTTTCAGAAAGGATACGCATTTAAGTCCAAAGATTATCTTAGTGAAGGACTAATGATTACCAAGATTCAAAACTTGACTGAAAATAGTACTAGAAACTCAGTATATATTTCAGCAGAAACTTTAGACGAGTATGAACAATTTAGTCTCTTCAAGGGCGACATAGTTATGACTACTGTTGGTAGTTGGTTTTCTGCACCACTATCTGCTGTAGGGCGAACATTTGTGATCAACGAGAAGTTTGATCAGTCCCTGTTGAATCAAAATGCGGTCAGGATTAGAGTCTGGAAAGAGCTTAACCCAATGTTTAGTTATAGCTATTTAAACTCCAATTTCTTTAAAGATTACTTGGTTAATGAGGCGCAAGGTACTGCAAATCAGGCAAGTATTACGCAATTAAGTATTAAAAATTTCTTTATGTGTATACCTCCTAAAAACGAGCAGAACCGCATAACGGCTAAGATTACGGAATTAGTGGCAATTTGTGACCAGCTTAAAGCTCGCTTGAAAGAATCTCAATCTACTCAATTTCATCTCACTGACGCTATTATTGAGCAGGCGGTGTAAGTATGCAATTAGCAACGTTACTAAGAAATATGTTTCTAGGTGATGATTATCCAGGTCGAGCTACAGATTTTGCTCGGGTAAAACAGCGATCGGAAGGAAGCTTCTTTACTTTAGATTTGGAAGATACCGACAATCAATTATTACAGTATTTGTTATGGCCGATGAATACGTTTCATCTCATAGCTCGGATATTAGATACGCATGATATGTATCAGAAAATAGTATCCATTGAGAATGAAGTCGATTACTTAACGCAGCTAAAAACAGGCAACCATGCAAGAAACTGGTCTAGGGCATTACTTAGTGCTCAAACTCATAATGAAATTGAAGTCAGTCCGAGGTTCTATGGGCTTTTGCATGCTTTATTTAGTCGAAGTAAAGCAAATGTTCAGATTGGAGAATTACTAAAGAACCCTGAATATTTAAAGTTACTTTTTGAACTGTATGTCGCAAGTGATGAGTGTTCGTATCGAATACAAAATGAAATATATCAAGCCCCTAATGCTTTGATCAGTAGATACGCAGAGGCATTGATTGCGAGAAAAGAGCGCTCAATTATTTCTAGCTTATCTCAATGTGATAAAAGTAACGGTGTAATCCAGTTTAAAAGCCATACCCCCCAAGCCGGAATTTCGCTAAATAGCTTAAGCCATGATTTAGCATACATTAAACCAGGGGTTGAAGTTGCAGCACTAGTGGGAAATTCAACACAATCGAGTGAGTCTAATCAATACAATGTGTTAATTCTTCCTTGGCCATTAGAGGTTAAAGATGAGTTTTTCCAGCAGGACGATAAACCAACTTTACAAATGGATGAAGAGTTTGGCTTCTTCGCATACGTGAATCACCACGCAATAACATGTCAGATGGTTATATATGCAATAGAGTCTTGTGAGGAGCAGTCCCCCGATCTTGTTGTCATTCCTGAATGCGCCGTGAATTCCAATGATAAAAGTAATCTATTGGAAGATTTGAGAGCACACTTTTCAGCAAAGGGCACTACACCACCAGTTATCATATTTGGTATTTTTGGTGAAGGTGATTGTAGAGGAACTTATGGTGAGAATAGCTTGGACCTACTTTATGAGAACCGATTTGTTGACAGGTATGTTGGTGAAAACCAGAAGAAACACCACCGGTGGGCTCTTGATGAGACACAGTTAAACACCTACGGTTTAGGGCATGTACTGAGTACCGACAAAGTAAAGTGGTGGGAGAACTGCTCAACTGGGGAAAGAAAACTAATTTCTTACCGAGATGATTACATTCATATATGCCCGTTGATTTGTGAAGATTTGGCTAGGCAAGATCCTATTGCCCCAGTTTTACGATCTTTAGGTCCTGATCTTGTCGTTGCTCTTTTACTTGATGGTCCCCAAATGAAAGGACGTTGGCCTGGAAGATATTCAGCAGGTTTAGTTGATGAGCCAGGCTGTAGTGTTTTATCTATTTCTCCATATGGTATGACGCAAAGGTCAACTGATGGTGGCAAGCACTCTCCAAGTTCGATGGTGGCTCTTTGGAGTGACACAAGATCTCATAACGAGCTGGAGCTAGATCAAGGTACGATTGGGATTCTCCTTACACTGAAATTTGAAAAACAAAAGCAATGGTCTGCGGATGGTCGCGGTGAAAATAAAAGAAGATTGTTTTACTCAAATCACCAGTCTGTAGGAAACACTTTCGAGTTGAGTAACTTAGAACTACCAAAAGTTCAGGGCGAAAAACTTACAGAGAGTGCTTAATAGGATTTACTTATGAGCTTATATAACATTGCTAATAAAAATCTCACCGCTTTAAGAGCAACAACATTTGCAACTGAAGGCTTGCAAGAGCGTCAAGATTTACAAGAAGCTCTCAAAGGTTGCATTGATGCCATTGCGCCCGATTGCTTGGTGATTTCTGAAGAGTTCTCCGACTGGGAAGACAGTCGCCGCCGTATTGATCTGTTAGCCATCGACAGAAACGCAAACTTGGTGGTCATTGAACTAAAGCGTGATGATGTAGGCGCTCATATGGAACTTCAAGCCCTTCGTTACGCAGCCATGATCTCTACCATGACGTTTGAAAAAGCGTGTGACTACTTCGAGCAATATATCGAGAAAGAAGGTCTCGATATCGTTGCAAGACAAGAAATTCTTGATTTTGTCGATTTAGATGAAGGCAGCCTTGACGACTTTGGTAACGATGTTCGAATTGTTCTAACATCCGCTGATTTCGATAAAGAGCTGACTACCTCGGTACTATGGCTACGTGACAAAGGCATCGACATTAGCTGTGTTCGCTTAGCGCCGTATCGTTACAAAGACGATGTTCTAATTAACGCCGAGCAAATTATTCCCGTACCAGAAGTCGAAGAGTATCAGGTTAGGTTCAGAGAAAAGCGCTCTGAACAACGTAAGGCACAAGTAGGGACTAAAGACTATTCGAAGTTTGAGTACAGAGGTCAGTTATATAATAAAAGAAACTTAGCCTTAGTACTGATGACTGATTGGATTGAGCAAAAACAACCCGTGTCTCTAGAGGCTTTGCTAGCGGTATTTGATAATTCTATCCGCCGTCGCATTGCTAAACGAATTGATGAAATTCCTGAAAACCTTATGAAGCGATTCCATTCATCAGAGCAAGACCTTATTGAGCTACCCTCTGGTGAGTTAATTGCCATTTCTAACCAGTGGGGTGTAGGTAATATTTTTAATCTTATCGAAAGGGTTAAACAGGATGGTCTAGTGGTAATTCAAAGTAATTGAGATTGAATTAATGAGCGAATTGAATGGTTTGTTAGAAGAGCTGAGCGACAAAAAAATTACCGTAAGTGTGAGAGGTTTACTCTACGATCAAGTTGAGCTTAAACCTAATGGTTGTTATGTCTTCACGCACTCTCAAACCTCTGATAAGTTTGAGGCGCAAATCGGATTTTTATTTAAGTTGTACAAAGACGGCAGATTGTATAACCCGAAAGTAAGCAAGTTAGCTACAGTCCATATCAAACAGGCCGTTGCTGAAAATCGAGATGCAGTTGTAAATAAAGATAAGAATCCCCGCAAACCACGAGAATTTAATGCAGAGCTAATACTGACCAAATCTAGGCCGAAAGACGATGAAGTAAGAGAAATGGAAGAATTGATTACAGAGATGCGTCCATTAAATTTTAGAACTAGTAAGCAGTTATCGAAGTACATAGTGGACAATAATTTAGGTAAAAAATACCCCAGTATTTCAGGGGTAGCACGTATGAAAAATGCTTCTGATGAGTGGGACTTCAAGGGAGGCTTCCCTCCTGAAATATACAAGAAAATTTGTATTAGGCTAGGACTTAGAAATCAAGGAACTAGCGCACGCTTAATTGGTTTTTCGTCTTATAAGTCGCTGACCTAAGGCTGTATATGTTTAAAAGTGGCACAACAAAAACAACTCAGATTGGTTATATAAATCGCAATAACCAAAAGAATCACGGTACTAGAGGGATAGATGGTAATGATCATTGCCAAGTATCTTACAAACTCGAATGTCTTGAAGCTGGGTGCGGTGTTGTTTATGGAGCCAATAGGACAGATGTATTTTAAAGAAAGTGCCCTAAATGCCAAGGCGGTAAGCCTGGAATTGATTTCTAGTCACAATTTGGCTCCATAGAATTTGAATTATTCGGATTAACGGTAATACTAAAACTTAGAAATTCTAAGTTTTAGTGGTGGCATGTGAAAACGGACATTCAACTTTACCCTGACGAATCGCTCGAAAGTTTCTTGTTGCGTTTATCGCAAGAGCAAGGTTACGAGCGATTCTCTCATTTTGCCGAAGATATCTGGTTCGACACCATGGATCAGCATGAGGCGATTGCTGGTGCTTTCCCCTTAGAGCTCGAACGAGTCAATATTTACCACGCTCAAACCACAAGCCAAATGCGAGTGCGAGTGCTTATCCACCTTGAGAACCAATTAAAGCTCAACAACTTTGGTGTACTGCGTCTAGCGTTATCACATTCAAAAGCTCAATTCTCTCCGCGATACAAAGCTGTTCATAGATTCGGTTCTGACTATCCTTATGCTTTTCTTCGTAAGCGCTTCACGCCTATTTGCCCTCTGTGTGTTAATGAAGCACCCTACATTCGCCAGCAGTGGCAATTTATCTCTCACCAAGCTTGTGAACACCATGGCTGTAAACTGGTTCATCACTGCCCTGAGTGTAAATCGAGACTTGAATACCAAAGTACCGAGAGTATTGGCCAATGTGAATGCGGTTATGAACTCCGAAACTCGCCAGTAGATGACGCTCCAGAGGCTGAGACCTTGGTTGCCCGATGGTTGTCAGGAAATGATTCAAAACCCTTGGGATTGCTGAAGGCAGAAATGACGTTATCTGAGCGCTATGGTTTCTTACTTTGGTATGTAAATCGCTATGGTGATATCGATGGTCTCTGTTTTGAGTCATTCATCGAATACTGCGGCTCTTGGCCAACGTCATTGTGGCAAGACTTCGATGTTTTGAAAGAGAAGACAGAGCTCGTCCGAGTAAAAGATTGGAAGAAGATGTTTTTCAATGAAGCTTTTGGTGCTCTGCTTAAAGATTGCCGTCAGTTACCCAGTCGGCAGTTGAGTCACAATATCGTGCTTGCACAGGTATTAGCTTACTTTACAAAGCTAATGGCAACAGTGCCCTCAAGCGCCAAAGGAAATATCGGTGATGTACTACTCAGCCCCTTAGAAGCTTCTACATTGCTTTCTTGCACCACCGATGAAGTGTATCGGTTGTATGAGTTTGGTGAGATTAAAGCCGCTGTCAGGCCGCGAATGCATACAAAGATAGCGAGTCACGAATCAGCGTTTACTCTGAGAAGTGTCATCGAAACAAAGTTGACGCGAATGAGCTCTGAAAGTGATGGTTTAAGCGTGTATCTACCTGAGTGGTAATTATGACGAAATTAAGTGACTTATTGGCAATCGAAGACGAAATAGTAAAGCAGGCTACGCTAAAAAAGATGTTCATGCCCTATACGGAAGATGTCTGTGTTGAAGGGTGTGAAAAAGAAGCGTTAACGATCTTGCTTAATCTCAGTTCAAGCCATCAAGCCGATAGATGCTCTGATTGGTTGGATGTTGCCCGTGCTAAAAGGCATTTAAAAGCCGCAGAGAACCTAGAGGCATCCCTTGATGAGATCAAATGGTTCCACACTCATAATCTCAAGTTTCCAGACTGCCGAGTTAAAGATCAGCGGATAATTGCACAACCTCTTGCTACAACCGAGGCGCTTATCTCAAGCTCAGTATTAGAGCAAAGCTTGGGGTGGGGGCATAACTCCGCGGTGTATCGCCATACATTGTGGTTATTGAATCCTTTCCGCTGGCAATCACAGTCCGTGAGTCTTCTTTCACTTGTTCAGCAAGAAACCCCTGTTTGGGTTGAGCTGCTCAAAGAATTTGGTTTAGGTGCTAATTCACTTGCTCGCTTAAAACATACAATTGAAGAACAACTTCCTGAAAATAGTTTTCCTGACAGTGTCAGCACTTACAGCAAGCAACTGCGGTTTCCATGGGGGGATGATTATGTTTCGGTGACCCCAGTGGTCAGTCATGCCATCCAAAGAGAGTTAGAAGTGAGATCGAGAAGTCGAGAAAGTAAGCTCAGCTTTGTGTCTTCATCGCTGCCAAACTCGGCAAGTATCGGGAATCTGTGTGGCAGTTTAGGTGGGCATATGAAAGTCCTAAACTACCCGCTAGACGTCAAACCAGCGCAGGGTGGGACGTTAACTGAAAGTCGCAAAAAGAGTGGCCGCTACTTTGATGACTATCAGGTAACTAACGCCAAAATTTGTCAGGTGTTAAATCACTTAATTGGATCAGAACCATCAAAAACACAGAAGCAAAGAGAGAGCGCTCGTAAGGTTAGAAGTAAGATATTGCGAAAGCAGATAGCCTTGTGGATGCTTCCATTAATTGAGTTAAGAGATATTGTTGATGCTGACCCTAATCAACAGCAATTGGAACATGATGACACTTTGGCTCAAGCCTTATTGGCGCTACCTGAATCGGATCTAGGCTCCTTAGCTAGTGAGTTTAACCGTCACTTGCATCTCACGTTTCAGAATAATAAGTATGCCGCAAAGTTTGCTTACCATCCTAAGCTTATGCAGGTCGCCAAAGCCCAAATCGTATGGGTACTTGAACAACTTAGTAAACCAAATGGCAATGAAGATAAGGTAACGGGTGAGCAGTATATCTATTTGTCATCAATGAGAGTGCAAGATGCGGTCGCAATGAGTAGCCCATATCTATGCGGTGCTCCTTCTTTGACGGCTATTTGGGGGTTCATGCATCATTATCAAAGAGAGTTTAATAAGCTAGTTAATTGTGATTCCCCATTTGAGTTTTCGAGTTTTTCTTTTTATATTCGAAGCGAGAACATTCAACCGACAGCGAAGCTTACCGAGCCCAACTCAGTCGCCAAAGCACGAACGGTTTCTAACGCGAAGCGACCAACTATTCGTAGTGAACGATTGGCGGACCTAGAAATAGACTTAGTTATCAGAGTCCACAGTGACAGCCGAATTTCAGATTTTAAGTCCGCGCTTAAAACGGCACTTCCCGTAGCTTTTGCCGGAGGGGCATTATACCAACCACAGCTATCGACGCAGATTGAGTGGCTAAGGACGTTTACCAGTAGGAGCGAGCTTTTCCATGTCATAAAAGGGTTGCCAGCATACGGACGATGGTTATATCCAAGTGAGAACCAGCCGAGTGATTTTGATGAGCTAGAGCGTTTTATTACTAAAGACGCTGATAATTTGCCAGTTTCTATTGGCTACCATTTGTTAGAACAACCAACTAAACGGGGCAACTCAATCACCAGTTGTCACGCTTATGCAGAGAATGCGATAGGGCTTGCTCAGCGAGTAAACCCGATAGAAGTACGTTTTAGTGGAAGAGATCACTTTTTAAACCATGCCTTTTGGTCGATAGAATGCAGTAGCGAAACTATTCTTATAAAAAACTATAGGGATTAATCGTTTATGGAACTTTGTACTCAGCTGAACTACGTACGCTCTCTTTCCGCTGGCAAAGCATATTTCTACCATCTTTCGAAAAGTGGTGAGATGTGTCCCCTTGAAATTGATAGAACTAGGCTGCGAGCACCAAAAGGTGGTTATGCAGAAGCATATAAAGGGAGCAAGTTTGTAAAAAAGAATGTTGCTCCACAAGATTTAGCTCATTCCAATCCTCAGTTCATCGAAGAGTGTTATGTAAAACCTGGGGTTGATGATATCTACTGTGCATTCCCGCTTCGAATTCGAGCCAATTCTCTAACCCCAGATATCTGTAGTGATGATGAAGTGCGCAGTAAGCTTTCGTTACTGGCTAATACTTATAAAGAGCTCAATGGCTATCATGAGTTAGCTCATCGATACGCGAAGAATATACTGCTTGGCCGTTGGCTTTGGAGAAACAGGGAGTGTCGAAAGCTGTCGATAGAAGTGACCATCAGTGATTCAGAAGCCTTGATTGTAGAAAACGCAACAAAGCTTTCTTGGTATGGTCATTGGGATGAGGCTTCAGCAGAATGCCTAGAAAAGCTCACAGCCTATTTGATGCGAGCCCTGTCTGACCCAACCGAATATTTCTATATGGATGTCAAAGCTAAAATTGGAGTTGGTTGGGGAGATGAGGTTTACCCAAGTCAAGAGTTTTTGGATAGCCGAGAAGATGGTGTTCCTACTAAGCAGTTAGCTACTGTCGAACTATTGGACGGAAAGGAAACTGTTGCATTTCATGGTCAAAAAGTTGGTGCAGCGTTGCAATCGATTGACGATTGGTGGCATGAAAACGCAGATAAACCATTAAGAGTGAACGAATATGGGGCAGATCGAGAATACGTTATAGCAAGGCGACACGTGTCCCATGGAAATGACTTCTATCAACTGCTCAGACATACAGAGAACTGGATTGAAAGTATGACAGCTTCTCAAGCCATCCCAAATGATGTGCATTTCATCATGTCTGTCTTGATCAAAGGCGGCCTATTCAATTGTTCCAAAGCGAAGTAAGGGATAGATATGACTAAGCGTTACTATTTCTTAATACGTTACATGCCTGCACAAGCCGACCACGAATTATTGGCAGGACGGTGTATATCCCAAATGCACTTGTTTATGGTCAATAACCGACAAGCGATGAATAGGATTGGCGTGAGCTTTCCTGATTGGAATGAATCGACAGTCGGCCAAACCATTGCCTTTGTTGCTGAAGATAAAGAGATGATGATTGGACTCGCTTTTCAGCCCTATTTCTCTGTGATGGTAAATGAAGGTTTATTTGAGATCTCCAGTGTATGTGAGGTGCCTGACATTGCGGTTGAGGTGAGGTTTACCCGTAATCAAACGATTGGGAAAAGTTTTCTGGGCTCCAAGAAACGTCGAATCAAACGTAGCATGGCGAGAGCCGATTTCTCTGGTGATGGACAATCATTACCAGCTACTAATGAAGAGCGAATCATCGATAGTTTTCATCGAATCCCAATCTCCAGCGGTTCATCAGGGGAAAGTTATATTTTGTTTGTACAAAAGGAGTTTGTTAGAGAGCGCGTTGCAGCAAACTTTAATAGCTATGGTTTAGCCACCAATCAAGAAAGAAAAGGCACGGTACCTGACCTACGTTTTTGACCCTTTTATGAAAGCTCTTTTTCGGAGAAGTAAAAACAAGGAGTTACAGACGTAAGAAGAAAAAGGGTATTTTATGGATTTGCGATGTAAAACCCGTGGAATTAACAGCTTAGCGACTATAGTTAACAGTGTCCTGCCGCATAGGCAGCTAAGAAATAACGGTATAACACTGTCGCATGTAATGACGCGTGTCCTGCCGAATAGGCAGCTAAGAATAGGCCAGGAAGAAAGCAACCTTCCTGCTGAACAAGCAGTTAGCAATCAAAACCACCAAGTTTAGACTTGGTGGTTTTTTTGTCTTGTGGGGTTAGTTTGGCACAAGGCTGTGAATGAATGCTGCGTATTCCTGATGGTGGGAGCCGTGGTGATTGTCATAAGAAGGCTTTGTTAGAACCCCTTTGCCTTCAGGAATATAGCTGCGTATTACTTTGCGTGGTTCGGATTCGCGCCAGGTGATATTGAATGCGGCAAAAGTAGGAAAAAAGCAGATGTCAGAGTAATCAGGAATATTGTCATGAATCCACCACGCCAGTGCTTGCCAGTGGCCTGTTTCGTCATAATAAGGAATAAAAGAATTCACTACGATACAAGCTGTAGCCCCTAATAGGCCATCTTTATCCTTGTAATCCCAAATATGACCACCATAGTTTTTATCATTTGATGCGCAATTATACTTCTTTTCATTTCCTACGTTATTAACTAGTGGTGAACGATAGCCAGAACGAATACTGATTCTGCCAAATTTATTACTTATTGGTTCTAGTATCTTCTGGCAAAGGTTTCTACCCGATTCAAGAGCTATGTCAGGATAATCCGGAACATTGGTTAGCTGCTCAATTTGTGCTATTTCAGAGTGAAGAAAGTCCCTCATAAAAAAGGAAGGAGATAGGCGCACGCGCCCGAGTTTTTCTAGGTTGGCTACCGTAGTCGGAGTTTTCATACTTGAACCTTTTTAACCTGTCCTGTTTTCTAGTGAAAGATCTTGTTTTCATACTCTCGTACATGAACTTCAACAACACTCCAAATGCGCACACTTTCACCCTTAACATCAAATACTTTCGCATGATTGTGTGGGGCGATACTTTTCATTTGATTGAAGTTGGGTAGGAAAGTTTTCATGTCTAGAAGTTGGTTCTGAAGCATCGTGATAGTTATAGGAGAGTGGCCTTTACGCTCTAGGGTTAAATAAGCATTAAGGATGCGACTATTGATTTGGTCTTGATGCAAAGCCCAGCGTTCCAGTCGGTGTCTCACTTTATCTTTTTCATCGAGATATTCTTCGGACAATGTTTTAGGTGCCTGAGCATGCAGGGTTTCAATATTAGTTTTGATTGGCTGTACCGCAGGCTCTTTTGGATGGGGAGTAGCTTTTACAATCCACTTCCTAACCCAAGTAATGAGTGTTTTTAACATGGTAGGAATCCCAACTTTCTGACTGTTATAAAGATAGTTGGGATCTTTTAATTTGTCTGTCTAATGACGCCTTTTCACCAGTATTATAATTGACGAAATTATGAACTTTGTTTATCTTTATATGAACACGACTGATTCACTCACGATACGTGAACGCTAGTATTAGTAGTCAAGGTAACCAAACGGTAGAAGACTAGGGGCAGCTCCCATTGCTAGTTGATGAGACCTCAATAGAGCCATTGTGAATCCTAATTGAAGCGCTCCCCAAAGGGAGGCTTCGCTGGCTGTCTTGTGCTAAAAAGACACTCAGCATGTAATTAGGATATTACTATGCCTGTAAAAACACTCCATACTTCCTCTGAAGCAAAGAAATACTACAAAAGTATCTCCTACGAAACATTATTGGCTAGTTGGCTATTACAAGACGGCTGGGAAGTCTTTATGCCGATGATCGATCATGGAATGAAGACTGATGTACTGGTTTCTGATGGGAATAAGTTCTATCGAATTCAAGTGAAATCGGTAGAGTGCTTTGATGAAAACACCGTTGTTACTGACCAATGGCAGAATACACAGATTGATTATGTAATATATTTCTCAAGATGTTCAAATTGGGGGTATATTGCGCCGCCCTTTAAGGGAAAGAGGAGGGTTAATCACCCCGAGCATGTAAGATTTCACCAACACCCCAAAAACTTCTTAAAAGCTTTTGGTCGAGCTTAGTAAACTCTATTCAGGGTGAAAACCGTGACGATCTTTGTCGGCACTATTGTACTGACTCGTCTCTGCCCCATTTTTGTTTGTAGTGGTCAACAAATTCCGGACACTGACTTAAGCCGATTTTCGGCATTCACTGGCGACAGCCCATCATTTGTTTGATGAGGCCGTTGCCGATTGTAGTAACTCATCAGGTAATGGCTGATGTCTTTCTTAGCTTGAGCTTGTGTCAGGTAACCTGTTGCTGGTATCCACTCGGTTTTCAAGCTTCTAAATAGCCGCTCCATGGGAGCGTTGTCCCAACAATTACCACGACGGCTCATGCTTTGAGTTATACGATATCGCCAAAGTCTTTGGCGATAGTTGCGGCTGCTATATTGGCAACCTTGATCTGAATGGAACATTACGTTCTTCGGACATCCTCGTTGCTCCCAGGCCATGTCCAAAGCTTTAGAGACTAATTCGGTATCGGGCTTATCGGATAAAGACCACCCCACAACGCGTCGGCTAAATAGGTCAAGCACTACCGCTAAATAGGTCCACTTCGAACCTGACCAAATATAAGTAATATCGCCACACCAAACACGATTCGGAGTACTCACAGAAAACTCACGCTTCAGTAGATTTGGAATGTCTAACCTCTCTACTTTTGCATGTCTATATCGATGCGAACCTGGCTGTTTACTCATTAAATCAGCTTCACGCATTATCTGGCGAACCTTAAATCGTCCGGCTTTTATGCCTTCTGCGCTCAGCATCGAGACAAGAGTACGACTGCCAGCAGAGCCTCGACTCATGTTGAAGAGTTCTTTAATTTGGCTAGCTAGACGAATACGATTGGCATCCGGCTTGCGTTGCTTAAACTTGTAATAACAAGACGAAGCTACGTTGAACAGCTCGCAAAGCATTTTGACCGACTCATGCTCCCTCAACTTGTCTATTAACGAGAACGTTCGAGTTCGTCCGACATTAAGAGAGCGGTGGCCTTTTTTAATATGGATTTTTCTCGTTCTAGCCGGTTAATCCGGGCTTCTAACTCTTGGATTTTCTTTTGCTCAGGCGTGAGGGCTTTAGTCGTTGGAGTCATCCCACCTCGCTCAACTTTGAGTTGGTCGACCCATCGCCGTAAAGCTGTTTCACCTACGCCCATAGAGTTAGCTGCTTCAGGTATGGAGTACCCTTGATCAAGAACCAAACTTGCAGCATCTAGTTTGAACTCAGCTGAAAATGTACGTCGTTGTCGTTTTGTCATTGAACACCTCATTTATGGTGGAGACTTTACCACCTAATTTGGTGTCCGGGATCATTAGACCACTACATGACGAATTTTAGGCAAAAAAACGCCCTACCGAAGTAGAGCGTTTTCAAAAGCTTTAAGTTAATAATTCAGAGTGAATTATTGACCTTTAACTTCTTTAGGACCGCTTTCGTTGTTAAAAAGGAGGAGCTTTAGAACCTAGAGCCTCTATACCTCACTTTCCTACAGACAAAAAAATGCCCCGCATAAGCGAGGCATTTAAAAAGCTTAGATTAACAATTCGCTAGGAATTATTGACCTTTAACTTCTTTAAGGCCGCTTTCGTTGTAATAAGGAGGAGCTTTAGAACCTAGAGCCTCCATACCTCACTTTCCTACAGACAAAAAAATGCCCCGCATAAGCGAGGCATTTAAAAAGCTTAGATTAACAATTCGCTAGGAATTATTGACCTTTAACTTCTTTAAGACCGTTGTAAGGAGCTTTAGAACCTAGAGCTTCTTCGATACGGATAAGTTGGTTGTACTTAGCAACACGGTCAGAACGGCTCATAGAACCAGTTTTGATTTGACCTGCAGCTGTACCTACCGCTAGATCAGCGATAGTTGCATCTTCAGTTTCGCCAGAACGGTGAGAGATTACTGCAGTGTAGCCAGCGTCTTTAGCCATCTTGATAGCAGCTAGAGTCTCTGTTAGAGAACCGATTTGGTTGAACTTGATAAGGATAGAGTTAGCTACGCCTTTCTCGATACCTTCAGCAAGAATCTTAGTGTTTGTAACGAACAGATCGTCACCAACGATTTGAAGCTTGTCGCCTAGAAGTTCAGTTTGGTGCTTGAAGCCATCCCAATCTGACTCGTCAAGACCGTCTTCGATAGAAACGATTGGGAAGTTGTTCGCTAGCTCAGCTAGGTAGTGGTTGAACTCTTCAGAAGTGAAAGTTTTACCTTCGCCCTTCATGTTGTAGATGCCAGCTTCTTTGTCGAAGAACTCAGATGCTGCACAGTCCATAGCAAGAGTAACGTCTTTACCTAGTTCGTAACCAGCAGCTGCAACAGCTTCTGCGATAACTTCTAGAGCTTCAGCGTTAGACTTAAGGTTAGGAGCGAAACCACCTTCATCACCAACTGCAGTGCTGTAGCCTTTAGACTTAAGAACTTTAGCTAGGTTGTGGAATACTTCAGCGCCGATACGTAGACCTTCTTTAAGAGTTTTAGCGCCAACTGGTTGGATCATGAACTCTTGGATGTCAACGTTGTTATCTGCGTGCTCACCACCGTTGATGATGTTCATCATTGGTAGAGGCATAGAGAACTGACCAGCAGTACCGTTTAGCTCAGCGATGTGCTCGTATAGAGGCATGCCTTTCGCAGCAGCAGCAGCTTTTGCGTTAGCTAGAGATACAGCTAGGATAGCGTTCGCGCCGAACTTAGACTTGTTATCAGTACCGTCTAGGTCAAGCATGATTTGGTCAACGTCAGCTTGTGCTTTAGCGTCAGAACCAACTAGAGCTTCAGCGATTGGGCCGTTTACAGCTTCAATAGCTTTAAGAACACCTTTACCTAGGAAACGTGATTTGTCGCCGTCACGTAGCTCAAGAGCTTCGCGAGAACCAGTAGATGCGCCAGATGGAGCAGCAGCCATACCTACGAAACCGCCTTCTAGGTGTACTTCAGCTTCTACAGTTGGGTTACCACGTGAATCGATGATTTCACGACCTAGAACTTTAACGATCTTAGACATTGAATGTTTCCTTCTCGTTGAATATATAAATGTCAAATTTAAAGGTAGCAGCACAACTTACGCAGCTACCTGTATTCCTTTTTACTTCTCTAACTCGCCGCGCTGGAACTCGCCAGCCGCTTTAACGAAACCTGCAAACAATGGGTGACCATCGCGAGGTGTTGAAGTGAACTCTGGGTGGAATTGAGCAGCAACGAACCATGGGTGGTTCGGGTTCTCAATAACTTCAACCAGTTTCTTGTCCGCAGATAGACCCGATACTTTTAGGCCCGCTTTTTCGATTTGTGGACGAAGATTGTTATTCACTTCGTAACGGTGACGGTGACGTTCATGGATCGTCGCGCTACCGTATAATTCGTAAGCTTTCGTCCCTTTCGCTAGGTGACAAAGCTGTGAACCAAGACGCATTGTGCCGCCAAGGTCAGATGTTTCTGTACGTTCTTCAACTTTACCTTCGCCATCAGTCCACTCAGTGATAAGACCAACAACTGGGTACTTAGTTTCAGTACAGAATTCAGAAGAGTGTGCCCCTTCCATTTTCGCAACGTTACGAGCGTACTCGATAAGCGCTACTTGCATACCTAGACAGATACCTAAGTACGGTACTTTGTTTTCACGAGCGTATTGAGCAGCAAGAATCTTACCTTCAACACCACGGTCACCAAAGCCACCAGGAACTAGGATTGCATCTAGGCCTTCTAAAACTTCTACGCCACGAGACTCAACGTCTTGTGAATCTACGTATTTAATATTAACGCTTAGGCGATTTTTCAAGCCCGCGTGTTTTAGCGCTTCATTTACTGATTTGTATGCGTCTGGTAGTTCAATGTACTTACCAACCATACCAATCGTCACTTCACCCGTTGGGTTAGCTTCTTCGTAAATTACTTGTTCCCATTCAGACAGGTCTGCTTCTGGAGCAGTGATGCCGAAACGCTTACATACAAGTTCATCAGTGCCTTGAGCTTTAATAAGCTGAGGGATCTTGTAGATAGAGTCAACATCGCGCATAGAAATAACTGCATTTTCTTGCACATTACAGAACAGAGCAATTTTCTTACGCTCGTTCGAAGGAATGTTGCGGTCTGAACGACAAACTAGGATGTCTGGCTGAATCCCAATAGACAGTAACTCTTTTACAGAGTGTTGCGTTGGCTTAGTTTTCACTTCGCCTGCAGCTGCTAGGTATGGCACTAGAGTAAGGTGCATGAACATTGCGCGTTCACGGCCAAGTTCTACTGCTAGCTGACGAATCGCTTCCATGAATGGTAGAGATTCGATATCACCAACCGTACCACCAACTTCAACGATCGCGATATCGTGGCCAGCTGCGCCAGAAATTACACGCTCTTTGATAGAGTTAGTGATGTGTGGGATAACCTGAATAGTTGCACCTAGGTAATCACCGCGACGCTCTTTAGCGAGTACGTCTGAGTAAACACGACCTGCAGTGAAGTTGTTACGCTTAGTCATCTTGGTGCGAATGAATCGCTCATAGTGACCAAGGTCAAGGTCTGTTTCAGCGCCATCTTCCGTAACGAACACTTCACCGTGCTGAGTCGGGCTCATAGTGCCTGGATCAACGTTGATGTAAGGGTCAAGCTTCATCATAGTCACTTTAAGACCACGAGCTTCTAAAATAGCCGCAAGAGATGCTGCAGCAATACCTTTACCTAGAGAGGATACAACCCCGCCAGTAACAAAAATGTAATTTGTCGTCATGTTTAACCTGAAATTGGTTGAATGAGGGAAATGGACTACTTCTGGACGGGATGAAAATATACCAGAAGCCCCTTATCGCCACAACGTGAAATCTATCACACTGCTATTTTTTATTTTTTGCTTCAAATCAATTCATGATAAAAGCTTTGGTTATCTTTTCTCCGCCACCTTGACTTCATCCCACATGGAATCAAGCTGTTGTAGTGAAAAATCGGTCAAAATTTTATCTTGCTGACGAACTTTTTGTTCCACCCCTTTAAAGCGACGTGAGAACTTCAGATTGGCTTTATTGAGCGCTGACTCTGGATTTTTACCCAAATGTCGCACCAAATTGACCGTCGCAAACAGCAAGTCTCCCAACTCTTCTTCAACCAAGTCTTCATTTGGCGTCACTTGAAGTGCCTCTTCCAGCACCTCATCGACTTCCTCTAAAACCTTATTAGCCACTGGGCCAATTGAGTCCCAATCAAAGCCATATTTCGCTACCTGTTTTTGAATCTTTGTAGCACGTGAAAGCGCAGGTAGAGAGTTTGGTATTGAGTCTAGAATACTTTCTTGAGTTTTGCCTGCCTGAGCTTTTTCTTTGGCTTTTTCAGCTTCCCAGTTGGCATTAATTTCTTCATCGCTCGCAAACTCTGTATCAGAAAACACATGCGGATGGCGACGCGTCAGCTTCTCATTGATGCCATCGACCACATCAGAGAACTCAAACAGTCCCTGCTCTTTCGCGAGCTGGCTGTAGAAAATCACCTGAAATAGCAGGTCACCCAACTCTTCTTGTAGGTTCGGCCAATCTTTGTTGTGAATCGCGTCCACTACCTCGTAGGTTTCTTCGATAGTATGCGGCACAATTGTTTCAAAATTTTGTTTCAAATCCCAAGGACAGCCACCTTCTGGATCGCGCAGCTTAGTCATGATCTGTTCAAGTTGTTCAATCGGGTGATTCATTGTTTTCTTCCTATTCACTGTCTTTGATTTTTTAAATTTATAACGTCTTCTAAAACTAAAAAAGGCGAGCAGCCAAAACCACTCACCTTTCTATTCTTTCCGTCATCCTCAAGAACGAAGAATGAGCGAGTTGGGGATCTCAAATCGCTTGGCGAGATTCCCTATCACGTTCGTCCCTCACTGTAGGGAATGACAGCTATCTTCTTTTACTAAGTAATTAGTTCTTCTAACAAGGCAGTAAACTTATGAGGCTCCTGAGCATAGCTTGCCTATGTGATGGAGTGAAATAAGTGAAACTAACGAAGTTAGAAAGCCAAGTACGACGTAAAAACTAGCCTAAGCGTTTGACACTCATAACATCTTTGATTTGTTCAACTCGGCTTGTCACTCGACTCAGAATTTCAATATTAGTCACTTCCAAATCGAAATCCATTACCGATAACTGACGCTTGTAGTCAATACGGCTCTTCATTGTAGTCACGCTGATCTTTTCGTTCGAGAACAGTGAGGTGATGTCTTTCAACAAGCCATTACGCTCTAGCGCTTCAACACGCAGCGTTAGGATATATGAACCGACAAAGCCATTGCCCCAAACAGTATCAATGATACGTTCTGGCGCGTGCATACTAAGCTCGCCTAGCTGTTCACAGTCAGCACGGTGCACTGAGATACCACGACCTTGAGTGATGTACCCTTTAATCACATCACCTGGGATTGGCTGACAGCAACGCGCTAGGTGCGTCATTAGGTTATCAACGCCCTCAACCACTACCGCATCTTTCTTCGGACGACTTTGTTGTGCTGGCTTGTTTTCCGACTCAAGCAGTTTCTCTAGCGCTTTCTTGTCTTCTTCTTCTGCCGTAGGCTTATTCACCAACGCATTGATGTGATTAACCACTTGGTTAATACGTAAGTCGCCACTGCCAATACCAGCATAAAGCTCATCTGGCGTGTTGACGTTAAAGCGTCTCAGAGCGTATTGGTCGGCATCTTTTAGAGTTGCACCCACTTTCGCTAGTTCTGCCTCAAGGATGTCTCGACCCGCTTCGAGGTTCTTCTCTCGGCTTTGTGCACGGAACCAAGCGTTAATCTTCGCGCGAGCACGACCTGAATGAACGAAGCCTGTGGTTGGGTTTAGCCAATCACGTGATGGGTTCGGTTCTTTCTGAGTAATGATTTCAACCTGATCACCCATCGATAATTTATGGGTAAACGGTACGATACGACCTGCTACTTTGGCACCGATACAGCGGTGTCCAACCATCGAGTGGATGTGGTAAGCGAAGTCCAGTGGGGTTGCACCCATAGGTAAATCGACCACATCACCGCGCGGTGTAAAGGCATATACGCGATCATCGAATACTTGGCTACGAACTTCATCCAGCATCTCGCCAGAATCCGACATCTCTTCTTGCCAATCGATAAGTTTACGCAACCAAGTGATTTTCTCGTCGTAACCACTGCGTCCGCTTGAAGCACCTTCTTTGTACTTCCAGTGCGCAGCTACACCCAACTCAGAGTCTTCGTGCATTTGCTTGGTACGGATCTGAATTTCAATGGTCTTGCCTTCAGGGCCTAAAACCACGGTGTGGATCGACTGGTAACCATTTGGCTTAGGGTTCGCCACGTAGTCATCAAATTCACTTGGTAGATGTTTGTATTTGGTATGAACCACACCTAGGCCGGCATAGCAGTCTTGGAGCTGGTCGGCGATGATACGTACTGCACGCACGTCAAAAAGCTCATCAAAGTCCAAGCCTTTCTTCTGCATCTTACGCCAGATGCTGTAGATGTGTTTTGGTCGGCCGCTGACTTCAGCATTGATGCTTGAACGGTTCATTTCAGCCGTTAAGTCGTCAACGAAATCTTTAATGTATTGTTCACGTACGATGCGACGCTCAGACAACTGTTTAGCAATCTGCTTGTAGGTGTCTGGCTGTTGGTAGCGGAATGCGTAATCTTCGATTTCCCACTTAAGCTGACCAATACCTAAACGGTTAGCGAGCGGAGCGTAGATGTTAGAACACTCTTTTGCTGCCGCACGACGCACAGCATCAGGCGCTTTTTTCACCTCAATAAGGTTACAGATTCGTTCAGCGAGTTTGATGACTACGCAGCGGAAGTCGTCGACCATCGCCAGTAGCATGCGGCGAACGTTATCAACTTGACCCGAGGCAGCACTGCCTTCAAGAGTCACGTTTAACTGGCCTAAGGCCGCCATTTCTTCAACGCCATCGATCAACTTTACGGTTTCTTTACCGTAGCTTTCTTCAAACGCTTCGCGCTCAAAAACGCCGCTTGAGACGACGGGGAAAAGTTGCGCTGCAATTAAAGTGGCACGGTCCATGGACAACGTAACCAAGATTTCGATCATCTCGCGGCCACGCCAAAGCAAGAGCGATGCTTGCTCGTGATCTTTTAATAGATCTTCACAGTGACGATAAACTTTGATCAGTTTATTCGAGGTTTTTGCGTCTTGATTCAATGACGCAATCCAACTTTCTAGCTCAAACTGTTCGCTTGGGTTTAAATGTGCGCTTCGTACCGCAACCATCATGCCTTCCTAGTTATTATGTTTTATACCCAATTCAATATGACTAACTGGTTCCAAGTTAGTTCGACCATATTGATATCAGCGCAGGCTTCCCTGCGCCTTTGTGATTCATTTGAAGCCTTGTTTAAGGGCCTCTAAGCCTTGATAAAGAGAGCCATCGATTCTAGATGACTGGTGTGTGGGAACATGTCCAACATACCCAGTTTGGCTAATTGATAGCCTTGTTTTTCTAAGCTCTCAGAATCTCTAGCTAGAGTAGCAGGATTACACGAAACATAAACCACACGCTTCGCTCCTAACGCTGAAATTTGATCAACGATCCCACTCGCTCCCGCACGTGCCGGGTCAAGCAATACTTTATCGAATTTCTCTTTTGCCCAAGGCTGTGAAGATAAGTCTTCTTCAAGGTTAGCTTGGTAAAATTCCGTATTACTTAACTGGTTTAACGCTGCATTAGATGTGGCTTGCTGAACCATTTCATCAACGCCTTCTACACCAACCACAAACGCCGATTGTTGCGCGATAGGCAGACTGAAGTTACCGAGACCACAAAACAGGTCTAGTACTCGCTCATCCGCTTGAGGCTCTAGCCACTCAATCGCTTGAGCCACCATCTGCTGATTCACTTTCTGATTGACTTGGATAAAGTGGTTTGGCTCAAACGGTAACGTCACGCCAGTTTCGTTATAGGCTGGCGCATCGCCGACTAAGCGAACCAACTTATCGGTTTCAGGCATCGAGTACAGCGTAGCGCCTTCTTCTTTTGCTAACGCAATCAGCGCTTGCTCATCTTTTTCAACCAAAGGCTTAAGGTGACGTAGCACCATTACAGGGCCAGTATCGCCCAACACCAATTCAACGTGTCCTAAAGACGTAAGGTTGTTGAAAGTGTTCAGTAAATTTTTCAGTTTTGGCAGCAATACATTGAGGCGAGGATCAAGCACGGCACAGTCGGTGATATTTTCAATCTGCTTACTCTGCTTCTTACGGAAACCAAACTGAAGCTGCTGTGTCTTTTTATCAACAAATAGGCTGATACGTGCGCGACGTCGATAACCGGTTTCATCACCGACAATAGGTTGTGCAACTTCAGTGTTAGCCGTTTGGTATTGGCTCATCAGGTGGGTCAGAGATTGCGATTTATGCTCAACCTGAGAAGAGTAACCAAGGTGTTGGAGGTGACAGCCACCACACTGATTAAAGTGCTTACAAAACGGCTTCAAACGCTGCTCGCTCGGCTTCAATAACTTGATGAGCTTAGCTCGCGAAAACTTACTTTTGCTCTCAGTCAGTTGAATAACCACCTGCTCACCAGGCAATGCGCCATCAATGAAAACCGGTTTATTCTTTTGATAAGCGATGCCAGCGCCATTGTGATCCATTCGTTCAACCAAAACCGATTGATGCTTGGTCTCGAGTTGAGTTTTCTTTTTTGGTTGGAAAAAACGTGCCATTGCTTGTGCCTAATGTATCTTTTAATAAGTAATTGGTATCCAGGACTCACTATTATGTCTTGGAATCATTGTCGAACGTCACGGCTTTGATTAAGCTTACCGTTCACTTAACCGCCATTGTGTGCGTTATTTTCCCATATCCAGACCTCGATGTAATTAAAGAACATGACCAGATATGGCTTAAGAGCCCGTGTAATTACCTTAACTCTAGCTCCAACCCTGATTATTGGGTTGCTATTGAGTGCATTTTTCTCATTTAACCGCTATCAAGACCTTGAGGGTCAGGTGGTTAACACTGGTACTAGCATCATTGAACCACTTGCGATTGCGAGTGAATCAGGCATGAAGCTCGAAAGTCGAGAGTCTGTTCGTCAGCTTATTAGCTATGCGCATCGAAAGAATTCTAAGCTGGTGCGCAGTATCGCGGTGTTTGATGAACGCCATGAGTTGTTTGTAACCTCAAACTTCCACCCCGATTTTGAAAGCCTAACCTATCCCAAAGATAAACCGATCCCGCATTTAAGCTCATCGAACCTGCTCGATAATACGCTGATCCTGCGGACACCTATCATCGCCGAAGGCCAGTACATCAACTCAGCCAACGGTCAGTCTCAAGCTAATCAAGCGATCGGCTATATTGCGATTGAGTTAGATCTATCTTCACTTCGATTACAGCAATATCAAGAAGTGTTCTCTGCCTTCTTGGTATTGATTCTCGGGCTTGGTTTATCGGGCGTGTTTGCGTTCCGCTTAATGCACGATGTGACTCAACCGATCACGCACATGAAAAACATGGTCGACCGAATTCGTCGTGGTCATCTAGATGTACGTATCGAAGGTAAGATGCATGGTGAGCTAGATTCGCTGAAAAACGGTATCAACGCGATGGCGGTATCGCTATCAGAATATCACGTCGAGATGCAGCACAGTATCGACCAAGCTACATCAGACTTGCGTGAAACCCTTGAGCAACTAGAGATTCAAAACGTTGAGTTAGACATCGCGAAGAAACGCGCGCAAGAAGCGGCTCGTGTTAAATCTGAGTTCTTGGCGAATATGTCTCACGAACTGAGAACTCCATTGAACGGTGTGATTGGCTTTACTCGTCAGATGCTCAAGACCCACCTATCGAACAGTCAAACCGATTACCTACAAACCATTGAACGTTCGGCAAATAACCTACTTAGCATCATCAACGATATCTTGGACTTCTCGAAACTTGAAGCCGGTAAATTAGCCCTAGAGAACATTCCATTTGAATTCCAAGCCAGCCTTGAAGAGGTAGTAAACCTTCAAGCAACCAACGCTCATGAGAAAGGCCTAGAGCTGACACTGAAGATCGACCCTAAAGTACCGCCAGGCGTAGTGGGCGATCCACTGCGTATTCAGCAGATCCTAACCAACCTTGTTGGTAACTCAATCAAGTTTACCGAGCGCGGCAACATTGATATCAGCGTTGAGCTTCGCTCACAAAGCGAAGACAACATCGAGCTGCAATTCATGGTTCGCGATACGGGTATTGGTATTTCTGAACGTCAACAAGCTCAGCTTTTCCAAGCCTTCAGCCAAGCCGATGCAAGTATCTCTCGTCGTTATGGTGGTACAGGCTTAGGTCTGGTTATCACCCAAAAACTGGTCAGCCAAATGGGCGGAGAGATCAGCCTAACCAGTCGCCTGCACCAAGGTTCCACCTTCTGGTTTACCTTGAGACTATCAACGACTGATATGCCGATGACTGAGCTGATTGAGACGCAGTGTCTGCAAGACAAACAACTGCTGCTTATCGAGCCAAACATGCAAGCGGCCTCGATTACTCAGCAAATCCTAACCCAAGAAGGCTTAGTGGTAACCTATCGTTCGGTGATGCCAGACGAGACCACCTCCTATGACTACGTTCTGCTTAACCTAGCCGCTAACCAAGAATATCAATTTGATACCGTGAGTGGTTGGGCTATTGGTGCGAAGAAGATTGCTCAAAACGTGATAATTGGGACACCAAGTACCGAGCTAGCGTTGGGTGAGCAACTAATGAAAGAGGTCGATGTTCAGTGCATCACTAAGCCTCTTTCTCGTAAGAAGTTACTGCAAACTCTGGTATCGAATCAGGCACCAACCTTGATTGCACCAGCAATTGAAACACATTCAGAAGAGAAGCTTCCGCTTACGGTATTGGCGGTCGACGACAACCCAGCCAACCTAAAACTGATCACCGCGCTGCTCAAAGAGCGTGTAGAAACCGTCATCAGTTGTACCAGTGGTCAGCAGGCGATAGACAAAGCGACAGAGACGCCATTTGATATCGTCTTCATGGATATTCAAATGCCACAGATGGACGGTGTGACCGCTTGTCAGAACATCAAGAAGCTGGCGAACAATGCAAATACGCCTGTGATTGCCGTTACCGCGCATGCAATGATTGGCGAACGTGACCGACTGCTTGAAGCGGGCATGGATGACTACCTAACCAAACCTATTGAAGAGCATGTTTTACAGCAGGTTCTGATTCATTGGAGCTCGACCTCTGAGGTTGAGCACATCGAAAAAATAGATCCAGACCACCCAGCGGTCTCTGCTGAAGTCGACAGCGGTCCAGTGTCAGAAACTGAAGCCAGCGTGCACACAAACATCATCATTGATTGGCAAGCTGCGATGAAACAAGCTGCTAATAAAGAAGACCTCGCACGCGATATGCTGCAAATGCTCGTAGACTTTATTCCAGAGGTGTATGAGGCGGCAGACAAAGCGATAGAAGACAGTGACTACCCAATTGAAGAGCTGATACACATCATCCACAAGATGCATGGCAGCAGCTCGTACAGCGGCGTACCAAGACTAAAATCGGTATGTGCGACGATAGAGAAGGAGCTGCGTTCAGGCACTTCTGTTGAAGACATTGAACCGGAGCTTTTCGAGCTTCAGGATGAATTAGATAAGGTTCAAGCAACCGCGATTCATTACTTGAAACCGGCGAAGACCTAGCGGGCACTTGTTACTCACCAGTATTCGTTAGAGGGTTTACCCGCTAATAAAAAAGCAGAGCTCATGAGCTCTGCTTTTTTCTGTCTAGTGCCAAGAGCACTAGACATAAAGTAGCGATAATCTGTTTACGATTCGAGTAACACCGTTGCCACAGCGTAGTGACGCTCATCCGAGATAGTCAGATGAATCGATGTTGTGCCATTCGCCTCTGCGATTTCACGCGCTTTTTTATGCAGGCTCAGGACTGGCTTGCCGTGCTCATCGTTTGAAATCTCAAAGTCGTGAAAGGTCACACCCAGCGCGATCCCCGTGCCTAACGCCTTAGATGCCGCTTCTTTGGCTGCAAAACGTTTTGCAAGGTAACGCCCTTTTTGCTTCAGCTGCTGGAATACTTCAAATTCAGAATCGGTCAAAATACGCTGAGCAAAAGCGTCACCACTTCGTGACAATGCCTTTTCAACACGTTCAATTTCTGCGATATCTGTACCTAACCCAACAACAGCCATGCTTACCCTACTACTAAACTTCTATCTATTAATTCTACTAATTCGTCGCTTACGACTTAACGCTTACGGTTTAAAAAATTAAGCGTTGTTGCGTGCTGTTTCCATCACGGCTTTCATGTCTGCAACGGCTTTATTCAAACCATCAAACACTGCTCGTCCCATGATCGAGTGACCGATGTTCAGCTCGTAGATCTCAGGAAGAGCCGCAATCGGTGCGACGTTGTGGTAAGTCAGACCATGACCCGCATTGACTGTGATACCAAGATCGTCCGCGTAGCTTGCGCCTGCAGCAATCTTTTTCAGCTCGTCTTGTTGGTCTTCTTCTGTTTTAGCATCGGCGTAATGACCAGTGTGCAGTTCAATGAACGGTGCGCCACACGCTTTTGCTGCGTCGATTTGCTCACGGTCAGCATCGATAAACAGAGACACCTTAATGCCAGCAGCAGACAGTTTTTCCGTCGCCGCTTTGATCTTTTCAAGTTGACCAACCACGTCCAAGCCACCTTCAGTGGTCAGCTCTTCACGCTTCTCTGGAACCAGACAAACAAACTCAGGATTAGTATCGAGGGCAATTTGAACCATCTCATCCGTTACTGCCATCTCCAAATTCATACGAGTTTGAAGTGTTTCAGCCAGAATACGTACATCGCGGTCAACGATATGACGACGGTCTTCACGCAGGTGAACAGTAATGCCGTCAGCACCCGCACGTTCAGCAATTTCAGCTGCGTGTACTGGATCTGGGTATTTAGTACCACGTGCATTACGTAGTGTTGCAATATGGTCGATATTAACGCCTAAAAGGATTGAGCTCATTTTCCAATACTCCGTGCTCTAGAGAGGGCTATTGTTGGCATAAATAGCTCTCTACTTTTTAATGGTTTGCCGCCAAGATACGGCTTTAAGGCTATGCGTGTAAAGCGTTTTGCCGCTTTTAACTGCTCTTTAGTGATAAACCTACGTTCACTGATTGCGATAAGTTCATCGCCCATAAAAGTCAGGTTGTCTCGACGCACCGAAGCGATGAAACCTTTCTGCTCTCGATAGCGATAAGTCATGCCCAGATCGATCGCTTCGCCAGTGCCCGCGCAGTGTAAAAAGTCGACGCCATAACCCATAGCGGATAATAGAGCCAGCTCAAAGCGACGCAGTGCTGGCTCAGGATTATCATTATGCGCCAGCTCTGTTAAAGCATGAAGATAGTCGTGAAAAAGTGCAGGCATCGGTACTTCCGCCATCAATACCCGACCGATAAGCTCGTTCACGTACATGCCTGAATACAGATTAATACCGGCGAGAGGAAGCCCCAAGCTGATGGGTTCAGCTTGGCGTAAGGTTTTCATCGAACCATTACCAGACCACTTAAGTAGTAGCGGCGTAAAAGGTTGTAATGCACCTTTCAAATTGGAACGCTTGCTGCGAGCGCCTTTAGACATCAACGTCACCCGACCGAACTCTTCGCTGAAGACGTCCAAGATCAGGCTCGACTCACTGTATGGTCGACGGTGCAACACAAAGCATCGCTGTAACCCTTCGCTCAATCACTTACCCTTATTACAGATACAAAAAGAGAGAGTTCGCACTCTCTCTTGGATTTATCTTCAGTTCAACTTTCTTAATCTCAGAAAGTGACGTTCAATATATTATAGATCGTCGATGTAACCTAACGAGCGAAGTGCACGCTCATCATCAGCCCAGCCAGATTTAACCTTGACCCAAGTCTCTAGGTAAACCTTACGGCCGAATAGCTCTTCCATATCGATACGCGCTTCACGACCAATCGTTTTGATCTTCTCGCCCGCTTTACCAATCACCATTTTCTTCTGACCTGTACGCTCAACAAGAATCAGTGCATTGATGTGGAAGCCGTCGTTATCTGGGTTGTAATCGAAACGTTCGATTTCAACCGTTACTGAGTAAGGTAGCTCGTCACCCGTAAAGCGCATCAGCTTTTCACGGATAATTTCAGAGGCCATAAAACGTTGCGAGCGATCAGTCACGTATTCTTCAGGGAAGTGGTGTGTCGCTTTAGGTAAATGTTCACGTACGTGCTTACGCAGTACATCAATGTTTTTACCTTGCTTCGCTGAAATTGGCACAACGTCAATGAAGTCCATCTTCTTAGAGACTTCCATCATGTGCTGCATCACGTTAGTACGGTCTTGAACGTTATCGACTTTGTTGATGCAAAGTACAACTGGGAAGTCAGTCTTCTTCAGTTTGTTCAGAACCATCTCATCGTCGTCAGTCCAGTGAGTACCATCGACAAGGAAGAATACTAGGTTCACATCACTCAGTGAGCTGTTCGCCGCACGGTTCATCAAGCGGTTGATTGCACGCTTTTCTTCAATATGAAGTCCAGGAGTATCAACAAAAATCGCTTGGTAATCACCCTCAGTTTCCACGCCCATAATACGGTGACGTGTCGTCTGTGGTTTACGTGATGTAATAGAGATCTTCTGACCCAGAATATGGTTCAGAAGCGTCGACTTACCTACATTTGGGCGACCGACAATAGCGATGAAGCCACAGTGTTGGTTTTCCGGTAGGCCTGTTTGTTTGCTATCAGATGAAAAGAATGCATCGATATCGAAATCTTGGTTGTTATCAGACATTGCTTAGTTGCTCTAATGCTGTTTCAGCAGCCGCTTGTTCTGCCTTGCGGCGGCTAGTGCCTTTACCGATAACAGGTTTATCCACACCTGCCACTTCACACTCAACCGTAAATTCTTGGTTGTGTGCTTCACCTTTAATATTAGTCACTGTGTAGACAGGTAGAGGATTTCTTCGACCTTGCAAAAACTCTTGTAGGCGAGTTTTCGGATCTTTTTGAGATACTCCAGGCTGAATTGCTTCTAGGCGAGATTGGTACCAGCTTAAAATAATGCCGCGAACCGTCTCGGTATCACTATCTAAATAGACAGCGCCGATGATCGCTTCAACAGCATCCGCTAGAATAGAATCACGACGGAAACCGCCACTCTTCAACTCACCTGGACCTAATTTTAAGTAATCTCCTAGTTCGAATTCACGACCTAGTTCTGCCAATGTATGACCACGTACTAATGTTGCACGCATGCGGCTCATATCACCTTCGTTTACCTTAGGAAAACGGTGGTAAAGATCATCAGCGATAACAAAACTTAAAATTGAATCGCCCAGAAACTCAAGACGTTCGTTATGTTTACCAGCGGCGCTGCGGTGAGTCAGCGCCAAGTGGATAAGATCGGCATCATTAAACTGATAGCCAATCTTTCTCTCTAGTTTATCAATTGGAGAATTCATGCTCTCTCGATGTGTTAATTGATCGATTAATGAATCCCACCGATGCGATTAAAACGCACACCAGTAGGAATCCAGGTTGGAAGTACACTGTCTGAACCACGTTCGAACTCGAAACTGATCCAAATAGCAACGGCCTTACCAACAAGGTTTGCTTCAGGGACAAAGCCCCAGTAACGGCTATCGGCACTGTTGTCACGGTTATCACCCATCACAAAGTACTGGCCTTCTGGAACGACCCACTCGTTAACACCATTGCGAGGTTGATATGCTTGCACACGGTCGCGGCGTAATGGGTTAACTAAAATTTGATGCTCTACGTCTCCAAGCTGTTCATTCAGCTGAATCAGAGGCACACCATCTTGAACAAATTGGCTCTCTTCAACGTTACTTAGCTTCACTGGTTCACAGCTACTTGTACCCTTCGCTTGAATGCAGATCTCTTTACGACTGCTGTAGCGAATTGTGTCACCTGGCATACCAACAACACGCTTGATGTAGTCGATGTTAGGCTGAGGTGGGTACTTAAATACGATTGAATCACCACGCTCTGGCTTGCCCGTTTCTACCAGTTGAGTGCGCCATACTGGGTCTTTTAGACCGTACGCGTACTTCTCTACCAAGATGAAGTCACCAACCAAAAGCGTTGGCATCATCGAGCCAGAAGGGATTTGAAACGGTTCATAAATAAATGAACGCAGAACCAAAACAAATGCAATTACCGGGAAAATGGAAACACTGTTCTCAACCCACCAAGGCTGAGCCGTAACTTTTGCGCTGGTTTCAGCGTCTAGGCCATTCGATTGTGCTTCAACGTCAGCCAGTTTTTGTTGGCGCTTCTTCGCCCACACAAACTTTTCCAACGCCCATACAATGCCAGTCACTAGAGTTACGATCACTAAGATAAGCGAAAATGTATTAGCCATTGATATCCCTTAAATTTCATTTCTTTAAAAATAACGAAAGTGAAAGAATAGCGAGCTACTCTTCCACTTTCAATTATTCGTTTATCGCTGGATAAAGTTAATCTTTTCCAACGTGAAGGATTGCAAGGAAAGCTTCTTGAGGCAGTTCAACGTTACCGATCTGCTTCATACGCTTCTTACCTTCTTTTTGTTTCTTAAGAAGTTTCTTCTTACGACTGATATCACCACCGTAACATTTTGCGATTACGTTCTTACGCAGTTGTTTCACTGTAGAACGGGCAATAATGTGGTTACCAATCGCGGCTTGAATCGCGATATCGAACATCTGACGAGGGATGAATTCTTTCATCTTCTCAACCAGTAGACGACCACGAGACTGAGCAATGTCTTTGTGCGTGATGATAGCCAATGCATCAACCGTTTCGCCATTCAACAATACGTCTACACGTACCATGTTTGATGGCTCGTAACGTTGGAAGTTGTAATCCAATGATGCGTAACCACGAGACGTTGATTTCAGACGGTCAAAGAAGTCTAGAACTACTTCTGCCATAGGAAGATCGTATGTCACAGCAACTTGGTTACCGTGGTAAACCATGTCTACTTGTACGCCACGCTTCTCAACACACAGTGTGATTACGTTACCTAGGTAATCCGAAGGTACCAGAATATTACAGCGTGCAATTGGCTCACGAATTTCTTCTAGGTCATTAACCGCTGGCAGTTTAGCCGGGCTATCAACGTAAAGAACCGTTTTATCTGTTTTTACAACTTCATACACTACTGTTGGAGCAGTTGTGATTAGGTCTAGGTCGTATTCACGCTCTAGACGCTCTTGGATGATCTCCATGTGAAGCATTCCTAAGAAGCCACAACGGAAACCAAAACCAAGTGCTGCTGAACTTTCTGGTTCAAAGAACAGTGATGCATCGTTCAGGCTTAATTTGCCTAACGCGTCACGGAAGTTTTCGTAGTCATCAGATGATACAGGGAATAGACCTGCGTATACCTGAGGCTTCACTTTTTGGAAACCAGGTAGACGTTCAGTGCTGCCGCCTTTTGCAAGCGTCAACGTATCACCAACTGGTGCACCTAGGATGTCTTTAATACCACAAACAACCCAACCTACTTCGCCAGTATTTAGCTCTGTAGTATCGATTTGCTTAGGCGTGAAGATACCTAGACGGTCAACACCCCATACTTGGTCTGTCGACATTACTTTGATCTTATCGTTCTTCTTCAGCTTACCGTTTTTGATACGAACCAAAGAAACTACGCCAAGGTAGTTATCGAACCAAGAGTCAATGATCAACGCTTGTAGAGGCGCTTCAGGATCACCTTCCGGTGGCGGGATTGCCGTCACGATGTTTTCTAGAACATCATCAACACCCAAACCTGTTTTCGCAGAACAGCGAGTCGCTTCCATCGCATCGATGCCAACGATCTCTTCGATTTCTTCAGCAACACGTTCTGGTTCAGCTGCAGGTAAGTCAATCTTATTCAAGATTGGTACTACTTCCAGTTCCATTTCGATTGCTGTGTAACAGTTTGCTAGAGTTTGTGCTTCAACACCTTGGCCAGCATCCACTACAAGTAGTGCGCCTTCACAAGCAGCTAGAGAACGAGATACTTCGTAAGAGAAGTCTACGTGTCCAGGAGTGTCGATAAAGTTAAGTTGGTAAGTTTCACCATCTTTAGCTTTGTAATCTAAAGTCACACTCTGCGCTTTAATTGTAATACCACGCTCGCGTTCTATATCCATAGAATCGAGGACTTGAGCTGCCATCTCACGTTCACTTAATCCTCCACAAACTTGGATTAAGCGGTCAGAAAGGGTCGACTTACCGTGGTCGATGTGGGCGATAATCGAAAAATTACGAATGTGCTTCATAGGCTTGGTGTGACTAAACTCTTTGAATAGGGATAATAAGAAAGCCGCGACGCGTCCAATCTACAGTCAGCATTGGTGGCGGCATTTCAATCAAGTTGGCAGATTCTACCCAATTTAAGGGCAAGAAGCATCATAAATTAGACGAGAGACTCACCTAGGATTCGAATCAAGACGACTTCTTGCTTGGATTTGTCTTCCATGGGTTTGGCTAACCGCTTCGCTAAGGCAATTCCACCAGCAGTAAACAGTGCTGCACTTAAGATAACAATGCCCTCGCCCCCTTGGAGTAAGGGTTGTAACAAGAGCTGTCCAAAACCAGCACCAATCATCAACATGAAAAGTGGGATGAGATAAACAATGGCTGCCGATTGAAGTAGGCTTTTTTCTGGAAAGCCAATTTCTACGATTTGTCCTGCTTTGACTAAGCTTTTGGTTTTAAGCTGCCAAAACAAAGATTTATTGCCAACAGCCTTGGTCACAATACCGGTGCCACAGCTTTTTTGAGAAGAACAGCTACTACAACTGGTTTGTTGTTCGCAGCTCAGTTGAACAAAGTATTGCTTACCTTTTTGTTCAACCGAGCTAACGGTCGCCAACGCGGTCATCATTGCGCTTGTACCGATTTATTGAATGTAACTGACTGAGCGATACGTTTTGCAGTTGCTGGCGGAATGTCACCAACCACTGAGATCTCTTTGTCGCCAATCACTAAGCTGTGCAAGGTTCTACGCCCTTGACGTACCAGCTGCCCTTTCAATGAGTGCTCGTCTTTTTCAGCGATATAAACCGAAAAACTAAACAGTCCATCACTGAAAAGCTGGCTTTCAACCATTTTATCGGTCGCTGCCATTTGATAGCGGCTAAGCTCTTTTGACTTAAACCCTTCAGGAATCCACGACGCTTGCCAGTTAGTATCACTCACTAAGCCTTCCGGCAAGGATAAAACTTTCGGCAATTGAGCTTGGTTCAAGCCCCCCATAGCTTCAGCAATCTTATCGTTCACCACGTAAGAGATAGTACGGTACTGTTCAAGCACTTCGCCATCACGGTCCAAAAGGTCGGCACGCAAAGGAAGACTCGTTTTTTCGTCGACCCAAACCACGTAAGAGTAGCGAAGGCCATCTTTCGGCACGACGCGCAGCACTTGAGTGGTGCTGCCCGCTTCACGAGAGCGCCCAACTTTTACGAAGTCGTAGTACTGATTCAGTGATTCGATATCTCTATTAATCATCGGAATAACAGGTGCAACCATACTGCCAGACTGAATCGTAAATGGCTCTGTACCCGGTTCGATGTAGCTAACTTCATTGCCACGTCGAATGACTTCACGAACAGGGCCGCTTAGGTAAACAAGGTGTGCAAGTTGTTGGTCGTCGTTAACTGCATGGCGATAAACAAGAGGTTCAATACTGCTCTTCTTTATCAATATGTAGGAGAGTTCGTAATTTAGATGCTGACTGGCCTCGTTCATTTGATGCAACAAGGCCTTTGCAGTGGTTTCCTCTGCAAAGGCTGTTGGAGACATCAAGCTGAACAGTGTCAGTGCACTGACCAGGATTTTCTTCATTCAATGTCCGATTCTAGATGTGCATCTTGCATTGGCGATGCATCACTGTTTAGTCTTAGCTGAAGCTCATAATCTTCTAGCATTGCATGAACGCGTTTACGCTGCTCTTGCAAGTTAGCTTCCGATGCCGGCTTCTCAACAGAGTCACGCGTTAAACTTACTGGTTCCGCAGAACCCGCAAATGGAATCGTCTGGAGTACAGGCAACTGCTCTGGAGCTGCAGGGTCGCTGCCACCATATTGTTGAACACCTAATACAACCGCCAATGAAACACACGCTGCTACGGCAACTTGTCCAAACTGTTGTAACCAAGCCGGAAGCTGACGCTTCGCTTGCTGAGGTTTAGGCTGCTCTTCAATTGGAGCAACAGTAGGTTCAACATTCACTTGGTGCAGGTTCGGCATTGCACTATGTGCAGGCTCAGCTTCAAGCGCTGCTGCCACATTGTTAGCAATGTTCCAATCTTGAGTTTCTGGCGCATCCCCACGCATAACATCACCAATTAAATGGTAACTCTGCCAGGTATCCATGCTTTCTTGATCAGATTCAAGATCTACAATGAGAGCTTTATCGATCGTTTCACCATCCATGAGTGCCGAAAGCTTTTCTTTATCAGCCATTATTTTCACCATAATTATTACAAGTTCTAGCGTTGCAAAAGAGGTTTGATTTTCTTTTCCACTGCTTCACGAGCTCGGAAAATACGCGAACGTACGGTTCCTACAGGGCAATCCATTACTTCTGCAATCTCTTCGTAGCTCAAACCTTCGAGCTCACGCAACGTCATTGCAGTTTTTAAGTCTTCTGGTAACGCTTCAATCGCTCCAAAAACGACTTGTTTCAATTCTTTTGACAGCGTTAAGTTCTCAGGGTTCGATATTTCTTTTAACGCGCTGCCTGTTTCGTAATATTCTGCATCTTCTGCATCTACATCGGTTGCTGGCGGCCTACGGCTTTGGGCAACGATATGATTTTTAGCGGTGTTCACGGCAATTCGGTACAACCATGTATAGAAGGCACTCTCGCCACGAAAGTTAGGTATCGCGCGGTAAGCTTTAATAAAAGCTTCTTGTGCTACATCAGGTACATCACCGGAATTATTCACGTATCGAGAGATAAGATTACAAACTTTGTTTTGATACTTAACCACTAGTAAGTTAAATGCCTGCTTATCTCCACTCTGAACTCGCTCAATCAACACTTGATCGGTTAGCTGCTCGTTCATTCGAGCGGGTACTCCTATTGTTATAACCCTTACCTTCGCAGATATGGGTACTAATTATGCGAAATGTAGTATTGACACCACCGTCTACAAGAGCACTATTGTGACTAAGCCAAATACCGAAAGTTCCAACTTTCTTAAAATTATTTGCCATTATTGTTTCACAATGTGATGTAATAAAAATAGCTATCCCTATCAATTTGGGGAAACTTGAGCAAAAGCAATGGTATTGAGCAATTAAATATTTCTAGATAGCTGTCTATATATTGATTTTGCATAGCGTTTAAGGATGACTCTGGAGAGATTATAACAGTCTTACCCAAACTCCTAAAACAAGACAAAGTCAATTGAGAGTGGACAACTCGACTATAGCCCGGGATTTAATAAGTTTTATGAACGCAAACCGTGAACATCAGTGTGATGTATTAGTGGTAGGAAGTGGTGCGGCAGGCTTGTCATTAGCCTTACGCGTAGCAGAACATGCAAAAGTAATTGTATTAAGCAAAGGACCACGCAGCGAAGGATCGACGTATTACGCACAAGGTGGTATCGCCGCGGTGTTCGATGAGTCGGACAGTATTGAGTCTCATGTAGAGGATACTCAAATTGCTGGGGCTGGGTTATGCGAAGAAGATACAGTTCAATTCATTGCTGAAAATGCGAAAGAGTGTGTGCAATGGCTGATTGATGGTGGTGTTCCATTTGATAAAGATGAAAACAGCACCGAAGGCCAACCAAAATATCACCTCACTCGTGAGGGTGGCCACAGTCACCGCAGAATTCTGCACGCTGCCGATGCAACTGGCATGGCGATGCAAACCTCACTACAAGATAACGTCAACAACCACCCAAACATCGAGATCTTCGAGCGCCACAATGCGCTGGATTTGATCACTGAAGATAAGATTGGTGGTTCAAAAGACAAGGTGATCGGTGCCTACATTTGGAACCGTAACCAAGAACACGTTGAAACCGTGCGCGCTAAATTTGTTGTATTAGCAACAGGCGGCGCTTCAAAGGTTTACCAATACACCTCTAACCCAGATGTCTCCTCAGGTGATGGTATTGCTATCGCTTGGCGTGCAGGTTGTCGTGTGGCAAATCTTGAGTTCAATCAGTTCCACCCAACTTGCTTATTCCACCCAGAAGCTCGTAACTTCCTGCTAACGGAAGCACTGCGTGGTGAAGGTGCTTACTTGCGTCGTCCAGATGGTTCTCGCTTTATGAAGGACTTCGATGAGCGCGGTGAGCTGGCTCCACGTGATGTGGTTGCTCGGGCAATTGACTTCGAAATGAAGCGCTTGGGTGCCGACTGCATGTATGTTGATATCAGCCACAAGCCTGAAGAATTCATCACAACGCACTTCCCAATGATCCATACTCGCTTGATGGACTTGGGCATCGATATGACCAAAGAGCCAATCCCTATCGTACCTGCCGCTCACTACACTTGTGGTGGTGTCATGGTTAATAAGCAAGGTCAAACCGACCTGACTAACTTGTATGCGATTGGCGAAGTGAGCTATACCGGCTTACACGGTGCAAACCGTATGGCTTCTAACTCACTGCTTGAGTGTGTGGTTTACGCATGGGCAGCAGCAAAAGATATCGTTGAGAACATCGACCAATCTCAATTGTGTGCTGAACTGCCTGCATGGGATGAAAGCCAAGTAACCAACAGTGATGAAGAAGTTATCATTCAGCACAACTGGCACGAGCTACGTCTATTCATGTGGGATTACATGGGCATTGTTCGAACGGATAAGCGCCTTGAACGTGCACTGCGCCGTATTCAGATGTTGCAGCAAGAGACTCATGAGTACTACAGCTACTTCAAAGTTTCGAATAACCTATTAGAACTGCGTAACTTGCTACAAGTGGCTGAGCTAATGGTTCGCTGTGCAATGCAACGTAAAGAGAGCCGCGGCCTACACTACACGTTGGACTATCCAGAACTTGCAGAAGACAGCGGCCCAACGATTCTGACGCCAGAAAAGCGCCAATCATAATTATGGGTTAAGCGTGCTTAGCTAATTAGTCGTCAGCGAAAAGTAATTAAACGAAAGGGAGCCGAGTGCTCCCTTTTCTTTTGTCTAATACTTTCTTTTATCTAATACTTTGGCTGACCTAACACGCTCGTTGTAAGTTTGCCAGAAAGTGACGATATTCATTCTCGCAACAGCTGTCGCGCCAAAGCAATACCGAGTACCCACACTCAAACTGCAATTTAACAAAGAACTGCGCCCAGATCTTATCCACGGACTTTAGAATATAACGTCGGTCATTCAATCGGATCTCACCATCTTCTTTATAATCAAAACGACCATGAGCACTATTCAAAATCAGATGGTTAGTTTTAAACAGATGGATCAGCAGTGCTAAACAATAAAGGCTAGCGGCAAGTGGAATAGAAGATAGGACGATGAAAAACAAAAGGCACCCGAAAACAGTGCCTTTTGCGAATAATGCGGAATATGAAGGGTTAAGCTGGAGCTTAACGAACCTTGCTGAGGTTGTGTGCGACAATTTTATCAACCATTGATGCATGACCTAGGTTTTCACTGCGTCCGTGTCCCATCACCCAAGTAAACAAATCTGGGTCATCACACTCTAGTAGAGAAACAAACTCGCGCTGTTCCTGCTCTTGCAATGAATCAAAACACTCTTCAAAAAATGGCATGATGACTACATCAAGTTCTAACATGCCGCGACGGCAACCCCATTTAATTCGTGCTTTCTGCTCTGCAGTGTACATTGGCTATCCTCACCTATAATTTTTCTTTCTCGGAGTGTAACAAGTCATACGCCCTGCAACTACTATGTGAGTCACAGTCCCTATCTCAGCTCACAAAAAAACCTAAGCTGACAAAGAAACAGAACCGGATTAACATAGAGCCAAATAAAATTCTTAGGAAAGATAAAATGGATTGGAAAAACACATTTCAGCCACTCGCTCATACACAAAATGAATCGCTTCCAGACCTGATGATGACACACGTGTCAGACTGGAGTGCAATCACCATGATAGGCGATGACAAAAAGTCGTACCTGCAAGGTCAAGTAACGTGCGACGTGGTGACTCTTCCTAATGATGAATCCACGTTAGGCGCGCACTGTGATGCAAAAGGAAAGGTATGGAGCATCTTCCGCCTGTTTCATCACAATGGCGGTTACGCGCTCATGCAGCCTAAATCTGCGATTGAAGTAGAGCTGGTCGAAATCAAAAAATACGCCGTGTTCTCTAAGGTTGATATCGAGCAAACGACAAATGTTGTTATCGGTGTGATGGGCGCGTCTGCGGATCAATACATTGATTCAATTTCAGAAAGCCAAGGTAACGTGCGTGCTATCTCTGGTGGCACAGCGGTTAAAGTCTTTGGCAATCGTTGGGCGCTGCTTATTACGGAAGAAGTTGCTGCGACCCTAACGTCGAGTAGCTCAGCAGAAAAAGTATCAGAAGCACTTTGGCAATATTATGAAATTCTTGATGCTCAGCCTAACCTATCGAAAGCAGAGCAAAACGAGCACATCCCTCAAGCGCTTAACCTGCAAGCGATTGGCGGTATCAGCTTTTCAAAAGGCTGCTACACAGGTCAAGAAACGGTAGCTCGTGCCAAGTACCGTGGCATGAACAAGCGTGAAATGCGTATTGTTTCAGGAACGACAGCAGAAGTATTGTCTCTAGAGAACCCAATTGAACTAGAGCGTAGCGTGGGTGAGAACTGGCGTGGCGCAGGCCGACTATTAAACGTCTATCAATTTGCTGATAACCGAGCGATTGGTTTGATGGTACTGCCAAACAACCTTGATGACGATGTTCAGCTTCGACTGACCGCGCAGCCTGAGCAAACATGGAATATCCTGCCACTGCCGTACAGCCTTGACGACGAGTAACCACGTGGAAACACTGATTACACAATGGCTGGATCAACAGCAGGTGAACTATCGCCTGCTGATGCAAAGCAAGCCAACCACCAGCATTGAAGAAACCGCACAAGAGCGAGGCATCGACGCCTCTCAAATGGTGAAGTGTATCCTGCTCAAGGATATGGGCAACCAGTATGCGTTAGCCTGTACTGCTGGCGATCGCTCTGTCGACCCCAAGAAAGTACGCTCGGTACTGAATTGCCGTCGAATGACCTGCGTGTCGCTCGCTGATGTTGAAACAATCACCGGATTTAAAGTGGGTTGTGTTGGTCCGCTCGCTCTCAAGAGACACATGCCGATCATTTTTGATCCTTCCATTCAAAACAACTCGACCGTAACCATTAGCTCGGGTGATCGAATGGCTGGCGTTGCGTTGGATCTCAATGATCTTATGGCGCTATGTGCACCGACCGTCGCGGACATCAGTCGATGATCGTTTCGATCAGATCATGCTTCGCAAACTTCATTTGAATATTTCATTGAGTACATTTTTAGTGTGAACTTCGTCATAAGAAGAACACGCCATTAATAAATAGTTACTCAAAATAAAAGCATAAGTAGTCACAAAGTTAAATTTGCGTTATTGTAAATTTACTGACTAGCTATTAAGCAAATCAGTGCAAGTGAATCCACTGAGTAACATCAGTATCCACTTTTGTGTAATGCATCTGTGACTATTCGCCCGTTTTAGACGGGCTTTTTTTTGTCCAAAATTTACAATTTGATTACACAAACCAAAAAATCCCGCCTATTCTTATACTTGTAACATTATCACTGCTTAATACCGAACAGGAAAGTTCACGGCAGTTCACTACTCAGTATTATTTTGGGGAGGAGCTCACGTAAAAATAGATATTTACTGAAGAAAGTGCTTAGAACAGCACAAATATCTAATTAACGTCAACTCTACTGCATATTACTCCATGCTTATCACAATTATTATCTCGGAGTTTTTCTATAATATGCAGGCTAGGTAAATATAAGGATAATTAAGAATGAGACTGTTTAAGCGCTATACACCGAGTATGATTGCTAAACATGTAAGTCGACTTTTCAAAGGACGAATCTACATTTACGGCGTAGGAAAATTTGAGTTTGATAACGGTAAGCTAGTGCTACCAGACCGAGCAGAAAAACGTCACTTTCAAACAGTGAAAGAAATAAATAGTGAAATCATGAAACTGCGCTGCGCGTACGCATGACCTGACTGTCTACAGAATTATAAACAAAAAGGGTTGGCATTATGCCAACCCTTTTTCGTACCAATTTTCGTATCAATGATGATTCGATAAATCACCAGAACACTATTTCACTATCGATGAGTCACTGGACGCTTAGCTAAGTCAGGAAGATTGCCTGACAAACCCAGAGCGCGCTTCATGATCTCATCTTTCGCACCCGGTAATTGGCCTGCTAACTTCATACCGATACCACGAATTAGCTTCTTAGCTGGGTTATCGCCTTCAAACAGATCTTTAAAGCCCTGCATTGAAGCAATCATTTTCGCCGCCTCTGCTTTTCTCCAGCGCTCGTAACCCCGAAGATTACGCTTAGTACCAATGTCCTCACCCGCAGCCCATAGCTTTAACAGCTCTTGCGCTAAGCTTGCTGCGTCTAATAAGCCAAGGTTCACGCCCTGCCCTGCTAATGGGTGAATGGTATGAGCAGCATCACCAACCAAAGCCACACGCTCTACCGCAAAGTCACGGGCATAACGCATGCGCAGTGGGAAGGCAAAACGGTCACCAACCACTTCGCACAATCCAAGCTTTGAGTCGAACTCTGCCGTTAGCTGCTTATTAAAATCAGCATCCGACATGGATACCAGCTTCTCGGCACGGTTTGGTTCGGTAGACCAAACAATCGAGCTCATGTTGCTTGGTTGCATTGGTAGGAATGCCAATGGACCTTGAGGCGTGAATATTTGACGAGCAACGCTGTGGTGCGGCTCTGTGGTTTTGATGTTCGCGACAATCGCACTGTGTCCGTAATCCCAATGTGTTAATGGGATATCTTGCTGCTTACGAACCCAAGAGTTTGCGCCGTCTGCTCCAACAACTAACTTAGCTGTCAATGCTTGACCATTATCTAGCGTTAACCATGCTTCGCTTTCACCAATCGCCATCGTTTTGCACGTTGCGGGCATATACAGGCTGACGTTGTCCTGCTTCTTAACCTGATCAAGCAGCGCTAATTGAATCACACGGTTTTCAACGATATGGCCAAGGTTAGGCTGAGCCAAGCGTGTCGAGTCAAACTCAATACGAGCAAAGCTGTCTTGCTCCCACACTTCCATCGCTTGATAAGGTGCAGCGCGTCTTTGTTCGATACCTTGCCATGCGCCTAAGTTACGAAGAATCACTTCACTAGAACGACTCAACGCGGATACACGTACATCAGGCAGCTCACTCAGCCCTTCGCTGGGAGCCCTGCCTTCAATGACAGCAATTCTTAGGTCACTATCTTTCAGGGCAGCAGCAAGCGCTAGGCCAACCATGCCACCACCAACAATCGCGATATCAACACTTTGCATCATTATTTATTACCTTATCTTTCTACTAGGCCAAGCGTATGACGCAAAAGTGGACCTTTAAGTGGTGGAAGGTTATCTATTACGGCTAACCCAAGATTACGCCCAATACGAGCGGTCATATAATCGTTTGAGAACAGGTGAACTAGGCTTGAAGTCAACGTAATCGTTGCGTCTCTGTCTTGTTCTCTACGCTTTCTAAAGTTAACAAGACCACGGTAACGACCCACATCATCTAACTGGGTACACAACTCTTCTGCCAAGGAAGCCACATCTCGGATACCTAGGTTAAAGCCTTGCCCCGCAATTGGGTGAAGCGTTTGAGCAGCATTACCAACAATGGCAAATCGATGAGATATATTTTGCTGTCGGTGACGAAGAATCAGAGGGTAGCTCGCACGCTTGCCGACTTTCTCTAATCGGCCAAGTCGCCAGCCAAAGTCATTCTGCAGCTGATCAAGAAATTCATTGTCGTTTAGCGTCATCACTTTTTGTGCTTGCTCTGGTGTTAAACACCAAACCAGCGATAAACGGTTGTCACTCATCGGTAATAGAGCAACTGGCCCATGATGAGTAAAACGCTCAAATGCGCGACCTTGGTGGGGCTCACTCGAAACGATATTGGCAATCACAGCGACTTGCTCAAAGTCGTGCTCACTCAATGAGATATTGAGCTGTTGGCAACAGGTTGAGATTGCACCGTCAGCAGCAACCAATAACTTGGTGGTTACTGTTTGCCCACTTGTCAGTTCAATCGTCGTCAACGCATCTTCACGTTCAACTTTACTGACAGACTCAGGACAAAGCATGGTAATGGCCGCTTCTGATTCAAGTTTCTGTTGATAGATTCGACCCACATCTGCTAACTCGACCACGTAGCCAAGCGCATCTACAGCAAGCTCTTCACTGTAGATGTCTGTCATTCCGGCATGCCCGCGATCCGAAACATGGATATCTTTAATCGGGGTCGCGACCGGAGCGATAGATTGCCACAACTGCAAAGAATCCAGGATCTGCACCGTGCCATAGGACAAAGCGATCGAACGAGAATCAAACCCTGGGTGAGCTTGATGATCAACCTGATAAGGCTCCACTACCGCAATCGACAGTGAGCCTTGGCTTAGGTGATTCAAAGCAAGGGCTAAGGTTGCCCCTGCCATTGCGCCACCAGCAATTACAACATCATACTGAGCCATCATAACCTCAAACCGGCCAACGAATTAATGAATGGTAGGCGCCGCATCTTCAGATGGGCGAGCACCAAATTCAGCATGAATCGTTAGTGCACACGCTTTTACGTGCTCAATAACGTGTTCTAGAAGCTGCGCTTGCTCTTCCATATCATCTTCTTCGTCAATGCCAAGCTTTGCCATCTCTTCAAGATCAGCTAATGCTTCTTTGGTGCTGTCAGACGCTTTGTTCAATTGAGCGCCAACCAAGCCTAAGCCAGAAATGAAATGGTTAATCCAATCAGACACACCGTCAGCCAAGTCAAACAGGCTTGCGCTTGCGTCTTCGTCAGGCAGCAACATAGACAGTTCCATGCCTGAACCTGTGATTTCACTGGTCGTTACTTTCAGTGTCGCTTCCGCTAGCGTTAATGCGCGATCTGGCCAACCCATGCCTTCATTGGTGTAATCGAAGATCAGTGGTTGCCAGCTTTTATCTGCAAGGCTTAAGCCTCCGCTTAACATACCCGTTAATAAACCGTGCATCTCAGCAGGGGTTACGGCTAGACTTGCCGATTGAAGTTCAGTCGCAACCGTTAGGTAGTCAGGTAAAGTAGTTTCGCTCATCAGATAGCTCGCTCAGTTATTCTTTATATCGATAGTATAATCGTACCACTTCACCCCAATTCTGGTAAGCATCGATCCCCAGCAATTGAAGGATGACTGACTACCAATTGTTCAATTTGCTGAATTACTGTGTGCTCAAGCTCTCATTTACAAACAGTCACTCTGAAAAGCTTGAATCTTAATAGCGGTTTACCTATAGTTTCTCCCTCAGAGGAGATTGCTTCCTCATCGGTACTTGCACTTTTTCTTTCTCAAAAAATGGCGAAGGGCAACAGCCTTAAAATAGCGCGTTAAAGAGTTCATCCATCATGAGTAATCAAGCGGTAGACGTTGAAATATTAGGAAAACTGACTCGAGTGAATTGTCCACCAGGGCAAGAAGAGTCATTGATTGCAGCGGCGGCCGATCTTGATAATCGATTGAAAGAGATGGCTGAACGTACTAAGGTAACCAATGAAGTGAAGCTGCTGACTATCGCAGCTCTGAATATTTGCTACGAATTACAAACCAAGAAGTTTGAAGCAAATGATGAACAAAACGCACTGACCGAGCGAATGGAACAGCTCACGACATCACTTTCAGATGTCCTCAGTAAAGTTAAGCACGGACAGCAATAGCGTACACAAAATTTACCCTGGAGTGTTTGTCAGAGGATTCACGTCCCCGAGCCGATAAGCAATCCCTAAGGGTTAGTACTTGAGTGCTATTGAGCATGCTCGGCCCGACCGAGAAGCCTACGGTAATCATTGCTGATCCGCCTTGAACTCGCTGGTTCAAGGGCCATCTATTCTCAACGGCACTTTGGGGTATCCCTTCTTATGAAGACGCTCACACGCAGCGAATTTCGCAAACAGATCCGTATCAAGCGCAATGCCTTATCTGGCGAACAACAAACTCAATCAGGTATCGACTTAGTTAAGCAATGCATGCAACTTGATGAGATTCAGTCTGCCCAACATATTGCCCTCTATATCTCTATCGATGGCGAACTCGATACCCAGCCTTTAATCGAATGGTTATGGGCGCAAGGTAAGCAAACTTATTTACCAGTATTGCACCCCTTCTCTGCCGGGCACCTGCTGTTTCTGCACTACTCACCAACCACACCGACGGTCTTGAATAAGTACGGTATTGTCGAACCTCAGCTCAATCAGATGCTGGTTAAACCTTGTCAGCAACTCGACCTTATTCTTACGCCCCTTGTCGGATTTGACTCTCATGGCCATCGTTTAGGTATGGGCGGCGGATATTACGATCGCACCTTAGCGAAGTGGTTCGAGACGGGCGAAGGCGCAACTCCTATTGGTTTGGCTCATGATTGCCAACATGTTGGTACCCTACCGATTGAAGAGTGGGACATTCCGTTACCTAAAATCGTGACTCCGAGTAAAACTTGGCAATGGGAAAACAACCATTAAAGCGCTATAATCGCGCCGCAAACGTTAACCTCGATATATAAACGTTAACTTCAATACGCGAACGATTAATTCAAAGCGCAAGACCTTATTCAGGAGAATGGCATGACTCAAGATGAAATGAAAAAAGCAGCGGGCTGGGCAGCACTTCAATATGTTGAAGAAGGCAGCATTGTAGGTGTAGGTACTGGCTCTACAGTAAATCACTTCATCGACGCACTTGGCACAATGAAAGACAAAATCAAAGGTGCGGTTTCAAGCTCTGTAGCCTCTACTGAAAAACTAGAAGCACTAGAAATCAAAGTATTTGAGTGCAACGACGTATTCAAACTAGACATCTATGTTGATGGCGCAGACGAGATTAACGCTTCACGCGATATGATCAAAGGCGGCGGCGCTGCTTTGACTCGTGAAAAAATCGTAGCAGCTATCTCTGACAAGTTTGTGTGTATTGTTGACGGCACTAAAGCAGTTGATGTGCTGGGTAAATTCCCACTGCCTGTTGAGGTAATCCCAATGGCACGTTCATACGTGGCACGTGAGCTGGTTAAGCTTGGTGGTGACCCAGTTTACCGCGAAGGCTGCACAACCGATAACGGCAACGTGATCCTAGATGTGTACGGCATGGCGATCGAAAACCCGAAACAACTAGAAGATATCATCAATGGTATCGCTGGTGTTGTGACGGTTGGTCTGTTCGCTCACCGTGGTGCCGATGTGGTTATCACCGGCACGCCTGAAGGTGCAAAAATCGAAGAATAAATAATAGAAGATTGAGTTTTTCTGTTACTTCATTACATACGGTGCCCTAGGGCGCCGTTTTTTTTGCTTTATTGCTGTAAAATTATGTCTTATTCCGTAATTTTCTTACCCAAAACATTTTTTTTTTGTTACTTTATTGTTCAGAAGACGCACAGGGAAAACGTTTGTCTCCTAACAAAGTGGTGAATTTGTTCCCCTTTCAGCCATTTTGTAGCACGTGCGCCGCATTTGCCCAACCTTTCCACTTTAAGGACGAGAACAATGGCCAAAGTTTCACTGGAAAAAGAAAAAATAAAAATTCTACTTCTAGAAGGTCTTCACCCTTCTTCTGTAGAAGTACTGCAAGCCGCTGGTTACACAAACATTGAGTACCACAAAGGCTCGCTACCGGAAGATGAACTTCTTGAAGCAGTTAAAGATGCCCACTTCATTGGTATTCGTTCTCGCACTAACATCTCCCAAGAAGTTATTGATGCAGCTGAAAAGCTGGTTGCCGTCGGTTGTTTCTGTATTGGTACTAACCAAGTCAACCTTCAAGCAGCAGCAAAACGCGGTATCCCTGTGTTCAACGCACCGTTCTCAAACACTCGAAGCGTTGCTGAGCTCGTTCTTGGTCAGGTTCTATTGCTACTACGTGGCATTCCAGAAAAGAACGCTCTTGCACACCGTGGCATCTGGAAGAAGAGTGCCGACAACTCTTACGAAGCTCGTGGTAAACGTTTAGGTATTATTGGCTACGGTCACATCGGTACTCAGCTGGGTATTATTGCTGAAAACCTTGGCATGCGTGTTTACTTCTACGACATTGAAAACAAACTGTCTCTGGGTAACGCAACGCAAGTTCATACCATGACGGAATTACTGAACAAGTGTGACGTAATCTCTTTGCATGTACCTGAAACCAACGAAACAAAAGACATGATGGGTAAAGAAGAGTTCGAGCGCATGAAGCCTGGTTCTATCTTTATCAACGCAGCTCGTGGCACGGTAGTCGATATTCCTGCTCTGTGTGGCGCTCTGGAATCTGGTCACCTTGCAGGTGCGGCTATTGATGTTTTCCCAACAGAACCAAAAACCAATGCAGACCCGTTTGAGTCTCCATTAATGCAGTTCGATAACGTGATCCTAACGCCTCACGTGGGTGGTTCAACTCAAGAAGCACAAGAGAACATTGGTGTTGAAGTGGCTGGTAAGCTAGCGAAATACTCTGATAACGGCTCTACGCTATCAAGTGTTAACTTCCCAGAGGTATCACTACCACTGCATACTGGCACGTCTCGTTTATTACACATTCACGAAAACCGTCCAGGCATCCTAACTCAGATCAACACCATCTTCGCTGAAGAAGGGATCAACATCGCGGGTCAGTACCTACAGACTGCGGCTGATATGGGTTATGTCGTTATCGATGTAGAAGCCGATCGCTCTGAAGAAGCGCTGCTTAAACTGAAAGAGATTGAAGGCACAATCCGTGCTCGTCTTCTTCACTAATCATCGCACTCAAAATGCATAAAAAAGGCTCTCATAATGAGAGCCTTTTTAGTATTTGGCCTATCGTAGGTAATTAGATCATCATGATCCAAAACCTTCTATAGCACTGTCATTACTCTTCGATCTGGTAGATCACATTCACGCGATCACGAATGGTGATCGTTGAGTCTTCATAAGAGTTCGATTCTGTTCTTGCATCCATTGCCATTGAACGCATGAGTACTGGCTGAGAAGATTGGGCGTTGTAATCCACGCGCCATACATCACCTAACTCGCGCTCAAAACCACTCGCCAATGATTTAGCTTTTGATGTCGCATCTTTAATGGCTTCTAAGCGCGCTTGTTCTTGATACTTAGCTTGGTCACGAACTTGCAGCTGGATGTTGTCGATCTGATTAATGCCCTGCCCGATAGCAATATCCATGTACTCGTTCAGATTAGCGAGTTCATTGACCTGAACGGTCACATTACGTGAGGCGCGGTAGCCAACCAGTTCCGGTTTGCCATCTTTCGGGTAATGATATTGAGGAGATAGATACAGATTCGAGCTATGAACACTCGCCTCATCAACTCCTGCTTGATGCAGCTTATTTAGAAAGCCTGTCACGACTTTATCAACCGTATTTTTAGCCTGTTCAGCAGTCATCGTCGATTCCACGACTCTCACAGAGAATGTCGCCATATCAGGTGTCGCGATCACTTCACCATAGCCTGTCGTTGAAATATGAGGAAAGGATGGAGAGTCAGCCAATGATGGAAAACTCACAGCACTCAACGCCGCAGTAAGAGACGTTGCTAACATCTTTGGTACAAGCTTCATTAGGTATGACCTATGCTAAACAAATGTACTTTCATCATAGAGCAATTTATCGTTTAGCCAATCCAGAGCACGCACTTCTAACAGAACTTTGACGCTGAAAAAACCAACAGTTTACTGAGGTAAGTGATTGTGAGCAAAACTTAATATCGCTTGGGATACCTCTTTTAATACCCCACTCTCAAGCTGCCAATGGTGCCAATAGATGCGATAAGAGAGCAGAAAGCCAGGGGTAATATCAATCAGAGCACCAGACTCTAGCTCATCGATAATCTGTAATCGAGGAATCAAGCAATAGGCGACACCCGATAATGCCAAGCGCACAAACGCTTCTGAACTGCCGACCGTATGGTTGATCACACTGTCTCTCGGGACGTTAAAATGATCATGCAGAAACTTCTTATGCAGATCATCGTATTGATCATAGGAAACCGCAGGCGCTTTGCTTAAGGTGGCGTAGTTTACGCCCTCTGCGAAGTAACGCTGATGAAAGTCAGGGCTAGCCACACACACATAATCCATCCTACCGAGATAGTCGGCACTGCAGCCAGGAATCGCTTGAGACTCCAAACTGATTGCACCGGCCACCTCGCCACTTTTAATCTTTTCGATGGTTCTCGACTCACCATGAATCGCGAGGTTCAGTTCCACTTGGCGAGACTTCATCACATCCGACAAAGCTGGTAGCAGCCATGTCGCCAAACTATCAGCGTTGGTGGCTATAGATATCGATAGTGGCTGAGAGCCCTCTTCATTCATTAACTCAGGCACAAGCTCGTGCTCTAACAAACGAACACGGCGATATAAGCCCAGTAATTTTTTACCCGCAGGCGTTGGCCTAGGTGGGCTTTCTCTCACTAAGGCAGGCTGAGCCAACCACTTTTCCAACTGTTTGATGCGCTGAGATACCGCCGACTGGGAGATATATAACTGCTCAGCAGCCCTTTCGAAGCTACGTTGTTTTACTACGGCATCCAATGCTTCTATCCATTTATAATCCAATCCACGCATCAATTTGCTTCCTTTTTAAGCTAACCCACCAACACATTAGCAACTCTAATAATGGATTAAAATCATTAATTATACTTATTTAAAGGGTCGGAGTATCTTCGCCATATAGCACGTAAATATCGTTAAATAAGTGGAGGTTAAAATGAGTTTTTGGGTTTTATTACAAGGTTTTGGTCTAGGGGCGAGTATGATTATCCCTATTGGCGCTCAAAATGCGTACGTCCTAAATCAAGGGATAAAACGCAATCATCATTTAACGACAGCAACGATTTGTAGCCTGCTCGATACTCTGTTTATCTCATTGGGTATTTTTGGCGGCGGAGCAATATTGTCGCAAAATGAATTACTGCTTACCTCAGTGACATTAGGTGGCATCGCTTTTCTGACTGTGTATGGTTTGCTATCACTACGCAGTGCATTCAAAGTGCGCACCAGTGATGAATCGAAAGGTGAGATATTGGCGCGTGGTAAGCGCACTGTTATTTTGGGAGCATTGGCAGTAACAGTATTAAACCCACACCTCTATTTAGATACCGTGGTAATTCTTGGATCCATTGGTGGGCAATTTGAAGGTAACGACAGAATTGCTTTTGCTATGGGAACCATCTTGGCTTCATTTGTTTGGTTTTACTCTTTGTCACTGGGCGCAGCAAAGCTAGGCCCAACGCTATCTAAACCGAATGTTAAGAAAGGCATTGATATCGCAGTCGCGACTATGATGTTCGCAATTGCTGCTGTGCTTACCAATGGACTGATTGAGCAATATTGGTAAATCTATTTTGCTTCATGAAACCAACAAAAAAGGCGGATAACCTAAGTTATCCGCCTTTCCTTATAAAAGCTTATAGCTATAAAAACTAACTAAAAATTAAGCTTCTACTTTATTCATGTGTACATCCATTTGCGGGAATGGAATTTCGATACCTTCGTTATCCAAGCCTTCTTTGATTGCTTGCATAAGGTCAAAATACACATCCCAGTACTCTGCTGTGTTAACCCATGGGCGAACAACAAAGTTTACTGAAGAGTCCGCTAGCGTGTGAACACCAACTTGAACACCAGGCTCTTTCAGGACACGCTCATCAGATTCACAGATCTTAGTCAGTAGCGCTTTTGTCTTTTGAAGATCAGCGTTGTAAGAAACACCAATCATTAGATCAATACGGCGCGTCGCATGACGAGAATAGTTTGTGATTGGACTACCAATAACACTACCGTTTGGTACCACAACCATTTTGTTGTCTGGCGTTGTTAGAACCGTTTGGAAGATCTGAATTGAATCAACTGAACCTGCTACACCACCAATTTCCACATAGTCACCAGACTTGAATGGACGGAATGCAACGATAAGTACACCAGCAGCAAAGTTAGAGAGTGAGCCTTGTAGTGCAAGACCAACGGCTAAACCAGCCGCACCAATAACAGCAACTACAGATGCCGTTTGAACACCTAAACGACCAAGTGCAGCAATTAAAACAATAACAAACAATAGGTAGCGAACTAAGCCGTGAATAAATTCCACAACAGCTCGGTCCATTTTCTTCTTCTGAAGAACCTTAGACACGCTATTCGCTACTGCTTTAACAATAAGGTTACCAATAAATAGAATTATCAGTGCTGAAATGATATTTACGCCATATTGGATAAATAAATCTGAATTATTTGTTAACCACTGCTCTGCTTGAGACAAACCATCCACAAGTGGAGTCTCAATCGCTGTCGAACTATCAGCCATAATGTGCATCCTCTATATAATATGCTATGGGCTAAACTGCCTTAAGCCTAATTTACTCTGCTATATAATAAACAGTTTAATTACCGTTAAGTCATTGTGTTAAAAGTAAATTAAAGCCAAGTCCTTTTTATAAACTGAACCAAGTTCAGTTTTTCGGCACGATATCCTATCTTTGACAGATTGCAAAGTCATATTTATGTAAGCTTTTGAATTATTAAAACTTACCGATAAACACAAATACCGATAACTAAAAGACTACGAAATTTATTCACCGTAGGCTAGGTTTTTCACATATTTAATACAAGTTTTTATCAGACATAAAAAAACCCGCTCGATGAGCGGGTTTTTAAAACTTAAAGAGTACTTAATTCAAAGAATTATAGTACGTCTACAGCGTTAAGGTCAGCAAATGCTTTCTCTAGACGAGCAACCATTGAAGCTTGACCAGCACGTAGCCATACGCGTGGATCGTAGTACTTCTTGTTTGGAGCAGCTTCGCCAGTTGGGTTGCCGATTTGACCTTGTAGGAAATCGAAGTTGTCAGCAGAGTACTGACGGATACCGTCCCAAGTTGCCCACTGTGTATCAGTATCGATGTTCATTTTGATAACACCGTAGCCGATAGACTCTTGGATTTCTGCTTCAGAAGAACCAGAACCACCGTGGAATACGAAGTTTAGAGCGTTAGGTGCGATACCGAACTTCTCTGCACAGTATGCTTGAGAATCACGTAGGATAGTTGGAGTAAGTACAACGTTACCAGCTTGGTAAACACCGTGTACGTTACCGAAAGATGCAGCGATAGTGAAACGTGGGCTAACAGCCATTAGTTTCTCGTAAGCGTATGCTACGTCTTCTGGAGAAGTGTAAAGCTCAGATGCGTCCATATCAGAGTTATCAACGCCGTCTTCTTCACCACCAGTACAACCAAGTTCGATCTCGATTGTCATGTTCATTTTAGCCATGCGCTCTAGGTACTTAGCACATGTTTCGATGTTCTCTTCTAGAGACTCTTCAGAAAGGTCTAGCATGTGAGAAGAGAATAGAGGCTTACCAGTTTGTGCGAAGAACTCTTCACCAGCGTCTAGTAGACCGTCGATCCATGGAAGAAGTTTCTTAGCAGCGTGGTCAGTGTGCAGGATAACTGGAACACCGTAAGCTTCAGCTACAGCGTGTACGTATTTTGCACCAGCTACAGCGCCAAGAACTTGTGCGCCTTGACCTTCAAGTTTAACGCCTTTACCTGCGAAGAATGCAGCGCCGCCGTTAGAGAACTGAACAACTACTGGAGCTTTAACTTTAGCAGCTGCTTCTAGTACTGCGTTTACAGAGTCAGTACCAACAACGTTTACAGCAGGAAGAGCAAATTTGTTTTCTTTTGCTACTTCAAATACTTTCTGTACGTCATCGCCAGAAATCACACCAGGTTTTACAAAATCGAAGATCTTAGACATGGAAATAGTCCTATTTATTCTATCGTTTTAAGATTAAAAAACTTAAGTTTAAAAACTTGCAATCGTTTGCTCACAACTTATGCCATTCTAGCAAAAAAGTGTGATATGCAGCAAACGTTAAAAGGCGAGATTCACATCTCGCCTTTCTAAATCAATTATGCTTTAGCACGCTCTTCAAGCATTGCTACTGCAGGAAGTACTTTACCTTCAACGAATTCAAGGAAAGCGCCACCGCCAGTAGAGATGTAAGAAACGTCAGCTTTGATACCGAACTTGTCGATAGCTGCTAGCGTGTCACCGCCACCTGCTACAGAGAAACCTGCAGACTCAGCGATTGCTTTAGAGATACCCGCTGTACCCGCTTCGAAGTTCTTAAATTCGAATACGCCTACAGGGCCGTTCCAAAGGATAGTTTTCGCGTTGCCGATGATTTCAGCTAGTGCCGCAGTTGAATCTGGACCAAGGTCGAAGATCATGTCGTCGTCTTGAACTTCAGAAACGTGCTTGATTTCAGCTTCTGCGTTTTCGTCGAATGCTTTAGCACATGCAACGTCAGTTGCTACTGGGATAGCACACTCTTTCATTAGCTTTTGAGCCGTTTCAACTAGGTCAGCTTCGTATAGAGACTTACCTACGTTGTGACCTTCAGCAGCGATGAATGTGTTCGCGATACCACCACCAACAACAAGCTGGTCAGCAATTTTAGAAAGAGATTCTAGAACGGTTAGTTTAGTAGAAACCTTAGAACCACCAACGATAGCCACTAGTGGGCGAGCTGGGTTGTCCATTGCTTTACCAAGCGCTTCAAGCTCAGCAGCTAGAAGAGGGCCAGCACAAGCTACAGGAGCGTAAGTACCAACGCCGTGTGTAGAAGCTTGAGCACGGTGAGCTGTACCGAATGCATCCATTACGAAGATGTCACATAGTGCAGCGTATTGCTTAGAAAGTGCTTCTTCGTTCTTCTTCTCGCCTTTGTTAAAGCGAACGTTTTCAAGAACAACAAGTTCACCAGCGTTTAGCTCTAGGCCGTTTACGTAATCTTTAGCTAGTTTAACTTCGCAGTCTAGTGCGTCGTTTAGGTAGTTAACTACAGGGGCTAGAGAGAACTCTTCGTTGTATTCGCCTTCAGTAGGACGACCAAGGTGAGAAGTAACCATTACCTTTGCGCCAGCTTCTAGGCAAAGTTTGATAGTTGGTAGAGATGCAAGGATACGTGCATCTGAAGTTACTTTACCGTCTTTTACTGGTACGTTTAGGTCAGCACGGATAAATACGCGTTTACCTGCAAGTTCCAGGTCAGTCATCTTGATCACAGACATGATTTGTCCTCTCAAATTTAAATAAATATAAAGTTTTGGAAACTCAGCAACCCTGCTAAGCCTATAAATTATTCAACTGGTAATTCTTTCACTACTAATAATATGTGGACTCTTAGTATTTATTTCAAGCTAAAAAATAAATAATCCGCACATTTGCTTCTAGGTCTTACTTCTTGCCTTCAGAAGCTTGCATTGCAAGAACCGTATCCAGCATTCGGTTCGCAAAGCCCCATTCATTATCACACCACACTAGCATTTTAACTAAGTGGCCGTTGCTCACTCGCGTTTGTGAACCATCAACGATTGCGCTATGGGGATCGTGATTAAAGTCGATGGAAACGAGCGGCGCTTCAGTATAGTCAACTATATTGTGTAATGTACACTGGGATGCATTAACAATGGTTTGATTTACGTCATTAACTTTCACATTTGCATTAATTGTGACACTTAAATCCATCGCTGTTACGTTTACCGTCGGCACACGCACAGATATAGCTTCAAATTTGTTGGAAAATTTCGGGAAGATTCTTTCAATACCTTTATGCAACTTGGTATCGACAGGAATGATCGATTGGCTTGCTGCTCGAGTACGACGCAAGTCGCTGTGATACGCATCGATAACTTGTTGATCATTCATTGAAGAGTGAATAGTCGTAATCGTACCGGACTCAATGCCAAAGGCGTCATCAAGAACCTTAATGATAGGGACAATACAGTTGGTGGTGCATGAACCATTGGAAACGATTCGGTGGTCCGCTTCGATGGTATCGTGATTCACACCATAGATAATGGTGTTATCGAGGTCATTGGCACCTGGATGAGAAAACAGTACCTTTTTTGCCCCTGCAGCAATGTGCGCGAGGCCGTCATCTCGGCAACCATAAACACCGGTACAGTCGAGAACAATATCCACCTCAAGGTCACGCCAAGGCAACAGATCAATATCAGCAAGATGTAAGATACGAATGGTATCAAACTCACCCTTGTCTTCAGCACCAATGCCATGATGGACATAGATATGCTCTTGATCGTTAGAGATTTTCTTACCGAAGCGGCCGTGACTGGTGTCGTACTGCAATAGGTGAGCCATAGCGTCAGGCTGAGCAAGCTCATTGACAGCTACTACTTTGATTTGTTGGCTTTTGCCACTTTCATAGACAGCGCGCAATACATTACGCCCTATTCGTCCAAATCCATTTATCGCGACTTTTAGCATAGTTCCGTACATCTAACCAAAATTTCGTGCAACAGATGATAACTGAATCCTACCCAAAAGGCATTACTTGAATAACTCAGCTTGTTCATGACAGATTGATCTGTTGCTTATAGAGATGAGTCTAGGAGAAACAAATCCCAGAGACAAAAAACCGAGCTCAGTGCTCGGTTTTTTTATTCATTTCATTGTTAGCACTAAGCTAGCAATCAATGATTAAGCAAGAAGCTCTTTCGCTGTGTTTACTACGTTTTCAGTAGTGAAACCGAACATCTTGAATAGTTCGCCTGCTGGTGCAGATTCGCCGAACGTTGTCATACCGATAATCTTGCCACCGAAACCAACGTACTTGTACCAGAAGTCAGCGATGCCAGCTTCTACTGCGATACGTGCAGTTACATCAGATGGAAGTACAGACTCACGGTATTCAGCATCTTGCTTGTCGAACGCGTCAGTTGCAGGCATAGATACTACGCGTACTGCTTTACCTTCAGCGGTTAGTTGTGCAGCAGCTTCAACTGCAAGCTCAACTTCAGAACCCGTTGCAATGATGATTAGCTCTGGCTTACCAGCACAATCTTTCAGGATGTAACCACCCTTAGCGATGTTAGCTACTTGCTCAGCGTCACGATCTTGTTGTGCAAGGTTTTGACGAGAGAAGATTAAAGATGAAGGACCATCTTTACGCTCAATAGCCAGTTTCCAAGCAACTGCTGATTCAACTTGGTCACATGGGCGCCATGTGCTCATGTTTGGAGTCAGACGTAGAGAAGCGATCTGCTCAACCGGTTGGTGAGTAGGACCATCTTCGCCTAGGCCGATAGAGTCATGCGTGTAAACTTGGATGTTCTGAACTTTCATCAGAGCAGCCATACGCATTGCATTACGAGCGTATTCCATGAACATTAGGAACGTTGCGCCGTATGGTACGAAACCACCGTGCAGAGCGATACCGTTCATGATAGCCGTCATACCGAATTCACGTACACCGTAGTGGATGTAGTTACCAGAGAAGTCAGTTGCTTCAAGAGACTTAGAACCAGACCACATAGTTAGGTTAGAAGGCGCAAGGTCAGCAGAGCCGCCCATGAATTCTGGAAGCATTTGACCAAACGCTTCTAGTGCGTTTTGAGATGCTTTACGTGATGCGATGTTTGCTGGGTTAGCTTGAAGATCAGCAATGATTGCGTTTGCTTTCTCTTCCCACTCAGCTGGAAGTTCGCCGTTAGTACGACGTTTGAATTCTGCTGCTAGCTCAGGGTAAGCCGCTGCGTATGCGTCAAACTTAGCATTCCACGCTGCTTCTTTCGCTGCGCCTGCTTCTTTTGCATTCCACTCAGCTGCAATATCCGCAGGGATTTCAAAAGGACCGTGTTCCCAACCCAGTGCCGCTTTAGTTGCTGTGATTTCATCAGCACCTAGTGGAGCACCGTGACAGTCGTGCGTACCTGCTTTGTTTGGAGAACCAAAACCGATGATAGTTTTAGTACAGATAAGTGTAGGGCGAGGGTCCGCTTTAGCCGCTTCAATTGCTGCGTTGATAGCGTCAGAGTCGTGACCATCTACCGCTGGGATTACATGCCAGCCGTAAGCTTCAAAACGCTTAGGTGTATCGTCAGAGAACCAACCTTCAACTTCACCATCGATAGAGATACCGTTGTCATCCCAGAAAGCAACCAGCTTACCAAGACCAAGCGTACCTGCTAGCGAACATGCTTCGTGAGAGATACCTTCCATCAGACAGCCATCACCCATGAATGCATAAGTGTAGTGGTCTACGATGTCGTGGCCTTCTTTGTTGAACTGAGCAGCAAGCGCTTTCTCAGCCATTGCCATACCAACAGCGTTCGTGATGCCTTGACCTAGAGGACCAGTCGTTGTCTCGATACCAGGAGCGTAACCGTACTCTGGGTGACCTGGAGTCTTAGAGTGCAGTTGACGGAAGTTTTTCAGGTCTTCAATTGAAAGCTCGTAACCTGCAAGGTGAAGCAGAGAGTAAATCAACATTGAACCATGGCCGTTAGACAAGATAAAACGGTCGCGGTCAGCCCACTCTGGGTTTGCTGGGTTGTGGTTCAAGTGGCCACGCCAAAGAACTTCAGCGATGTCAGCCATACCCATAGGTGCGCCTGGGTGGCCTGAATTTGCTTGTTGAACACCGTCCATGCTAAGTGCGCGGATTGCATTGGCTAGATCTTTACGAGAAGGCATGTCTGCTCCTGAGTACATAAGCGATTTAAAAAGAGATAATTGCTAAAGTTTTCATTTTTATTAGCGCGGGTATTCTCTCAAACGACTATTGCGACTGCAAACGTTTTACTGGCATTTTAACGGTCATTTTTCGCAATTTTCGAACATTTACATCACTTGGCAGTGGCTTATCCCAATCAATACGCAAACGATTAGTTATGACATATCATAAAAAAGAGCTTGTAATTCGACCGCTGGAATTTAGAATAGCCGTCTAGATGTAGAAACACCTACAAAATATACTGTATTTAATGGCGGCGCTTCCTAGCTTGCGACGCCATAAACTATTTACACCAAAAACTAAAAGTGGAGCTCTCATGGCTAAGCACCTATTCACTTCTGAATCTGTTTCAGAAGGCCATCCAGATAAAATTGCAGACCAAATCTCTGATGCTGTTCTTGATGCCATCTTGGAACAAGATCCAAAAGCACGTGTTGCTTGTGAGACTTACGTTAAAACCGGCATGGTTATGGTTGGCGGTGAAGTAACAACGTCTGCATGGGTTGATATCGAAGAAATCACTCGTGAAACAGTACGTGAAATTGGTTACGTTCATTCTGATATGGGCTTTGACGCTGACTCTTGTGCTGTTCTAAACACAATTGGTAAGCAGTCTCCAGACATCAACCAAGGTGTTGATAAAGAAGACCCTAAAGAGCAAGGCGCAGGCGACCAAGGCATCATGTTTGGTTACGCGACTAACGAAACTCCTATCCTAATGCCAGCTCCAATTACTTACTCTCACCTTCTTGTTAAGAAGCAAGCTGAAGTACGTAAGAGCGGTAAACTTGACTTCCTTCGCCCAGATGCGAAATCTCAAGTTACGTTCCAATACGACCAAGGTAAGATCGTTGGTATCGACGCTGTTGTTCTTTCGACTCAACACTGCGATTCAGTAACAACACCTGACCTACGTGAAGCAGTAATGGAAGAGATCATCAAGCCAGTACTTCCTGCTGAGTGGATCAACAAAGACACTAACTTCTTCATCAACCCAACAGGCCGTTTCGTAATCGGTGGCCCAATGGGTGACTGTGGTCTAACAGGTCGTAAGATCATCGTTGATACCTACGGCGGCGCAGCTCGTCACGGTGGCGGCGCATTCTCAGGTAAAGATCCATCAAAAGTTGACCGTTCTGCAGCTTACGCGGCTCGTTACGTTGCGAAAAACATCGTTGCTGCTGGCATGGCTGACCGTTGTGAGATTCAACTGTCTTACGCTATCGGTGTTGCTGATCCAACATCTATCATGGTTGAAACGTTTGGTACTGAAAAAGTAGCTCACGAAATCATCATCGAAGCAGTTCGTCAAAACTTCGACCTACGTCCATACGGTCTTCAAGAGATGCTGAACCTTCTTCAGCCTATCTACAAGCAGACTGCTGCATACGGCCACTTCGGTCGTGAAGAGTTCCCTTGGGAAGCGACTGACAAAGCAGCAATCCTTGCGGACTTCGCTGGCCTAAAATAATTTAGCCACTGCGATTCGTTTCTTTAAAGCCCTTACTTCTTAGTAAGGGCTTTATTTTTATGTACTTACCGAACTTTCACTCGCCATCCCCTTCTCTAATACCCTTCTTTACCGTTAACCACTTAGTATAAAAAACCACTGATAATTTGTGTTTTCTAACACTACTGACAATAGTTAAGGTAACTCCTAAGCGATCAAGCTCACATTTAACTTAAATTAATTCAGTCTGATAACGCTCGTTAAATGCACGCTAGAACAAAAACTGGGATGACAAAGAGCAATTTAGCTCAACACCATAACTCTCACACAAGCCACACCGATGAGCCTTATGGAATTATAACTAGGACGTTATTTAACTAGGGGGATCTATGCCTCGTACCGCGCACCCATCCGAACTGAACGATAAAAAACACAAGGTCAGCGATAAGGATTACGCTCGCACCATTCCTTGCAACCAAATCAGTATTTCCGCACCCTTTCATTGGTTGTCGCTTGCTCTGCATGACTTAGTAAGAATGCCATTAATCAGCGCATTCTACGGTTTGTGCTTTATGGGAGCGGCAATCGCCATTGTTCAACTTGTCCAATGGCAAGGAACACACTTGGTCGTGATGCCAAGCCTGATCGTGTATATGCTAATAGGGCCGTTTCTTGCTCTGGGCTTGTATGACGCGGCTTGGGAAAGAGAAAAAGGACACAACGCAAGCCTACTGCACTCGATGAAAGCCATCACTCGCAACTCCACACACCAGTGGGCCTTTGCGATAGTATTGATGGTTGCGATGATATTCTGGATGCGTATCGCTGCGTTATTGCACGCACTCTACCCTTCGGTGCAAGGCGCACCACTGGCTGAATTTGCGCCCTTCTTAATCACAGGCTCTGTGATTGGTTTTGTTATCGCAAGCCTTATATTTAGCATCTCAGCATTTTCAATTCCACTGATGATGGAGAGACGCGTTGATGTGATGAGTGCGATTTTCACTAGCTTTAATGCCGTTAAATCGAACATCCCTGCGATGGTGGTATGGGCGAGTATTATTTGTGCCGGTATTCTGGTGGGGTTTGCTACCTACGGCATTGGTATGATCGTCACCATGCCGCTGCTTGGCTATGGTACATGGCATGCTTATCACGAGATAATTAAGAAGAATCACCATCTATAAATAATCGCCATATTAACGAGCAATGTTATGATGAGGCCTTAGCTTAAACGCTGAGGCCTTTTATTTGGAGTTAACAACGTTTGTCTTACACCCCGCAACAACATCGAGCAAATAAGAAATTGGCCGAGTGCCTAGCTATCGCAAATCAACATTTCTCTCGTGAATTTCCACACCCAATTATCACCTTCAAGTTAAGAGGTAAAGCGGCAGGAAAGGCCTACCTTCAGCTCAACGAAATTAAGCTCAACCACGTACTATTCTCTGAAAATGAAGACGCATTCATCAACGAGGTTGTGCCGCATGAACTCGCACACCTGATCACGCATCAGGTTTTCGGACGTGTTAGGCCTCACGGAAACGAGTGGAAATACGTGATGGAAAAAGTATTCAACGTGACAGCAAGAACAACTCACAGCTTTGAAATCGCGTCAGTTCAAGGGAAAACCTTTGAATATCGATGTGAGTGCACCACTTATCCATTATCAATCAGACGACACAACAAAGTACTTCGGAATCAATCGACCTACCGCTGCCAATTGTGCCAGCAAACCTTAGCTTTCACGGGAACTCAACTAAGCTAGTGACAGGTTGATTTACTAGGTAGAACAAATCTAATAGAGAGATCTAACATTTGAGTGCTAGACTGATGTTTATCATACTTTTATCAGTCTTTTTCTATGCAAAAACTCACCTTCAAAGCATTTGGCCTACCTGTGTCTTTTTACTTAACAATAGTATTTGGCCTACTGGTAACCCAAAGCGTTCTCGCCGCACCACCGAGCTCATTTTCCAAAGCAAAAAGAGAAGCGGTGAAGATTTATCTCGACCACCCGACTTCATTTTATTGTGGCTGTGACATTACATGGAAGGACAAAAAGAAAGGCATTCCTGACCTTGATGGCTGTGGTTATCAAGTCCGAAAACAACAAAAGCGGGCGAGTCGAATTGAGTGGGAACACGTGGTTCCAGCTTGGCAATTTGGCCACCAGCGTCAGTGCTGGCAAGATGGCGGGCGCAAGAATTGCACTCGTAATGACAAAGTATTCAAGTCCATGGAAGCCGATCTTCACAACCTGACACCTGCCATTGGTGAAGTAAACGGTGATCGCTCCAACTACAATTTCAGTCAGTGGAATGGCATGGATGGCGTGAGCTATGGCCAGTGTGAAATGCAGGTCAACTTCAAGCAGCGTAAAGTTATGCCGCCAGACAGAGCAAAAGGCTCTATCGCGCGTACCTATCTTTACATGAGCCAAGAATATGGTTTCAAGCTATCTAAACAACAAACCAACCTGATGATGGCGTGGAACAAGCAATTTCCTGTCGACAAGTGGGAATGTACTCGTGATGAGCGAATCTATGCCATCCAAGGTAATCACAACCCATTTGTTTACCCTGCTTGTAAATAAGCTCGCTCGCACAATCAACATTCCTTACTATCTCAAACAAGAGTTTCAGAATTGCCCCTGAAACTCTTGCTCTACCCTTGTTTTTTCAACTAAAAGCATCCATGTTAGGCAGAGACAAAACACCCAAATGAACATATTTATAGGTTTACCAGCATGAGAATCCCTCGTATCCATCACCCAGAACGCATTAATCAGTTAGGTTCACTCGCTTTAGGCGAAGATGCCGCGGGTCATGTTGGTCGTGTCCTTCGCATGAAAGAAGGCCAAGATGTTCTTCTATTTGATGGCAGTGGCGCTGAATTCCCTGCGACGATAGCCGAAGTATCAAAGAAAAATGTCACCGTTAATGTTTCTGAACGCATCGAGCGCAGCAGCGAATCTCCGTTAGACTTACATTTAGGCCAAGTGATTTCACGTGGCGACAAAATGGAGTTCACGATTCAGAAATCGGTTGAGCTTGGTGTGAACACCATTACCCCTCTAATTTCAGAGCGCTGTGGCGTTAAGCTTGATACAAAACGCTTCGAGAAAAAACTCGCACAGTGGCAAAAGATTGCTATCGCGGCGTGTGAACAGTGTGGCCGCAATACGGTTCCAGTCATTCGCCCAATTATGCAGCTTGAAGAGTGGTGCAGCGAACCAAGCGAAGCACTAAAACTAAACCTACACCCTCGTGCAAAGTACTCAATTAACACCCTTCCAGAACCTATCAGCAAGGTGCGCCTATTGATTGGTCCTGAAGGTGGCTTGTCAGCTGAAGAAATCGGCATGACAGAACAATACAAATTTGAAGAGACGCTACTCGGCCCACGTGTACTTCGTACTGAGACAGCAGCTCTAACCGCAATTACTGCCTTACAAGTCCGTTTTGGCGATCTAGGCTAGGAGAAAAAAATGATCAAACTTGGCATCGTAATGGATCCAATTTCATCCATTAACATCAAAAAAGACTCTAGCTTTGCCATGATGCTTGAAGCTCAACGTCGTGGTTACGAAATCCATTACATGGAAATGGATGATCTACACTTAGATCAAGGCGCAGCCATTGCTGACACTAAGGTTGTAGAATTAAAAGAAGATCCAAACGGTTGGTACGAATTCAAGTCAGAACAGACAATCGCGCTATCTGATTTAGATGCAGTATTAATGCGTAAAGATCCTCCATTTGACACTGAGTACATTTACGCGACTTACATTCTTGAGCGTGCTGAAGAGAACGGCGCCCTGATCGTAAACAAACCACAAAGCCTACGTGATTGTAACGAGAAGTTGTTCACAGCTTGGTTCCCAGAGCTAACACCGACAACCATCGTGACTCGTAAAGCGGAAAAGATTAAAGAATTTCGCGAGAAGCACGGTGATGTGATCCTTAAACCACTTGATGGTATGGGTGGTGCGTCAATCTTCCGCGTGAAGGAAGGCGATCCAAACGTATCGGTGATCATTGAAACGCTGACGAACCACGGTCAAAACTACGCAATGGCACAGACTTTTGTTCCTGACATCAGCAATGGTGATAAGCGTATTCTTGTCGTTGACGGTGAGCCAATGCCTTACTGCCTAGCTCGTATTCCCGCTAAAGGGGAAACACGCGGCAACCTAGCAGCCGGCGGTACGGGTGAGGCTCGTCCGTTAAGTGAAACAGATTGGGCTATCGCACGTGCAGTAGCTCCTTCACTAAAAGAAAAAGGCTTAATCTTTGTCGGACTTGATGTTATCGGTGACAAGCTGACAGAAATCAACGTGACTAGCCCCACTTGTATCCGTGAAATTGAAGCTGCTTTTGATATTTCGGTAACAGGTAAATTAATGGACGCAATCGAGCGTCGCGTTAACGCTAAATAGCCTAAACTAAAGAAAGCCTTAGCTATTCGCAAACGGCACAGAATCAATGAGCGGCTTCACGCCGCTCTTTTTCCTTTACTGGGAACACACTGGCAGGAGGCTCTATGAATTTAACGAACCACTTTCTGGTTGCTATGCCCGGAATGAAAGACCCCTACTTTCAAAATTCGGTAATTTACCTTTGTGAGCACAACGACGAAGGTGCGATGGGCTTAATGATCAACGCCCCTATCGATGTCACTGTCGGCAGCATGCTTAAACAAGTTGAGGTTGATTCTGAGCAGCCGAAATCCAACCAAGCAAGTCTTGATAAGCCAGTATTAAACGGTGGACCGGTCGCAGAAGACCGTGGGTTTATTTTGCACAAACCTAAAGGCAGCTATCAATCCAGCATCAACATGACAGATCAAATCTCGGTGACAACTTCAAAAGATATCTTGATGGTATTGGGCACAGAAGATGAGCCGATGAATTATTTAGTCGCACTTGGGTATGCAGGATGGGAACCAGGACAACTGGAAACCGAACTGACCGAGAACTCATGGTTAACCGTTGAAGCCGATCCGAAGGTCATCTTCGATACACCGATTTCTGACCGCTGGAAAGTCGCCGTGCAGATGTTAGGCATTAATGCAGCTCAGCTTTCAGCAGACGCTGGTCATGCTTAGCTCAAATCAGCTAAATAAAATATACAGACGCTCTCAAACACAGATAAATTTGGAAACCCCATGTCACGAACAATTATGGCCTTTGACTACGGTACAAAAAGTATCGGCAGTGCGATAGGACAAGAAATCACAGGCACCGCGAGCCCTCTAAAAGCTTTTAAAGCCAAAGATGGCATCCCAAATTGGGACGATATCGAAAAACAAATTAAGGAGTGGCAGCCGAACCTGATTGTAGTCGGCCTTCCTACCGACCTTCATGGTAAAGACTTAGCAACCATCACACCAAGAGCGAAGAAGTTCGCTAACCGTCTTAAAGGACGTTTTGGTGTCGATGTTGAGCTACATGATGAAAGACTATCGACCACAGAAGCAAGGGCCGACCTTTTTGAAATGGGCGGCTATAAAGCGCTAAGCAAAGGCAATGTTGATAACCAGTCTGCGGTCGTCATTTTAGAGAGCTGGTTTGAAGCACAATATTCTTGACGAAAATTAAGAGCTCAAAGATTAAACTCCTTTGTGATCCTATAATGATATTACGACGTAATGTCGAAGCAATTCATTATTAGGTAAGTGGGAGTTCACATGAAAATTTTTCTAGCAATCTTCGCCGCTCTAACCATTTCAGCATGCAGTTCAATGGGTGGTTCAGCGGGTTATACTGGCGAACAATACCCAACTAAAATTAAATTAGAGAAAGAGCGTGGCTACTCGAACGACAACAACAGCTTTGGCAATCACTGATTTATTGTGCTCAAAAAACCCGCTTTAGAGCGGGTTTTTTATTAACGTCTAATACCGAGCACTAGTCTAGTTCATATCAATTTTAACACCAGCCAACGCCCCAGTTCCGTAATCGTCATCACCACGTCTGGTTTTGAGCATTAAGCGTAAGTCATTAGCAGAATCCGCACTGTGGAACGCATCCTCTTCACTGATCTTGCCTGCTATCACTAAATCATACAAAGCTTGGTCAAAAGTCTGCATACCAATTTCTTTCGATTTTGCCATGGTTGCTTTCAGTTCGTGTAGTTCACCACGACGAATCAAGTCAGACACACGAGGGCTATTCAGCAGAATCTCGAATACACCATGACGCCCGCTGCCATTCTTATCGCGAATGAGTTGCTGAGCGACGACACCACGTAGATTCATCGATAGGTCAAACAAGAACTGCTCTTTCTGCTCTTTAGGCACCAAGTGGAGAATACGTTCTAACGCTTGGTTAGCGTTATTGGCGTGCAAGGTTGCCATACACAAGTGACCAGTTTCAGCAAAAGTCATCGCGTATTCCATGGTCTCACGGCTACGGATTTCACCAATCAGAATCATATCTGGTGCTTGGCGTAGCGAGTTCTTAAGCGCAGCTTCATAGCTCTCGGTGTCGAGTCCAACCTCACGTTGCGTTACGATGCACTTTTTATGTTCGTGGACGAACTCAATCGGATCTTCAACCGTCAAGATATGTCCCGAGCGATTGGTGTTGCGATAGCCGGTCATCGCGGCCATCGAGGTTGATTTACCAGAGCCAGTCGCACCAACCACCAGCACAAGTCCGCGCTTAGCAATTGAAAGGTCCTGTAGTACATCAGGAAGTTTTAATTGCTCAAAGGTTGGGATGTTAGTCTCGATACGTCGAATGACCGCTCCAGGTAGCTCTCGCTGAAAGAATGCACTGACACGAAAACGACCAAAGTCTCGCACAATCGCAAAATTAGCCTCACGCGTTTGCTGATATTCATCACGTCGGTCTTGTTCCATCATCGCATCAAGTAATTGAGCAACCTGAGCCGCATTCAGCTTCTCTCCTTGGGGGCGTAATTCGCCATCCACACGAAACAGGATTGGCGCATCGACCGTGATATAAAGATCCGATGCCTTTTGAGAAAGCATTCCCTCAAGGATTTGATTCAATTCCATTATGTACACCTTAATTAAAACATTGAGGTTTCAATTTCGATCTTTTTCTCGACCTCTTCCGAATCAACCAAGCCCTGCGCCATCAGCTGCTTCGCATTTTGTTCCATGGTCTGCATGCCGTGCGCTGCGCCCGTTTGAATAATCGAGTACATCTGCGCAACCTTGTCTTCACGAATCAAGTTTCTGATCGCAGGTGTTGCCATCATGATTTCATGACACGCCACACGACCACCACCAACACGCTTTAGCAGCTTCTGGGCTATCACCGAGCGCAGTGATTCAGACAACATCGAACGAACCATATCTTTATCGCTACCTGGGAACACATCGATAATACGGTCGATAGTTTTTGCCGCAGAACTGGTGTGCAGAGTACCAAACACTAAATGACCCGTTTCTGCAGCCGTTAACGCTAAGCTAATCGTCTCTTGGTCACGAAGCTCACCAACCAGAATCACGTCTGGGTCTTCACGTAGCGCACTGCGCAGTGCCGCTTTAAAACTGTGAGTATCACGGTGAACTTCACGCTGGTTGACTAGGCATTTATTATTGGTGTGAACGAATTCAATCGGGTCTTCAATCGTCAGAATATGCTTATTGTGGTTGCGATTTACGTAATCAACCATCGCCGCAAGAGTCGTTGATTTACCAGAGCCAGTTGGACCAGTGACGAGCACTAACCCTTTTTCGTAGTTAGCAATCCTTTCGAAGATTTCAGGTGCGCCTAACTGCTCTAACGTTGGGATTTCGACAGGGATAGTTCGAAAGACCGCTGAGCAGCCACGGGCTTGGTTAAACGCATTAACACGGAAGCGACCAACATTGGGTAATTCAAAAGAGAAGTCGACTTCCAATTTTTCTTCAAACTCACCGCGTTGTGAATCGCTCATGATCTCAAAAACCAAACGATGCACATCAGCATGACTCAAAGCTGGGATTCCAAGCTTCCTTACTTCACCATCTATACGTACCATTGGAGATACACCCGCAGAAAGATGTAGATCTGACGCGTTATGCTTTACACTAAAATCTAGTAACTCAGTGATATCCATTTATTTTCCCTTAAGTAAAGTCAGCTATGAGTAGTATTCAACAAAATATCGAACAAATCACCTCACAGATTCGTAGTGCTGAGCAAAAGTGCGGACGAGCTCCAGAGTCCGTGCAACTTTTAGCCGTCAGCAAAACTAAACCTATTGATGCGATTCTAGAAGCCGCACTCGGAGGACAAGTTGCCTTTGGTGAAAACTATGTTCAAGAAGGTGTAGATAAAGTAAAACACTTTTCAGAACAACATTCTAACCTAAATTTAGAGTGGCATTTTATTGGTCCAATTCAATCCAATAAAACCCGCCCAATCGCAGAAAGCTTCCAATGGGTGCATTCCGTCGATCGCGATAAGATCGCACAAAGGCTTAATGATCAACGACCAAGCGAACTTCCACCTTTGCAAGTGTTGATTCAGGTAAACACCAGTGGTGAAGAGTCCAAGTCTGGAACCTCAGAAGAGACAGTTTTTGCACTCGCGGAGTTGATTTCATCGCTACCCAACCTCACCTTAAGAGGATTGATGTCGATTCCTGCAAACGTATCTGACTATCAATCTCAGCTTAATGCATTTTCTCAACTGGCAGAGCTTAAAAACAAGTTAGCAGCGAAGTATTCAGACATTGATACCCTTTCGATGGGGATGAGTGGTGATATGGATGCAGCAGTTGAGGCTGGTAGCACAATGGTTCGTATTGGAACGGCTATTTTCGGCGCTCGTGATTACGCGAAATAGCCGTAGTAAGTAACGACAAGTACAAGTATTGATACCGCTTCGCCTTATCCGCGCAGCGACACGCTCAGGATTTTATATATGGAACATAAGAACATCGCCTTTATTGGGGCGGGAAACATGGTTCGCTCAATTGTAGCGGGCTTAGTTGCGAGTGGTTACCCAGCGCAAAAGATTACTGCGACAGCACCTTCAGAAACCAGAAGGCTGCCGTTAGAACAAGAATACGGCATCAATACCACCAGCGATAATATTGCCGCAGCTGAGCAAGCAGACGTTGTTGTATTATCGGTGAAACCACAAATGATGGCCGATGTATGTAAACCCTTACAAAGCATCGACTTCAGCAACAAACTGGTTATCTCAATTGCCGCGGGTATTAATGCGAATCGACTCAATGAGATGTTAAACTGCCAACTGAACCTTGTTCGTGTGATGCCAAACACGCCATCACTGCTTGGTAAAGGGATGAGTGGTCTTTATGCCGATGCAACTGTCATCCAAGGTGATAAAGACTTTGCTTCTCAGCTGATGCAAGCTGTTGGTGAAGTAAGCTGGGTTGAGCAAGAGTCTGGAATCAACAACATCATTGCGGCGGCGGGCAGTGCTCCGGCTTACTTCTTCCTGTTTATGGAAGCGATGCAAGCTGAAGCAATCAACCAAGGTTTTGACCAAGAAACCGCTCGCAAGCTAGTGCAGCAGTCTGCATTAGGCGCGGCAGAGATGGTGGTAGCAAACCAAGATACTGAATTATCAACACTGCGTGAACAAGTGACATCAAAAGGCGGCACGACCGCAGAAGCACTACGCACGTTTAACGAACATCAACTATCAGACATCGTAGCAAAAGCCATGCAAGCAGCGGTTGCTAGAGCTGAAGAGATGGAAAAACTGTTTTAAGCATTTTGCCGCTCAGGTTATATCTAAGCGGCAAGTAAATCCGAAAAAGGAAACAATATGAACTCGATGAGCTTTCTGATCTCGACCGTTTTTGATCTTTACATCATGGTTGTGATCTTGCGTATCTGGCTACAAGCATCACGTGCAGATTTCTACAATCCATTCTCACAATTCATCGTAAAAGCGACACAACCAGTTGTTGCCCCGCTACGCCGAGTTATCCCATCAATCGGCAGCCTTGATCTGGCGACGGTTGTTTTTGCTTACGTGCTGTGTGTACTTAAGTTCGTTGCTCTAAACCTGATTATTTCTGGCGGCGCTGCCGTTTTCGATATTAGCTTCCTTATCTTTGGTGCACTGTCTCTGCTCAAAGCGGCTGGTGGCTTGATCTTCTGGGTTCTACTTATCCGTGCAATCCTAAGCTGGGTAAGCCAAGGTCGTAGTCCAATCGAGTACGTATTCCATCAACTGACTGAACCAATGCTAGTGCCTATCCGCCGTATCCTTCCGGACATGGGTGGTTTCGATCTAAGCGTACTGGTTCTGTTCATTGTTCTGCAATTTGCGAACTTCCTAATGGGCGACATGATTGGTCCTATTTGGTATCAGCTATAATTCAAGTACGAACATCAGGTACTTTGACGATGCCAAAAGCGGCTTGGGCCGAGGAAGACGATATTCTTCTTAGGCTCTATATCCAACCCAAAGCAAGCCGAGACAAAATTGTCGGCTTGCACGGTGAGGAACTGAAAATTGCCATTACTGCACCACCGGTTGATGGCAAAGCTAATGCCCATTTAGCGAAATACCTTGCGAAACAGTTTAAGGTCGCAAAAGGGCAAATTAAGATAGAAAAGGGAGAGCTCGGTAGGCACAAGCAAGTTCGAATATGCTCGCCAAGCCAAATACCAACTGAAGTCAAAGCCATCCTATGATGGCTTTTTGCTATTTATTGGAGTCATTATGCGTTTATGGATAACAGCACTACTCACCGCTCTTGTTGCCTTACCAAGCTCAGCAGGACAATTTAAGAACATTAAGGATGTCGAGGTTCATTACTCGGCTTTTAATTCCACGTTCTTAACTGCGCAAGTCGCTAAGCAGTACAAACTTAAGCGAAATGGATACTCAGCAATCCTCAACATCAGCGTGTTAGACAAGGCTTCTCTAGGCAAGCCTGCGACAACAGCTAAAATTACCGGAACAGCGAAGAACCTCGTTGGAAACACCCGTACTTTGAAGTTTCGAGAAATCAAAGAAGGCGATGCGATTTATTACCTTGCTGAGTTCCCCGTAACTCACGAAGAAAACATCACCTTCGACATCGATGTGAACGCAGGCCTAAAAGGCACTGGTCCACTGCGTTTCACACAGAAATTCTATATAGAAGAGTAAGCTCAAACCTTACTTTTCATTTATTCACTTATTTAGAGCTACATTCCCATGAGTAAGATTGTTTTAGCAACAGGCAACCAAGGTAAAGTTCGCGAGATGGCAGATATTCTGTCTGAGTTTGGTTTTGACGTTGTCGCGCAAAGTGAATTTAACGTTTCAGAAGTCGCTGAAACAGGAACGACTTTCATTGAAAATGCCATCATCAAAGCTCGCCATGCAGCGAAAGAAACAGGGCTGCCAGTCATTGCTGACGACTCAGGTTTAGAAGTTGATTACTTAAATGGTGCTCCGGGCATCTACTCAGCGCGTTACTCAGGTGAAGGGGCAACCGATAAGCAGAACATCGAAAAATTGCTAAACGCGATGCAAGGTGTCGAAACTGAAAAGCGTACTGCACGTTTCCACTGTGTGTTGGTGCTAATGCGTCACGAAAACGATCCAACACCATTGGTGTGTCACGGCAAATGGGAAGGTCGCATCCTTACTGAAGAACATGGCGAGAATGGCTTTGGCTACGATCCTGTATTCTTTGTCCCAGAAGATAACTGCGCATCAGCAGAGCTTGAATCTTCGCGTAAGAAGCAACTATCACACCGTGGTAAAGCGCTTGCGTCACTATTCAAGACTCTCAAGGAGCAAGCTCTGTAATGCACGACGCAGCGCTAATACCACCCGCACTTAGCCTCTATGTACACATCCCATGGTGTGTACAAAAGTGTCCGTATTGTGATTTTAACTCTCACGCTCTGAAAGCCGAGATCCCTGAAAAAGAGTACATCGATGCACTGCTTGAGGATCTCGATACAGATATCGAAAAATATCAGCTCAATGGCGCACCTCGCCCACTGCATTCGATCTTTATTGGTGGCGGTACCCCAAGCCTGTTTTCTCCTGAAGGAATTGGCCGATTGTTGCAAGGCATTGAACAGCGCATCCCGTTCAAACCTGAAATAGAAATCACCATGGAAGCCAACCCGGGGACTATCGAAGCTGAGCGTTTTGCCGGTTACCAAAAGGCAGGTATTACTCGAATCTCGGTGGGTGTGCAAAGTTTTGAGCAAGAGAAACTGGAAAGACTTGGGCGTATTCATGGTCAAGATGAAGCGGTCAACGCAGCTCATTTAGCGCATAAGATTGGATTGAATAGCTTCAATCTAGACTTAATGCACGGCTTACCTGATCAGAGTATTGATCAAGCGTTGGCTGATTTAGACAAAGCGATCGAGCTCGACCCTCCACATTTGTCTTGGTATCAGCTAACAATAGAACCTAACACCATGTTCTATTACAAAACGCCACAGCTGCCTGATGATGATGACCTTTGGGATATCTTCGACCTAGGCCATAAAAAGCTCGCGGACGCAGGGTATGTACAATATGAAATTTCAGGCTATAGCAAGCCGGGATATCAGTGCCAACATAACCTCAACTACTGGCGCTTTGGTGACTATCTAGGTATTGGCTGTGGCTCTCATGGCAAGCTGAGCTTTGCAGATGGACGCATTGTTCGCACCACTAAGGTTAAGCATCCTAGAGGCTACCTAGCGGCATACCAGAACATGGTAAAGCCTTATCTATCCGATGAATTTGAAGTGCCGAATGAAGACCGCCCTTTTGAGTTCTTCATGAACCGCTTTAGGTTAATGGAAGCATGTCCAAAGCAAGACTTCATCGATACGACTGGGCTTGGTTTTGGCTCGATTCAAGAAACGATTGAATGGGCAAAAGAGCTAGGCTACTTGAATGAAACCGACACTCATTGGCAGATCACTGAAAAAGGAAAACTGTTCCTCAACGATTTGCTGGAAGCCTTTATGGCAGAAGAAGACGAATAGTTAGAGATTCGAGAAGCATTGCGTAAGGGTTGGCTTTAGGGTCAACCCTTTTTGTTTTATAGCCCTCTCTCGGAGCGAAGCGTTCTATAGGACAACGTCCGTGCTCGAATCTCGCATCTTTCTCTTAGAAAATAGAACGACCGATACGCTCCGAAAGCAGCTCTAGTGCTTTAGTACCTGCTAAAGAGTTACCAGAAGGATCTAACTCTGGGGACCACACAGCGATTGTCATCTCACCCGGAACGATGGCAATAATACCGCCACCGACGCCCGATTTTCCTGGCATACCAACACGGTAGGCAAACTCACCTGCCCCATCGTACAAACCACACGTCGCAAGCAAAGCATTCAACTGCTTGGTTTGGACTGGCGTGATGATTTCCTTCTTGGTTTGAACCGAGACACCTTTGTTTGCTAAATAACTAAAGGTTTTGGCCAAATCAACACACGTCATTTTAAGCGCACAGGCATGAAAGTAGTTATTCAGGACAGGGATAACATCATTTTCAAAGTTACCAAATGAACGCATCAAGTACGCGATAGCCGCATTACGATCGCTGTGCATCATTTCTGAAGCCGCTACTATCTTGTCATACACGATATGAGTGTCGCCCGACAACTGGCGCACAAACTCTAACAAGCGATGTCTCGGCGCTGACAGGCGACTTTGTAATAGGTCTGCTACGACAATAGCACCCGCGTTGATAAACGGGTTTCGGGGGATCCCCTGCTCCATCTCAAGCTGAATCATCGAGTTAAAGGCTTGGCCAGAAGGTTCTTTGCCTACGCGTTGCCAAATTTCTTCAGGCTTGTATAACACCATAGCTAACGTCAGGCTCAAGGCTTTAGAGATGGATTGCACAGAAAAGGCTTCTTCAGCATCGCCGGCTTGAATCACCTCACCTTCGTTTGTGTATACCGCAATCGCCAGTTTCTGGTTCGATACGCGAGCCAATGCAGGGATATAATCAGCAACCTTTCCCTGTCCAATTAAAGGACGAACTTCGTCTAAGATCTCGGCCAAAATAGCTTGAGTTGGTTTCATGTGTGCTTACTTCTATATTGTTATTTTTGTAGGGGTGTAACATATACCAATCGTAGTAAATAACTGCTCACTCTAGCTTGTTAAAATACTCGATAACTGCGTTAGAATTTTTGATTGTAGAGTAACTACTTATCGAAAAATGCTGCCTTGCTCTCAAGCCTTTTTCCTACGCTCTTTCTGATCACTTACTTACTGTGATTGGTATTACTTTCTATCCTTAAGCCTTTACTGAAATAAAAGCCTAAGGACAAAAAAGCCAACATTACAATAATGTTGGCTTTAATCAATCCCATAAAGTGTAGGGGTTAAACCCTAAGTCGGATTACCCTTCACTTAATTTGATTCGAAGTTACTTAGTACGCTTGAACTTAATGTCCCAAACACCATGACCTAAACGGTGACCACGAGCTTCAAACTTAGTTAGCGGGCGCTCATCCGGACGAGGGATGTAATCACCATCTTCAGCGATGTTTTCGAAGCCTGGAGCTACGTTCATCACTTCAATCATATGTTCTGCGTAGTTTTCCCAGTCTGTTGCCATGTGGAAAATACCAGTATCAAGTTGAAGCTTGCCGCGAACCATCTCTGCAAACTCAGCCTTAACGATACGACGTTTATGGTGACGAGCTTTGTGCCATGGGTCAGGGAAGAACAGTTGCAGAGTATGCAGGCTGCTATCTGGAATCATGTGTTCAAATACTTCTACAGCATCGTGACACATTACACGCAGGTTAGTTACGCCAGCATCGCGAGCTGTACCTAAACACGCACCCACACCCGGGCTATGAACTTCAATACCTAAGAAGTTTTTCTCAGGTGCGTTCTTTGCCATTTCAACCAGTGATGCACCCATACCGAAGCCAATCTCTAGTACAACAGGGTTATCGTTGCCAAATACTTCTTTCCAGTTAAGAAGCTCTGGGTTGTAGTCGATACCCATTGTTGGCCAACATTCATTCATCGCGTTCTCTTGGCCTTTTGTTAAGCGGCCTTCGCGGCGAACAAAACTACGGATCTTACGAACCAGTTTGCCGTCTTCAGTATATTCGTTAGTGGTCACTTCACTCATTGATTTTTGCCTGCACATTGATTAATCAAAGCGGGGATTATCCAAAGAATTGCCTCCGGTGCAAGTCTTTCCGTGGATAAATTCCCACACAATTTGTCTGTTTTACATCCAACGTTAAGTGTGGTGCAATTTCGCTTCTAATAATAGCAAAGCATAGAGCATGTCGTGACTCCTTTCGCAACCGCCATATTAAAGTGGTATGACGCCTACGGGCGTAAAGAATTGCCTTGGCAACAAAACAAAACCGCCTACACCGTTTGGCTATCTGAAATCATGCTTCAGCAGACTCAGGTTGCTACGGTGATTCCATACTACCAGCGCTTCTTGGAACGCTTTCCTACGGTTATCGACCTAGCGAACGCCGAACAAGATGAGGTACTCCACTTATGGACAGGGCTTGGTTATTACGCACGAGCTCGCAATCTACATAAAGCAGCCAAGATCGTTGCTGAACAATATGGTGGTGAATTTCCGCTTTCTATCGAAGAGATGAACGCGCTACCGGGGATTGGTCGCTCGACTGCAGCAGCAGTGCTGTCTTCAGTTCATAAGCTTCCTCATGCGATTCTTGATGGCAATGTAAAACGAACGCTTGCGAGAAGTTTTGCCGTTGAAGGTTGGCCGGGGCAAAAGAAAGTCGAAAACCAGCTTTGGGAACACGCCGAAGCACATACTCCGAAGAAAGATGTCGATAAGTACAACCAAGCAATGATGGACATGGGTGCGATGGTTTGTACCCGTAGCAAGCCTAAGTGCACCTTGTGCCCGATTGAAAGCATGTGTGGGGCCAAGAAGCTCGATAGACAGCTCGACTTCCCAGGCAAAAAGCCTAAAAAAGAAAAGCCAGTAAAAGAAACATGGTTTGTGATTCTGTACCACAACAACCAAGTGTGGCTCGAACAGCGCCCTCAATCTGGTATCTGGGGCGGATTGTTTTGTTTCCCTCAAAATGAAAACGCAGAGATAGAACATCAACTAGATCTTCGCTCGATCAAAGACACTCAAACCAATTCGATCAAGACCATGATTGCGTTTAGACACACTTTCAGTCACTACCACTTAGATATCACGCCAGTATTAGTGAAATTAGATAAACAACCAGATTTGATAATGGAAGGGACTAAAGGTCTCTGGTATAACTTATCAAAACCGGAAGAAATTGGCCTAGCCGCTCCTGTAAAGCAGCTTATTGAGAGCCTACCCTTTGAACTGAACGACGAAGTTTGAATCAACGAACGCGATAAGAGGAACCACTATGAGCCGCACTGTATTTTGTGCTCGCCTTCAAAAAGATGCTGAAGGCCTAGATTTTCAACTTTACCCAGGTGACTTAGGTAAGCGTATCTTTGACAACGTGTCTAAAGAAGCTTGGGGACAATGGCAAAGTAAGCAAACTATGCTTATCAATGAAAAGAAGTTAAACATGATGGATCCTGAGCATCGTAAACTTCTTGAAACTGAGATGGTTAACTTCCTTTTCGAAGGTAAAGATGTCGTAATTGATGGCTATACTCCACCAAGCGAATAAGACATTTATTTAAGCAATTTTTAATGACATCATAGTTAACGCTGCGATGTCATTTTTGTATGAGGAACTATGAAAAAGCTAAGTTACTTCCTAACAGCCATGTTATTAACTGGTTGCAGCCGTGAATTTGTCGAAAGCATTTATGATGTTAATTACGAACCGACCAACCGATTTGTAAGCAACTTAGCGGAGCTACCTGGTCAGTTTGAAAAAGACACCGGAGCATTAGATGCTTTGATTAATAGCTTTTCTGGCAATATCCAAAAACGCTGGGGCAGTAGTGAAGTAAAAATGGCAGGTAAGAGTAACTATGTGAAATACATAGATAATTACCTGAGCCGTTCCGAAGTAAACTTTAGCGAAGGCCTCATAACGGTAGAAACCGTTTCCTCGACTGAACCTAAAAAACACCTCAAAAATGCGATCATGACGACGCTTTTGACGCCAGATGATCCGGCGCATGTCGACCTATTTTCTTCCAAAAGCATCAAGTTAGAAGGCAAGCCTTTCCTCTACAATCAAGTTGTAGACCAAGAGAAAAAGCCGATTCAATGGACTTGGCGTGCTAACCAGTTCGCGGATTACCTGATCGCCAATAACCTAAAAACCAAAGAAGTCGACTTTAAAAAAGCGTATTACGTTGAAATCCCAATGGTGGCCGATCACGCCAGTCAGCGTAGTTATCAATACGCCGATATCGTTCGACGAGCATCTCAGCGTTACGACATCCCTGAAGACTTGATCTACGCGATTATCAAAACAGAGAGTAGTTTCAACCCCTACGCGGTGAGTTGGGCGAATGCATACGGTCTGATGCAGGTGGTGCCAAAAACTGCTGGTCGAGATGTGTTTAAGTTAGTAAAGAACAAGCCTGGAGAGCCAAGTCCTGAGTATTTATTCAATCCAGAAAACAACATTGATGCTGGCACTGCATACTTTTACATACTCAAAAATCGTTATTTGAAAGATGTAAAACACCCGACAACGCTCGAGTACAGCATGATTTCAGCATACAACGGTGGCACGGGTGGCGTACTCAACACCTTCAGCAAGGACAGAAAACGAGCAATGCGAGACCTAAACTCGCTGCAACCTAGCCAAGCGTACTGGGCACTTACTAAAAAGCACCCAAACAAAGAGTCGCGCCGATACTTAGAAAAAGTAACAAAATTCAAGAAAGATTTTAACCAAGGTAAAACGTAAGCCTCACTTTTGAATAAAAAAACAACTAACGAACGTTTTTTTTAATTATTTTCAAAAAAGGTGTTGACGGTTATGAAGAAAATCCGTTTAATAGCGCTCCGTTGCCCGGATAGCTCAGTCGGTAGAGCAGAGGATTGAAAATCCTCGTGTCGGTGGTTCGATTCCGCCTCCGGGCACCACAATTTGATTTGTTGGTGTCAACACTCTTTAACAGGGAGTAGCAACACGAACAAAAGCATAAAGAATTTAGTGTGCCGACTTAGCTCAGTAGGTAGAGCAACTGACTTGTAATCAGTAGGTCACCAGTTCGACTCCGGTAGTCGGCACCATTCTTTTGCCTCGATAGCTCAGTCGGTAGAGCAGCGGATTGAAAATCCGCGTGTCGGTGGTTCGATTCCGCCTCGAGGCACCATTATTTGGTACTTAACAAATAATGGTCTTTATAGACCTGATGTTGAGACAAGTAATTCCCCTTTAGTTCAGTTGGTAGAACGGCGGACTGTTAATCCGTATGTCGCAAGTTCAAGTCTTGCAAGGGGAGCCATTTTTAAAGGACTTCATTTTATATGAGGTTTTAATTGAAGAGTTTAACTCTTTAAGCAAAGAATTTAGTGTGCCGACTTAGCTCAGTAGGTAGAGCAACTGACTTGTAATCAGTAGGTCACCAGTTCGACTCCGGTAGTCGGCACCATTCTTTTGCCTCGATAGCTCAGTCGGTAGAGCAGCGGATTGAAAATCCGCGTGTCGGTGGTTCGATTCCGCCTCGAGGCACCATTATTTGGTGCTTAACAAATAATGGTCTTTATAGACCTGATGTTGACACAAATAATTCCCCTTTAGTTCAGTTGGTAGAACGGCGGACTGTTAATCCGTATGTCGCAAGTTCAAGTCTTGCAAGGGGAGCCACATTCAAGAAAGCCAAGTCGAAAGACTTGGCTTTTTTTCGTTTGAACAAAGCAAATTCTATTCAATAGACACACCACCTCAACACTAACCCTTCATCAGTCTCGATAAATGAGTTATCTCCTTTAGTACTCTTATTACAGCAACAGATTCTAAGTTCTATAAAGTTCACCACTCCAAAAGACTGCCCCCTCCCAAAGTTCATGACCCACTAATCTTCACATTAAAATAAACAGAATTAAGTTCTATTACTTTTTTTTCTTCGAAAATTTAATCTCTATCATGTTTTGATGTCTTTCTAATATCTGTCATACACCACTTAGATTAAGATTCGATAAATTATACCTAATACTAATTATTGAATCGCTGCGCGGGGAAATATGAAACTAAAAACGCAAGCTTACTTATTATCGGGCATCATCTTGATCGCCCTGCTAGCACTAACGGCTACTGGTTTATGGACATTGAGAGTCGCTAGCAACATGGACAACAAGGCTCGCGTGACAGAGCTATTTAAGAGTGCATACAGCATCCTTACTGAAGTGGAGAAGATGGCGATTGATGGCACACTAGAAGAAGAGCAAGCTAAGCAACTGGCTACTCGCCTTCTACGCAACAACATCTATAAAGATAATGAATATGTTTACGTAGCCGATGAGAACATGACGTTTGTCGCGACACCATTAGATCCTCAACTACACGGAACCAGCTTTAACGACTTTAAAGATGGCGACGGTAATAGTGTTGGCCAGCTGATCCAAAGAGTACTTGGTAATCGTACTGGCCAGATCATTGAGTACACCTGGACACAAAAACTGCCAGATGGAACGATTGAAGAAAAACTGTCTATTGCAGAGAAAACGCCACATTGGGGCTGGGTTGTCGGCACCGGTATCGGGTTCAATGAAGTTAACGCTCGTTTTTGGTCTACCGCTCAATGGCAGCTATTCCTTTGTGTGGTGATTGCTGGTCTTATTCTATCGAGCCTAATTGTATCCATTAAACGCATGCTAGCGCTTCTTGGCGGCGAACCTAAAGACGTACGAGAAGCAGTACAAGCCGTAGCACAAGGTCGAATTCAAACCTCTTTCGAAACTCAGGCAACTGACGGCAGTATCTATCACGCAGTGCAACAAATGAGTAAGTCATTGGCTGAGCTAGTATCAAACCTTGACGCTTCAATGCTGGCATTAAGAGGCGAGCTGCAGCGCGTAGAAGATCGCGCTGGGTCAATTGCTCAACTGACAGAGACCCAACAGCAATCAACAGAGATGATCGCGACAGCAATGACCGAGATGGCCTCTTCAGCCAATAACGTAGCTGATTCAGCTAGCGATACCGCGCGCAACACAGATGAGGCCGACAAACAGAGCCAGCATACCCAACAACTCATTCACAACACAGTAGATAACATTCAAGGCCTAGCAGGCCAACTAGGCACAGCCAGCGAAGCTGTCGCTAACCTAGATAACGATGTAAACAACATTGCAAAAGTATTGGATGTGATTGGTGATATAGCGGAGCAAACTAACCTGTTGGCACTAAATGCAGCCATTGAAGCAGCTCGAGCTGGCGAACAAGGTCGTGGATTTGCTGTTGTAGCAGATGAGGTTCGTAACCTTGCAGGCCGAACACAATCGAGCACCAAAGAGATCCAATTAATGATTAATAACCTTCAAGAAGGATCTCGCAACGCAATTCAAACCATGGAAGTTTGTGCCGCGACTAGTGAAAGCACCGTAACAGAGTCTCAAAACGCCTCTGAAGCACTACAACAGATTGTTGTCGCATTAGAGTCCATTTCATCAATGAGTCATCAAATCGCAACAGCGGCCGCTGAACAGACTCAGGTGAGCGATGATATATCGAAGCGTATCAATATGATCGAAGAGAGCGGTAACCAACTGAGCAATGTCGTAACAGAAAGTCATAACAGCACCCAAACTCTTGCCTCTCTTTCGAACGAATTAGAAGCTTGGGTTAATAGGTTTGAAGTAAAACACTAAACTCTCTAGAAAATTTTTAAATAAAAAAGCACGTTTTCATACGTGCTTTTTTTATTTCGGCGCCCATTCAGTGTAGTTAACCGTAGTTTTACTATCTTTTAGGGCATGCTAGACCTAGGTTTTTCACCCCAAACGAGCAAAAACAACCCACTAAGTATAGAAAAACATCAAACGATACTTTTTTTGCAATTTAATGTTGACCCAGAACGCGAAAACACGTTTAATACACCTCGTCGCCCGGATAGCTCAGTCGGTAGAGCAGAGGATTGAAAATCCTCGTGTCGGTGGTTCGATTCCGCCTCCGGGCACCACAATTTATTTGTTGGTGTCTTAGACAACAACAGTAAAGCACAAAGAAATATTATGTGCCGACTTAGCTCAGTAGGTAGAGCAACTGACTTGTAATCAGTAGGTCACCAGTTCGACTCCGGTAGTCGGCACCATTTCTTTAAAGCTTTAAGAATAATTCCCCTTTAGTTCAGTTGGTAGAACGGCGGACTGTTAATCCGTATGTCGCAAGTTCAAGTCTTGCAAGGGGAGCCAAGTTAATCATCAAGCATAAGCTTTTTGATTCATGATGCCGACTTAGCTCAGTAGGTAGAGCAACTGACTTGTAATCAGTAGGTCACCAGTTCGATTCCGGTAGTCGGCACCATTCTCTTGATTAGAGACTAAACAATCAATTCCCCTTTAGTTCAGTTGGTAGAACGGCGGACTGTTAATCCGTATGTCGCAAGTTCAAGTCTTGCAAGGGGAGCCAATTAAAAGAAGCCGCATCATTGATGCGGCTTTTTTGCATCTAAAGATCCTAACTTATTAATACAACTACCCTCACCTTTCAAATACCATATTCAATTCAGAAACCAACCGTTTTTATATCCTTCCAAAGCTACAAATCTTTGCTACTTAATGCTCTTCAAAATCTCCCAACAACAAACGACACATTCACGTAAAAGTAAGTCACAGTACGTTGCTACTCATTTTATTGATGAGGAGATCGGTTGAAAAAATCAATGCTAAGTTTGGAGGTGAGAAAGCTAAATAACGAATCAAATAAGCGCTAGAAAAGCTCTGTAAGACACTTCAATCCAAATTGACAACAGGTCACTCTTTGTCAAAACTATCCACTACAATAGCGCCCATAGAGGCTGGCATTGAAATAACAATCACTCTTTTGATCGATACGACGGGATCACTCAATAGAGGTAATTTGTCCAGGCAAGTCAGTACCAAAGCAACGACCAATGCCGTCATAACATAAGCAATCACTATTCTGAAAATAAACACCGGCAACCGAGCAACAACATCTTTTTGAAAGACACTCTCATACGTATAAAAGCCTAAGAACACCGCAGACAGCAAAAATAGCAGCAATAGATTAGCGGTAGGTAAAGTCTCCCCTAACTTCCAAGCCTCTTCAGAAAAAGAAATCGGCACGGCCAAAGCAAAAGATCCCACAAAGATCTGGCTCGCATCTTCAAAGTTAAAACTCAATTTCATAGTTAGATCCATTAGGTTTAAGGCTTTATCTAATTCTGAAAATAATCACCAAACTATACGCCGATGATTTCGGGGATTTTCTACTCTTACTAAGCAAAGAGTAGTGATCTTCTAGCTTCATCTTAGTCGCAATAACTAAAACATAGCTTGAACTAACCAGCAAGAAATCAATATGCTCAGAGCAAAGCGGTCAAACAACTAACATCAGAATCAAAGAGGGGCTGGTAACCCCTAATATAACAGCACCTAGAACCAAAGAATCTAAATCCGCAGGGTGATAAACGTCACTTCACGAATACGAGGGATGCTCTATTTCTTAGCTTATATACCCCTCTGGCACCACTTGGGAACACACTTAGCGACGCTCACCTTTAAGCTGAATATAGCCTACTTTCACCCTTTGAAATACTTAGAACGAGGCGCTCAATACCATCGAGAGTGGTTTAAGCTAAATGCATAACAATAGCTATTAAGTCGACTCATTAGGGGCTCTAGCGTTCTTAAGAGAAGCCTCCATGATAGAGCCCTAATTACACATCAGAACTATCCTCTAGATTCACAGACCGGACAGAAGTCAGGTTTCCTAGGCGAAGGGCTGTTAGCTGATACTTGAAGAACACTCGCTAAATAGAGAAGCAACCTACAAGTACAGAGCAACAAGATGGGTTGTAGGGCCTGTATTAGTTTCAGGTGTTGAGAAGGGGATATGTTGAGTCAGTTCTGTCTCATAAATCTAACTTACAGCGCGTATGGCTCGAGTATCTGAATGCTAAATTAAAGCTATATACGCTTGAAATCATGCTCGAGTCACCTCACAGCTGGAATCAGAAATGATGTAGCCCTAATCATGAGTTGGTTTGGGGAACACCTAGGCTAAGAGCTGTGGGCTACGGGAAAATCTTTTGTGTAAGTTATTCGACTGACGTGCGAAACACTATGATTTAGATGTAACAAAGCCCCACTACTTCTAGCGAGGCTTCTTATAGTAGCTGAGCAACTGGGATCTCAGGCGACCGGGACTCGTTGATCGGAGACCAAATTATCGATACCCAGAAATGACGAAAGCCTAGTCATAAGACTAGGCTTTCTAATAAGTGGCGGAGTGGACGGGACTCGAACCCGCGACCCCCGGCGTGACAGGCCGGTATTCTAACCAACTGAACTACCACTCCGCAGTGTCTATTCAGCTTAAAGCAATTTGAGCCTGACGATGTCCTACTCTCACATGGGGAAGCCCCACACTACCATCGGCGCTATTGTGTTTCACTTCTGAGTTCGGCATGGAATCAGGTGGGTCCACAATGCTATGGTCGTCAAACAAATTCTGTTGTTAACTTGATGAATCAAATCAACTAAATAGTGGTGCTGATACCCAGACTCGAACTGGGGACCTCACCCTTACCAAGGGTGCGCTCTACCGGGCTGAGCTATATCAGCAATTCAGAACCGTTTATAAACGACTCTAAAAATTTAAAGCCTGGCGATGTCCTACTCTCACATGGGGAAGCCCCACACTACCATCGGCGCTATTGTGTTTCACTTCTGAGTTCGGCATGGAATCAGGTGGGTCCACAATGCTATGGTCGCCAAGCAAATTTTGCTTTTACTTTCAGTTTTTTAAAAACTGAAGGCAAAATAATCTGGAAAACTGTATTTAAAAGTCTCTTCAAACTCATTCAAGGTCTGTCTTTGAGTCCACAAAACCCCTTGGGTGTTGTATGGTTAAGCCTCACGGGCAATTAGTACAGGTTAGCTCAATGCCTCGCAGCACTTACACACCCTGCCTATCAACGTCGTAGTCTACGACAACCCTTTAGGACGCTTATAG
>NZ_CADDIS010000003.1:0-444319 GCF_902751245.1 Vibrio sp. Vb339 | reverse complement strand
GTTCTTTTTGAATGCGCCTTGCACCGTCGCGTTCCTTTTTATCATCAAAGRCTTCTCGAACTTTGTTATCAAGCTGCTTGCGGTGCTCGTTGCGTTGAGTGACTTTATGGCGATTATCAATCCAATAATAAAACCCACTTCGAGAAACCCCAAACACCTTAGCCATACGGACAATCCTATATTGCATCAGGTGTTCGAGCATAAACTCATAGCAATCTATTTTAGATTTTTCGCGAAGTAGGTGGCGGCCTTTTTTACGATATCTAGCTCTTCAGCTTGCTCTGCTAATAATCGCTTGAGCTTGGCATTTTCAGTGGTGAGTTCTCTTTCTCTATCGCTGATTTTCGCGTCTTTTTTTACGGCTTTACGCCATCCATAGATTTGAGATTCATATAACGATAGCTGCCGTGCGGCAGCAGCGACACCGACTTTCTCTGCTAACTTAAGTGCTTCGGTTTTAAATTCAGGAGCATGTTTGATTCGTGTTTTATTAGTTGTCATTGTCCACCTCGTTAGTGATTGTATTCACTTAACTCAGTGTCCAAAACTTCTGGTGCGGATCAGTACAAATTTTGTCAAATTTGGAACACCCTTCCTTGTACCAAAGAACATCGGAACTAATCACCAAAGCAATGCAGACTTTGGGCTTCGATTCGACCGTATTTCACCTAGAGTTTTTTGATACCGGGGAAGCACTTGTTTTTAGTGAGTGCGCTGCGCGATTAGGAGGAGGGCAGATCCCTGAAGTCATCGAACACGCTTACGGTATTGATTGGTTCTCGGTTCAATTTGAACAATGCATGGGAATAGTAAACGAGCATCACCTCCCAATGACACCAACAGAGTGTCATGCATTTGTGTACTTACGCTCTTACCCTGGAGGTAATCAAACTGAGGAGGAGTATCAGCAGGCGTTCCATCCCGTAGACCTGCACTTCGATCCACCAAAAGATGCACAAACCTCCGGGAGTTATGGAAACTCAGGATACATTATAGTATCTCGTCCCTCTTTTTCTGAACTGACATCTACAGTTGAAGCCATCACTACATACAATGAGCAGAGGAGAATAAAATGACCATTCGAGTTCTCCTACTAGACCGCGATAAGGCCCACATTAATCGCTTAATACAAAGCGATGATTATAAAAAATATAGCTTTATCCGTCATAAGAGTATTGATGTTATCGATGCTGAAGGAAATACTGTAGGGTTTATGTACCATGCAGATACCTTAGCATACTTGGATCGTTTGATGTGCACGGCTCCTTTTAAATACGTGGTCGCTTGTTCTGAAAGTCAGATTCAATTTGCAGGCTTACTGAGGATGCGATATGGCCTGAAACATGGGCCCGATGCCACACTGAGTGCTAACGTCACCAATAAACTGTCGATGCGCCAGCACTTGTCAGGACATGTTCGTAGTCCTCGATTTTGGCATTCTGGAGATTTTGGGCAAATTGCTAACGTAAATGCTGCTCATCTACCTCCCAAAGTTGTGATAAAACCTATCTATGGTTCTAGTAGTCAAGGGGTGGAATGTCTGACACCTCTTCTTGCTATCGAATATCTAGCTGGTCGACCTTCCTTGTCCATCGTCGAAGAATACATCCCCCTAAACAGAGAGCTACATTGTGACGGAGTAGTGACGAATGGAAATTTGAACTTTTTCCTTCTATCTAGGTACGCCAGGCCTTGGCTTGGGGGAGATATGCAATCCAATGCCAGCCTTCATCTACCAAACGATGATCCACAGTACAAGGCGGCCAAAGATATGGTTATCGTATTACTGAAAGAGCTTGGTATCCAAAACGGTGTTTTTCACATTGAATTGTTTGACTACCAGGAACAGTTATATTTTGGCGAAATTGGGCTTCGACCTGGTGGAGGAGGTATAACAGAATCTATTCAATATTTTTTTAATATTGATCTTTGGGACTGTTATTTAAAACTGGCCTTAGGCGCAACACTGACACTACCCCCTCAACAAGCTCAATCGTCTATTGTTGGCTACATCGGTGTATCTGATGCCGAACATCACTATAAAGACACACTACTCCGTAACCCGATGTTTTGTCGCAGCATGATTCTAAACCCACGAACCCGCTCTCAAGCGACTGGCTGTTTAGTATATAAAGAATTGCTATTTTTCACATGTAAAAATGAGCAAGAAGTCATGTCTGAATTTTTAAAACTCTCGGATATATAAAAAGGACAGGTATGAGTGTTAAATCGTGGTACAAATGTAAAAAAATACTCACTTATCAATTCTTTATATCATCATTTTATATAGCCTGTGGCATTCATTCGATCACGGTCATTTGGTTAACGTATAACTATACGCAAAGTCCTTTCATTGTTAGCTTGATGATCGTAGCGAGTTACCTCCCTTCTGCGATTGCTGGCCTCGTCCTTTCTGAATATTTCAGTCGTGGAAACCCCTTTAAAAAGCTGAAAACCGGGGTTTTTATTCTTTCTTGTTCAATGTTATTGATGATTGCCGCATTAACATCAATTTCCGACGATAGTGCAATAACCCTAATAGTAATGAGTCTCGTTCAAGTTGCTCTATCATTGGTTAAGCTATCCAATCAATCTTCATTAGCTTTCCTGATCAGAACTATTTTTTCAAAACAACAAGGCAAGCAGGCCATGGAATTGGCATCTTCTAACCTACTCGTATCGCTTTCTATTGGCGCAGGATTAGCTGGCTTACTTTTGACCGTTGACCTTATCTACATAAGCCCCGTGCTCGCCTTTATTCTTTTTATATTAGCCTGGGGGGGGATGGTAAAGCTTGAAACCCTCACCTCGGAGTTCTCGTTTAAACCCACTCCGGTTCAAGCAAACTCTCTAGCTAACTCTGCCAACAAAGTATCATTATTTAAAGACCGCAGCCTACAGACTTTAATTTTGTTTTCTATCTGCAGCAGTGGAACTCTACAATACATCAATGCCATTCTTGCCCCTTTGGCTAATCACGTCGTTGCCAATGAACCAACTTATTTTTCCTTGCTCGATGTAGTATCTATGATTGGTGGTTTTTTTGCTGGGGTTGCCCTGTCATCGAATCGCCTAAAGAGTACGTTAGTACTAGATCATGGCTTACTTGCAATCGCAGTTATCACCGTATTGCTCGCAATAAACAACAATCCTACTTTCGTAGCCATATTAATGTTTACGCTTGCCTTCATTACCACAGCTCACGTGATATGTATGCAAGTAAAAACTAATCAAATACCGTGCAAAGAGCATGTATCTCAATACACTGTTCTACGCAATGCTTCAGTTTCTATAGCAAAAACGTGTTTCTCTTTGCTTGCAGGGATTGTCACAACTGTGGTTGATATTCAAAGCAGTTGGCTCGTGTTGTCAGCAATTGCAATATGCTTCCTGATACTCTGGCGGATATTCCCGCCTTCTTGGCGCGAAGACCAATCTCACTTCAGGAGCCTTTCCAACAATGAATAACGTAATCTATAAAACTCGCCAAAATGTGTTGCAGACCGTCTTGAAACTCGGCATGAATAATCAACCAATGCAGCACTTATTTGGTTGGGATATTGCAACTGCTAATAACTTTCTCAATGCATCTCATCTTATCGTGACACTCCCCCACGCTAGCCCAAATGTGTTTTTTCCTCGTGTTGCTGCAAGCTGGTATGCCCGTCATCTGCAATGCGACGACAGGAAGGCATTTCATTTGCGAATAGTCTTGAGTCACACAAACTTCAGTGATCTCGGTTGGCGACCGTACGCGTGGTGGTATTTGGATGATCAACAACAAATCAGAAAAGTTAATTTGTTCACCAGAAACAAAAAAAAGAAGCATGTCACGATAATATCCCAGCCTCCATTATCAGAATTAACTCTACCCGAAATGGAAAACCACCCACTTGCGGTCCACGCAATGTCAACTCAATGTATTAATCGAGCGTGGTCTTATGTAGCGTTGATGGCCAGTACGGAAAGAGCTGCGGGACTTTCTCTTGCTCAGCGCACCATGTATATCACGCTTGATCAGCTACTGTTCGCAATATCGCAATCAGAACTTTCGGGCTTATCCTCTTTATTACAGCGTACCAATGCGCGAAGCCTGTGCCCTCTTGGGGAATTAAAACCAACAACTCCAGGAGAGTCGTCCTTGGTGTACGATAATTCGATGAATATTGCTCTTATTTCAACACTCGGTGCGGATGGGGTTATAGGGGGAGCAAAAATGCTCAACTATTGGCCTGGGGTTGCCTCATGTGAGCGATCGCTCGCGACAGGATATCGACCGATGAAGGTGTTGCTTATCCCAGAAAACAACCAAGTTGTCGAAAAAGTTATGCCATCTCAGGGTGTCTCCAAGCAATTAGTACAATTGGGGATACCTTATTCTCAAGGGCTTGCACTGTCGGAACACGGGCGATTTGCAGAACTCTATTCTCCTTTTTAACGGCGATGATGCTCGTGTATCACCGAAAACCGTTACTATTTTTAATATGTGCTTGTTGGTGAATTTATGTATAAGATTAATAGGTGAGTAATCAATCAAAACATCAAAATTTGCGGCAATTGATTACAACGGGTCAAGGCGTATAGATACACCTTCATATTGAGTATCACCGGAAAAAATTAAATTTCAGGTAGGCCGAGAACCGATATCACCTATCCATTCACTAAATAAGTAACAATCCATCATCAGAACAGCGTGACATTGTACGACAAGTTATCGAAGGTCGATCATGTTAAATTCCGTGAGTAATCTACGCTCAAGCTCCACTAATTTGTGAGCTAAAAGGACTTCTCTAGATAATGACTCTTCCAAAAGCTGTCTAGTTCGCTCTAATTCTACTCTGAGTTTATCGCTTCTCTTTTTCTCGCGGCGAATTATTTCCGATTTAGACAAAGTCGATATGTTGTTTTGTGCACAGGCCTTTGTTGAATCAATCATTGCTATGATAGCTTGGTGGTTTATTCGTGCTCTTTTGAGATAGCCACTGTCATAGCCGGCCTCTTGAGATACAACTGAAGCTGTGATTCTGTCTAGTGTCAAACCAATAAACTTCTCATTTAGCGGCTCACCATTCTTCAGCCGCTCCAACGCGTCATAACATGCTTTGATTCCTGTCTTGTCCGTCATTTATTTCGCCCTAATCTATGCGTCTTGAAGTTCAATAACTTCTGCAATTCAGCTTGTGTAGATAAATACTCAACAGAGCCTTTATCATATTTCATCAATTCGTTTCGAGGCCGTTCTATAAGTGATTCTACGTTGCTCCGTTTTATAACCGCACACTTACTTGTCAAACAACTAGAAAACTCACCAAGTAAAGCACATTCGCAGATATTTGGATTAGTACAACCACCTAATAAAGTAGTGCGGTATGACATTTGACCACTCTCGACATGTTTATAGGTGTCTTCCTTTAATTCTTCGACGGGAATATCACCATTTAGAAACTTCTCTTTTTGCTTCTCGAGAAAGCCTCCACTTTTACCGAAAATCGGGAATTCACCAATCATATCAGTGATCAATTTGTTCGCCGTATCTAGAGACACACCAATCTGGATTTCATACGCAAAATGGGTTTGAGGTAAGACATAGGATTTTGTTTTTACATCGTAGTTACCGAATATAGTATGCACTTTTTCAAAGTTCCGGCTATAGTACTTGCTCAACCCTTTAGAAGTGTGTTTAAACTGGGTTTTAACTGTTGGTAATGACACAAACCCACTATTGACAGCATAAAACGCTAAAGATCTCCTTAATTGATGCGTAGTGAGAGGCCAAACTTGTCCAACGTTGAACTGAGGTTCCAAAGAAAAATTCCTTTCTGAGTCACTCGCCTCCAATATATCAAGGTCTTCTTTAATAATTTGAAAATCTGCCGTCCTAAAGGAGCTCTTAATTTGTTCTTTCATTGCAACCTTAGGTTTCATGATCTTTATACTACTGTTCAAGCAATTTGGGCTACTAATCAGTGGACAATCCTCAGGATTCAAATTATTCACTTTTGCCATCCCCCGGACTAGTGCTTGTAGAACTTGCACGGCCCGTTCAACAATAGGTGGTGCAAACCAAGTCGCTTCTTTCTTATACCCGGAAAATTTTGTTGTAATTGATATTATTTTTATAGTTCTCTTCGGAACTATTTTATTATCTAACTCATCAACAACCTCATCATTTACCGTGCTACTAGATATACAATTGAATGGCAAGCTCCTAGCTTCGCTATTTCTCATTCCAGTGTATAAATGAATTAATATAAGCATATCATACTGTATTTTAGATATTAGTGTTGAAACACTTTTCCGTGTCTTCATTTCTACATCACAATCTCTAAAAAACTTTCCAAACCATTTTTTTAACCGACTCTCGAAAATTAAGCCTATATCTATCCTTTGATATACCTATTTTGTTACTTCCAATTTTATTCAAATGACCAAGTAATATATGAAGTAATAACTGTTTTCTGCTAGAAATACCAGCCGCATACTTTTTCAAATATATTTCATTTGATATAAAATCAAAAAAACTTATTCTCCCTATCATTGGTAATTTTTCAAAAACAAAACAGTAATTTGCAGCATCAATGGTTGACTCAAAATACCTATAGATAGTAGTTGTATTCAAACAACCGTTCCTCCCGCTCTTTGAAAAGTATATAAGAGAGAATACGACGGATTTTACTTGGTTGGTTATTAGGTCATCATGTTCACTATCGCCTGTCTTTTTTAATCTACTGAAATCAAACTTTGAATTACCAGTTATTGTAAGGCTATATGGCGTCAAATCCCAAAGGTTGTCCCCATATCATGCTGTAACATTTCCTTTTGAATCTCTACAAATAACGAAAGAGTTTGCTACCTTTAACGCAGATTCACAATTGAACACATCTGGCTCTTGAATATTCTGGTCCGTTTTTGAGTGAGAAAGAATGTTACTAACATATACCCTATTCCTTATTCCAATCACTTATCTCTTCTCCATCCGTTTCTGAAAAAACAAGACCTAGGCTTTCATACCTTTGTAATCTAGATTCCCAATATGAGGTTAAATCTCCGTACTTGAAAACTTTGTTCATGCACTTATCAACATTCATCTCCCCCTCTTTTGAAATACTTTTTATTTGATAAAGCATTTTCCGGGTTCGAGCAGCTAATAATTCAAAAAGCTCAGTTGCTTTTCCCTCATCTTGTGATGCATTCATTACACCTGAAACGATATAAAGCAGACTGGTTAGTTTGTGGACATCTTCTTCGTCGTTAGCATGACAAATATAACGTGAGCAAAACAAACAACCATATTGAGTTCTGCAGTCTGGCTGTATTGGTGGGTCTTGCATAATATAAAGAGGTTCAGAAAAGCCTTCACACTGCCCTGCAGCAATTTTTTTGTCTTTGCTTTCTCACTTTTGTTCAATTGCTTAACGTGCTTCACAGCCTCTTGCGCTGACCTCCAAAACGCGTCCATTTCTGTTCTTATTTTTTTAGGTGAGACTTCCATATAATGGTTTTCATTTGTAGATTGAGAGTGATTCAATACATTAGATACTATGTTCTTAGTTATAGTAGATTCTTCATGCAAAAAAATACTTTTTATTTTCCTAAACTCTCTCGGAGTTAGAGGCTTAAAATCTTTAGGAAGGAAAACACCAATAATTTTTGATTTCTGAAAATGTCTAATACTTTCACATGTGACACTGGTCGTATCCCAGGATTTAGCTTTTAACCCAAAGAATAATTTATTACATTCCTTTCCATTTAATACCCAATTTCTCAACTTCAAATATTTTCTAAAAAGCTTTACTCAACCTGTAGAAAGATCATATTGAACAATGCGACCAGAGGCTCTAAATTTCACAACTCTATAGCTTTTGCTAATTGTTGATGTGCTATATTCGTAGTTGTCACAAAATTCCAACCTATCCACCTCGCTAATGTATGCACCAGTAAGCATCATAAATATTGTTTGATATGCCTGCATAGCAGTAGATGCTAAGGCACGTTTACATTTAGCTCTGGGATCTGAGTTTATTTTATTAAACCTTTTTCTCAAACTATATAAATCAGATCTAACGTAGCTATCTTTTATTCTAGGATCCGTTTTATAACGTAGCTCTTCAAATGTAGATAATCTACCTTCAACATCATTATATGCTTTAGTTGGCCTATTACAGTAAGGAGTTACTCTATGGGAAGCGGAGGGAAACAAATAAGTTTCGTATTTTTCTGTTTTTATCAAAAATGGTAATGATTTTTCACAAACCAAATGTTCAGTCAATTGAGTGGCAATATTATAGTAAACATCATATGCATGCTTTAAGTCATCTACTTCTCTTAGTAGGGTGCTTTCAATACACCCTTTAATATTTATATTATCAGCAACCATGTAATTTCTAAAACTTCTACCATAATAAATTTCCGCGATGGTTGCTAAATTATTTTGTAGTATATCAGCATTTCTAGGTGTTATATCTCCGACTTGCATTCGATGTTTAAGTTCATTAATTATTATTCTATAGGCCAACTTAGTATCTATTTTACTTTTGAAAAAATCATTAGACAAGCCAACTTCTGAAACTAACAAAAGAGCACGTCTAGTTAAAGTATATATGGAAATTTTACTTCTAATAGTTTTTCTTCTTAACGCTACATATTCGTTTAACTTGTAAATGAAGGGCTCCCAATGTTTCACAAATGAACTAGGATTAACCTTGTAATATGACATGTTTTTTATGTGAGAAGGTATATAGTATTTATCCTCATAAAGAAGCTCACCAAGATCGACAAAATGACCGTTCTTTTTATCGTTCGGATCTAATATATTAATTATTAAATTTGGCGTATCAACGTTTTCCGACCTTAGATACTCTTCTAAAGTGTAATGAACCAAGTTCCTTTCTATATAGTTGTCATTCTTTATTTCCATATAAATCAAATACTCTTTCTTCATATATAGACTGAGCTTTCAACCTTTCGTCTACAGAGTCAAATAACTTTAAGTAGACCTCTGTCGTACGCCTGTCATCATGATGCAACCTTTTCTGTACCAGTGAAACAATATCACCCTCGGTTAGCACTCCATTAGTTGATAACGGTTGTAGCCATCTGTAGTATTTCAATGCGTATGTTACACGTAACCAATGAAATGAAAAGCTTTTTGGAAAAAGTGCACTGCATTTTCCAAGAATTTTTTTCTTCATATAGTAAGTATTCCTACCTTGGGGCCTACTCTTTTTAGTTTTATATCTTGGGTCATCCTTAGCCATGTAATGCGGCTCCCCTTCAGGAGAAAGGAAAATATACATATTATCTTCTGGTATTATATTTCCATTTCTAATTACAAACTTATCTCTTCTTTTCATCGCAGAGACGCTTTTACTATACATTATAATTTGTTCTGCTATTTTTTCAGGAAAATACAAAACTTGGTATCAATTCCAGGTCCAGGTCCAGGTCCAGGTCCAGGTCCAGCATTCAACTTATACGTTCCATCTTTTTCAAGATATTTTAAAACAAATTTATCTAAGTGTTTTAGTCTCATTGTTAGTATAGATTGCTTTCTTGCTCCCGTATGTAAGGCGATTAAATGAATCAGCTTCTCATCTATATTAAAGTTCTCGGAGGAGATAATTTATATTAACTCATCGAGTTCATTGTTATTCAGTGGTCGAAGATCTTCACCATACCACGCACAAAACCATGTGGTACAGGAGAAGGACTACTGCTAACACTTACACTCTGTTCACGCTTTTCAATTTCATATTGATACGACTGGCCATTCAACCCACCATTAAATATTTTTATTAAATCCACGTTATCAACACGTTTAATATCAATATTATAATTAGGAATTTTAGATACATATTTATAAAAATCGTATACTACCTTGGTTCTTTGGTTAAGGCTTCGTCTCGTGATCAAACCTTTCTCTAGTAGTGATAATTGTTCCATGTAATAACGATAAGTTGGCCTTTGCGGTTTACGGCCTTCGAAAATCATCAAATCAATCTCATTCTGCTCGCAGTAAATTTTATATTCTAGTAGAAGACTCACTTTTTTTCTTATTGCTTCTGATGATGTGTAACCTTTTATCAGGTTATAAGCTGCATTAAATATAAAGGAGTTTGCCTCCTCCCATGGAGATCCGTCGGCATTGATAATAAATGGGAATAGGTATAGATCGTAATTCTCGTTAAAAGCTTTATTTGGGGTAATAAAGTAAGATTCACCATCACACAAAAGTCTTTCTATAGAAAGATCACTTATTGGACATGAGGTAATCTCAGAATTTGTTTGCTTGAAGTGTCGAATTAGTATGATTCGTTCATGTTTTGGGTACATAGACATCACCTATTTATCAGGATACTGTCAACCTTGGTACATCACACATGTTACGTCAAACTACAGAATCACAACTACTCTTCTTATCTTTACTCATCACGCCCACTGCCAACGCTGCTGCGCCTTGAGAAACGTTAGACATCGCCGCAATAGGAAAGATAAAGGTGCCGCCTGTCGTCGCAATATCCGCAACAAGTTGCGTTTCAATAGGAAACCGATATCACGCGTGAATGGACCGACGACACTAAACGTCAATAAACCCGTGATGAAAATCGCAAGTAGCGGCGTTAAAAGGTTGTCTAAAACAGAAGGAATGACCTTGCGCAGACCTAACTCAACCTTCTTAAGAATGAATGCCGATACCAAAACCGGTAACACCGAACCTTGGTAGCCCACTTTTTGAATTTCAAAGCCAAGAATATTCCAAACCGGAATGTTGCCAGATACCGCAGCACCCCCGAAGCCCCACCCGTTAAGTAATTCTGGGTGGACCATCAACATACCTAACGCCGCCCCTAAATATGGGTTACCGCCAAACTTCTTACTGGCTGAAAATGCCAGCAGAATAGGCAGGTAAACAAACGGATCATTCGCAAACGTGTTGATCATGTTCGCCAAGTCTGTCAGTCCTGGGTTGGCATCAATCAAAGATTTGCCATCAATGAACAAACCTTGGGCAGTCAATAGGTTATAGATACCCATCAACAAACCGCCAGCGACGATTGCGGGAATGATTGGAACGAAAATATCAGACAACCCTTTCACTGCGCGTTGAACGATGTTTTGTTTCTCTGCGCCAGCAGACGCAACGTCGTTGGTGGACATTTCACTCATACCCGTCAACTTCGCCATTTCTGCATAAACTTGGTTTACGATGCCTGATCCAAAAATGATTTGGTACTGACCCGCAACTTTGAACTGCCCTTTTACCCCTTCAAGGCTATCAATCGCTTGTTCATCTATTTTTTGCTCATCTGCAACGGCAAAGCGTAAGCGTGTCGCACAATGCGCAAGTGCAGTGATGTTACTTTTACCACCTAGTAGAGTTAACAACTCTTTTGCTACTGCCGGATAATTCATTTCATACCCCATTGGATTATTATCTGAGCTTGCGAAATTTTCGGGAACGTTTGCAAAGCAAGTTGTTGCTCAATAAAACCAAATAATCAAAGAGCTTTTCATCTTCTCTTTGCAAACAATCCCAAAAAAGAAAAACAGAATGGATAGGAACAATGGTGAGTCTGCATGATGTCGCCCGTCTGGCTGGCGTATCAAAATCAACAGTGTCACGGGTTATAAACGATGAGTATGGCGTAAAAGAAGCGACAAAACAGAAGGTCCGCCAAGCAGTAGCGGAGTGTGGCTATGTGCCGAACCAAGTCGCTAAAGATCTAAAATCTCAAAAGACCAATCTGGTTGGTGTCATTGTTCCTCGGGTTTCCTCTCATGCCACATCCCAAGGTGTCGATGGATTAACCGATGTCCTTGAAAAAGCCGGGAAACATGTCTTACTTGCTAGCACTCACCAAGCCCACGAAAAAGAACTGGAATACATTCAGATCTTTAACCAAAAACGGGTTGAAGGGATCATTCTTTACGCCACCCACCTCGATTCCAAGCTGGTAAAAGCAATTCAAAACTCAGCCGTCCCAGTTGTGCTCGTCGGTCAAGATGGTTCCATGTTTAATATTCCAAGCATCATTCATGATGACGCACGAGTAGGGTTTGAAGCGGGAAATAGACTGGTTGCAAAAGGTTGCCAAACCATGGGTTTTATTGGTGTGCAAGGTGACGATAACGCGGTAGATAAGCAACGCTCTGAAGGATTTGTTCAAGCGCTGCAACACCATGGTTTTGAGCTCGCCTTCCATGCTCGTGGTGACTTTACAATCGATTCTGGCTATTCATTGGCAAAACAACACTTAACAAAGACCCCTAAGCTAGATGGCTTGTTCTGTGCGACAGATCGTATTGCTATCGGTGCGATGAGAGCGATTCAAGAGCTCGGGTTAACACCGGGTAAAGATGTTTTGGTGCTAGGGGTTGGTGATGATGAGCTCGCATCAGTGTGCACCCCGACCTTATCAACATTTAACTATGCATTTGATAAAGCAGGTGAAAATGGTGCGAAACTGTTACTAGATAGAATTGCCAACAGAAGTTTTGAAATGAGTAAGATGGTACTAACCTTCAAAACAATTGAGCGTCAGTCCTGTTAATGAAAAAGCGCCAACTGAAATCAGTTGGTGCTTTTCTTTTTACTCTTTGTAGGTTAGAGCCCTTTAGAACCAAGTTTCCATTTGCAGTGCAAACAGAACTTCACCACCATCACCCATCGTTGCAGCGCCCGCATCCTGGCTAATCGAGTAGCTATTCAAGTCTTCGCTCCAATCAACGTAGCTAACAGCAAAACGTAGCTCCGGACGGTCAAAGAAACCTGCTGCGGTAGACATCTTAAGCGTTGGTGCAATTGTCGCTTTGTAAAAACTGCCTCTTGCTTTATCAATCGCATTGTCTAGGTCCATGTATTGGTATGAGCCTTCATAAACCATCTCAAAGTTTTGTGTAAACTCTTGCGCTAAGCGGATGTTGAACGATGCCCACGTAAATTCATCATTTTTAGCAAAGCGATCTTGTCTGTGTCCTGCTAACAACGCAGGTGCTACACGCCAGTTATCGCCGATGCGTGTTACACCATAACTGAACAAGCGTACAGCTTTTGCATCTTCTAGCAGATCACCGTTTGAACCAATGCCTTTAAGTTCTGCACCCAGTCCATCACCCATCAAAATACCAGTTTTAGAGAAGCCTTCACTCATGCCAAAAAAGTTATCGCCATGGTAGGCAAACATCGCATGTAAACCTTTGTCCGCTGCGCCTTCTACGCGATCATTGTTATCAGCAGACGTCATGTCGCTCAGCATTAATTGCCAATTACCAAAGCGGTTGTTCATTGTCGCGATATAGTTTTCAACATCAGTTGACGAGCTATCAATTTCACTCAAATCAAGACCATAGGTCGAGAAGTTTGCTTTCCATGAATCGCTCATTTGGACGTCATACACGCCAGCACCAGATAAGAAAACGATATCCGAGTCAAAGAAGTGAATGTCAAAGTTATCACGGTCAAATCGTTTACCTGCCCAAAACGTTGCGTCAGCAAACGCACTTGATTCAGAGAACATGCTCAACTTGTTTAGCTCAGCATATACCTGACGAACGTTTAATTGACTCTCACTCGCTATCCATTCGTTATTGGTTTCCGTACTATCTGCCAGCATGATTCGGAGCAAAGCGCTGGACCATCATCTGCAAAACGTTTGTGAATAAGGTTTGCTTCCACATAATGATCATCCTCAACCCCTAATCGTCCAATTGGAGCGCCAATAGCACCAACTGCCGTCATGTAAGGACCAGTACCAACTGCACCATTCAGATCGTCATTAATGAGCAACCCGGAACGAGCGTAGCCATGAAACTCAAAGCTTGAGGCTTTCTCATTTGCTTCTATGGATACTTGTTCTGTTTGTTCAAGTCTCTGTTCTAATTCATTAATTCGCTTTTCAAGAGCGTCAACATCTGTTGTGAGGAATGTAGGAGCAGTAACCTACTGCCATCGTCAAAGTGTGTAGTTTCATTTCCATAGTCTCACGTAAATTTATACTCAGGATTTTGCAAACGCTCCCAAGAAAAATCGCAAACATATGGTGGCTTTAAATGTCCATCTAAAGCCTGAATTTCAGAGCGCTCAGACTCAGAGCGTCTCTACCACTTGTATCAATGGAGCGATAATATACAAGCATTTAGGGAACGTTACCGAACAGGGCGATTTTGTTAGCTGTATCACGTCCAGGGGCATTATTTACATAAAAATCATTAACCAGCGCACATTCCATTGACTCAGGCTATATAAATCCACAATGTTCGCTAAAGCTGTCATATTTTCAACTAGTGAGAACCCAAAGTTCGATTGAGAGATACCGTTAAATTTATCTCAGAATTCTTCCATAAACAGTCTTACTATTCAGAAATCACGAATGGTGACTTCATCAACCATTCATCGGAGTCAATTTGTTCAATCATAAACTGAGCAAGATGATCTGCATCAACAAAACGACCTTCGGGTTTTATACCAGTCACAATAAACTTGTTTGATTTCGGGTTTTCATGAATGAAAGGTACTCGAATTAAAGTCCAATCCAAAAAAATTGGGCGTGTTAAGAGGTATTCCATCTCCAGATCTCGCGCTTGCTCTCGCAATAACTTCCCATAATTTGGATGAGTTGTGCTGTAGTACTCAGGCATCTCATCCATGACGCCATTAGCGTCATACGAAGTCAACTGAATCAAACGTTTCCCGCTTCCCTTACTCATGATTTGACGGACTTTTCGAAGAGCATCGACATATTGATAAGGCATGTCCTCACAATGAGCATTGTGTGTGGGAGCAATGCACGAAATTGTCGCTTTAACGTCATTAAGCACTTCGCACAAATCAGTTCGATGAAAATAATTGCCGACAACAACCTTTAGATTCGATTTCTCTGGTAAATACTTATGCTCAGGTATCAAAGCACTAACCTCGAAGCCTCTACTCAAAGCGGCCTCGACGACACTTTTCCCTAAGGTACTTGTTGCCCCTAGTACTGCGACTTTCATAAAAATGTTCCCTAATAATTATTTTTTACTAACCAAATGACACCTATAACGTGCTCAAAACAATTCAGAAAAATCGTTTTATCCGAGAAGTATTTCAGGGGTAATGCCAACATGCCGCGCTTCGCGCAGTAACAAATTAACCAACCAACTATCAATTGCCTTTTATATCTGGAACTAAATAACGATCCGTTTTCATCACCGAACGCTCTCATAATGAGAGGCTTAATAAGCTCTTTTTCTCAAGCAAAGAGTTTCCCTTAATTAATCGCTATTTTATTGGTGAATCACTCACAACAAACTTTGCCCTCTAGACGCATACAAAAGTTTGACGAATTCTGTTTGTTTCTGGGCTCTCTATTACAAACCTTAGTGGAAGTCTTTATCGAGCTTCAAAAATGCTCTCGGTAGTTTCCTTTAGTACTAAAACCTTTTCGACTCATAAAAAGCCCATTTCAAACAATACTTAGGGAATACCTTCTATTAGAAGGGTTACAACTAACGCAAGAATGCAGCAGAGAGATAAATTTATCTCGAAAAAAGTTAGAATTAGCGTATACACTGCCGCTGAACGCGATATGTTGAAGCCAAGCACATCATGCTTTATCAATCACAACTCAGTAAGTGATAAGTCACTCCCCCCTTTAAACATTCAATGCCACTTGCTTTCAACTATGAACCTTTGCTACAAAACGAAAAGTAAAACCAGAACTAAGCTGTCCAAAGTTTGAAATGAAAACAACATACTTATCGCGTTATTTTTGACGACTTCTCTCCTATCACAGGGATACGAAGTTTTTTGTCATCGCTGCCCCCTTAGGCTATTACGATCCACTCATAAATTACTTTAAGTAATACCCTTCAATCAAATAGAAAAAATCGTCATTTGGTGTCGGTATTGCCGTGAATGTTTTATCGCTAATAGTAAGATTGTGAATTACACCCACTTTTTCACATTCTGTTGAGTCGCATTTATTCTTTTCAATAATTTCAGCAAGAACTTGTAAATTTATTATTTTAACTGATGCATTCAGTTGCATTATGATTACCCTCTCACAGCTTGAAGCCAACGAGTATTACTATAATTAATTTCTTCGTTATGCACAAAACAGTCAAAAAAAAATGATAAACGATGAATACAGCATCTAAAGTTCACGATAAGACAAGAAATAGCACCTAATTTCGCCAACTTACATGCAATTTCGTACCTATAATTTGATATGTTCACTAGTAAAACTCGGCACTGGTGACTAATATAGGGAACCTACGTTAAGCCTCTAAGATTAAATGGGATTTTTATGAACATGTTTACAATCACCGAGAACCTTTCTATAAGAGAAAGTGATAGGTTTTTCAGTGAATCTGTTATTCCAAGAATTGTTACAAGTGCAGTGCGTAACTCCATAAAGTCGCAAGCCGAGTTAGCTTCTGAGCTAAATCTAAATGCAAATCTAATCACAATGTTCAAACAAGGCAGAACTAAAGTTCCTATCAGTCGAGCTGCAGAATTAGCCCGGGTACTAAACATTAATGAACAAGAGTTTGTTAGGCTAGTACTGGAGTCATACCATCAAGAAGTTTTAAAGGCGATAGAAGCAACGTTTGTCGTGTCTAAGACAGTTGATGAGAATGAAGCCTTTAAACGCGCAAGAAAACGCTTAAAGAAAAAAGCAGAAGATTAGAAATCCCCTAACCTCATACTGACGCTCTGTGAGAAAATAATCAAAAATCGTTTCTAAACAAAAATTACCAGTCCAATGTTGTTAATTTTGTATAAAAAAAAACAGCATAGGACTGGCTTTCAAAACAAAGCATCCCATTTCGAAACTCCCCCTCATTTTATAATCTACACTACAATTTAACATATTATGTATAATTAACTTTACTTAATATTTAACCGATAAAAACTAGCCCCGCTTGAAGAATTTTACAACCTTCCAAAAACAAGAGGTAGATCACGAACTACATTCATATAAAATAAATATGAATGTAGCATTCTGACGGTACAGATTAATTTACAACCACTATTACACAATTATTCACATCTCAGCAGTAACACCTACGCTTTCATGGCCAACTCCTAATACACTAGAAACACTTAGCCGCTTATAAATCATCATTTCAGCCACAAACATTGAACTATAGATAAGCGATCTTCTTACAGTAATGCGATAACTGTAGTGGTCTAATGATCCCGGACACCAAATTAGGTGGTAAAGTCTCCACCATAAATGAGGTGTTCAATGACAAAACGACAACGACGTACATTTTCAGCTGAGTTCAAACTAGATGCTGCAAGTTTGGTTCTTGATCAAGGGTACTCCATACCTGAAGCAGCTAACTCTATGGGCGTAGGTGAAACAGCTTTACGGCGATGGGTCGACCAACTCAAAGTTGAGCGAGGTGGGATGACTCCAACGACTAAAGCCCTCACGCCTGAGCAAAAGAAAATCCAAGAGTTAGAAGCCCGGATTAACCGGTCAGAACGAGAGAAGTCCATATTAAAAAAAGGCCACCGCTCTCTTAATGTCGGACGAACTCGAACGTTCTCGTTAATAGACAAGTTGAGGGAGCATGARTCGGTCAAAATGCTTTGCGAGCTGTTCAACGTAGCTTCGTCTTGTTATTACAAGTTTAAGCAACGCAAGCCGGATGCCAATCGTATTCGTCTAGCTAGCCAAATTAAAGAACTCTTCAACATGAGTCGAGGCTCTGCTGGCAGTCGTACTCTTGTCTCGATGCTGAGCGCAGAAGGCATAAAAGCCGGACGATTTAAGGTTCGCCAGATAATGCGTGAAGCTGATTTAATGAGTAAACAGCCAGGTTCGCATCGATATAGACATGCAAAAGTAGAGAGGTTAGACATTCCAAATCTACTGAAGCGTGAGTTTTCTGTGAGTACTCCGAATCGTGTTTGGTGTGGCGATATTACTTATATTTGGTCAGGTTCGAAGTGGACCTATTTAGCGGTAGTGCTTGACCTATTTAGCCGACGCGTTGTGGGGTGGTCTTTATCCGATAAGCCCGATACCGAATTAGTCTCTAAAGCTTTGGACATGGCCTGGGAGCAACGAGGATGTCCGAAGAACGTAATGTTCCATTCAGATCAAGGTTGCCAATATAGCAGCCGCAACTATCGCCAAAGACTTTGGCGATATCGTATAACTCAAAGCATGAGCCGTCGTGGTAATTGTTGGGACAACGCTCCCATGGAGCGGCTATTTAGAAGCTTGAAAACCGAGTGGATACCAGCAACAGGTTACCTGACACAAGCTCAAGCTAAGAAAGACATCAGCCATTACCTGATGAGTTACTACAATCGGCAACGGCCTCATCAAACAAATGATGGGCTGTCGCCAGTGAATGCCGAAAATCGGCTTAAGTCAGTGTCCGGAATTTGTTGACCACTACAATCCCCCTCCTTTTGAAAATAAGGACATAACTTCCGCAATCCAGAAACTGCGATCGCACTCTTCCTATTTTGAAAAAAAATAGAGCAGCAGTTTTATCAATTGAGTAACAAGCCGAAATTATACCCAATAAATTTCACATCAAACTCCAAGCCTTTACCTTACAACTACAGATAGAGCTTTCTTCAACCAAATTCTTGGATAACCTATACTCAAAGGTAAACAAATGAAACTATACATTCCGAGCGCCACGCTCAGTGTTTTGTTACTTTCTCCGAGTTTCGCGAGTGCCGAAGATATACCTGATTCATACGAATTGCGTAATTTTTCGATGCGCTCACAAAGCTCTGGGATAGCCCCACCGCAAGAAGAACTCGGCGTTTATGTTGTGAATTCGGGTCCTGGTCTGGATACCGGTTGTACCTATGCTTCTGGCGGACCTCTACTTATCTCTTTACCTGTTCCTATGGTCGTCAGCCCCAACGTTTTACAAAGTGACGGGAGAATTGCTCCGAGTAAACTGGGCGATATGCAGCAAAAAGGCGTTATCGGTTCTAACGCAAGGATCAGCATGCCGGTCTTCGACATAGACTCCAATGCCAACGTCAGTAAAATTGCTCCAGAAATAGATATCGTATCTTTTAACGGAAAGTCTTTAGGTACGCTGCAAGGCGCTGATAACCGTTGGACGGATACTAACCTTCAAGTCGATATCAGTGATATCAAGTTCGGCCAAAACAATGAGATTCGCGTCGATATTGATACTGGCAATACGGGAGACAACTGGTGTATGTCTGTCGATTGGGTCTCAATCGAGTTTGATGTTGCCATTCCTGTGATTCTTGCTCATGGCATTGCTGCACAATCAGACACTTGGGATGATGATACGGCTCCAGGCGTGCTTTCTACACTTGATGACTATGGCATTCGTTATACTCGTTTCTCTGCTGACAAAAATGGAACCACAGCGACTAACGCTAATATCTTGAACAACAAAATTCAGGGTTTTCTCGGTGAGTTGAAATCCGACAAAGTTCACGTCATTGCACACAGTAAAGGCGGGCTAGATACCCAAAACCTCAAAGCACTTAGCCCTTCCTTTGAGATAACCTCCCTTTCTACTTTCTCCACACCTCACCTTGGTAGCGTCGCAGCAGATTTGTCGGTGATAAAAATGGACCACTACGCCGATATCTACAGTAACGTCAGTACCGATCCAAATAATTACGCTGGCAAGTACATGCAACTCCCAAATATTCCGTTTGCGGGTCCTAAAATGCCTGGTATCCGTGATCTAACAACGGATACAGCATCAAACGCGATCCATATGCGTACTCGCGGCAATATTGCAAATACATTTTCTATTGGGGCAAATGCCGATCTCAACCAAGACGGTGTTATTGAGAAAGATCCTGATATCGTTGGCCTATTCCCATGGGGATCGCGTTGGGCAGGCGTTACCGCTTGGCAGGCGCTAAGAAGCTTTAGTTCTGCGGCCTACCTCGATACTCAAACTCAATCGGTCACAATGCCAAGTGTGTATGGACCACAAGCTCATCCAATCACCATAGTCAGTTACCAAGCCATTCAAACAGTACCGCAAGAAAATGATGTTGTTGTGACCTTGGCAAGCGCTAACCCAAGTTATACCAATGCATTGGGTAACGTATTGGCTAACCACTCAACAATGAAAACGGGACAAAACGTTGAACGTTTTCTACAACAAATTATTTCAATGCGCTAAGGAGTGGCCACAATGAAATTCATCAAGCAATTAGTGATGGTGTTCAGTCTTTTCTGTACCTTCATCACACCGGCTATCGCCAGTAATGCAATACCCGTTGGGATGAGTACAAGCACGACACTATCTCAACCAGTGACTAGTAACGATAACGAAGTCACAATGCTATTTACCATCGACAAAGCGGAAGCCCTAAAAGCAGAAATCATCGTGCCGTTGGATGATGCAACCGTATATTTAGTCAAGCCTAACGGGCAAGTCGCAACATCATCCAATGATGTGCAAGCGAACATACTTTCAGGTGACACACAAAGTCCGCCGCTACCGGGCAGCTATTTATTTTTGCCTGAAGTAACTAACCCTGAACCTGGCGAATGGAAGATCGTCGTTGATTTTCCAAACCCAAGTTACAACACAGTAATTATTGCTCAGGTTGCGATCCAATCCCCAATTGCGTTTGGCATGGCGATAGCTGCAAACCAATTTGTGGTCGGTGAACCAGTTCCCGTTTCTGCATTACTGACAAACAAAGGGAATCCAATCACAGGTGCCCAAACCAGCGCAGTGATCATTGATGAAGCTGGAATAAAAACACGCCTGACGCTTAAAGATGAGGGTGTCAATTTCGATGCTATTGCTAAAGATGGTGTCTACAGCAATATTTTCGTTCCACCCGCTGAAGGGGATTATCTAATTGAAGGCATAACGTCTTTTGAAGAATATGGAACAACTATCACTCGCCAGACAAGTAAAAAAATCCACGTACTACCCTCTGACATTGAATTTGTCAGCCTCTCACTCGCTCCGCTGTTTTCCTCTGAAGGCTGTGTTATTGCCTTAGAGCAGCGCTTGGAACTTGATGTTAAATCCGCGGGGGATTTTGCCATTCATGGTTACCTCACCGATGGAATTGACGAGCTGAACACAAGCAAACGTCTGCAACTCAAACCTGCGAAGCAAATCGTCACTCTACAGTACTCAACTGAAGATATTTTTGGCGCGTTTGATTCAGCGTCTACTTTGACCTCCAACCCGACGATCATCTACGCAATCACTCAAGATGACATACGAATTTCAGCCCCTCGAATTCAGTTTGAAGAATTTATTGATTTAGCATCTTTTGAGCGTTGCCGCGAACCGATTGAAGTCACGGGGAGTTTAGTCACCACACCGACTATGTCGCAAGATGGAACCTACATTGATTCGCTGAGTTTTGAGTTTCCTATCCATGTTACGCGCAGTGGAACTTACACAGGTTCGGTAAATATCGTTGGTGCAGCCGGAGAGTATTTAGAGCTAGTGAGTTTCCAAGAACCGCTTGAGGCTGGCGAAAACACCATCAAGTTTACCGTTCCTGGTGACACGTTTAAGCAAGCCGATGGTCCTTATGAACTGAACGCACTGCTAATCTACAGTGGCGTTGACTCCTATCGACAAGGAGTTCTCGGTCAAACTCCACCATACCAAGCCTCTGATTTCAGTCCGCCAGTGAATGTGACCCTCCCCTCTAACCTATTCGGTTTGGAAAGAGAAAACTGGCAAGCAACCCCGGCAACACAAGTCACGCAACATCGTGTCGGTGGTTACTTAAGAGCGGGGGCTTCAATCCCATACGACTACGAAACACTAGCGAGTTTTGACTTAAGTGAGGTTCGAGGGAAAATTAAACAGGCAACGCTTATTGTTGATTTCGGAGATTCAACTCTTCAATTTCCATTCAACAATGTAACTGCGCATATCGTTAATCAAACTTGGTCTCCAAACACACTGGATTACGACACGTTCTGTGAGTCTTTTACAATATGTGCAGCATGGAGTAATCCACTCACTACATTCAACAACGTAGAAGCAGGTCAAACGCTTAGGTTTACCAACTCTAAACTATTAGAAGCATTAAATGAGAAGAGAGTGTCTGGGTTGAACAAACTAGATATTGCTCTTACCTCTTCTCCCTATGAAAGAAGTTTCTTCATTAACGTTAAGCAGGTGTCATTATTCATCGAGTACTGATCCTAAAACTGAAATAGAATAAGGCCATGCCCAAGGTATCGCTTTGGGCATGGCCTCTCAGAGTGAACAGTGATGAACTTTGCAAGCTTCATATGTTTATTCTGTTAGAGCAGACTATGCCAGCCCCTCAACAGTAGTGATAAAGCACGCTAATCACTATAGACTCCATCAACCAACAAAATGAGATCGAAGTTTTATCCAAAAAGGCCAGTAGTCCCAACAACCGGGTGACTCCACAGATCTATCCATCCCATCACCAAATTTTTAGGTGACTTTAAAGATGCCCCTACACTAGTCTGATAGCTAAAGTTAGAATAGACCCGTTAAGTATCATCGATTTACAAAACAGAGCCAAAATATCTAAATAAAAACAGTGAGAAGCGATACAATAATCAAGTTGCAAAATTGCAGCGTGGGACACCTGCCCACTGACAGCCCATTCACAGAGAACCATAAAGTAGCCTCACATGTCTAAAGAACCCGGTTTCACTACAGAATACAAACTCGACAAGACGTTTTTCGCGGAGTGTTATGATCAAACTAGCCTTCCAACTCAATTTCCAAAAGCCTACTTAAAAGGAATACTGTTTCTTATTTTTGGTGTGGTTCTACTGGAGTTTGAACTATTACCTAACGGCTATGTTGGCTGGTTCTTTATCGTTTTGAGTGTGATTGAAGCATTCAGTGTGTACTGCAAAAGAACCTGGTGGTTATGGCGACAAAAGATCAGCTCAGGCGCAGGCAGCAAAATAGTCTTTCAAGGTGATGCTAACGGAGTGAGTTACAAAAACCACAAAGCGACCAACACCATCGCGTGGAGTGACATCGACCAACTTGAGCAGACCAATCTTGGTTTTATCCTGCATATCGGTAAACAGCGCCAATATGTGAGTAAATCTTGTTTAAGCGAAGAAGCCATTGCCTTCATGATTGAACACCACGCCGCATCAAAAGCGAAATAACACCAATAAATGCCTGCTGATTTAGCAGGCATTTTTCTATCACTTTTAATTCTACGTATCGAATTACCGGACAATAACAATGAATACCGTGTACCAAATCAGTGATTGCCACCTTTCCGATGAATCCAGCTATGAGAACCTGCGCAGAGCACTGGAATACGTCAACAAAGACACGGCATGCAAGACCATCTTTCTGACTGGTGATATTTGTTGTAACCCAAAGTCTGGCGACTACGTTCGATTAGAGGCATTCATTAGGCAACACATTAGCGACCAATCCATTTACGTGATTGCGGGTAATCATGATGACTCTCGCTTAATGCGCACAGAGCTAAAAGGCTCGACGATTTATGTCACCGACAAAGCCACCATCGGTGAACGAGAGTTTGTGTTCCTAGACTCAAGCTTCAAGCCGCTAGACAGCCGCCACCCACTTGGTTCAGGGCGTATTGATAACCGCGGCATGGCTCAGCTAAAACAACAATTGAGAAAGGCCAATGATCCTATCGTGGTTGTTCACCACCCTGTCATTCCAGTCGGTGCAGATTGGATGAAAGCGATCCGCCTAGAGAACGATACTGATGTGATGAACGTGCTTCGAAAATATCGCGTTCGTGACGTGTTCTGCGGTCATGGCCATGATGGAATAACAGCGACACAGCAAGGCATAACTCAATATATGGCCCCGTCGACAGCCTATGGCTTTGACCACTCGATCAATGAATACAATCGCAGCGAGAGGATAGGATTAAGTCGAATTTCGTTCTCTGCTGATTCCATCGACTACCAAGCTATCTACCTTTGAGGATGCTAGCTTTAAGATTGCTAGCTTTAACCTTGCTGCGCTGCGAACTTGGTGCTCCGCTACAAGTATTCTTTTACTTCTTTGAGTTTACCTTTCAACTTGTCTTTTTTGCTTAGCGCTTTGTCGAACTCATCTTTTGATGTATTGAGATAACTCACACCATCTTTAATTTGAGCTAAATAAGCCACGTAGATAGTGTCCATCGTGACGAATTCTATACCCGATTTAGTGATGTATTTGCGGGCAAACTTTCTGGTTTTTTCGTAAGACTTGTAAATCTTACCTGCAAGTTCACTACCTGGTGCATAGGTCGCAAACTTATCGGGCTCTTTCTTAAACTTATATTTGAGCTTTCTCATGTGCTTTTTCATGAGCGAACGTTTCTTATAAGCTGGCAGATCCAACACGCCAATGAGCACCTCTTCTTTAGAGCTGACTAAAGGATGTAAAATCCACATCATCGCGACAACTGGTATATCTTGGATGCTCTTGTTGAAAAACGTACAGCAAGCTAGGCCAGTAATAGTGCTCTTGTTCAGATACATTCTCAGGCATTCTTTTTGGAAAGCTTTGTATCGGGCAATAGTAATCTTTCTGTAAATGTAATTAACGCACCACTGACAAATTGATTTCGCCGCTCTTGCTATGGCTGTCGCTGGTGAGGCAGTACCCAAAGAAACGATATTGACCACTAACGTTGCGGAATTAAAAGAAAACTCCAATAACCCGTCCTCTAAGGCAGTCGCTTTGATTTTTCTTCTCACCACTCTCAGCGTCATCTGCCCTTGGCTATCCGCTACTGATATCACTTTGGTCGCTTTCTTATAGAGTGACACGCCCTTCACGCCTTTATATGCGCCTTGAACTATCCCTTTGGTGTCTTTAATGAAAGGAGCAAATTCTTCCCAAACATCGCTCACTAAGTCAAAAATCAGAGGTTTCATCTCGGTAAATAAGTTTGAAGGCAATAACTCCAATCCAGGAACGCCTTGAACCGTCCTATTAACCTGAGCGAAGATCTCATTTGATGTGTCACCTACCGCTTGCCCATTATCGCTATCATTCGACTTTGAGAGATCCTTCACCTCATTCGTTATTTTTCTGACTTTGTTTAGCACCTTTCTATTTTTTCTGATTTGCTCAGGTGTTTTTACTGTGTCATCGATACTTACTTCACTAAAAAACCTAAGAAAGAAAAGTTGTTTGTCGTCTATCGGGTCACCTGTTATTTCCAAAGAATTGTTCAAAATATCTGGCATGATTCACTGTCCTTGTTCATCCATTTAAGATCATTTAGCTAGTTGATTGTGTCCACATAGAAGAGGCTGAAATGAAGGATTGTAAAAAGCGAAAAGAGCCTCGAAACTTATTGGCGGACTCTTTATCTTTACCTCTCGGGGTGCTCAATAATAGCCCACCACATTGTTCGATATCCGTCTTTTCTGTGGCTAAAAAGTTTGAGCTATAAAATCAAATGTAGCTTCTGTTTGAGCATAGAGCCAACACTGACTCAGCTAGGGAAACCTAGGAAGGTGTGGTGAGTCGAATTTCACCTAAAGGTTTGTTGTGCTTTAATTTATCAATCTGTGATTGAAGACAGCGCGGAAACAGATTTGGCGTTACACTCATTAAGTTCAAACAAATAACGAGGGTCTATGACGTTTTCTCCTGCCATTTTGCGTAAAGTCTGGTACTCCCCTTCTATTAACCTTGGGCTTCGTGCCACCAGTGCCATTGTGCTGTTTCTCGGTTTAGGGGTGCTGTCGAATCAAACCACTATCGCCATGACCGCGCTGATGACTATGCCAGCCGCTCTGATTAGTGGCCTCGACGCCGCCGGGCCAAGGAGATGGACACGTTTTACGATCACCGCAACCGCTTGGGGCATGACTCTGGCCGTCAGTTACGCACTGCTGAAAAGCGGACTGCCTTTATGGGTGACTTATGGTGCAATGGGTGCGTTGCTAGCCAGTGCGGCGGTAAACGGTCCATTCTGGGCGAGGCTTGGTATGTCTAGCCTCCTGATTGCTGTCGTCAGTCTGTCGCTTCATAACTCCAACACGGCGTTAAGCTTGTACCCGATGCTGGTACTTGGCCCCCTTACTTTTTCTCTGTTTAGCTGGCTTTGGTTTGCGTTATGGAAGCACTATGCGTTACGTGTGTGCTTAGCAGCAATTTACGAGGCATTGGCAGACTACATTCAATATCGCCAAGAGTTCTTGTTAGGTGGGGAAAATGAAGCGTCAAAAAGACGTATCAAGTATCAGCTAATCGAACTGTTCCAACAGGCTCTTCAGTCTGAGTCATTCCGCTCTAAACATGACGATGCTAACAAGCTTCGGGAAGCACTATTCCTCGCTATCGATACATTTGAAGTCGTAATAAGCAGCCACACCAGCAATCCAGATCTGTTAAAACAATTTCAATCCAATAAACACAACCGTGACTTACTGCTAGTTTGGAGCCAACATTGCCAGCAAAGGTTAAAACATAAAGCCAAGCAACTTCTGCACAACACCAATGAAGACATACAGCACTTGAGCTTGTTAGAACAAGAAGCTGATGACTTGATTGAGGCGGTGAAGCTAGAAGATCAGCCTCGCTTCCGTTATTGGGCATTCGCCGTAAAACACATCTCACGTCGTATTGAATTGAGTGAACCCGCGTATGAACGGTCATTTGAAGTACAACCGTTCGAATTATCATTTCGCCTACCCAAACGAGATAACCCTATTTGGCGCCACGTTGCCCGAGTCGGTTTGATGTTTTCCCTTGGTGCCGGCATCGCAGAATACTATGAATTAATTCGCCCTGACTGGGTGCTGATTTCAATGCTGATGGTGATACAGCCTAGCTTTTTGGCAACACGCAGTAAAACTTGGAAACGCTGCTTAGGTACTGCTGCTGGTGTGTTGTTCGCGACATCTTTGATTCAACTCGGTGTATCAGCCACCACAATGATAGTGCTGATCGCGATACTCTTACCCGTTGCCATGCTTAATATTATGCGCCACTACTCACTGGCTATTGGTTGTATTACCGCGCTATTGATTTTGGTTTACCAAACCATGGCACACCAAGGGCTCGATTTCGCCGCGCCACGTTTGATCGATAATGTCATTGGCGGCGCGATAGTTCTATTAGGCTATGGTTTGCTATGGCCTCAATGGCGAGGCAGAGAGATACATAATCAAGCGCTAAAAGCACTGAACCGTTCGAAAAGCTTGTTCCTGTATTGCTATGAACAACTTCAAATCGATGTAGAACAACATGACCACGTTGAACTAACCAAGCAACGTGCCGCCATGCTAACCGCTGAAAGCGACCTTGAGCTGATTTACAATGAGATGCAGCAAGAACCAAAACACACTCGCGCCGACCCTCACTATTATGAAGATATGCTGAGTCACTATCGATTGTTAAGCCATTACCTCTGCTTGCTGATTCCACTTGTAAGAAAAGGCACCCAATACCAAGGCTCGCAACAAGTCGAAAGTTTGATTCATGATGCGATGGATGCGTTGATCAATACCATTCGTGATAACCGCGTCCATGAGCTGCCCGCGCTCACCAATCAAACTGACGCCGACCACCCAATGTCTGCAGCTGGGCAACGTTCAGTAGAAGAAATCATCTGGTTAGCACTGATGACAGTAAAACAAATGCACGATTTAGTTCGGCGCAATCTCGAAAACTGAAAGTTTGAAAACGAATGATCTAGGCATCAAAACACAGACCTATGGATGATGACTCATAAAGATTTAGAAGATTCAGCCAGAATAAAAGCATTTTTTAATTTTATGAAAGGCGCAATCAAATCAGACCATAATCGGTTGGCCGGATTTGATTATTAGCGAACGAGTGCCGGCTCTTCACCATTAGGCTTACGAACAAAATGACACAAAGCCCACAGCACAAACAAAGTCATAGTCAGCTCCCAAGCGCGTAGGAAGGTACTTTCCAACCCCAAATTGCTACTGGTCATGTACAACTGAATCGGCAGCATGGTCGCCAATAATGCATCGGCATGAACGTCCCTGGCTGAACCTTTCGCTTTGGCCATTGATGCGGTGATCATAAAGGCAAATAAACCCAACACTATGGTGTAGTAACCGAATGTAGACTGATGCCCTGCCATCAACAAGGTGAACACCACGGCTACTGCACAGCCGCCTACTTGAGTTTGAAAACGGCGGTCAACCACGTCGATAAAGCTTTTGTGTGTGGTTTGGGTTGCAGCAGCAATCACTGGCACCATGCAGAACGTTGCTGAGATGATGTCAACGATCATCAAGAATGCCAAACCGAGACCAATCAATGCGAGTGAAATGGCTCTGCTCTCAAATGTGACTGGCTGTTCTTTAAATACAGGGGGCTTGCTTCCTTGCTCAACAGGGAACAAAGCCACCATGGTTTTTGCTACTACCATGGTAATCAACATGGATACCAAAATTTCATGAATACGCATCGGCATATCCATGGTGGAGTGCTGAGCAAACACCACAATCAAAATCCAGTTGAAGGTTGGCATCAACATTTTACCTTTCTTCGCTGGCGTAGTGGCTCGACGACGCATAAAGTCGAAGAAGAACAGACTAATGGTCCACACCACAAACGGATGCAGTGAAAAGACCTCGGTCACCACCAACGCTGTACTTGCTGCCAATAAAGTGGGTGCCAAGGTACGGATCAGGCCAAGCCAAGAGTAATCTTTGTTCTTGGTCATGATGATGGTTGGATACAACGCCAGATAAACGGGAGAGTCTAGGTTTAGTAGCTTTCCCAACACCATACAAATCGTCACAGTAAGTGCGACACGCAGCGCTTCATTACGTTCAGAATGACCCTGTGCGGTGTTTTCGAATGTCCACATCGTCATATCCTACTAGTAGATGTAGCGAAATGTTGAAACCAAGTGAATCCAAGCAGAGCCAATAACGTGCATTATTGGATTACCGCTTTCAACAATCACACTCGCGCGTGAACCTGAGATCATCGAAGGATCCAATTCATTAACGGTAATGCGGGTACGTACTTTCTGTTGCTCACGGATCCAACGCGTATCATTGGTCACGCTAGACAGTTTGCCATTGGCGTTATTGGTGTCGTAAATCGCACGCTCTTGGCTACTCACTTCACCCGTAAAGACTTTGCCCGGTAGCGCATCAAAAGAGACCAAAACTTCGCGGCCATTAGTTAGCTTATCAATGCCTTTCTCATTGAAGTCTGCACTGATCCACGCATGAGCTTCATCCACCAGCAGTAATGATGAAGTACCTTGAGTGATATAACTGCCCGATTGCAATTGTAAGTTGGTCACGACACCTTCCGTTTGCGCGACGACTTGAGTGTGGTCTAAATCCAGTTCCGCACTGGCGAGTTTTGCTTCTGCCAATTCAATGGCCGCTGTGCGGTCTTGGGTCGATAACTCAACTTCAATGCGTTTCACTTCCGCGTTCGCAGCTTCAACCGCACTACTCGCAACTTGTGTATTGGTGATTGCGTCATCAAGATCTTGTTCCGTCGCGAGCCCTTTGTTACGCAGTTTTTGGTTACGTGCGAGTTTCTGTTTCGCGTTGTGGTATTCGAATTCTCGTTGGCTTTGAGTTTGTTTCGCTGCTGCTAATTGCTGCCATTTAGCTGAATCAGAGTCACGCGCTTGATGCAGTTCAGCTTTCGCTTGTGCCACTTTCAATTGGTAGCTGCTGGCATCGATAGCAAATAATGGCTGACCTTTTTCAACCAACTCGCCATTACTAACCATGACGTCAGTAATTACACCGGACACTTCTGGCGCGATGGTCGCCACGTTGCGATACAAAGTCGCTTGAGTGGTAAAAGGGGAAACATTATCTGAGGTGACTAAAAAAGCGGAGAACAATGCTGCCGCTGAAAAAACAGTGTAAATCGCGTATCTATAAAAATTTTCGTTCATGCTTGTGCCTAGTTTTCATTCATTATGACGCGCCGCGCTCACGGCTTATTCGATTCTCTTTTCTACGAAAACTAGGTTATAACCATTCACAATTGGAAAATATAGCCAATAAAAGAAGTGTGGGTTCCACATTTGGAAAGGTTGTTGATTTGTACCGATTTCGCTCAATGGTTGAGCGAAAAGGTCAGATAAGGGGGTATTGAAACGTTAGAAGACTGAGTCAAAGGGAGCTTAAGAGGAAATTAACAGTGGAATCTCACACACCAACCCAAATTACTTTCCTTGATCCTGTAAGTATTCAATGAAAGCTGGAACCTTTTTCGCTATGTGCTTTCTTGATGCATAAAAGGCGTATAAGACTAAGTCTTCAGGTTGATATTCAAGTTCTATGATCTCTAGTTCGCCTGTCTCGATCTCGTGACGACAGAGTTCGTCAGGGAGTATCGCAAAACCCAAACCAGCCAATGCGCCTGCTTTAGCAAGTTGTCCACTATTCACTTTAAACGCAGATTTTACTCTTTGAGTAATCACCTCACCAGTTCCGTTCTTAAATACCCATGGCGTCCCGTTTAGCGCGGTAAAGCTATTAATACACGGTACATGTTTCAAATCCGTAATTTTAAAAGGCTTAGAGGATGTGCGAAGAAGTTTGGGGGAAGCCACAACAATGCTAGACCAGCGTTTAATCTCTTTCGCTATCCAATTGTTATCCTCAAGTTTCCCTCGATGAAAACTCAGAATAACGTCAAATCCATCGAGCAAGTCCTCTTTAGGACTGATGCTTGTATCGCAACACAATGAAATAGAGGGGTATTTGGTGCAAAAGGAAACAACGGCTTGAGCGAGTTCCTGTGAATCAGGCATTAGAATGTTGAGCTGCCCCACCACATGACGTGAATGCTGCGTTACCTCAGTAAGCGCTTCGTTAAGCTTGTCCAATAAAGGCTGAGTACGTAAATAAAGGTGCTCACCTGCTTCTGTCGGGGCTATACGGCGAGTCGTTCTATCGAACAATCGAGCATCTAACTGCTCTTCTAATAAAGCAATGTGACGACTTACATTTGAGGTCGGCAAACACAAAAACTCCGCCGCTCTTTTAAAGCTATTATTCTCATAAACACAATGAAAACTTTTTAGCCATTGTTGGTCAATCTTCTCAAGCATTCCCATTAATCTCATCCATATCAATAATCCGCCCACACCAACAATCCCATAAAATAGGATTATAAAGCCAATATTAAGCACTTTATTACCAAAAACAGGCTTATACAATGCTCATCATTAAAGTGAACTGGATAAGGTTTCCAATGAATTGGTTAGAAAAGCTATTAGATAAGAAAAATATAATAAGTACCCGTAAAGCTTCTATTCCTGAAGGGGTATGGACTAAGTGCTCTGCGTGTGATCAAGTCTTATACCGATTAGCCCTTAGAGAAAACCTGGAAGTCTGCCCAAAGTGTGGTCATCACATGAGGATGACAGCACGCTATCGTTTAGACAGCTTCTTGGATAAAGGAGTGATGACTGAAATTGGTAGCCAGCACGAACCACAAGACTTACTCAATTTTAAGGATCAGAAACGCTACAAAGAACGTATCTCACTTGCTCAAAAAAGCACGGGCGAGAAAGATGCCCTAGTCGCTGCAAAAGGAGAACTGTTGGGGCTTCCGGTAGTGGCGTGCGCTTTCGAATTTTCGTTTATGGCAGGTTCAATGAGCAGCGTTGTTGGGGCTCGCTTTGTTGACGCGGTTAACTCAGCCATTGAGGCTAATTGTGGATTAGTCTGTTTTTCGGCTTGTGGTGGAGCACGCATGCAAGAATCGCTAATGGCATTAATGCAGATGGCTAAAACCAGTGCAGCGTTAAAGCGACTATCAGATGCAAAGCTCCCTTATATATCTGTGTTAACCGACCAAACCTTTGGTGGAGTCTCGGCAAGTATAGCTATGCTTGGTGACATCAATATAGGTGAACCTAAAGCGCGAATTGGTTTTGCTGGTCGCAGAGTGATTGAGCAAACGGTACGTGAAAAATTACCTGACGATTTTCAACAGAGTGAGTTCCTACTCGAGCATGGTGCTTTAGACATGATTGTTGATAGACGTGAGATGCGCGCCCGAGTAGCTAAGCTAATCGCAATGATGACCAACACTCAGATTCAAGTTGATCATTAAAAACCTCCCCCTCTAGCTCCCCCTCAAATGACCAACAACGATCTCTTTAGATTAACGACCGAGGGGGAGAACGTTCTTTATCGCTGAACATACAACTACACTTGTAACGTTCGCATTCAGTTCCTCCCCTACGATCAATAGGAGATTGAAGAAGTAAGCCGCACCCAGTTACATTCCATTGGATTGCTTAATTTGCACTGGCTTCTTATGGTTAAAATGCCTATTGTACAAACCATAAAATTATAGAGACTCGCGGCCTTTGCCACAGAGACTCTCCATTTAAAGCGAAAAGACTTACTATGAATTTTGATATCAATGCACTGAAACACCACCAACTGGTCGAAGATGGTCAATTAGAAGGGTGTTACATTCATCAGCCTGTGCAAGGCAGTCAACCAGATGACAAAGCCGTTTTAGAAGAGCGCCAAGCGCTGGAAAGCCAAGGATATAAGGTGGTTCAGGTTAAAGCGAAAGGCGGAACAACAACGTTTGCCGAGGCTATGCAAGAGCTTGCGAAAAAGACAGGCCACCAGCCAAAATAGCAAACGAGTGGATAGAGGGAGTTACAAAGTTTGCTAACAGTAGTCCTTCGAGCCCCCCTACCGCGCGATCTCAATATGCGCCATTTCATACTGACAACAAGGGCTGTAACTGGTGCTTTTTTGAGTTAGTTAGCTCTTATTGTCATAACCTCCCCTTTCATGTTTCAAAGGGATTGCTTTTATCCGTTGACAACTCATAACACTTGACCTGTCTACAGGTAACGACTTTAGAATGATTAACCTTATGCTTATCATGACTAAAGAGGCACATTTCGTTGTACCAATTACGAGACTTACAGCAGTCAAAGATATTTCAGCTCTTCGACCATCTACCATCGACAACGAAAGGGATCACTCTTGCCCTTATATCTACAGCACTGTTTACGATCGTTGGGGTATTTGTTCGACAGCTCAGCACAGACTATGACACCTTTCAGATCCTGTTCTTTCGCCAGCTCATCTTTATGTTGTTGCTCATGCCTGCGATCAGCAAAAATATCGGCGTGCTACTTAAGCCCAACAAAATATCGCTTCACCTACTAAGAATACTAGGCGCTTTTACCGCTCTATATTTTGGCTTTATTGCAGTAAGCAATATTCCATTTGCTGACGCAACAGCACTTGGTTTCTTGCAGGTGCTTTTTGTGGCTCTAATCGCTCATTTCGTGTTGGCAGAGCAGATCACCAGCAGTCGAATTTTCACGATTGTGGTTGGATTTATCGGGGTAATGACGGTTGTTCGCCCGACCTTTGCTGCAAGCCATAACCTTTATGTTTTATCTGGCGTGATTGCCGCACTAGGCGCGTCGGTAGCGGTAGTGTGTGTTAGGAAAGTGGCACAGAGCGAACCCAAGATAACATTAATGGCATACCAAGCTCTGGCAATTGGTTTGATGACATTAATACCAACCCTTTACTTATGGCGCACGCCAACAGTCGAAGACTTCATGTTACTGCTGTTAGTTGGCCTCATCTCTTCGTTTGCTCAGTATGTTGGTATCTCTGCATATAAATGGGCACAAGCCAACATCATTGCCAATGTTGAGTATGTAAAGATTATCTATTCACTTATTATTGGCTTAGTTGTCTTTTCTGAAATTCCTGATTTATGGTCAATGATTGGCGCACTGATTATTCTTATTAGTGCATTGATTCCATTGATTTGGTCTCACTATCAAACAACCAAAGAGGATAGCCCTAAGTGTTGAGCATCAAACAATTTTGTGAGCAACTTGAGGTATCTCGAACAACGGTTCTCTACTACGAGCGAAAGGGGCTAATCACTCCCGCGGCTAGAGCATCTAACGGTTATCGCCAATATGGCGAACGAGAGCTTGAAAGGTTTAGAGCAATACTTACCTATCGCTCTTATGGTATTCCCGTCAGTGAGATTGGGAGCCTGCTACACCTATCTCAGGACGAAAACCGAGATACTGTACTAAGACAACAGTTTGCTGCCCTTGATCTAGAAATTCAAAAGTTGCGCCAGCAACAACAGTCCATTATGGCGTTACTCAAAGAGCCTGAACTTCTTAATCAAGGCCTACTCACCAAAGAGCGTTGGACAGAAATACTTAAAGAATCAGGTATGGATGAACAGGGTATGATCAATTGGCACAAACGCTTTGAGCAGATGGAGCCACTAGGACATCTCAAATTCCTTCAATCTTTAAATATCGATGAAGATGAAATTGAGCAGATAAGGGCGTGGTCACGAAAGCCATGAGGTATTGATATAAATTACCCACATTCCACGAGTTAAAGGCTATTAGGTGATTCATCGACGCGTTTTTCTAGGATTTGTTCTAGATTGGTTTATTGTTATTACCCGAATACCTAAAGGCCTCGCAGTTCGAGGCCTTACGTTTTTCATTTAACGTTTACAGCTACCCTACTTCACTGGCTTCTCTTGTTAACTTCCCTTACTGACCTAAGTTATTGAGTAAGCTGACTGAACTTAGGCAAGTTCTTTACAAACCTCTGGTGTACATCCATATAAGTTTGCATATAGATTTCATCGATATTGTCACCACTCGGGAAGCTGGATGAGAAATCGACGTGCTTACGGTCAATCGATAATTTAGCGGCCTCGACAATATGAGCGATGAACATTCTAGGATCTTCCAAGCCGATAGAGATACGCATTGTGGTCGGTTTGATGCCTGCTTCATTGAGCGCTTCATCACTGAGTTCTGAGTGCGTAGTCAGTGCTGGGCACAGCGCCACGGTATTGGTTTGCCCTAAGCTCACTTGCATGCCGATAGCGGGCTCAAGCATGTCGAAGAACTGTTTAAAACCATCTCGATTGATTGGCGGACGATCGCCGTTACCTTCCATATCGATAGTGAAAAGCGCCGCTGGTAGTCCCAAGTACATGTTATTCTGGCAGTGTTGATAGTTGTCACTGTCTGGCAAAGCTGGACACGACACATTGATGTCTGGGTGAGCATCAAAGATCTTCGCGAGAGTCAGGGTATTAATCGTTTTTTGCACCACGCGCATCTCATAGGTTTTCATGCCATTGAGCACTTCAAACGCTTTGTCTGCATCTAAGAATGCGCCCTTAATGTAGTACACATTCCAAAACAGCGTTTCGTTCCATGGGATTTTGGCCTCATCACCGTTGGGTTTGGTGAAAATCACCTCCTCTCCTTTTGGCACAAACATAGTCTCATTGCGACCAATCACAACCCCAGCGGTTGTGGTACCAGAACCCGCCAGTTCTTTGGTGTAGGAGTGAATCACATAATCTGGTCTTTCCATCACATCATCACGTTTCAGTACTGGATGCAGCAATGGAGTCCCCACTGTCGAGTCAACAATCACATCCCAACCACGAGAGTGACCAGCTTTACTGATGCTAGCAACATCCAACACGTATCCATGCGGGTTACACGGTGACTCTAGGTAAACGTAGATTTTCTTACCCGCAGCTAGGCGGTCTGCGTATTTATCGGCAACTTCATCAAGGCGCGTCGCAAACTCATCCCCGGAGTAACCATCCACCCACTCTACCGCGACATTCAGATTCGACGGCTTGCCAAACCAATCTTCCAACAGCTGGTAAGAACCGCCGTAGATATTGCGTGAGGCCAATACTATGTCTTCATGCCCGAGCAAATGGCTCAGCAACCCATCAATGGCCGCCATCCCCGAGTTAAAGTTCCATGCGAGGTACTCATTGGCTCTAGATCCTGCCTCAATATCAACCATGTGGTTTGCCAGTGAGATCGATGTTGGGTTAAGCAGTCGAGAGTAGATATCGTGCAGCGGCTCCTTACCGTTGAACGCATCTTCAATCCATTCTGTACACGCAAACAAATAGGTCGCGGTTCTTGTAATCACAGGGCTAGCAGAGAAAATAGCGGCAACATTATCGAAGATAGGATACGCCCCTTTTGAAGCAAAATTACCATTATTAGTCGCAATAGATTGGTAAGTCGCGCGCATTGGGTTTTGCAGATTATCGAGGATCTTCGCGATCTGGAATGACAAAAAACGTTTGGCGTTAAACCAAGCGATTCGGTCACTCTTGTCGAGTTCTGAAAGTCCATCAACCGTCAGTGCCCAAAGGTCGTGTGTCTTGGTATTGGCTTTGTACAGTGTCGTCGCCAGTTCGATAAGCGTGACGCCATAATCACTGTTTGGGTCGATACCAAAATGCTTTGCTTGCTCAATGGCAAGGGCTTCTGCTTGTTCGTGTTTGGTGGTTTTACGTAGCGGGCTAAGTTGAGTTGAAGTATTCATAATTCCTAAGTCATTCCATGCTTGTTGTTCCTCCTTTAATTTTAGTTTTGCACCGATGTTAAAAATTGCTATTTGCGAAGTAAGACATACACTTTGAGCAATAATATTGCCAAATAAACTTCAATATTGATGGAATATGCTAATGGATGAGATCGACAAGAAAATACTGGCTGAACTGCAAAACAACGCTCGCCTGACCAATCAAGAGTTGGCCGACCGCGTAGCGTTGTCACCCTCTCCTTGCTTACGCCGAGTTCGAGCACTAGAGAAACAAGGGATCATTCGTGGCTATCACGCTAGCGTAGATCAAGAAGCGTGTGGCTTACCTGTAAATGTGTTTGTGTTGGTGAAACTTGAAAAGCCGACTGAAGAGAACATGCGCGACTTTGAACAGCACATTGAAGTGATTGATGAAGTGTTAGAGTGCTTTCTGATGACAGGCAATCACGACTACCTATTGCATGTAGTGAGCGAGTCACTCAAAAGCTACGAGCAATTTATCCGCAAACAGTTAACCCGCCTGCCCAATATCGCGTCTATAGAATCCAGCTTCGCATTTGGTCAGGTAAAAACTAAGACCAAGTTGCCAGTAAGGTAATTAGAAACGACTTAGTTTAACGGTTCAGAAGGCATTGGATAGTCATCTCCGATTATACAAACAAGCGCGCCACCAAAGGCTTTGTCGTAACGTACTTTTCCGGTCGTATTAGAACTTTCGAGACTCGTATTGCCATCGACAATCTGATTAATTTCTTGTGCCACTTTTGTTGGTACTAACCAGATACAAGCCGCAAGAGAACAAGTTGATGACGACGATTCACAACCTGTCTCGGAGCTTCCTCGTGCCCATTGACTACCCTTTTCCTTAAGCAGTAATTGCGTTGCTATGTAATCTGGGTGATCAATGTACTGATCACCTCCTATCCATGTATCCTCATAAGGTAGGTATGGTCCTTGCCATGTTGATAAGCCCGGATTTTCAATTAAGTGATTGATGTTTAAGTAGCCGAAGTTCGTATCGGTATCGGAAGTAATAGGAGGCAGAGAGCCGTTATCACGAGAATATTGCTCAGCAGCATCCAAAACAGCATTAAGTTGGCCGATTAGAAATTTTGCCTCGTCGACACGGGACATACGGTTCCCGAACTGGTTGTAGATAAAAAAAGTGGCAATGAGAATGATCAAACTAAGCGACGCAAGTTTCCACTTTTTCACCTGGCGCAACAATTTCAACATGGCTTTCCTATCTCTCATCTAAAAGTTCTTATAACGTAATGGTTGCTCTAGCCTTGGGAAGTGGCTCTAGCCTTAAAATTGGTCTAGATAAAGCACTGGACTACCAACACAGAAGCCACTAGAAACTAGAAACTACTATACGACTGAGGGAGGCGTTTTTCTTCATCCCAACCCGATAGCTCAATATTGATCAATGATTTGCGCTGCTCATTACACAGTGACGCGATATTGATGATAGGAAGTTGGCTGCGAAACTGCGCGGTGAGTATCACCTTTTTACCGTCATGAAGGCCGCTTCGGCATTGCGTCAAAGTCACTTCAGTATCTAGCTGGTGTGCGTTCTCGATAATCTGAATATCAGCGTTTTTTTGATAGTAACTTGTTAGCCAAGAGATAGCCTGATCTTCTATGCTTGTGAGCACGATGACATCTTTTGTGGCCACCAGATCGTTGAGTTCAAGTTGTTTGAGTTCCGTTTCCATAAATACTCTCTTCGTCGAGTCAGTGACCTATCACATTAAAGTCGGTTACCCAGTTTAGCCAGTGCCAAATGGTAGCCTCTGTCTATCATCTCTTGTGAACGATCAAACTCTAAAGTGCCACAAGCATTGCGTGGGAGTTCGAGCGTAATATCGGCGGGATAAGCGGCCAGTTTTTGGCGAGCAATGGTCGATTGCATTGCATCAAACGCTTGGTTAGCAATGTCGTAGGCCGCAAAATTGAAGCTCATTTTACTTTTTACACTGCTGCCTAGATTATCGATAAAATGAACAACCTTCTCATGCAGGTTACTCTCTTTCGTTGGCAGGGAAACCGGTATCACTTCCTGTTGAAGCATTTCAGGTTCACCACCTAAGTTCACAGCTAGTGTAAAGTCTGTGTTGTCACCAAAGGTAGGCGCAATCGGCACGGGATTAAGCACTCCGCCATCAATCAGCTCTTCGCCATTGATGACATGAGGCGTGAAGAACAATGGCAAAGAGATAGAGGCACGAATGGCATCAAACAGAGAGCCTGATTGCAGCCAAACCTCTTTTTCATCGGCGACGTTAGCGGCAACGGCGGTATAAGGGATGGGCAGATCTTCAATTGAAATCTCGCCGATCAGTCCACGCAGTGTGTCGATGATCTTGTCGCCTTTGAACATACCACTCGATTGCCATGAAAAGTCCAACAACATCGCCATGTCACCTTGGTCGATACTGGTGACCCACTCTTCAAATTCATCCAACTTGCCCGCAGCGTAAACACCACCGATAAGTGCACCAATTGAACAGCCAGAGATGGATTTGATCTGATAGCCATGCTCAATCAGCCAACGGATCACTCCAACGTGAACCAAGCCTCTTGCGCCGCCACTGCCAAGTACCAATGAGATCGTTTTTGCCATCGTATCAATCCTTTAATTCATCAGCTCTTCAAAGCTTTAGGCAAAAATTATATCACCTCGTATAACTGTACGCAGTGTAATGCTTTGAAAAGGCTTAAAGTCGCTGGTGAACATCTTCATTTTGGGATAGTAAAAATTATCTTCTAGCGTATACCTTGGTCTCAGACGACTGAACAACGTTGAAGGGTGTTTCACCATCCCCCCCTCCAAAACGCCAGAAATCACTGATTGGTGGACGTTATCTGCCGCTTTAGCACCAAGCATTTCTTATTGGATCTTCGTTTATTACCAATAAAGCTCATCACCTACAAATAAACAGACACATACTATCTACCGAGTCTAATACTAGTCGGCTTGCTCTACGACTAATGTCTAACCGACTGAGTCTATTTGTTTTTTTTGGTTTGGTATAAGGTACTAACAACTAAATGTTAATGAATCTTTAATTATAAGTTGACGCATTGTTTGCGCTTCTGCGTGAGTAAACAACGTTTGTTGGAATAACACACCTTAGAGTGTGAACGAAAGGAATCAAAATGAGCACTACTTTAGAGTCCGCACATATACAAACAGAGAAGCCTCAAGCCAATGAGGATGAACTCACCTATGAACAACAACATAAACCAAGCTCAGAGTTTGAATCCCGAGAACAGTATCTAGAACACGAATTACAAATCATGTCGCCTAAGCGCTGGCGTCCCAATTTGCCGTTTAAAGATTATCGATTTGAGATAGAAGACACCATCCCAGCGATGGCGGCGACCATTGGTAAAGTGGTTATGGTAGGTGCGATTGCAGCCACCTTTGCTGGAGCTCTCGGGTTAAATGAAGATTTTATTCTAGAGAACGTTCGATACGAACTCCTCATCGCCTCTGTTTTCATCATCCTTTTCTCTGGTTTTCTACTACCAACGGCCAACCTCGCAGGTACACACGGTCCACTCATTCCATTGATTCCGATTGTGGTTGCGGCTGGCGGTCACCCAATGGCTTTTGGCTTATTGATTGGCGCGTTTGGCCTGCTGTTAGCCATCAGTAAAGGCGGCAGTATGTTGGCTAACCTCACCAGTAAAGGCGTTTGTGGTGGCTTGCTACTCTACCTTGGCTTTGTAGGAACCGCTTCTCAGGTAAAAAAACTGTTCGCTTGGGCTGAAGGCATCGGCATGAGCCACATCGCTTTTGTCGTGATCTTCTGCACCATTATTCTGTATGCGCTATTGGAACACTTCCGCAAGCGTTGGTTAGCGGTACCTCTTAGCTGCTTGTTGGGTGGTACGATTGCATTTGCCATGGGTGCGCCATTCGCTTTCCACACTGAGCCAGGCTTGCCTAATATGAACCCTATGTATTGGTGGGGAGAAGATACAGGTTGGATGCTAGGTCTACCGACGATTGAGCACTTCATGGTGGTATTGCCGTTTGCGATTCTAGCAGTAGCGATGTGGTCACCAGACTTCTTAGGGCATCAAGTATTCCAAAAGATCAGCTACCCAGAGCGTACTGAAAAAGTACACATGAACATTGACGACACCATGACCACTGCGTCTATTCGTCAAACGTTTGGTTCTCTACTTGGTGGTACTAACTTTACCTCTTCATGGGGTACTTACATCGTACCAGCGGCGATTGCTAAACGCCCTATTCCTGCGGGCGCTTTGCTCACGGCTCTGTTTTGTATCATCGCCGCGGTTTGGGGTTACCCGATGGATTTAGCTATCTGGCAACCGGTACTGTGTGTCGCGCTGATTGTTGGGGTATTTGTGCCATTGCTAGAAGCGGGAATGGAAATGACGCGTGAAGGGAAAACCACACAGTCAGCAGCGATTGTTGTATTTTCTTCAGCGCTCGTTAACCCTGCATTTGGTTGGGCTCTCACCATGCTGTTGGACAACTTAGGCTTAGTTGGTTGTAAAGAACGTAGTAGCGAACTGAGCAAGATGAGCCGTTGGGTGCTGCCAGGCATTATGTTTGTTGTGCTAACAAGTGTGATGGCGTTGGTTGGCCTTCTACCAGGGATTCCAGCGATTATCCCAAGCTTTCGTTAAGCTAGATTAATAGTTAACTTCGCTAGAAATACAAAGGCCTCGTACATGCGAGGCCTTAGTTTTTCTATCAAGGGTTAATAACCCTACTTCACTGGCTTTAATTCATTCGGGTAATGAAGGTTTGCTCGTCATCGACAAAAGCCACGTAGTCGCCGTGATAGATGAAAACACGCCCTCTGCCCTCAACGATACACGCCAGTTGTGGGTTCAAATCTTCTTCAAGATCTTTGCTTTGGTACGTGCCAGTATCTGTGATCACGCCACGGAGTTTAGGCAAAAACCCACAGCTGCGCTTGGCTTGATCGATCAAGCTTAATTCACTGCTAATAGAGAAGTATGACGGGATAGGACCAGCATCTTCGATAAACATCGGTTTCAATTCTTCAAAAGCTGTAATCACCAGCCAGTCGATGCCGTTCACATGATGGATAAACATTGTTTATAAATACCTAGATTCTCGATAGTTCTAATGCGGGGATTCTATCACTATCAAGTGTAGAACGTGGGAGAAATTGAGTTTTGCTCGGAACACAAGAAGTCCCCGCTATCGCGATGCATCAATTTTTCTATCGAACGGTTCTAGTATCAAAAACTCCCCCTCTAGCGCCCCCTCGAATCAAGTCAGCCGACCTCTTTTGATTAACGACCGAGGGGGAGAACATTCTTTGTCACTGAACATGTATCTGCACTTGTCACGATCGGTATTAAGTTCCTCCCCTTTCCTATGGCCAACAAGAGATTGGAGATGTAAACCAAGGGGAGGTTAGGAGGGGATTGTCACGTGCAACTACCCTATTACACCAGCGTAACGTTGAGTTGTGCTAGAACTGGAAAATGGCTTGCCCCTTCAATGTAGAAAACACTGCAAACCCTGATGTGTTTCTTGTTCACTTTCGAGTCCGTCAATGTCAAAATATTCTTGCTAAAAAGGTAGAAAAGTTTATAGTATTTTTTAGCTAAACTTGAGAATCAATATGTCATTACAGAAAAAACAATCCAAAGTATCACTGAACATTAAAATTTCATCAGACTTAGATGTTCGTCTTAAACGAGCTAGAAAAGCAGCACGTGAACAGGGGTTGATGTTCAACGTATCTCAAGAAGTTGAAAAGTTTCTTGAGAAGGAAATAAAGAAAGTAGAACGCCAACTATCAATCGATGAAGAGATTAAGAATAACCTCGAGGATCTTGGTGGGCTTAATATAGATAAAATGATGAAATCAATGGATTAATCAAAAACAACAAAGCGTGGAGATAATTATGGGCACAATAATCGGACTGCTAATTTTAGCTGGCATCACTGTATTCCTAAAGCGTCAAACGGGACTTCATTTGCATGAGTGGATTGCAAAAAAATATAAAGATTCTCAAGACAAAAAATAATGGACTCTATCAGAGTGACAGGCTCCATCGATTTGACTAAAAAAACTAAGGCCCCGTAATCGCTAGGCCTTGGTTTTATCTTCTAACGGCTAAACTATCTTTTAATAACTACCGCACCCAACTTCAACGCTTTCATCAACGTTAGGTGAACTGCTTTGGTTACTCTAACAATAGGAAATGACCAGTCAGATAAATGAGTGTCGCTATTGGTTCTGTAGCCTATTGAATCCATTAATTCGCTGATGAAGCTGCGTGCCCATAGTCAACGACACAAACAGGCTAATCAAAGCAATCACTGCTCCTGTAACAAACACCCATTGATAACCAGACATCCAGATGATTCCCAACAAAAATGGTAAGAACACCGCTGCAATATGGTTGATGGTGAATGACAAACTCGCCGTTGAAGCTACTTCATCTTCCCTAATTGTCTTTTTAAAGTAAGTGTTTAAAGCTATCGCAAAACTAAAAATGATACTGTCGATAACATACAGCCCTGCTGCCGCATAATGATCATCCACAAATGCGTAAGATAGGAATACCAACACTAACGCGGCATACTCAATGATCAAAGCGAGCCTCTCTCCTACTCGATCGATAAATCTCCCAACATACGGCAGAGCAAGAGTCGCTGCTAAGCTGGAGACCATAAACAGAGCGGCCATCATCGCGATCGAATACTGAAATTTGGTCACCATCAGTAAGCCAGCAAATGCCACAAAGATCTGTCTTCTTGCCCCACTCAAAAAGGTAAGAATGTAATAGGTCGTGTACTCGCGTCGGACAATGAGTTTGGTGTGTTGTTTAACCTCTGTATGAGTATTTTTAAACGTGACCAAGTAAACCGCTAGCCAGAAACATATTGCTCCACAAGTAAAGAAAATGGCCTTATCTGAAACATCAAACAGATAGCTCGCAACCATAATGCCTAGAAAAGTCAACATTGAGACAAAAGAGGCTGCAGAGCGAATCTTTCCCATTGATTCACTGAAGTTCTCAGTCGCTAACAATTGTGTTGAGAGTGATTTGTTCACCGCTTCTAAATAATGGAAACCAATAGACATGATCGTCGTGCTGAAATAGAAGCCATAGATCGAAGGCAGATACCCCGTTACTGCAACACCTAGCCCTAATATTGCAACCGACAATACCGCGACTCTTTGTTCCGACGCGATGAACAACAGAAACAAAACAGTAAATGAGAGCAATCCTGGGATTTCCCTAACACTCTGCAATACACCCACATCAGCACCGGTCATACCAACAGTATCGACAGCGAAGTTATTCATCACAACTCGCCATCCAGTATTCGCTATCACTGACGCGATAGCGATAATAACCAACATCGCAAATGAGCTTCGCGATGTTAAAATCCTAAGCCAGAGAGTCATTTAAGCCGCCGATTCTAAAAGAAAATCTTGAATATGGTCATACATGAATAAAGCCGTTCTTAGTTTTCCGTTCATATTCAGATCCTCAAAAACAGTGGTATGTTCTGAGCTTGGTAACGATATGCAACTAAGACAAAGAACACAGAGACAATACAACCAGTTAACGAGTTGTTACACGATCATTTTTAGAATGTTACTTCTTGAGATTGGTAAGTATTCAGAGAGGTTTTACTTATTTGAGAGATTCATTGGAGGTTGTTATTGGTCATTAAAAATACAGCTGCACAGGCAACGATCGGTATTCAGTTCCTCCCCTTTCCCGCTACCAACAAGAGATTGGTGTAGTGGTCAACAAATTCCGGACACTGACTTAAGCCGATTTTCGGCATTTACTGGCGACAGCCCATCATTTGCTTGATGAGGCCGCTGCCGATTGTAGTAACTCATCAGATAATGGCTGATGTCTTTCTTAGCTTGAGCTTGTGTCAGGTAACCTGTTGCTGGTACCCACTCGGTTTTCAAGCTTCTAAATAGCCGCTCCATGGGAGCGTTGTCCCAACAATTACCACGACGGCTCATGCTTTGAGTTATACGATATCGCCAGAGTCTTTGGCGATATTTGCGGCTGCTATATTGGCAACCTTGATCTGAATGGAACATCACGTTCTTCGGACATCCTCGTTGCTCCCAGGCCATGTCCAAAGCTTTAGATACTAATTCAGTATCGGGCTTATCGGATAAAGACCACCCCACAACGCGTCGGCTAAATAGGTCAAGCACTACCGCTAAATAGGTCCACTTCGAACCTGACCAAATATAAGTAATATCGCCACACCAAACACGATTCGGAGTACTGACAGAAAACTCACGCTTCAGTAGATTTGGAATATCTGGCCTTTCTACTTTTGCATGTCTATATCGATGCGAACCTGGCTGTTTACTCATTAAATCAGCTTCACGCATTATCTGGCGAACCTTGAATCGTCCGGCTTTTATGCCTTCTTCGCTCAGCATCGAGACAAGAGTGCGGCTGCCAGCAGAGCCTCGACTCATGTTGAAGAGTTCTTTAATTTGGCTAGCTAGACGAATGCGACTGGCATCCGGCTTGCGTTGCTTAAACTCGTAGTAACAAGACGAAGCTACGTTGAACAGTTCGCAAAGCATTTTGACCGATTCATGCTCCCTCAACTTGTCTATTAACGAGAACGTTCGAGTTCGTCCGACATTAAGAGATCGGTGGCCTTTTTTAATATGGACTTCTCTCGTTCTAGCCGGTTAATCCGGGCTTCTAACTCTTGGATTTTCTTTTGCTCAGGCGTGAGGGCTTTAGCCGTTGGAGTCATCCCACCTCGCTCAACTTTGAGTTGGTCGACCCATCGCCGTAAAGCCGTTTCACCTACGCCCATAGAGTTAGCTGCTTCAGGTATGGAGTACCCTTGCTCAAGAACCAAACTTGCAGCATCTAGTTTGAACTCAGTAGAAAATGTACGTCGTTGTCGTTTTGTCATTGAACACCTCATTTATGGTGGAGACTTTACCACCTAATTTGGTGTCCGGGATCATTAGACCACTACATGGAGATGTAAACCAAGGGGAGGTTAGGAGGGGATTATCAGCCGATTCCACGAGCATCTGTCTAAGCTCCAACCATGAATGAAGATCGGTGCCGTATCCCCCCACTCCTAGTTTTACCATACGCAATTTTTCCACCAGCGTGAGATATCGTAATTCCGTACTTAACCATTGAATCATGAGCCATGGCATTCATAGGTCATACCGACATTAAAATAATAGCCATAGTTTTTTTAATGTAACTGTGTGTCGACGCTCACTTTTCCCCATATGCGCAACTCGTAATACAACTGATAGACATATAAAATATCACACATAACGAATCAACTAGTTGCATTGGTTGTATGAAAGTAGAACCCAATATTCATAACAAATGTAATTGCATAACAGAGCATTCACACAAATGACCTTAGAAGTAAAAAAAAGTACGCCAGACCCGTCTTGGGGATGTGAATACGATGAGTTATTTAGTCAAATAGACATGGGTAAAGTACAAGTTTGTCTAGTAAGAGTGGCAGACTTACGCAAAGTAGCAATGGAACTAATTACCAAAGTCCAAGATACTTCATGGATGACAAATCTGGATCCGGGTGCTAAGCGAAGCTATGACCGCACAGTTGCTGATACAGCCGAAGCGTTGGTCGAAGTATTCAATGACACCCTAGCAACAAGTACTGTTGGAAAAGAATTTGGTGAAATAATGGTTTCAATTGGGTCAACTAAAGCTTTAGAAGTTATCTTTGACCACAATGTATTGCCAATTTCCGAACTTTGGAAACCGCAAGTCAAGCAAAATGAAGGTTTTGACTTTCATACTGTATGTTCAAATGAACTAATAAATTTCGGAGAGGCTAAGTTTTCTTCAAAAAAAAGCCCTCATGGTAATGCAATTGATCAAGCAAAGGGCTTTATAGAAAATGAAAAACACCTCCGTGATAGGGTTCACTTACGTGATCTCGTTTCCGCCAATGCAATACATAATCTAGATGATGACAGCTATGGTGTAGTCGCTTCCTTTTCAATAAATGCTGGTAACCCTCTGCTGGTTCTCAAAAATGCTATAGATTCAGCTACACAATCACTTTCCTCTGAGAAAATCAAATCCGTTTATTTAGTCGGGGTGACTCATTGAATATAAAAAATATTATTGAAGCTTCAGACCCTCGAGTAGGCTTACAGGCATTATTAGATCACCTCCACGAAATTGGTCCTGAAAGTTCCGAAATACTTGAACATTTGAGCTATTACAAAGTGTTTCATGAAGACTTGTTCAGTGAATTTGAAGAAAAGATCATTTCGACTCTTGGTTTATTCTACAAAGTACTGGAACCAACAAACTTTTATTCATTTGTTCTAGGCGGAGTAGGCAAGCAGCACCATCAAGATTACGGGGAGTATTTAACTCCGGTACAAGCTAGCGTGAGAAGAGCTGTAAATGATAATCAGATCATTTCCATCTCTGCACCTACGAGCGCAGGAAAGTCTTATTCAATTAGAGATTTCATAGCTGAAAGTGTTGGTGATGCCGTCATAGTCGTACCATCTCGAGCCTTGATAGCTGAATATATAAACACAATGAAACAAAAGTTTGCTGGCGATAAAAGAGTTATGATATCCGCTTTTGTAGATACAGTATTTAACTCACGAGATCTTCGCCGGATTTTCATACTAACTCCAGAACGAGCCAGAGAACTATTTAATACAAATTCCAATCTTAATATCAGTGTATTCTTTTTCGACGAAGCGCAAGTGTCAGAAGAAAAAGAGCGCGGTGTCATTTTCGATGTTTTAGTGAGACGAGTTAAAAAGAAATACCCTACCGCAAAAATAATATTTGCCCATCCATTTGTTGAAAACCCAGAAGCTCAGTTAACAAAACATGACTTCCCTGTCGAGCAGGGATACTCACGTTCTTATACACACGGAACGGTTGGTAAAATTTGTATTTACCAGCACCCGAGTAACAAGAAATACTATTACTTTTCTCCGTTTGTCGATAAAGGTCATCAAATAAAAAACTGTATTCCATACGAGAAAAAATTTGTCGACTTTGCTTTCAATGGTCAAAACACGATTTTGATCTATGTATCAAAATCATCTATTTACAATGGGAAGTACCTAGAAAGTTACAACAAACATATTGAATCTTTTGATGACGTTACATCGGAAGAAGCACTAAGTTTAATAGATACCATTGAACATCTGTTAGGCGCAAATGCGAATGAGCACAAATCAGACATGGTTAATTTACTTCGAAAAGGTGTAGTAATACACCATGGATCCGTTCCCTTGGAAGTAAGATTTCTTGTCGAAGAGTTAATTAGAAAAGGTTTCGCAAAGCTTTGCTTTGCGACTAGCACACTAGCTCAAGGTGTGAATATGCCGTTTGATATCGTGTGGTTAGATAACATGAGAATAATGGGGGAAAGTGAGCAAGAGCGAGCATTAGCTTTTAAAAATCTAATAGGTCGAGCAGGTAGGTTATCAAGTGATAGAAAATTTGACTATGGTTATGTTTTCACAAAAAACCCACAGCTTCTAACCGCAAGAGTTAATGAAAAATTTGTTCTTAAAGAAGAGTCTTTAATCGATACATTCGGAGAGGAATGGGATCCAGACTTAGCGGAACTCATCGATTCAATCAAAAACAATACATTCGATGATGTCCTGCAAGCCCCTCCAACTAAAATAGAGCGGCTAGGAACAAACGAAAATTTAAAATATTGCCGTGCAATATTAGACTTGTTATATGGTCAAGAAGAATTTAAAGATGTATTGAGAGGAAAGAAAAACGCTCAAAATAGAGAGAAGATAAAAGCCTACTTCCAGTTTTTATTCGAGTCATCACTTGGCCGCGTACTCTATGATGGGGAAAATGCAGTATTCTCTCAAGCAATTTCTATTTTCCTACAAATCATTCAAGGGAGAACATTTAGAGAAATCGTTGGCCTTAGGTTCGCGATGATATCTAACAAAGAAAAAGGGAGGAATGGCTTCGCTAAGTTTTCTCAACCAGCAGAAAGACTACCAAAAAGTACTCTAACAAACACATATTCTTTATTTGATAAAGGAACGAAAGCAAAAGATGTTAGCTACGATGCTATTGTGTTCGATACATATGATTATGTTGATCAAGTTATTTCCTTCTCACTAACTGAAACATTTATAACCGCATTTAAGGTTTATAGAGAACACACTCTAGATTACAGGGCAGATAAGATTATTGAGCTGTTGAGGTATGGTACGAATGATGTAGTCCACACTATGCTTATGCGATACGGTTTTGCTCCTGAAGACGTCGCCGATTTATCACCGTACATACAACTAATTAATGAAGAAGATATTATCTTCAAGCCAATGATAAAAGATGCACCTCAATATATCCAGGACATGGTCGATTGGTACTTGCCTTAAATGTGAAGTCTTGAGCAACATCTCTTACACATGAACAAAAAAAGGCCTCGCAATGCGAGGCCTTTGATTGTTCTATCTATCAGAGGAGATTAGTCGCGAAGTGCTGCGCCGAATTTCTCTGAGATTGAAGCTACGATAGCATCTACTGAACCAGCGATGTCTGGTGCGCTCTACAGACTGTAGGCTAAGTGCGATTGGTTTAAGCTACTTTTTCCCTAAAATGCCGTAAAAAAATAGATGCCCTACACTTTCCATGTATTGATGCCCCTTTTTCAAGAAGTCTGGGTCTTTATAGATAATCATATTGGCGTTCATAAAATCTACAATCGCTTCTGGCTGCAAATGAACGGCAACCTCACCTTCGTGCTGCCCTTGCTTAACAAGAGCAAGTAAAAATGGGATTTGTCTTTCTTGAACAAACCGCTCATAAATTTTCATAAGAGCGCCACTTTGCCAATCAAAATGCTTTAAAGCGTTCTTATTGACTTCGTTTCCCTCTCCATCACCTAGAGCAAAAAATTGTTTGAGCTTGTCTTGAAAGGAAGACTCTAATTCAAGAATTGCCTCTACCGATTCAAAGGATTGGTTTAAATATTGAGTCACCACCAATTCAACCAGTGCCTCTTTCGAGCCAAAATAGTTATAAATACTCACTTGTGAAACTTTAGCTTCTTTAGCGAGTTCAGCAATACTCGTGCTGGCAGGACCTTTGCTAAAGAACAAAGTTTTAGCTGTGCTAATAATCTGGTCTTTCTTTTGTTCTGCTCGGCGCTGAAATCCATTAGTTGTCATAGTCCCTCCAAGTTATGAAGTCTATCTTACTTTTATTTCATAAATTTGACCAGATGATTGTTTTGACGTATTTTATGAAATATCCAACGTACATATTTCATAAACCAACTTGGAGTACTTGATGAATTTCATGCTCCCATTTGATAGAAAATTAGGGGCTTTAGATGAAGGTACTATTGTTGACTATCGGTTCTCGTGGCGATGTAGAACCGTATATCGCTTTAGGTAAAGCGTTAATACAAAAGGGGCACCAAGTAGATTTATGTACAGCATCTCGATTTCAAGGGTTCGTTGAAGAAAGTGGTTTAACCTACAGATACATTAATGATGACTTATTCAAGTTAATGGATAACGGTATATTTGAAAACATGGGCAGCTTGTTTAGTGGGATAAGAACGGTAGTCAAATTGGTTAAAAAGGCGAAACCGCTTAACCGCCAAATGATCATTGATAGTATTCACGCCGGGCTAGAATCAAAGCCCGACTTAATCATTTACCACCCAAAATGTTTGGCTGCCGTATCCATTGCAGAGAAGTTTACAGTCCCTGCTGTAATGGGAGTTCTGCAACCAATGATAACTAAAACCAGTGCTTTCCCCCCTGCAGGGATTCCCAACTTAGGTTCATTAGCAAATAAGCTTAGTTATCGACTGATTAACTTAGGCTACTCCCAGTATTCAAAAGAACTCAATCAACAACGTGCCGAGCTTTTAGGTTTACCCGCTTTGAAAAAAAATACGGGAATATTGTCACACAGTAGCGGCAAACCAGTCCCCGTATTACATGGGTTTAGCGAACAGCTAGTACCTCGTCCAAACGATTGGACTTGTGACGCAACGATCACAGGGTATTGGCAATCAAAAACCGACCTAAATGATTACCACCCCTCAAAAGAACTGGTGGAATTTTTATCTCATGAATCAAAACCTGTTTATATTGGTTTTGGCAGTATGACTGGAAAAGATCCCGCAAGAACAGGGAAAATGATCGTTGATGCAGTGACCAAAGCTGGCGTTCGGGCAATCCTAGCATCAGGATGGGGAGGTCTAAAAGTGGACGCATTGCCAAACAATGTATTAGTGATTGAGTCTGTCCCACATGATTGGTTATTCCCAAAAGTGGCAGCTGTTATACACCATGGGGGAGCAGGTACAACCGCAGCGGGTCTTTCGGCGGGTAAACCAACATTGATTTGTCCTTTTTTTGGTGACCAACCATTCTGGGGGGCTCAAGTTGAACAAAAAGGGTTAGGCCCTTCACCGATTAAGCAGAAGAAGCTTACGAGCGACAATTTAGGTAAGGCTTTGATTGAGTTAGTGTCCAACCAAGATTTCAAGATCAATACGAATAAACTCGCCAAGGAACTTTCACATGAAAATGGTGTTGATACGGCGATTACTTGGATGGAGACTCGTGGGTTATTAAGGTGATTTTCGTACCGTAATAAGTACACAAGTAGAACATTGAGAACCATAATCCGGATATCTAAAACTCTGAATAACCTTCGGGTACTCTAGTTATTCGTTAAATACTAATTAAATCACGGACATCTAACTTTCTAGCGATGAGTTGCCACCTACTCTAACCTATCCACATACAAAAAAGGCCTCGCAATGCGAGGCCTTTGGTTTTCTATCAATCAGAAGAGATTAGTCGCGAAGTGCTGCGCCGAATTTCTCTGAGATTGAAGCTACGATAGCATCTACTGAACCAGCGATGTCTGCATCTTCAAGTGTGCGCTCTACAGACTGTAGGCTAAGTGCGATTGCTAGGCTCTTCTTACCTTCTTCAACGCCTTGACCAACGTATACGTCGAACAGTTTAGCGCCTGTTAGGAATTCGCCACCCGCTGCGATACACGCTTCTACGATGTCGCCAGAAGCGACTGCTTCGTCAACAACGACTGCGATATCACGACGGTTTGCAGGGAACTTAGATACGGCTACTGCTTCTGGAAGCACGCGAGTGTTGATAGCTGCCCATTCGATTTCGAATACGATAGTACGGCCGTTAAGACCAAACTTACGCTCTAGTTCTGGGTGAACAGTACCAATGATACCCACTTCTTTGCCGTCTACTACGATAGCCGCAGTTTGACCTGGGTGAAGTGCTGGGTGCTTAGCAGCTTTGAAGCTGTATGCGATTTCGTTTGCAGAAAGCTCAAGAACGGCTTCTAGGTCACCTTTAAGATCGAAGAAATCTACAGTGTTAGTTGCAATGTCCCAGTGCTCTTCGCCACGAGTACCAGAGATAACGCCCGCAAGCATCATTTCTTGGCGCATGCCGTTTTCAGCAGTTGCTTCAGGGATGAAACGTAGGCCTGATTCGAATAGACGAACGCGAGACTGTTGACGCTTCTGGTTGTGAACAACTGTGTTTAGAAGACCTTGGATTAGGCCAAGACGCATTGCTGACATGTCCGCAGAGATTGGGAATGGCAGGATTAGCGGCTCAACACCAGGTACAACAAGTTTTTGCTGTTCTGGTTCTACGAAGCTGTATGTGATTGCTTCGTGGTAGCCACGGTCTACAAGAAGGTCACGAACGCGCTTAAGCGGTTGGTCAGCTTCTTTGTGGTCATTCATTTTAAGTGCCGCTTTAGGCGCTTGATTTGGAATGTTATCGTAACCGTAGATACGACCTACTTCTTCAATTAGGTCTTGCTCGATTGCGATATCGAAACGCCAAGATGGAGACGTTGCCGTCCAACCTGCTTCTGTCGTCTCAACTTCACAACCTAGGCGAGTAAGAATTTCCACTACGTCTGTAGATGGGATTTCGTGACCTAGTAGGCTGTCTAGCTTAGCGCGACGTAGAGCAACTACGTTTGCTTTAGGAAGATCAGCTTCAGATTCGCTGCCGTTTACTGGCGCAACTTCACCACCACAGATTTCAACTAGAAGCTGTGTTGCACGCTCCATTGCTGCTGCTTGTAGAGTTGAATCAACACCACGTTCGAAACGTAGAGAAGAATCTGTGTGTAGGCCGTAAGCACGCGCGCGACCACGGATGTGATCCGGTGCGAAGAATGCAGCTTCAAGAAGTACGTCTGTTGTTTCAGTAGTAACACCTGAATCTTGACCGCCAAAGATACCAGCGATTGCTAGTGCTTTGCTGTGGTCAGCGATAACAAGTGTGTTGCTGTTTAGTTCAGCTTCGTTGCCATCTAGAAGTGTTAGTTTTTCGCCCTGCTCTGCTAGACGAACCACGATACCGCCTTCGATCTTAGCGAGATCAAATGCGTGCATTGGTTGGCCTTGCTCTAGCATCACGTAGTTTGTGATGTCTACCACTGGGTCGATTGAACGGATACCACAACGACGCAGTTTTTCTTGCATCCAGATTGGAGATTCCGCTTTCACGTTTACGTTCTTAACCACACGGCCAAGGTAACGTGGACAAGCATCAGTTGCTTTAATTTCAACAGATACTGTGTCTTCAATGCTTGTTGCAACAGCTTCAACTGTTGGCTCTGTAACGTCTGCACGGTTTAGTACACCAACTTCACGAGCAAGGCCACGGATGCTGAAGCAGTCTGCGCGGTTTGCTGTTAGGTCTACGTCGATAGTTACGTCGTTAAGCTCAAGAAGCTCACGAACGTCCATACCTAGCGTTGTGCCTTCTGGTAGCTCAAGGATGCCGTCAGACTCTACGTCGATACCTAGCTCAGAGAAAGAACAAAGCATGCCATGCGATGGAACGCCACGTAGTTTTGCTTTCTTGATTTTGAAGTCACCAGGAAGTACTGCGCCAACTGTTGCTACTGCTACAGTTAGGCCAAGACGACAGTTAGATGCACCACATACGATGTCTAAAAGTTCTTCTTCGCCGATATCAATTTTTGTAACTTGTAGTTTGTCTGCGTCTGGGTGCTGACCGCACTCAACCACTTTACCTACTTTAACGCCGGTGAATTCACCAGCAACAGGTTCTACATCGTCAACTTCCAAACCAGCCATAGTGATTTGGTGAGCTAGCTCTTCGCTGTTAATTGCAGGTTTAACCCACTCGCGTAGCCAAGATTCACTGAATTTCATAGTTTTGACTGCCCCGGATTACTTGAATTGTTTAAGGAAACGAAGGTCGTTCTCGAAGAACGCACGAAGGTCATTTACGCCGTAACGAAGCATCGTTAGACGCTCTACACCCATACCGAATGCAAAACCAGAGTATTTCTCAGGGTCGATGCCAACAGAGCGAAGTACGTTAGGGTGAACCATGCCACAACCTAGAACTTCTAGCCATTTGCCATCTTTACGTTTCACGTCAACTTCAGCTGAAGGTTCTGTGAACGGGAAGAATGAAGGACGGAAACGCACTTCAACTTCTTCTTCAAAGAAGTTACAAAGGAAATCGTTAAGAATGCCTTTAAGTTGTGCGAAGTTTACGTTCTCATCAACTAACATACCTTCCACTTGGTGGAACATTGGCGTGTGAGTTTGATCGTAGTCGTTACGGTAAACACGACCCGGAGCAATGAAGCGGAATGGCGGTTTGCCGTTTTCCATCGTACGGATTTGAACACCAGAAGTGTGCGTACGTAGCATTAGATCAGGGTTGAAGAAGAAAGTATCGTGATCAGTACGAGCTGGGTGATCGTCTGCGATGTTTAGTGCATCAAAGTTGTGGAATGCATCTTCGATCTCAGGGCCAGACTCAGTGCTAAAGCCAAGCTCACCAAAGAACTGTTCGATACGCTCAACTGTGCGAGTAACTGGGTGAAGACCACCGTTCTCAATGCGACGACCAGGTAGGCTCACATCGATAGTTTCTTCAGCTAGTTTCGCTTCAAGCTCTGCACGTTGTAGTGCGTCTTTGCGAGCTGCGATCGCTTGTTGAACAGCACCTTTCGCTTTGTTGATCTCTTGACCAGCAGTGCGACGCTCTTCAGGTGGAAGTTTACCTAGGCTTTGTAGTTGAAGAGTTAGTTCACCCTTCTTACCTAAATACTGAACTCGCACTTCATCAAGTGCGACTAACGAATCTGCTGTATCAATAGCAGTCGTTGCATTAGCAATGATCTCTTCTAGATGTTGCATCATTTCCTCATCTACCAGTTGGTAGTGTCCGTATCGGATGATTAGTTTTTTTAGATAGCTACACATAGTAATCAAACACGCAACCAATGCCAAATTGAATCGTTAAAAGAGCAAGTTATTGACTAAAAACACGGCAAATTTAACAGGATATTAATGAGGATTAAGAGGAAGTGGCACAAATACGAGTACCACTTGTTTATTTTGAAGTGAGTAGCACTCAAAAACTAAAGCGAGCTAGGTTTTAGATTTAAAGCTGCTAGGTTCTAGAATCAAAGCAAATGGCGCACAAAGACTGAAGCGAGCGGTGTTCTAGATCAGAAGTGAAACGAGCTCTAAACCTGAATCGAACAAACGCTGTTTTTACCTGCGTTTTTTGCTAAATAGACGGACTCATCGGCGGCTTTGATTAACTCGTTCATTGAGCCGAATTCTTGGGTTATTTCAGCGACACCGACACTAATACTGCCAATCCAAACTTGATTACCGGTTTCAACCTCTAATTCAGACACCTTCTGTCGAGCCGTTTCTGCGATGTGCATGCCACCTTTGAGGTCGGTGTTAGGGCAAATAACCAAGAACTCATCGCCACCTAACCGGCAAACGATATCATCATTACGGAACGTGTTTTTCAGTTCACGCGATAGGGTTTGTAGTACCAAGTCGCCTGCATCATGACCACTGGTGTCATTAATACGCTTGAAGTTGTCGGCATCAATCATAATGCACACTAAAGGCATACCAAGTTCTTTGGAGTCTTGCCAATGTAGCGCTAACTGTTTAAAGGCACTACGGCGGTTAGGCAAATGAGTGAGTGAATCGGTTAACGACAGTTCTTCAAGTTTCTTACTCGTTCGTTTCAATTCTGCCGTCCGTTCTTCAACTTTGTCTTCGAGTAACTGGTTGAAGCGTAACAACTGCTTGTTTCGTTCAGAGACTTGTTCAAACAGGCCGTTAAGCGCAGCCAAAAGCGGGACAGTCGAAGAATCTTGCTGCTTTGCTTCTGCTTCAAAGGCTTGTTGAGGTGTTGCGCCCTCTTCTATGGCGACCATTTGTCGCGCCATGCTTTGGTCGATGCCAAGGATGTGGTAAGCAAGCCAATGGATCAAGAAATCAAGTAACTGCCGTGCTGACAACTGATCTTCTTTCAAGATGAAAGCTTGCATACTGTAGATATCTTGCATAAACACACGATGCACTTTGACGTGCTCTTCAATGTGTACCTGATGTACACCGCAATCTCTCATCAAAGATTCTTCTTCTTTAAAGTGAAATTCGGCATAGCGCGTGAGATCAAGTAAAGCGATGTTAATCTCGTCTATAGAGATTGTATTCTCTGACAAAAGATTTCCGTAGTGGTTGATAAAACCAACAAGGTATTGATGTTGTTCATCGACAACACCAATGCCTGTTTCAAAGTTTTGATCCCAATTAAATAAATTCATAGATCCCTTAGGGCCGATACCACCAGCACGGTTGACATGCATATTCGGAGGTTATAGATATTCGAAAAATATAACCATCTTACCTGTAGGCCTATTCGATTATTTACTCCACTTTATAAAAAGATGACTTTGAACATTATAAATATAGCGCGTCTTAAATCTGAGACGCTCCCTTTAACAAGAAAGCCCCACCAAACCAACATTAGAAATAATATTCCAACGCCACCTCAACAAAATCATCCTTACGCGCGAAGAACAACAAGTCTTCTGGGGTTTCGTTCTCAAACAACCAAGCGTTTAGTCGCCACTTGAGATTGTTATTGATTCGGCTTGATGCTTCCAGCTTTGCACTGTAGACATCGCTGTTATCTAAGTCTTGAGTAATGCCTGTAAGCACTTCGGTGCCGTCTTCATCATTCAAGGCGAAGCGAGCCCCGAGGAACACATCGTTTTGGCCGATGGTTTGGGCATTGTTACCTCTGCTGTCATACAAGTATTCCGCGATGAAGCCGATGTCCCAATAGGATTCAAGCGCTCCAACCCAAGTGTATTCAAAGCCTGTTGCTACGCCTGTGTGGTTGTCGTAGCTGTCCCGATAAATACTTTCCAGCTTCCATAACCAGTCACCAATAATGCCTTGCACATCGAGTCCGAAGTGCTGCATTTGTGCGTAGTATGGCTTGAGTTGATTGCCTTCCACACGGTAGTAAGGGTCACGGTTCGTACCACCTAAATAACTTAAACCGACATCCCAATCGCCGTACATTTGGCTATAACGCAATGCCACATCGATGTGCTTTTCTTCTCGCGAAGATTCGTAAAGCGCATCGTCCGATACGGACACTGCTGGCCTTAACCTGCCGTCTTCCCCAGCGAAGGTACGTTCACGAAAATACGGCAGTAACATGGCATCGATGGTTCCCCAGTCTTTGATCGAGGTGAAGTGGACCATTGGCTGACCGAGTTTCGATTCACCATCGACCGATTCAATGGCATCGGTTTGGTTTACCACATCCACCAAGTGCGCCGATTCGGTTACGCCCCAAAACACCTTCCCGACACCAGCTCGCAGTTCGTAATCATCCCAATACGTGAGGTACAGAGCTTCTCGAACGTCGCCATGAGTTCGCTCATCGTCTTCACTGTCTAACCGATAAAACGGCGTGAAGGTAAAGCTGCCGTTGCCCTCTTGTTGTTCCCAATAAAACTCTGGCTGCAATACCAGTGAGCTTTGCCCTTTATCTTGTCCTTGTAAGCCGTCGCTAAAGAACTGCCTGTGTTCAAGGTTAACCTGCCCTGCGAGTTCTGGGGGGACTTGTTCTACGAACTCAGAGCTAAAGCCTGCCGCCACACATGGCAACGACACCTGCATAAGCCCAACTGTCGCTGCCAAGGTTAAAGATAACTGCGTTCCTGTTAACACAATCCTTTTCATATTCTTGCCTTACTTTGCACGTTTCAGTGTGTTTTTCTGGAAATCTTTGTCCTTAAGACCGGTTTGGAACGCTAAATCTGTCGTGGTTAAAACGGTGCTTTTGCCTGTTTGATGGTTTTGCATCGACATTGTGTGCGCGCGCCAGTATTGGTTTAGGTATTGTTTGTAGTCTTGGAACGAGAGGGTTTTCAGTAATGCGCCTTTACGGTCGTAAAACTCCACTTGAACGGGGCGGTAATATTGTTGGTCTAGCCATACTTTCTGCATGGTGTAGCCAGAGTTTTTATCGGTCGGTACTTGCTCCAAGACAAAGGTATCGACGCCTTCCAGATTCGCGTCTTCAATGTAGTTGAAGGTGTACTTTTCTAGTTCAAACGAGCTTAAATCTTCATAAGCAAATTCACTGCCCATAAACGGGCCTGATTTGTTACGTGAAGAGATGCGTTTTACACGTTTCAGAGCAGGCAAATACAACCATTGGTCATCCGATTTAGAGATGTGTGAATGGTTTAAGAAAGCCGTGCCTTTTACGTCGCGAGGCTCATCAAAAATTGTCAGCCCTTTGTCGCCATCGTCATCCACTTCTAACGACTTCAATCGCATTAGACGTGAGCTGCTTTCGCCTTGTTTGTTGCGAAGTAGCATCTCCATGGTTGCGACAGAATCGCCCCACCCCATATCGACGGCTTTGCGTTGCTCAGCGATTTCTAGGCCTTTCGCTGGGTCTGCTAATGCTGGGAAAGCGGCGAATGAGCCTATTGTTAACGTGCTGACAGTTAATGAGCTAACGGTAAATAATGTGGTAACGAATGTTTGTTTAACGCTTTTCATAAATATCTCCTTGAGTCAGCCCACCGCAGCAGGCTGACGATTCCTTATTTGGTCGATGTAGTCAGTTCGGCTGCTGGGCTAGGCTGCGACTTGGCGTCAGGCTTTGATTCATGCTGAGTTTTAACTGAATAGTGGGTCTGTTTATCGAAAATCATCAGTAAGCTTGGTAGCAAGATGAAGTCGACCACCAGCGCAATGAAAATCACAATCGCGCTGAGTAAGCCCATATCAGAGTTGAGTCGGAAGCTCGACATTGCCAGTACAGAGAAACCCGCCACGAGCACGACTGTGGTGATCCACAATGCACGGCCAACGGTGTGGAAGGCGTATCGAACCGCTTCTTCCGCTGATTTCCCTTCAATTCTCGCGCGCTGGTATTTGCTTAAGAAGTGCACCGCATCATCAACCACGATACCCAGAGTGAGCGTGACGACCACTGACAAACCAAGGTTGATTTCACCAGAGATAAGCGCCCATAAACCGAAGCCAATGATCGCCGGCGCAATGTTTGGCACTAGGCTGATCATGCCCAAACGAACCGAGCGCAACGCAAAGATCATCAAGCCGGAGATAAGCACTAGGGTAATAGGCAGAGTCGATAACATACTCGCCATGTTGGTTTCGCCAATGTGAGCAAACATCAGTGATGGGCTCGACGCGACTACTTCATACTGAGGCGCATTGGCCGCAAACCATGAGTAAATGCGCTCTTCGAGTTCTACTAACTCCACGCTGCCGAGGTTGTCGACAGTGAGTACCATTTTGATCGATGACTTATCGACGTTGATCTGGTTGTTCAAGTCCAAGCCGTACGGCAGAGACATTTCGTAAAGCAGCAGATATTGCGCGGCAAGTTCACGGTTAAGCGGCAATTGGTAGTAGCTGTCATCGTCGCCATGCATATTCTTGTTCAAACGCATGTAAACATCGGAAAGCGTCGCCACATGGTCGGTTTCAGGTTGAACGCGTAGCCACTCAGTAAAGTCGCCAATCGCTTGCAAGAACACAGGATCAGCAATCGCTTGAGACTCGTTGGTTTTCACTGCGATGCTGAGGGTCGTCATGCCGCTTACTGTCTCTTCCATGAAGTCGGCCGCTTGTCTGAATTCGCTCGAGGTATCGAAATACTTCACCGACTCATCATTCACTTTGTTGAGTGGAATTAACGCAGCAGCACCGACAATCACAAGAGTTGAAACAGGCAGCAGTGCTTTGCGGTTAGCAACGACAAAATCACCGAGCTTATCCATAAAGGTGACTTTGTCTTCCGCCTTAGGGTTGGCAGATAGACGTTTAACTGGCAGCAGTTTTAACAATGCAGGCAACATGGTCACAGAGAGGAAACACGCGATGAGTACGCCTAGTGCCGACAAGTTACCGAAATCACGCAGCACTGGAGAATCCGACATGTTCATCATCAAGAAACCGATCGCAGTCGTCACTGAGGTGATCAGAATCGGCATTGCATTGAGCTTGATGCTGTATTGAATGGCTTGTGCTTTCTCCATACCGCGCTGCATCGCTTGTCTCATGGTCACAATCACGTGAACACAATCGGCAACGGCAAGGGTTAATACCAAGGTTGGAACGTTAACCGTCGCGGTGCTGAGGAACATCCCTGCCCAGCCAGACAAGCCCATGGTCGCGACAATTGAAGAGATGATCACAACTAAGGTCGCAAGCACGCTAAAGAAGGAGCGCAGCATGAAGGTCAGGAACACCAACACTACTAGCAGCATTAATGGCACCAACGTTGAGCTGTCTTCTTGAGCCGAGGTCATAAATGCGTTGTTCATGGCTATGATGCCCGCTTTATGGAATTCGACATTCGGGTACTGAGCTTGGTACTTGCCAATCATGGCGTTGATGGCCGTAATCACCTCTTGCACTTCCGCGGTTTTATCCACTTCTGGCAATTGCACGGTGACGTTCACAATGGTCACGTCGCCAGAGGCTGACACCAAGGCATTCTTAAGCAGTGGTTCGTTTAGGGCGATCTGTTTGACTTTGGCGATTCGCTCGGGCGTGTGCTCGTATTCTTCATACAGCAGGTCTTCCACTAAGAGGTCATCTTCAATGGCTTCGGTATGCTGATAATTGGCAAGGGAATCGACACGGCTTGAGTACGGGATCTGCCACGCATCGACCGTGAGGTTTTGAATTAAGGTGAGAGTTTCTGGGGTGAAGACATTGCCATCTTCAGGGGCGACAACAATCGCAAGGTTGTCGGTTTTTGCAAAGGTCGTTTGGATTTCATCGAACGCCATCAACTGTTTGTTGGTGCCTTCGAAGAAGATATTGTAGTCCCCTCTAAAGTAGAGGTTCTTTGCCCCTAATGCAGAGAGAATGATGATTGAAAAAACCACCAGCAGAACGATAAACGAACGCTTGGTCGGTATTGAGTGCCAACTGTTATTTAGATCCCCGTTTGCGCTATCGACGTTACGGTTATCTCGATTTGGGTGATCGAAAGCTGGCTTCTGGCTGTCATGTTCCATCACAGTCTCCATTTGTGACGATTCGTCATAGTTGTGTCTTAAAAAGCCAGCCGAAGCTGACAAAAGACACAATGCTTAGTCATACACTCAAGAAAACCAAAACCACACTAGGCTAAACTTAAGTTTATGACGAATCGTCACTAATGGTTATTAATAAACCCACATGAGTGGGTTTAATGGAAGCTATCGACCTACAGATTCTAAGTAGGCAATCTCTTCGCTGAACAGTTCTTGTTCTACACGACGCCAAGTTTTGCGGTAGTCCCAATCAGTAGAAAGAGGCTGCCAGTTGAGGCCGTCTAGTAGCATGTTCGCGTTGTATAATACTGAATACGGGTCTTGTAACCGCTTAATACAATGACTGTTTGAAGCATTCTGTGACAAGGCATTTGAACCAAATGCGATTGACCAGTTTGCAAACACGATGGCGTCTGAACCCATACCAGAAGGGAACTTTAGGTCACCAGCATCGACTGCTTGGTTAACCATTAAATCGGCTTGTTCAATCACCAATTCTTCCAGTTCGTTCATCTCTGCTACGCGTGCACTAGACGCTTTCTCTAGTACCCACGGGCTTTTTGCCATGATCGCACAGGTTGATAGTACCGGCTCCATGCGAACATAGATTCGGTAAGCAACGTGTAATGCAACGACCTTTTCACGTGTGTTGCCTTCAAACTCTCCAGAACGAGCAAACATTAATGCTTCGGCCTTTAAAGAGTGAATACACAAGGCTAAAACTACGTCTTCTTTGCTGCAAAAGTGATTGTATATTGTACCTTTTGAATAAGAACTCGCGGCCGTTAGCTTATCCATCGTGAGGTTTCCGAACCCTTGTTCTCGAACCAGATCTTTTGCTAACAACATCAATTCTACTTCTCGGTCTGCGATAGACTGTTGCTTTTTAGACAACACGCCTTTGCAACCAAAGATACCTTGTTTATCGCCTTTACAACCAAAGCCAAACATAATTTCTCAGTCCGTATTTTAGCTTAGCCATTACCTAAGCTTCGCCAGTATTTAAAACGCTCCTATCCAATATATTAACACGAATAGTAAATTCATGTAGTTAACCATTTTGTGACGCTTCGTCATTTCTGACTTATCGTCATAATAGCGCAAATATTGATCATATCAAGGTGTTTTATAAATTAAATTCAAAATTTGAATGGATAGGTGGATTTGGAATCGATAAGACAATCATCAATAGTCGACCTTAAGAGAAGACCCGTATTTTGACCTACAGATTGCGAAAGTGAATTGGCATTCTTAACCTAACAAAGAATGTCGTCACTTTAAGCTGCTATGCGCATTCATGCCCAATGATTCCTAGCGCTAACCACAAGAATGAATGACTGTAGGCTTACTTTTTAGGGCAGACGTCTCCTTATGGTCAATATTTGGCTTACTAATGCCGTTTTCTGTTAAGTTGCTATAAATTCGGTAAGGGGTGACTTACAATAGTGACAACGACTTACCTTTTTTGAGAACACGATATTGAGCGCCAAATATTCTTATTTAGCTTGGCAAGTGAATACTTCTAGCCCAGCAGAAAAGCTAGTTTTATTGATGCTTGCAGACGGTGCTGACGAATTCGGCTACACCAATGTGTGCCTACAGACAGCAGGTCAACTTTGTGCTCTCTCTACGTTTGGTTTAGCCGACTGTCTTAAGTGTTTAGTCGACCAAGGTTTTCTCGATAAGGTGAAAGTAGATTATCGAGATCAAAAAGAGATTCACGTTTTCAAAATGCTCATTGAGCAAGAGCAAGCTGCAGCGCACGTTGAGGCTCAACCGGCCAATAGTATTCCGGTCTACTCTACAGCACCTGCACCTGCACCTGCACCTAAGTTTCAGCCTGCTCCGGCTCCAATGCAACACATGCAACATACCCCTCGCCCACAAGGCAGAGGCTCAATGAACAGCAACACCGTTTCAACGCATGATTTGGATGAAGAGATCATTCCAACATGGGCGGAACGTGCGTTTAAATTCTCCGGCCTTGCTGGTGACCATAGTTTAGTATGGAAAAAATTTGTCCTCTGGTATAAAGCCAAAGCCAATGAACTAATGCCAATATCACGCATCGAATCCAAGTTGCAGTACTGGTTAGTTAACGAGAAGCAAAATGAAAGACAACAACAGCAGAAGACCTCTCAATATTCAGGAAATGCAGGACAAGCTCAAGGAAATGGGTATCGACAAAAGCTTAGCCCATCTGAACGCTTCAGGCAGCAGCTCATTCAAAAAGGCAAAAAGCCAACCTTCTGAGCAAGCTCAACCTGTTGTTCCGGAAGTGCTGCCTAAAGATCCCGCAGTACCTGACGTTATTGAAGCACAGAGTACAGAAGTAGCGACACCTAATGCTGCTAGCACTGGTGCGTCTCAACAAGTGCCTGTTGTTGATCAGGATGCCGCAGAATTAGAACTAACCGATTGGTGTATCCATGTGTTCGGCTCTTTCTTGAGCGTATACGAAACACAGTGGGAATATCAGTACGGTAGTGAGCCAAGTGGTAAGTTCATTGAGTTTGCTAACTCTGTTGATTCAGACGGCCTAAACCGAGTGCTAATGCACTGTCACGAGCGCATTCAGCTTGGCAACAGTTGGCCGCCGCAAATGGGTGAGCTGTGGATCCTGAAAGACTCTTTGACCGAAGAAGAGCTGTTGGATAGCCGTATCCGTGTGTTGTCGCGTACAGCGGTGAACAAGATTGAGAAATGGCTGATTCAAAACAAGCTGTATGACTTGAAGCGCACTGCGGAAAACAAGCTTGATGGCCTGTTTAAGAAGTACTACTTGGAAGCAAAACGTTTAGATGAGAAAGGCATGCTAGAAACGGAGTTGCCGCAATTCCTGCTTGCCGCTAACTCAGTGAAGAACCTCAACGATTTAAAACGTGAAGAGTACGAAAGCCAACACGGCAAAGCGATTAACCCTAGAATTCAGCGTATTCTGAACAGTAAAAAGTAACCGTCGGCCCGCTATCTGTTGTAAGAAAACAGAGTAGCGACTACACGGTTAACAGATACAAAAATGCCAGCTATCAAGCTGGCATTTTTTATGAATTCTTACGAACTCTTAACGACTGATCGCATTACTGATTGATTACAGTAGGTGGATAGTTGCGTTTAGAGAGAAAACGCCTGCGTCGTCATCTTTCATTTTGAAGTTTTGGTAGCTAGCGCCTACAGATAGTGGACCGAAGATGAAGTATTCAGCGCCTACAGCGTACATGATATCAACGTCGTCTTGCTTGAAGTTATCGCCTTTCACTTCGTAAGAATGAAGACCACCCTTCGCGTATACGTGAAGAGGACCGAAGTCGATGCTTGGTTTGATCGCTAAGTAAGCAGTGCTTACGTCAACACCTTGTTTAGCACGGTTGCCGTAGCTAACGTTGTCGAAAGAACCTAGATCCCAGTAACCCGCTTCAACACCGATTAGTGGAAGGATACCTGTACCTACGTGGATGCCCACCGCATTTTCATCTTCACCAGCGAATGAGTTTTGACCACCCATTACACCGCCGTACAACCAAGAATCAGCCATTGCTGTTGAAGATGCACCTAGTAGTGCTAGTGCCAATAACGTTTTTTTCATATTCGACCTTTTTCGTCCTAGTGGCAGGCCTTGAGTGGTAATAAATTGCCACCAAGTCGCCCTGTATGTAATAACTATTCAATTAGTAATGCAATAAGCAAGATTTATACCCAAACCTTGCTATTGCGTCTAGCTTTATTCCTTTAGCAAGCATCAATCGCGTTTTTAACACGCTTATCTGATACTGGGTAAGGCGTACCGAGCTGCTGTGCGAAGAAGCTTACACGAAGCTCTTCTATCATCCAACGCACCTCTTTTACATTTTCTGGAACCGCGATCCCTTTTGGAATTTTATTCAGCAGTTCTTTGTAATCATTCATTACTGACTCAACTTTGATCATATGAAGACGATCTTTATTCGGGTCAATTGGCAGTTTTTCCATGCGGCGTTCAATCGCTCTCATATAGCGTAGAATATCCGGCAGGCGTTTCCACCCACATTCTGTGGCAAAACCCTTAAAAATCAAACCTTCTACTTGAGCTTTTATGTCAGAAAGTGCGAATGCCATAGAAAGATCGACACGGCCTTTTAGCTTCTTACTGATGCTGAATGCCGTGGTTAAGATGGTTTCAACTTGTTGAGCAATCTCAACTACCGTATCACCCAACTCTGCACGTACGTGCTCTTTCAGTGCTTCAAACTGCTCTGGTTCCCAAACCAAACCGCCCTTCTCTTCAATCAGCTTATCAATACCACAAGCGATACAGTCATCGATTAAATCAAGTACCTGTCCGTATGGGTTGAAGTACAAGCCAAGTTTCGATTTGTTCGGCAAGTTAGAGTGCAAGTATTTGATCGGCGATGGCACGTTCAACAGGATTAAACGACGCTGACCCGATTTCATTGCTGAGATCTGCTCTTGCTCGGTTTCGAACAGTTTAATCTCTACGCTGTCTTTGGTATCCACCAGCGCAGGGAAGGCTTTAACATCGTAGCCGCCACGTTTCTGTTGGTAGACTTTTGGTAATTCACCAAAGCTCCACGTATGCAGGTTCTGCTGCTCGATGTCATCGTCTGCCACTTTAGAAAGCGTTTCTTGAACCTTGTCTTTCAGGCTTTCTTTCAGCTCATGCAGGTCTTTCTGTTCTTTCAGCTTACGCTTGCGATGATCGACAGCGCGGAATGTTACCTTTAAGTGTTCTGGAATCTGGTCTAACTTCCAGTCATCACGGACCACTTCTACACCCGTCATGCGACGTAGCTCTTTCTCAAGAGAATCCAATAACGGTGCTTCAAGTGGTGTCACACGTGCCAAGAAAGCATCAGCGTAGTTTGGCGCAGGCACAAAGTTACGGCGTAGCGTTTTAGGTAACGACTTAATCAGGCTAATCACTAGCTCTTGACGTAGACCCGGGATCTGCCAATCAAAACCGTTCTGGTCGATCTGGTTCAAGATAGGCAGCGGGATGTGTACCGTTACACCATCGTTGTCGTCGCCCGGCTCAAATTGGTAGCTCAGCTTCAGTTTGATACCATTTTGGTGCCAGAAGTTCGGGTAATCCAGATCGGTAACGTGGCTAGCATCGCCTCGGAACAGCATCGACTTTTCGAAGTTCAGCAGCTCAGGGGTTTTCTGACTGGTCTTCTTCCACCATGTATCAAAGTGACGGCCAGATACCGCCTCTTCACCAACACGCTGGTCATAGAAATCGAACAGTTCATCATCGTCGATCAAGATGTCACGACGACGCGATTTATGCTCTAGCTCTTCGACTTCTTGTAGAAGCTTGCGGTTCTGCTTGAAGAAAGCGTGTTTGGTTTCCCACTCACCTTCTACTAATGCACTGCGTACAAACAACTCACGGCTGACGGTGGCATCAATCGCGCCGTAGTTCACAAGGCGCTTAGGTACGATTGGGATTCCGTACAGCATCACTTTTTCGTGTGCCATTACCGCTGCTTGTTTCTTAGACCAATGTGGTTCGCTGTAGCTGCGTTTAATCAGGTGTTTCGCTAGCGGTTCAATCCATTCCGGTTGAATCTTGGCGATAACGCGACCCCAAAGTTTTGAGGTTTCTACCAGTTCAGCAGACATGATCCACTTAGGCTGTTTCTTAAATAAGCCAGACGCAGGGAATATGTGGAAGCGCGCATTACGTGCACCTTGATACTCATTCTTCTCTTGGTCTTTCATACCGATGTGCGAAAGCAGGCCTGATAGCAGTGACATGTGAATGCCATCGTAACTACCCGGTTCTGTATTCAACTTGGTATCCAGTTCACGCATCGCTTGGTGAATTTGGAAGTACACATCTTGCCATTCACGGATACGTAAATAGTTGAGGTAATCTTGCTTACACTGTTTGCGGAACTGGTTACTCGACAGCGCTTTTTGCTGCTGCTTGATGTAATCCCACAAGTTCACAAACGTGATGAAGTCAGACTCTTTATCGAAGAAGCGCTTGTGCTTGTCATCAGACGATTGTTGCTTATCTGATGGACGCTCACGCGGATCTTGAATCGACAACGCAGACGCAATCACCATCACTTCGTGTAGGCATCGATTACGTGGCGCTTCTATCACCATACGCGCTAAGCGTGGATCGATAGGTAGCTTCGCCAGCTTACGACCAATCGCAGTTAGCTTCTTCTTGTCGTCGCCGTGGTTCTTGTTTTTGTTCGCTGATGGTTCAACAGTCGCGATCGCACCGAGCTCTTCAAGCAGTCTTACACCATCTTGAATGTTGCGCTTATCTGGCGCTTCAACAAATGGGAACGCTTGAATGTCGCCTAAGCCTAGCGCTGTCATCTGAAGGATAACCGATGCTAGGTTAGTACGAAGGATCTCTGGGTCGGTAAACTCTGGGCGTGATTCGAAATCTTCCTCTGAGTACAGACGAATACAGATACCTTCCGCAACACGACCACAACGACCTTTACGCTGGTTAGCACTCGCTTGAGATACTGGCTCAATCGGTAGGCGTTGTACTTTAGTACGATAGCTGTAGCGGCTGATACGCGCCGTACCCGGGTCGATTACATATTTGATGCCCGGAACGGTTAACGAGGTCTCTGCCACGTTGGTTGCCAGAACGATGCGTCGGCCAGTATGAGACTGGAAAATACGGTTCTGTTCACCCGCCGATAGACGCGCGTAAAGCGGAACAATTTCGGTATCACGAAGGTTGCGTTTACTTAATGCATCTGCGGTATCACGAATTTCTCGCTCACCGTTCATGAAGATCAAGATATCGCCAAGCCCTTCATCACACAGCTCATCAACGGCTTCAAAGATGCCTTCGATTTGGTCGCGGTCTGAATCACTTTCATCACCACCTAATGGGCGGTAACGCGTATCAACTGGGTAAGTACGGCCAGACACTTCAATGATTGGTGCATTGTTAAAGTGCTTCGAGAAACGCTCGGGATCGATGGTTGCCGACGTGATGATCACTTTCAGATCAGGACGCTTTGGCAGCAACTCTTTCAGGTAACCCATGATGAAATCGATGTTCAGGCTACGTTCGTGCGCTTCATCGATGATGATGGTGTCGTACTGATTTAAGAATCGGTCGTGTTGAATTTCCGCCAGTAGAATACCGTCGGTCATCAATTTGATTTGGGTGTTGTCAGAAATCTGGTCGTTAAATCGAACCTTATAACCAACAAACTCACCGAGCTGTGTTTCCATCTCTTCAGCAATACGGTTCGCAACCGAACGCGCCGCAAGACGACGAGGCTGAGTGTGACCAATTAAGCCAAAGCGGCCGCGGCCAAGCTCAGAACAGATTTTTGGTAACTGAGTGGTTTTACCCGAACCCGTTTCACCCGCCACGATAACCACTTGGTTTTCAGCGATGGCTTTCGCGATGTCTTCGCGCTTTTGGCTAACAGGCAGAATTTCTGGATATTCAATCGTTGGTTTCTGTGCCGCACGCTGAGTTGCCGTCATCATCGACTTAGCAATGTCTAACGCAATCTCATCAAAGACAGCGTGCTTAGCTTGTTCGTTCTTAATTTTGCTCGCACCAGCAATTCGCTTACTCAAACGGAAGCGATCGCGCATCATACATTCGTTGAGCGCTTTACGAAGAGAGGCTGGGCTATTCTGAGATGATTTGTTGTTTGTCGCTGATTGTTCAGCTTTTTTGGTATTTGATTGTTCAGCAGATTTCTTCGATGCAGCTTGGTTTGGTTTCGCTTTGCTCTGTGAAGAACTTGGCTGTGCTGCATTCTTGTTGTTATCTGCTTTTTCCGGAGACGAAGTCAAAGCGTGTCCTATTCTTGTACTTATTAAACTCGCGCGATTATATCACAAGTCTCAAACAAAAAAGCCTGACAGCAAAGGGAAAACCTTTTGCTATCAGGCTGATTAATCTCACGAACACTCGCAGGATCTATGAAAGCGAGGTCAAATGTAAGTCGTACTTAGTAAACTCTGGTTTAAAGCTAACGTTAAAAACTGCGCTTAAAACTCATATTGGAAGTAAACCGTGTTGTAGTTACTGCCGCCTTTGATTCGTCCGAACTGGGATGCGTTTTCAAAGATTGCAGAACGGTGATGCAATGAGTAACCAAACCATAAGTTGTTCAAGTCATTCTTACCGATCAAGTCGCCGACGTTCACATCAAATGAGAAGTCTAAGTAGTTCAACAGATGGCTTGCGGTGTAACCTTTACGGTCCATCTCAGAGCCTTCGATATACGTAATCGAATCGATGTAAGACATACCTTCTGCCACACCTACACGCCACTGAGTTGGCCAATCAAAGGTGTAATACGCTTTGATTGCGATAATGTATTCGGTGCTGCTTGATTGTACGTCTGAACTCCAGTGGTGCGCGATACCTGGCGTTAGGTAGATGTCCAATGGGAAGCCGAAGATCTCATCGGTTAACGGGTGTCCATAGAAGAACGAAGTCAACTGGTTGTTGTATTCGTCTTTCTCTCGATTGAACTTCATGATATCGCCAATATTGGATGGCGTAGCCCAGCCGTGGGCGACACGTAAATACGGCGCATTGCTCAGCTTCGGTTTTGGTGCTTTCTCTTTGTCGTTGAAGAAGCCAAAGCCAAGGTACAACTCACCTTGATAACGATCTTCAACAATCGACGAGTCGTAGGCGTTGTCGTCCAATCGAGTCACACTGGTAGAACCCAACAAGTACAAGTTTGAAACCACATGGTAACGCGTTTCAACACCGACATTTAAGTCAACACCAGCACCAATGGTTTCATTAGACGCGGAGTAATACTCACTGTTGAAGTCAGCACTTTTATAACGAAGTGTCGCGCTCGGGTAAAACTCCCAATCTCCGGTTTCATACTTAGCTTTAGCACGTAAGTTACCGTGGAAGTTGTATTCACTGTCGCTCATTAATTCCGTCTCAACTGACCAAGAATCATCAAGTTGGTAGGTCAGTTGAGCACCGAAATCCGCCGTATCGCCTTCAATCGCGTTCTGCTCAGATGCCGGGATATCAATAAAGCGCATGCGAGAGATAGCATTGAAAGACCACTTCTCATCGTCAGTTTGATAGAGGTATGCCCCCATCTCGGTACCGTCAATGAACACATAATCGTTCTTAAAAAACAGCATCGGTACGAATGAGCTAACCGATTGGTCACCACCAGACGTGTCATAAGGGATGCTCGCAGTACGGAACATTGCAGCGATGCCCCACTCTTGCTCTTCAGCGGCCCACGCGTTAGCACTCAGGAAAACGCTACTTAGGAAAGCACTACCTAGTAAAACTACCCCAGATGAAGGGAGAGTCGGTAAATATTTGAGCTTCATTCTTATCTAATTACTCTTTGTAATAAATATTGTGTTACTGAATAGACATTTATTAACCATGACGGCTAACTATTTTTAGGTTTGCTCGGCATTGACCGTTACAATGTAGAATATTCTCGGTTAAATGAAAGTATTGTGAAAGTCTCCGAATTACAAAACATTATAGATCACTTACCCAAATATTCCGATCCAGATATTGTTATGGGTGAGGCGTGGTTGCCCGAGCGTTTGGTGGATACCAAACTAGACGGTGACATGCTATTTCTTGAATTCGATAATGCCCCTGAAGACAATCAAGGGGATGAAGAAGGCCGTGGTTTTGTTGAACACGAGATTGCTATGATTCGTGAAAAGCTCGAACTGTTGTTAGACGAGCCTTCTGATACCAAGACCAAAGCCGATGCTCTATTGGCAATATTTCTAATGGGTCATGAACTTTCTAGCTCGGAAGTTATCGAAATGCTTGAATCAACAGAGCTTGAATCAACAGAATCTGACTCAGTAGAACTTGAAGCATCACAGCTTGAAACCACAAAGCCAGACACGAATAAGCTCGAAACAAAAGAACACCACGACGACTAACCACCAACGATTTTAGGTACCGTATTGAAACCCTCTACGACATCATCTCTTCCCCTGTTACTCGCCGGACCCATTTTAAGAAAAACCACCGCGACTGAAGTGGTACTTTGGTTAGCCACCAGCTCGCCCCTTAAAGGCAGAGCTGAACTTCACATTCAAGAAACAGGCTCTTCGAACGAAAAAGAGCATTCTGAAGCAGCACAAGATCAGCCGTTTTATACCTCATCGCTTGAAGAGCATGATTCGATTCAAATCGGTACACATGCGTGGGTAACGCTAATTCGCTTACAAGGCGAGTTTCCGACTAATACGCGGCTTGAATATGACATTCACACAGAGTCAGGTTCACTAAAAGAGCTCGCCCCTCACCTTGTTTACAATGGTAAATCTCGCGTTGAGTTTAAGATATCGACCTCAGCTGATTACATTCTGCATGGCTCTTGCCGTAATCCGCATCATCCAAGCAAAGACAGCCTAGTCGCAGCCGACAACAAGATGGCCGAGCAAACCGTCGCTGAAAGACCCGATATGCTAATGATGAGTGGCGATCAGATCTACGCCGACCATGTGGCAGGCCCAACACTTGATGCTATTCAACAAGTGATTCAACTGCTTGGCCTCGTAGGCGAAAGCTTACCGACCGACTCGCAAATTAAACAAATCAGCAGCAGTGACGCTCTCTATAACAGCGAACATCACTTGTATCAGCGTCATCACTATTTGCCGCACCACACCGCTTCAGAATCGATGCTCGATAAGTTCTTCCCGAATCGTGGCGTGCCGATTTTTAGTTCTACGGATTGTGAAAACCACTTGGTCACGCTGTCTGAGTTTATCGCGATGTACCTATTGGTTTGGTCTCCAACACTGTGGCAATGCGTCAATCGAGAGCGTTTAATTGAGAATAACTTCACTCAAGGTGGGCGACAATTAACACCGACTGAGCAGCAACAATGGCGTGATGAAAGCATCATCATGGATGATTTCATTGCTGGCTTACCGCAAGTACAACGTCTGTTCGCGCATATTCCAACGTACATGATCTTCGATGATCACGATGTGACGGATGATTGGAACCTTACCGTGGGTTGGGAGCATGCCGTCGACCAAAATCAGTTCGCGACCCAAGTCATTGGTAACGGCCTTGCGGCTTACTGGATGTGTCAGGGTTGGGGTAACAAACCGGAGAGCTTCGACGAAACGTTTATCGAGCAAGCAAAACAGCTTTTTGTCGCTCAACCGCTCATTACTAAACAACCGCGCATTAGTAAACAACCGCGCATTAGTAAACAAACTCATAATGAAGCCGGCGATGCAGTGACTACTCACTCTGTTAGCAATATCGAGCCAGACAAGCATCAAGCCTTCATTGAGATGCTGAGTCGCTTTGAAGAATGGCATTACACAATAGAGACTTCACCCAAAGTCATTGTGTTGGATACTCGTACGCGTCGTTGGCGTTCAGAGTCACGCATGAATAAGCCTTCAGGTTTAATGGACTGGGAAGCCTTGATTGAGTTTCAACATCAGTTAATGAATCAAGATAAAGTGGTGATCGTTTCTGCTGCACCGATGTTTGGCGTGAAGTTTATTGAAACACTGCAAAAGATGGCGACCACAATCGGCAAGCCATTGGTGATAGATGCTGAAAACTGGATGGCACATCCGGGCAGTGCGAATACGCTGATCAGTATCTTTACCCATACCAAAACACCAACCAACTTTGTGGTACTTTCTGGTGACGTTCACTACTCCTTCGCTTATGACATCAAGCTTAGATATCGCCGCAACAGCCCGAACATCTATCAAATCACGTGCAGTGGCATTAAAAATCAGTTCCCTGCTCCGCTGCTTAAATTCTGCGATGTATGGGACCGTCTGTTATACAGCCCTCGCTCAGTTTTGAACTACTTCACTAAGCGTAAACGCTTGAAGATCGAAAAACGAAGCCCAGACAATCAGACCTTCTATCGCCTTTCAAACCGCAGTGCGATTGGTGAATTGAGGCTAGACACCGATGGGAAACCGCAATCGATCACCACCCTGAGCGGCGATGGTAAGGTTACACGTTTTCCGAAACCGGACTAGGAAGTGCTCCTTATCGCTCGCGTATCCGTAATGTCAGTTTTTAGTAAAGACGCTTGCGATCACACTCTGTAGACCCAATAGTTATGGTTATAGTCGATAACTATCAGCGTTACGGAACCCGATACAAATTTTAACTGGAGCTCGTTATGTTCAATTCTCTCACATCAATGTTTAAACAATTGATTGAAGGTCAGGACCTAAGCAAAAACCAAGGCACATCACCTAATATCGCCATCGCGAGTTTGTTGTGTGAAGTGGCGGGAGCCGACCATCAGATCAATGAATCAGAAAGAGTCGCTAAGCTACAGCTTCTGCAGCGTTTGCTGGATTTAGATGAAGAACAAGCAAAGGTGCTGCTCGCGCAAGCAGAGCCGAAAGTAGAGCAATCAGTATCGCTGTATGACTTTACATCGCAACTCAGAGACCTATCTCAGCCAGTGCGAATCGACTTAATCAAAGCGATGTGGGAAGTGGCGCATGCCGACGGGGAAATTGACCCTATCGAAGACTCTGTGATCCGTAAAACAGCGGAACTGCTCTACGTTGACCACAGTGACTTTATCAAAACTAAGCTGAACGTCCTCGGTAAAAGCTAACCACAGGCTTTCTATTCACGTTAAGCCTATGTATTAACGTAATCTATCACCATGCATGATGCCTTTAAGTTCTAATGGCGCGCCTTTTTTCGTTACATAAAGGCCGCGCTGATTCGATACCAACACACTGCGCTTACCTTGGGTTTGTTGAATATATAAGTGCTTGATATTGAATGTCTGTTTATCTTGGGCCTGCTCTTGATCCAATTGATAAAGGTAATAGTGATTCCCCCAGCGTAAGAACACACCAAACATTTGCTTGGTTTGAGCGACATTCCCATCCATGTCGTAACCAATGTACTGCATTTTAACTCGACCATTTTCCAATCGAAGTGAGATTTTCTCCCAGCCTATCATCGGATATTCTGCGGTGAATTTATAAGTACTTTTGGTTGCGAGCCCAGAAATTAAGCCTACATTTAGAATCACAAAAAGCGTCAACAAAATAGGCATCCAAAACTTACGATTCATCTCGGCTATCCTCGCTCATCGTCATTGTCGTCATCACAAGAGAGCGACTTAAACTGATGGCTCATCTCTTTCCAGCGCCCGTTTATCAAAGCAACAGCTTGAATGTTCTGACACCCAACGCCAATGCGATGCAGGTAGAGCGACTCAACACCGAGTTCTGACACAGTATTCAACTCCGTTAAAAGCTCTTGATCAAAATTCAAACTGTCGTGATAAACATCCATGCCGTGATAGCTCGTCTTATCCATAAAAAAAGCAAACTGATAAAACAGCATGAGAAGAAACGCGCTGACTAATATTCCGGCGATACGAGAGCGATGACGCGCGACAAAATGCTGCACCTGACGCTGTTTATACGAGTCTGGTTGCTTCGTTAAGGCTGGCTCATTTTCATCGTCGCCACGTTCAGTACTCGAGCTCTTTGATGCTGAGGTTACGTTAAGCGCTTCACCTTTAGGCGCTTCATATTGAGGTACTTCAACTTGAATAGCCGAGGTGGGTGTAGATAGGTAGCCACCGATCTGTTGAGGTCTACTAAAACTGTACCCTTCCTTTTGCACCGTTAAGATTTTGCAATCACACTTAAGTGAGCCTAATGCTGTACGAATGTTCTTCACTGCAACATTAAGCGAACTGCCCGTCACCACCCTGCCCGGCCAACAATGCTCAAGCAAGAAGTCGCGACCCACAGCTTTGGGGCTGTTCTTCACTAAGAACTCAAGAATCAAGGCTTCTGAGGGAGACAAAGTCACCCGCTTGTCCAAGTTCGAATCAATGAGTGTGTTGTTAACCATCTCGAGACCCGAAGCGTCTAAGATGATTTTTTCAGGGCTACTGGCGTTCATTTCGGCGAGGTGTTCATAAATAAAAAGGTCATCAAAAAGGTGTTTGTTTGGTCGAGCTAATGCCAAACCATACATAGAAAAGAATAGTGATAAGTTTAGCCAATAATTAAGCCAAATATAAGCTCAGCAAGTAACAAGATAAAATAACAATAAGGTGAGTGAGTCACGCAGACTCACTCACCTTAGTACAAAGCCTAGCCATTAAAACAACTAATGAGGTCTATAGAAAGAAAGCTATATCGATTGATTTCGATAATTCTCGTTTTCGATAGCTTTCATTTTCTTTAGTTCTTATCGTCTATAGAACTCATTTATTTATAGGTCTAGTTTAAAGCCCAGTTCACTGACCATGACCTCAGCAAAGCCTAGCTTTACTGCATTCAACTGACTAGCAACTTCGCGAGCTTGTTGTTCATTTTTAGCCAATATTGCCATTGAGTAGATAGGTCTGATCATTGCTTTTTGGTTTGGCTTCTCTTGGGCTATTTCTTGATGCTTTAAGTAAGCAGAAGTAATCACGCCTTGAGCGCTCCAATCGACAACCATTTGTAAATCTTGACTGATAATCTCATCGACAATGAATTGATTCTCAGGCTCTGTCCAAGCGAGTTCGACTGCGTAGTTTTTGAAAGCAACTTCGGTGTTTAACCATTTATTACCGATGTCTCTGATTTCAGTCACCTCGACAAGCTCTTTAAATTGGAATGGTAAGTTACCAATCAACTCTCGAACGTGCTGTTCACTGTCCGCTTCAATCACAAACTTGATGATCGGAAACTTCTTATCTCCGACAAAGCTTTCTGATACGAACATGTCGTGGACCAAGCCTGCATCAACTAAGTTAGCAAAGGCTTTTTGCTGATGAGGCATTGCCTCAAATACCGCTTGAGCGTCATCGGTTTTCCAAGCCACTGACACGCCGTATGCCGCAGCATGGCTATAGCTAGAAAATAGAATCGCTGAAAATAGAAAGCTAAAAATAGCTAAAAAGGTTCCTCGAATTGTTTTCATTATGTGGTTTCCTAATTAGTCGCGAATAATTTCATACAAGTTAGGGTCAGCAGAAACCCCTTCGATTTTTAAAGGTGGTAGCTCTTTTCTCATCACTTGTATTGCATCATGGAATTGCTTCTTACTCTCCCATTCAGCAACATTGATAAAGCGGTATGTCGCGTCCGAGCTTAAAGAGCGGTGCAATTTGGTAGAGATATATCCGGGTTGCTTCACCAATACATCTCGCGCATCTTCCCAATACGTTAATGTCGCGGCTTCATGGGCTGGCTCGACTGAAAAAGTGTTAATCAATACAACGGGTTGTGCCGAAACCAACGCACTTACGCTTAGTGCCCCCAGTGCCAATCCATACTTAATTATGTTCTTCATCCTATTCTCCTTGTTTTGGGTGAGCTAACGCTATCATTTAGCCCTGCCCAATCAAGGCTGCTACCTGCGATTTAATATTAATTAAAAAGCTAAATTTCAAACCAACAAGATTCACTCGTTAAATAAGCGATGTAGCCATTCACTATTGATAAACCACTCGCTGAAATGAGTTTTCTTTGGAAGGGAATTATCCTTAAATTACAGGCACAAAAAAACCACCTAATAAGTAGGTGGCTTTGATTTGGATAACTCACAACAATCTGGCTGGTTTCAGTTTTTAACCGAGCGCCCGTTTAATGCAAACGACTACAGCATCGTCAGCGTTAGCTTAGCCAAGTTATAAGCATCGACATAACCCGAGTGCTGACGACCTTCCCACTCAATGTTTTTGGCTTCTTGAGCAGCACGATGACCAATGCGTTTGTCTTTCAATCGATTCTGAACTCGATAAAGCGTTGCGATATTCAAGAACTCGCTGAACGGCGGTTCGATGCCTTTTTCAATACACTCCTTGTGTAAGATAAGATCGTCACGTCCCCACGCTGCATAAATCTTTTTGGGACCACCGAAATTCTTAATCATCGACTTGATAACAGACTCTAATGGGCGACCCTGCTTTTCGATTTTACGAGGTGTAATGCCCGTTAACTCGGCACAGAATAGAGAGACTTCGTCTTTCTCTGGCTTAACGTAGTATTGTGCTCGCTTCACGATAGTGCCAGATGCTAGATCAATCTCAGCAAGACCAACTTCAATGATCTCCCCTGTTGTTCCCACACCGTCTTCGCTCCAACAGCACATTTCCAAATCGAAACACACCACTCGATTGTGATTCATACGTCGCCTAATTCTCTCGTCAAAAATTTCGTGAAATTGTACATGAGCCCAATACAGAACTCGACCCTAGTTGTATCAAGTGCTCATTTAGCCTGCAATTGTCACTCGATTTCGGCCATTCGACTTACTTTGATAGAGCATGCTGTCTGTTTTTTGCAGAATCTCTTCCGTGTTTTCGTTGGCACGAATGGCAGCACCAATACTCAAAGTGCAACTGAGCTGTCGACCTTTGTGCTCACAATGAGAGTGGCCCACTGTACTTAGAATGCATTGTAAATATCGGTCTAGGGCTTCATGGTTTGTAATACTAGAAATGATACAGAACTCATCTCCACCTATACGAAACAGGTTATCACCCTCTTTCAGGCTAACTGAAATCAACTTAATCACATGAATGAGTAAAGCATCCCCTGCTGGGTGGCCGAATTGGTCGTTAATGCCTTTGAACTTATCGACATCAAATCCGATAAGACTAAAGGGTTCATTTCGCTGTATCGCTTTATCTAACATCTTATTGAAAGCACGTCGGTTATAAACTTCCGTAAGACTGTCATGGTTGGCTAGAAAGCGAAGCTCTTCTGTTCTTTTATCAAGCATTTGATACAAACGCTCTTTCTCTCGGATTTGCATGTTAACGATATACGCCAACAACAATGAGATGGTTGTCCCCACTAAAACAATTCCAGTTAATACCAAATAGCCATAGAAAGAGATGCATGAATCTATTTTGTAATCGACCTTCCAATCACGGTTAGTCAATTCAATCGTCTTTGTTATGTGGTGGCCAGAAACAGCTTCATAGCCCTCGGTTTCAAACAAGATTGGGGAGTCTTCTGCTTCGAAACCCGTATCGGTAACACGAATATAGACATCCATGTCGCCGACTGCCGAAGCCAGTAAGTTTTCAAAGTAATAAGTCGTGCGAACCACACCAATTACAACGCCGAGTAGGTTGTCGCTTTCACCTTCAAATACAGGGTGGTAAACCAGCATACCTGTCTTTGGTATGTCTTGATCTAAGCCGTCTTGAAGCAAGCGAACTTTGTCTGAAATATTCGCTTTACGCGTCTGTTTAATATTATCTAAAACCAGCTTGAAGCGCTCACGAGAAGAGTAAAAGCCAAGAACATTGTCGTTTGCTTGTGTGTTTGGATACAGGTCACTAGCAATGAACGCCGGCTCGCCATCTAAGATGTAACCAAAGGCTTTTGCTTCGTGTTTTGGAATCGTGAACAGTTCGTAAGACGGGTATTTTTCTTTCATTTTAGCGGTATGCTCGGCAATCTCGTCTGCCGGCACTTTTTGCATCCACTGTAAGCCGATTAAGCTTTTTGAGTCATTAATCGTTTGCTGAGCAAAACGGTCAAATTTATCCCAGTTTTCAGGTTCGTTAGAATAGAAAAAATTAGCACCTGAACCGATATAAGCCACATCATTGGCGATAAACGCTTCCAAGCTCAATGTCTGGTGAGTAGCAAAGCTATCCAGATTCATATTTAGCGCGCGGTTTTGGTTGAGCGCGACTAATATAAAACACAACACAGTAATCAAAAAACTGACCGAAAATACGACCAATGGGAGAGTTCGTCTCTTCAACCCTGTTAGTGGGTCGGTGGTGTGGGGCATGTGGCTTCCAAATAGGCTCTAATGAGTTAAAAGTATATTACGGAAGGGAATGATGCTCCATTTAAGTTTGGTTTTAAAAATGACATAAAATGGGCATTGTTTACCTCGCCCTTACATCGGCGACCAATATTCGACCGAATCTCGACTAAATTTCAAGCTAACACACCAAAAACCCACTTGATTAAAAACATTAAATACCACTCTTAAGCCTTGAATATGCTAGTATCCATCCATATTTATAGCTTGAAAGTGACCGTTTCGGCTTAGTGCCAATGAGTTTCTTTCCAACCTGTATATTCCTTTGAACCGACGAATATACCGTTAAATCAATTTTAAAGAGAAATCACTATGATCGTTGATTTGAACCTAATCCCACAGACGTTTGATATGCTTCACGCAGGCCTAACTGCATCAAGCGTTTTACTACTGCTAATTGCCGTTTCTCGTAAAACCAAGGTGGTTGAGAAAGTCGTAGAAAAACCAGTAGAAAAGATCGTTGAAGTTGAAAAGCCAGTTGAGAAAATTGTCGAAGTAGAGAAAGTAGTAGAAGTTGAACGTGTGATCGAAAAAGTAGTCGAAGTTGAATCTAAGCTTGCTACAGCACCAACTGACTCAGCAATGCAGCTACTGTCTATCATGCAGCAAGAAGCACGTTTGATTGACTTCTTGAAAGAAGACCTGACGTCATTCTCTGATGAAGAAGTTGGCGCAGCAGCTCGTGTTATTCACACTGGCGGTCAAAAAGTATTAGCCGATTACGTAACGCTGTCTCACATCCGCACTGAAGATGAAGAAACACGTATCACTATCACTGAAGGTTTCAACCCTCAAGAAATTCGCCTAACTGGCAACGTAACGGGCAATGCACCATTCAACGGCACACTGGTTCACAAAGGTTGGAAAGCAACTGATATGAATCTGCCTAAGCTTGCTGAAAACTACGATGCATCTGTAATTGCACCGGCAGAGGTGGAGCTATAATGGAACACCAAAGTCATTCAGCTCAAGAGCTATCTTCTCAAGAGCAAAATCAAGCACCTAAGTTCAGTGTTGGTATCGATTTAGGTACTACACACTGCGTTTTGTCTTTCATCGACACAACAAATGAAGACGCTCGCGTTGAGGTGATGCCAATCCCTCAACTGACGGCGCCAGGTACAGTAGAAACTCGCAGCCAACTTGGCTCGTTCCTATACCAACCGCACGAACACGAAATGAATGCGGGCTCTCGCGTTCTTCCTTGGTCTTCAGAGCCAAAAGCGCTAGTGGGTGCAATTGCTCGTAACCTTGGTTCTAAAACTCCTATCCGTTTGGTAGCAAGTGCAAAATCTTGGTTATGCCACGGTGGTGTTAACCGTCGCGATGCTTTCCTTCCTGCAGGCAGCCCTGAGGAAGTGGAAAAGGTATCTCCGCTTAAGACTACTGAACTGTACCTTGAGCACCTTAAAGATGCTTGGAACCACGCGAACCCAGAACACAAACTGGCAGACCAAGACGTAACAATCACGGTTCCTGCTTCGTTTGATCCTGCGGCTCGTGACCTAACAGCAGAAGCTGCACGTAATGTCGGTTTCACTCACCTAACGCTTCTTGAAGAGCCACAAGCGGCTCTTTACAGCTGGATTGATAACAGCAACGACACATGGCGTGATGAAGTAAACGTTGGTGACATCGTTCTTGTTGTCGATATCGGTGGTGGTACAACCGACCTTTCGTTAGTTGAAGTAACACAAGATGACGGCAACCTAAGCCTGAACCGTATCGCAGTAGGTGAACATATCCTACTTGGCGGCGACAACATGGACTTAGCACTGGCTTACCGCCTGAAAATGAAACTGGCTCAAGAAGGCAAAGAGCTGGCTCCTTGGCAGGTTCAAGCTATGACTCACGCATGTCGTGATGCAAAAGAAGCACTGCTAAACGATGCTGAACTGCAATCTGTGCCTATCGTTGTTCCAAGTCGTGGTTCTAAACTGCTTGGCGCAACACTGAAAACAGAACTGACTCAGCAAGAAGTACAACAAACATTGGTTGACGGCTTCTTCCCTAAAGTCGCTGTAACGGATCATCCGGTACAAAAAACGCGTGGTGCACTGACTCAAATGGGCCTGCCTTACGCTCAAGACGCAGGGATTACTCGTCACATTGCTGCATTCCTTTCTAAGCAAGCCAATGCGCTTTCTGGAAATAGCGAAGCTACTCAACAAGATTTCAACCCGTTTGCAAACATGCCTGGTATGCCCGGAACACAAACGCAAGGGTCAGAAGCGCCAGCGGCAGACTTCATCAAGCCAACAGCAATCCTGTTCAATGGTGGTGTTCTAAAATCGAACCTACTTGCTGATCGTCTTTCAGATACGATCAACGAATGGCTGATCAATGCTGACGAAGAGTTCGCTAAACAGCTTTCAGGTCTAGATTTGGACCTAGCAGTTGCAAGCGGCGCTTCATACTACGGCGCAGTTCGTCGTGGCCAAGGCGTTCGTATCCGTGGCGGTATCGCTTCTTCTTACTACGTAGGAATTGAAAGCGCGATGCCAGCAATCCCAGGTATGGCTCCTCCAATGGAAGCACTGTGTGTTGCACCATTTGGTATGGAAGAAGGCTCAAGCGTACAAGTACCTAGTCAAGAGTTCGGTCTAGTGATTGGTCAGCCAGTACACTTCCAGTTCTTCGGTTCAACCATTCGTCGTGAAGATGAAGCGGGTACGCACCTTGATCATTGGGCGCCTGAAGAGCTTGATGAGCTTCCTGAAATCCAAGTGACACTGCCTGTATCTGAAGGCCGTCGCGAAGGTGAAGTGGTTCCAGTGACTTTGGCTTCTCGCGTTACTGAGCTAGGTACCTTATACCTAGAAGCGATTGCTACTGACAACGGTCAGAAGTGGCACGTTGAGTTCGACGTTCGTGAAGACTCGAATAACGACTCAAACGAACAAGCATAATGAATCAACGGCACCTTAGCGGGTGCCGTTACTTTATCAATGCATTTCTCAATCTAGTCCTGCCTGTTTCTCAGGAATGACGTTTACGAATAACAACAATAAGACCAAAGCTATCAAAAAACTGGTCATCACTCTGGAAGAATAAGGTTTTGTATGGCAACTCCTCGTTTTTTAGTCGGCATTGACTTAGGTACAACCAATACGGTTGTCGCTTACTGTGAAATCAACGACGACCTACAACATGCTCCCGTTTCTCTTTTCGATATTGACCAACTCATCGGCCCCGGTGAAGTGGTTCGCAAGCCCCTACTTCCATCATTTCGTTACCACCCAGCACAAGGTCAAATCTCCCCTTCTGACCTGACAATGCCATGGGAACCAAGCCCCGTTGAAGGCGATATTAAGAACGTTATCGTCGGTGAATGGGCACGTGAATTAGGCGCTAAGGTTGAAGGCCGCCAAGTATCGAGTGCTAAGAGTTGGCTATCACACCAAGCGGTTGATCGTAACTCCGATATTCTGCCTTGGGCTGGCGCAGCTGATGTCGATAAAGTCTCGCCAGTTGTGGCGAGTGCAAGCTACCTCAACCACATTCGCCAAGCATGGAACTACCGTAACCCGAGCAACAAGCTGGAAGACCAAGATGTTGTGGTTACCGTTCCTGCTTCCTTCGATGAGACAGCACGTAAGCTAACACTCGAAGCCGCAGAACTGGCGGGCTTAGGTAAGATTCTGTTACTCGAAGAGCCGCAAGCCGTTTGTTATGACTGGTATGCCCGTCACCAACAAACCGCAGCAGATGAACTTCAACAAATTCCGCTGATTCTAGTGTGTGATGTTGGCGGTGGTACCACGGACTTGAGCTTAATTGAAGCCAAATTCGATGCGAACAGCGACGGCAATAACGAGCTCGCACTCGACCGTATTGGCGTTGGTGAACACTTGATGCTCGGTGGTGACAACCTCGATTTAGCACTTGCTCACCTCGCTGAGCAACGCTTCAATCAAAACAAAAAGCTGAATGCTTCTAGCCTAACCAAACTAATTCAACAAACTCGCGCCGCAAAAGAGAGCCTACTTTCTGCCAATGCACCCGATGATGTGAAGATCACAATGCTAGGCAGCGGTTCTAAACTGCTTGGCGGTACTAAGAGTATTGGCTTAACCAAACAAGAAGTTCATCAAATCGCATTGGAAGGTTTCTTCCCGCTTTCTGAGTTTGCTGAAACACCCGACAAACGCCGCAGTGCTGTGGTTGAGTTTGGTCTGCCTTACGTGGCTGATCCTGCGGTGAGTAAGCACGTCGCAGAATTCCTAACAACACACCAACAAGTGTCTAAAGCCGCATTAGAAAACTCAGACTCTATTGAGTTCGATAACACCAAACCTGCAATTCCAGTTGGCGTGCTGCTCAATGGTGGTGTGTTTAACAGTGAATTGGTCACTGAACGAATCACACAGCTACTTGGCAACTGGAACGGTTCTCCGATCACTGTGCTTGATAACCCTCATCCAGATTGGTCTGTTGCCCTTGGCGCGGTTGCCTTTGGTAAAGCCCGCCGTGGTGCACAACTGAAAATCGGTGGTGGTGCAGCTCGTTCTTACTTCTTGCATCTACAAGAGAAGAACAAGATGGGTAAAGCGCTTTGTCTGCTTGCCAAAGGTACTGAGGAAGGACAAGAGATACGCTTAAACAGCCGTCGTTTCTCGCTGACTTTAGGTGAGCCAGTACGATTTAATCTACTGACTTCAACACACGATCAAATTGCTCACGACACCGCCATTCAAAACGGTGTGATGGTCAATGTGGATGCCGACTTGTTCTCCCCTCTCCCACCGTATATTTCTACGTTGGAAGGCTCAGGTACTGCAGAACTTCAAGCCAACCAAAAAGAGCGTGTTGAAGTCCTGCTCGCTTGTCAGTTAACCGAAGTCGGCACACTGAAAATGGAGTGTGTGAGCACAGAAGATGACTCTAAGCGTTGGTTGCTTGAGTTTGAAGTAAGAAATAAGCAAGGCGATGAATCTGATACCTCCGCGCTTCACCCAAGATTGGAAGAGTGTAAGGAATTGATTTCTCGCCTGTACAGCGGCAACAAGAAAAGTGCTGAATCGAAAGAGATCAAAACGCTATCGAAAGATCTTGAGAAGCGACTAGGTAAACGCGATGAATGGGACTTCACGACCCTTCGTAACCTATTTGATACCTTCTCATTAGGTCGTAAGCGTCGTCGCCGCTCAGAAGCACACGAGAAGAACTGGTTACGTTTGGCGGGATACTCGCTACGTCCTGGCTTTGGCGATCCGACTGACTCATGGCGTATCGAACAAATTTGGGGCCTTTACCAACAGAACATTCAGTTCAAGAACCACCAAGGCTGGACAGACTGGTGGGTATTCTGGCGTCGTGTGGCCGGTGGACTAAACCAAGAGCAGCAAGAGAGTATCTTGGCGGACATCGCTAAATACCTTCACCCAGGTGCAATGAAGAACCCTAAGACAGCCAAAGATGCGCAAGACAATGGCTATGAAGCCATGGTTCGTTTAGCGGCGTCACTTGAGCAACTTGAGGTTGAAGACAAAGTGCTGCTGGCAAGTTGGTTCTTAAGCAAAGCGATCAACCATAACCAATTTGAACAAGCGCATTGGTGGGCTCTGGGTCGATTAGCATCAAGAACGCCTTTGTATGGTAGCCAACACAGCGTGATTCCTAGAGAACAAGCTGAACAATGGTTACCGAAACTGCTTGAGCAGAACTGGCATAAAGAGCAGATGATCGCCTTTGCAGCGGTGATGATTTGTCGTAAAACCGGTGACCGTCAGTTTGATATCTCTGATGACTATCGCAATCAAGTGATTGAGAAGCTTAAGCAAAGCAAGGTGCCTGATTCATGGTTAACACTAGTGAGTGAAGTGACTGAGCTTTCTGAGAGCGAATCTAAGCGTGTGTTTGGTGATGCGTTACCAAGCGGATTAAGCCTAATCAATAACTAGGTTTGAAAACGATTAGCTTTCGTTGCTAATGGTAAAGAAGCTAGCAAGTAAAGAAAAAGCCACTTTCGATTCGTTGAAAGTGGCTTTTTTATTGGTGGCTTAAGGCTGGTATGAATAATCGACTTATAGCTTTTTGGTTAAGAGCCTTAGCCGTGTTGCAGTTCATCATTGTTAATGTTTGGTTCCAGTTGGGTTGATAGGAAAATCCGTATTTTCATAAATGTCAGATAGTTTTTTCGGTTTCTTCTCTTTTGCTCCTTTGTTTGATTGATTATGAGTTTCGCTTAAAAGCCATTCCTCATGCATTTTTGCTGAATCCAAAAACTCTGGATCCTCCATTGCTTCCTTGCGAAGTTTATTTACACGTTCGAGAGTATCCCAAATCATAATACTTCACCTCCACTAAGGCAGTAATATAAAGATAGCTCAACCCCATAAAACTTCAACTAACCCAATGAGATAGCGATCTCAATTTCGTAATTTACCCACTTTGAACACATGAAAATGGTCACCTTTAGCTAGGCTCAAACAATGGGTATTTCCCCATGATCTTCGAAGATCATTAGGCACAAAAAAAGCGAGCTCAATGCTCGCTTTTTGTTTGTCTATCTGTTGATCGAAACACAAACACTCACTCGATTAAATCACACCGAGGTTAAGCACGGTTACCGATTTTTACCTTGCCATTGGTAGCAAACCAAAGGGCTTCTGAACGACGGCGACCAATTAAAATCGGGCCATCATCGTAGAACAAGAAGTTCTTCCAATGCTTCTTGAAAATCGCCCATTTAGTTTCAAGAACATTATACTTTTCGTAACAAAAATAAACAGTTACGTCATCTTGCCAATCAATGAAGTTAAGAATTTCTTCTGGCATTTCTGGCTCATCCGCTTCCCAATGCGCCATCCAGCTGATCTCTTCATTCCAGTTCGATGCTTTGCTTGGCCAGTCTTGCGAGCTCAGTCGTTCTGCGTCTGGACTTTGAGGGCTCACGTTCTCTTTCCAGAACTGAGATGCTCTCGCCTGTGTCATTGGCTTAATCTTTTCCAAGTCCTCTGCCGGCAGCGGCATTGACTGGTGTGTGAAAATCCATTTTCTTTGGTATTCGTCCAAAGTTGTGTATGACATCAAAATTCCTCAAATATCTTCTCAGGCTGATGGATTTACCATGCCTATCTGTTCTTTTTGATGCAGTGACGGTTTCATTTTATCTATGTCGTCACTGCCTCTAACTCTGTATTTACGCTTAATTGATACTTACGCCTAATGACTATTGGTCTCTATACAGCGCGCCGATCTTCCCAATTCGGGTTAACTAATGCCGTCAGTATATGGTCTTCCCATTTACCGTTAATCTGTAGGTAGTCTTTAGCAAAACCTTCTCGGACAAAACCAAGATGTTCTAATACACCCGCACTGCGTTCGTTGTGAGGCATGTAGCCCGCCATTAAGCGGTGCATGTTCTGCACATCAAACATGTAGTCTTTGGCCATGCTCAAACCTCTGCGCATGTAGCCGTGGCCCTGTGCACTTTGAGCCAATGAGTAACCGACATTACAAGCGTAGAACGGGAAACGCGACAAATTACTGAACGATATGGTGCCTAACATTTCATTAGAGTCAGCGTTAATCAGTAAACAGTAATAGCCTAGCCCCATTTTATGAAGCTCGTTTAACTTGATCAGTCGCTGCGCCCAACTCGCTCTATCAAAGAACGCATCTTCGCGTATCGGCTCCCAAGGTTTCAGGTACTCTCTGTTAACCTGAAAATACTCGCTGATCATGCCAGCGTCATCAATTTCAGCCGTGCGTAGAATCAGATTACCATCATGCTTATAAATGCGCTCTGGTGTACTCAAATCTTCCATAATCTTGTTCTTATTCGATCAGTTCTTTCTGATACCGTAATCACGAAGCTTATTCGCAATTGAGGTATGAGATACATTCAAACGTTTTGCTAGCTTACGGCTTGATGGGAAAGACTGATAAAGCTTCTCTAGAATCTGAGATTCATAGTCTTTCATGATTTCATCGAGCGAGCCGTCTAAGCTCAGGTTCGCCATTCCAGCCGTCATTGTTTCAAGCTGTGGCAAATGGAATTGCTCAACCGTTAGTGTGTCTGAATCTAGCTCTGTTAGTGCACGTAGAACCATGTTGTCTAACTGGCGAATGTTGCCCGGCCATTGGTAATTACCAAGCTGGTCGACTAACTCTTGAGTCAATTTTGGTTTTAACATACCTAACTGCTGCGCGTACTTTGCAACGAACAGTTCCAACAGCGGTGCTACGTCGTTTGAGCGTTCACGCAATGCAGGGATAGACAGAGTCAGTACATTCAAGCGGTAAAACAAATCTTCACGGAACGAACCCGAGTCGGCTAATTCAGAAAGACGGTGGCGTGTTGATGCAATAATACGAACATCAGCGTGCATCTCTTCTTCTTCACCAACACGACGGAATGAACCATCTTGTAAGAAACGCAGCAATTTGATTTGTAGGTGCGGGCTCATCTCGCCAATTTCATCTAAAAATACGGTACCGCCATTCGCTTGTTCGAAAATACCTTTATGACCTTGCTCATGGTTGAATGAACCCGGCGCATGACCAAACAATTCCGTTTCCGCTACGTCATCAGGCATCGATGCACAGCTTAGAATCAAGAATGGGAAAGACGATCGATTTGAACGGTTATGACACGCTTTCGCCAACATCTCTTTACCTGTACCCGTATCGCCTTCAATTAATAGAGGCTGATCCAGCATAGCCAATTTCTTAGCTTGGCTGATCAAGGCTTTATGGCGATTAGAGACACCAACAAAGTGTTCGAAACCTAGGTTGTTCTGTTCTGGGATTGAATCTGGCGAGTTCATCTCTTGATTACAAGAGCGAATCGTCATTACTGCGCTTGCCAGTACCGCTTCGTTGACATCACCACCAAGGTAAATCGGCAGGATCTCAATAGAGAAATCTAAACCATCCAACACGACAACTTCACGATGACGCGTTACATCGCCTTCGATCCAGCGAGCAAAGTTAAAGCTAGGAACAAACGTCGCTAGCGGTTCACCGATGACTTCATCTTCTTGTTTGTTGAAGAGGTTCAATGCAGCGTGGTTAGCCATATCGACTGAGCCTTTAAGGTCAATCGCAATCACAGGATCAGGTAGGTTTGCCAGCAGAGCAATCAGCTCTGTGTTATGCCTTTCGCTTGGCATAAATTGGATTTTACGTACATCCTTCACACCTGAAATTCGGCGAATTTCAGCCATAAGTTCACTAAAAGCATCAAAATCGATATCAGGGCAGTTTAGGTAAATAATGCCTTTAACATCAATTTCGATTCCTCTTAAATCAATGCTTTTTGAGGCCAAGATATCGAGCAACTCACGCGTTAAGCCGAGTCTGTCTTCACACAATACTTCAAGACGCACAAATAGTCCTATTATAGGTGTCAGGATAAGTTGACAGTAGTGTGGATTAAGCTCTGAGTTCAGTCAAGAAGAAGAGTAAACATATGTTTACTCTTCTTCTCAAACTATTGAGCTTCAAATGCTTTATTTGAGAGTGATACGCTTTATTTCAGAAAGGACGGCTTTGCGAAGATCTGATATTTTTACTTTTCGCTCATTATGCCAAGGCATAGGACGCAGCAATGTCATGGCTTTTAAACCCAGTCTCGCAGTGAGAATACCGACACCGAGCCCCTGCCCTGCTCGAGCTGAAACCTTGCCTGCAAGATCCATCGAGACGAGGTCCATACTCGCGTCTATCGCAAGTTCACTGGCACCCGCAGCTGCCATGTTGATTAACACCAGTTTAAATAGCTTAATACGAGACCAGTAGCCAAGCTCAATGCCATACACATCAGCAAGCTTGTCTATCATGGTGAAATTTCGCCAAGCCACCAGCAACATATCAGCCGCCGCCAATGGACTCACCGCGACCAAAGCCGCCGATTCGGTCGAGAACTTAGTGACGATTTGAGTCGCAACCTTATCTTGTTGACTCACGACTAACGCATCGTACATATCCAACACTTCTGCATCACTGTGTGCTGGGTTAATGCTGTTTCGCCACTTATCGTACCAAGGAGACTCAGCGATAATGCCGCCTTGCTTGGCGATGTTTTCACAGAACGCTTTGCCCTTACCGACACTTTGGCTTTGGAGTAGTTCTTCACTCTGCTCTTGCACACTAAAGTGATCTTTAAGTGAGCGCAGTTTCCACAGCTCTTTGCCTATTGCGCCTAAACCCAATGAAGCAATGGCAGCAATAAAGCCAGCCCAACCTAACGCAAGCCAGTCAGCCGTTTGAATCGCGGTAATCACCGAATCAATTGCCTGCCATCCAACTAGACCAGAGAAAGCGACCAATAAACCCGTTCCAAACCACTTCTTCTTTTTGCTCGGTCGAATCACTTGTTCCAATAGCTGCTCAGCTTCACCATCAAGTTCGGCTTCCACTTGCGGTGCGACAGGGACAAATTTCTCTTGCTCTGTGAACAGTTGTTGAGCGCCTAAATCCGGGCCAACTTCGCTCTTGTCTTGCTCATCAAAAGAGGTCTTCAACGGTTCATTAAAGACCTGCTTTGTTTTTAATTCACTCATTTTGATTGCCTCAATTACTTCAACTTGTCGCCAATGAGATACTCTAAAACCTTGTCGACTCTTAGATGTTGGCAAGGCTCATCGGAATGTTGCTCCATCGGCCTAAAGCTCGTGAAATCAAACTGGTTGGTTTCCCAATACTGTTTATTGGGCAACTTACGCGGCACCTCTCCCGGATACATGGTTTGAGGGACATTATCTAAAGTCACACCTTGCAACGCCGGAACATTGTCTGAGCCCGACGAGATATAACCCGCGCTGGTCGCTTGAATAGACGCGATGCTCATGCAACTCATGTCGATGTGTTCAAACGCCGCCTGTTGCCAAGCCGGATGCACCATCTGTTGTAACAGCGATACCAAGTTCGGGTGTTGATCCGGTGTCACGTGATCGGCCTTGGTTGCGGCGAATAATATCTTGTCGATCTTCGGCGCGAATAAGCGTCTTAATATATTGCTTCGACCATACTTAAAGCTTTTTAGTAGCTGCTCTAATGCGCCACGCATATCCATGAAAGAGTCATAGCCCGCATTGAGCGGCTGTAAGCAATCCACCAGCACGATTTGTCTGTCGAACGTAGCAAAGTGATTCTTGTAGAACGCTTTCACGACCTTCTGTTGATACTCTTCATAACGCGCTTTCAGTACCGCGTAATTACTTGTTTTTGAAAACTTACCTTCAGGCGCGATACACGGGAAGAATTGCAGTACAGGCGCGCCTTCAAGCTCACCGGGTAATACGAATCGACCCGGTTGAACCCAATGCAGTCCGTTACTTTTACAAGTATGAAGGTACTGAGTGTAACTATCGGCAATCGCGACCAGTTTCTTTTCGTCTGCTTCTGCTAGCAAATCGATATCACCACGCATGGCGTTCCACTGTTGCGAATAGGTTTCTCTGTCGCCTTTCAACGCGGCAAACTGAGATTGGCTCCAAGTATCAAAGTCCATATCCAGTAACGGCAAATCAAGCAACCATTCACCTGGATAATCAACAATATCTAGATAAAGCGTGCTGTTTTTACTCAGCAGCTTTTTCGCGCCCTTTGCAGGCTTATATTTGATGGCTAGACGAATCTCACTGACATCACGCGTTGGCACCGGCCATTCTGGTGGCTGTGCATTCAGCGACTCCATCGCTTCATCATAGGAGAAGCGTGGAATCATCATGTTGTGTTGCGGGATACGCTTTGCGCCAATAATTCTTCCATCTCTCGCCGATGCAAGCAGTGGTAGGTTTTTATGGGTAGACGTATGAAGAAGCTGATTAACCAGCGAAGTTATGAATGCAGTCTTACCCGCACGAGAAAGCCCCGTGACCGCTACTCGAATATGAGAATCCGTTCCTCTGCTTATAAAGTCACTCATTTCTTGAGTTAGGTGTTTCATTTGAACGACTCCGTGATAATTAGGCTAGCTGGTTATGATAATAAAGAGGCAAGCCTATGTTCTTTCCCTGTTGGGATAGTTTGTATGCTTTTGTTTGTTCTTTTGCTAATAGTGGTGAGTATGCAATATCCATTCTTAATGCTAGATGAATAAAAGCCCCTGACTACATTCATAATCAGGGGCTTTAGAATTTTTGCACGATATCCGACGTTTAATCGTCTTCAATCAACTTGTAGATAACAAACAGTGCAATCTCTGCAATTAGCCAAAGCGCACATGTAATCGTCACGTATTTATTATCAAAGATACTGATCCCTTTCAAGATCAGGTCGTAGCCAACAAAAGCACCAATCACCACTGCCAAGATAATCTGTAGGATCTGAATAAAACGAGGCATTCCTCTCTCCTATGTTCTTATATCAAACTATGTGTTTATCACTATATCATTGATAATATGACAAAAGTGCAGATAATGCTGCACTTTTGTCTTTAACTTTCTGTCAAAAATTGCAATTCAAACGCTGAAGTTAGCGACAATTACGATTTTTTGGCTTCGGTTAATTACGCTTTCTCAGCTTCAGCAATCTTCACTTTCCACGTGTCAGGGCCAATCTGGTGTGCGTTCACGCCGTTAGAGTCAACCGCTACCGTTACAGGCATATCTTCAACTTCAAACTCGTAAATCGCTTCCATACCGAGATCTTCAAACGCAACTACACGTGCTTTTTTAATTGCTTTCGCGACTAAATAAGCTGCACCGCCAACCGCCATTAGGTAAACCGCTTTGTGCTCTTTGATTGATTCAACCGTTGCAGGGCCACGTTCCGCTTTACCGATCATGCCCATAATGCCAGTTTCGTTCAGCATCATGTCAGTGAACTTATCCATACGTGTTGAAGTTGTTGGACCTGCAGGACCTACCGCTTCATCACCTACAGCATCAACAGGACCCACGTAGTAAATGAACTTGCCTTTGAAATCAACGCCAGCTGGTAAGCCTTCGCCGCTTTCTAGCATGCCTTGAATACGTTTATGAGCAGCATCACGACCGGTTAAGATCTTACCTGACAGAAGAACCGTTTCTCCGGTCTTCCACTCTTGTACGTCTTCTTTAGTCACTTCATCAAGGTTAACACGGCGTGTATTTGCGCCCGCTTCCCAAGTGATGTCTGGCCACTCTTCTAGTTTAGGTGGCGTTAGCTCTGCTGGGCCGCTGCCATCTAGCGTGAAGTGAACGTGACGCGTTGCTGCACAGTTCGGGATTAAGCAAACTGGCTTAGATGCTGCGTGTGTTGGTGCTGTTTTGATTTTCACGTCAACCACAGTCGTTAGACCGCCAAGACCTTGTGCGCCAATGCCCAGTTTGTTTACACGGTTGAAGATGTCTAAACGAAGCTCTTCTTCTGCGTTCTCTGGGCCTTTTTCGATAAGCTCTTGAATATCGATGTGTTCCATCAAAGATTCTTTTGCTAGTACCGCTGCTTTTTCAGCCGTACCGCCGATGCCTATACCTAGCATGCCCGGTGGACACCAGCCTGCACCCATTGTTGGCAGCGTCTTCTCTACCCATTCTGCAATATCATCAGAAGGGTTCAGCATAACCATCTTGGTTTTGTTCTCAGAACCGCCGCCCTTAGCCGCGATTTGAATTTCAACTTTGTTGCCTGGAACCATATTAATGTGGACAACCGCTGGTGTGTTGTCTTTGGTATTAATACGCTTACCTGCAGGGTCCATTAGGACAGATGCACGCAATGGGTTATCTGGGTTGTTGTAAGCTTGACGAACGCCTTCATCAACCATCTGTTGTACTGTTTGATCCGTTTCCCACCTAACATCCATACCGATGTTCACGAAACAAGTAACAATACCCGTATCCTGACAAATTGGACGATGGCCTTCCGCAGACATGCGTGAGTTGATAAGAATCTGAGCAATAGCATCTTTAGCTGCTTGGCTCTCTTCTTTCTCGTACGCTTTTTCTAGGGCTTGGACAAAGTCTAAGGGGTGATAATAAGAAATGTACTGAAGTGCGTCAGCGACACTGCTGATCACATCTTGCTTACGAATAACCGTCATTGCATGCCTCTTTATTGTTCTGGTTCCATGTGGGTTCACCGTTTGGCTATCTATGCCAAATCGAATTAGGTGGTTTAGCTTTTTATTGTGTTGAGCTGTATTTAGTTGCTTTAGCAATCGCTTGCATAGCTTTAAACTAAACCACTTGGATTACTCCGTTCTAATCAAGAACCCATTTTATTTTCAATTTATGATACTCTTGCTTCCTCTCACACGCCATGCAGTGATCGAACTCTTTGTCACAAATTAAACAAATGAATAACAACGAATTTCGCTCTATCCAAATCAAGCCGCTTGAATATCAATCAACTTTAGCTAAACAGCTGTTTTCCCATATTGAAAACCTGCCGTGGGCAATGCTATTACGCTCCGCTTCAGAAAGCCACGTTGATAGTCGATACGATATTTTAGTTGCTCAACCCATCGCCACCTTCGAGACAATCGGTGCAAAAACGACCGTTAATGTTAATGAGACGTGGGAGGTTTCAGAGTCAGACCCTTTCGAACTACTCGACCAATATCAGCAGCAATTGCTACCCGCAACCAGTGAGCATCCTGAACTGCCTTTCATTGGTGGCGCTTTAGGCTATTTTAGCTACGATTTAGGGCGACGAGTGGAAGCTCTGCCCTCTCTTGCTAAGCGCGATATTTCTGCGCCAGATATGGCGGTTGGATTGTATGAATGGGCTGTAATTGTTGATCACAAGCTTAAAGCTGCGTTCCTTGTTGGGCAAAACATTGATACCCATTGGGATTGGTTAACTCAACAACAATCGCCAAGCCAACAAGCAGAACGGGCTCATCAGAAGTTTGGACTAACCACCCCATGGCAATCCAACATGACTGAGCAGAGTTATGCCAATAAGTTCGATAGCGTTCAAGAGTACTTGTTGTCGGGTGACTGTTATCAGATAAACCTTGCTCAACGTTTTCGTGCTGGTTACCAAGGCAGCGAATGGCTCGCTTATGAAAAGTTAGAGCAATACAACTCGGCGCCGTTTTCTGGTTTTATTCGTCTTGAACACTCAGCAATCTTAAGTGTTTCTCCTGAACGATTCTTAGAGCTCAATAGTGGCACCATTGAAACAAAACCAATCAAAGGCACACGTCCTCGTTCTGAAGAACCTATGATTGACGACGCCAATGCTCAAGACTTAGCAGCAGCAGAAAAAGATCAGGCAGAAAACCTGATGATCGTCGACCTACTGCGCAATGACATCGGTAGAGTCGCAAAACCGGGCACAGTGCATGTACCAAAGTTGTTCGATATTGAGAGCTTCCCTGCCGTGCACCACTTGGTAAGCACGATACGAGCAGACCTTGATGAACAATATTCTGCGACTGACCTTCTGAGAGCGTGTTTCCCTGGAGGATCGATTACTGGCGCACCAAAAGTTCGCGCGATGCAGATCATTGAAGAGTTAGAACCGCATCGACGTTCAGCGTACTGCGGCAGTATTGGCTACATCAGCCGAAATGGCAGAATGGATACCAGTATTACCATTCGTACATTAGTCGCCGAGAACAATACGCTTTATGCATGGGCTGGCGGTGGTGTGGTATTTGATAGTGATTGTGCTTCTGAATACCAAGAAACTCTGGATAAGCTGAGTCGAATTCTACCGGTACTTGAAGATTGCTAAACCTAGCGTCATTAACTGCGAGTTCCGCGATTTAATGACGAGTTCTGCGGCTTAACGCTCAGCAAAAACTCGATATAAAAAGAAACCGAAGGATCGCAAGATCACTTCGGTTTTTTAGTCTTTGAACTAGAGTGCATTGCTCACAACGCATTATTAGCGTGTTTAAGCGACCTTCACCGCAGAGACACCCCACTTCTTAAGCATCTCTTTAAGATCATTGGCGGTGTAAGGTTTACTCAAAATGTCATCCATTCCACACTGAATACAACGTTCGCGTTCTTCAAGTGTCGTTCCGGCGGTCAGTGCCACAATAGATTTAACGTAACCCTTCTCTCTTAGTTTCTCTGTCGCTTCAAAGCCGTCCATAACGGGCATTCTGCAATCCATGAATACAATGTCGTATTCGTTGTCTGACGCGAGCTCAAACCCTTCAACACCATTACTTGCGATAGCCGGTTCAATCTCATGTTTACGAAGCATTTGCTGGATGATGATCTGGTTCATCTTAATATCATCAACCACCAACACTTTAAGTAGTGACAATTCCGCCTCAGACTCAAAGCCCTTAGTAACACTATCACTCTCAGCCGGAACATCGACAACTTGAAGAGGAATCGAGATGGTAAACGTCGTGCCTGAACCAACAACACTGGTCACCCCAATATCGCCATTCATCAGAGCCACCAGTTTACGACAAATCGCTAACCCAAGCCCGGTGCCCTCATAGTTTCGACTACTTGAGTTATCCGCTTGAGTAAAAGGTTCAAACAGCGTCTTATGCGCCGATTCAGCAATTCCGACTCCGGTATCTTCTACAGAGAAAACAAATTGGTTTTTGTCCCACTCAATATCAACATTCACATGCCCTTCTTCTGTAAATTTAATCGCATTACCGATTAAGTTCACAAACAGCTGTGTGATGCGCTCTAAATCGCCTTGGAAATGGGAGGGAACGTTTGACGCAACACTGATATTGAATTCGAGCTGCTTCTCAATTGCTCGATTGACGAAGATGCTTTCAATCGTGCTTCTCAAATCACGTAGGGCAAATTTCTTTGGAATAAGCTCCAACATCCCTGCATTGATTTTGCTGTAATCCAATAGATCATTAATGATGGTTCTGAGAAACTCTCCAGACTGGCTCAGGTTGTTCACTATTTCACGCTGAGAACTGTTGAGTTCGGTATCACTGATCAATTCGGCACTGCCTAACAAGCCATTAAGCGGAGTTCTTAACTCATGGTTAATCATGGCCACAAAGTCACGCGTTGCCCTTTCGGACTCTTCCGCTCGTTTACGTGATTCAATATTTCGGTTAATCGCTAGCTGATGAGTCAAGGCACTGCAGATGAGGTCGGTCACCAACAACAGTTGGCTTTGTATAAACTCGTAGTCTTGGTCTAACAACCTGACTCTGACGATTAACGCGCCGACTATGACTTTTTCAACCTCTAAGGGCACGGTCAGCAGGTCGTCTTGCCAATGAGGTTCTTGAATGTCTTGATCTAACACCTCGACAGTCTCATCGCCATAATCATAGGTGTGTAACTGAGGGATGAGCTTGGGAGGTAGAATCAAACGACTGGCTTCGATTAAGTAACTGTTAGTCACGTTCGTCGTTAGTTCAGATAGCATGACATCATCGAGATCATTTCTTAGAAACGCGCGCCCGAAGTCAATCAACAGGTTGTCGATTTGTTCTTGAAATTCAATACGACGTAAATTCGCGTTGGAGCGCTTTTCTAACTGACGCAAAGCAAGCTCAAGTTGTTGGTTAGCCTCGAACAGCTCGAGGCTCTTCTGTTCCAACAATCCTTCAGCCGCTTTTCTTGCCGCGATTTGACGCTTGAGCTTCTTCTCTAGGGCAGATGCCAGATCCATATTACTTTTCTACTTTGAGATTAAACCTAACCACGCTTTGGTCATCATTTTGTGGCGTCATCTCCACCGCGATAGATTCACCGTGGTATTCAGCGCATCCTTCTATAAGTCCTAAGCAAACATGAGACATACACCTTGCGCTTTTGTAGTCAAAAACAAGTTGTGCTTCGGTCGTGGTGATAAAACTGAATTCAGGTGGCTCAGCATCTGGATAGAGCTTCTTCACTTCAACGTGAATGTAGCGCTCTACGTGCTGAATAAATTGAAAGGTGGTCGTGCTATGAGCAAGGCTCGCTTTATTCGGTAATGAGGCCAGTAAGTTCTTAAATACAGACTGCCCAAACACGCGTTGCAAGCTTGCCGCATCAATATCGGTTTTCTTACTCAAGTTGATAATCAACCTGACAAGGTCTTTGTGGTCGTAACTGCCGACCGACGTATAGATCCCTTCGTCTTCTGACATTTCTAGAACTTCTTCCAAAAGCTCTAGCCCAAACTTGTCTTCAACAAGCTCTAAAAATTCGGTGAATATGATTCCTTTCATCTCATACCTTTTCTTCTATTTCTTTTTAGAATGGTCCACTAAGTTATTGTTATCAAATTCTTAAACAAAAAATCTACGTTTCGTCACCCAATTTTATGACATGGGTAACGCTTACTCGCCTGTATGCACATATTGAATATAGCAAAAATCGTCATTTTGAGGAGATTCATCGGTAAACAGCCTCTCATGACGCCCAATTGATAACTAAAAGAGGGAAAGTGAATGAAGAAAAACTCAATATTGGTAATCAACCCACGGTTATGTCTATACTTAAAATCATAATAATCAATATATTGGCTTGATATGAATAAAGAAAACTTCCTTCAACAATTCCAACTAAACCCTACCGTTGGCTATCACCCAGAGTCAGTAGAGCGTGTTTCGCATATCAGTGGCGATCAATTACGTAAAGCGGCAGTGGTGGTCGGTTTAGTGGAAAGAGAAGATGGTTTACATGTCATTTTTACTAAAAGAGCGGCTCATTTAAAGCATCATCCTGGCCAAGTCAGTTTTCCTGGCGGTAAACACGAACTCTCTGACCCTTCTATGCAATTCACCGCACTTAGAGAGCTCCATGAAGAGGTAGGAATTCGATCGGATCAAGTTAAAGTTGTTGGGCAATTACCCGCTTTGAGTACCATTAGTAAATTTTCTGTGACGCCGATTGTTGCTATGGTCGATCCTGACTATGAAGCCATCATCGATGAGAACGAAGTTGCCTCTATTTTTGAGGTGCCTGCCACCTATGTTTTAGACCAAGCCAAGTTACACAGTCACACTGTTAACTTCAAACAAATCAAGCATCGTGTTTTTGCGATGCCTTTCCAAGAGCACCTAATTTGGGGCGTTACGGCGCAAATTATCCAATCACTGCAGCAACATGTAGTGCAACGAATTACATAGCAACTACGTTTTGTTTAATCTCTGTTAACAAAATCCAGACTTTCTATGGAACAGATTTATTAATGCAATTTTACGCAAACGTTTCCCTGGTATAAATCTATACAACCCCGCCTTTCGCATAAATAAAACTAATACCAAGCATAAACATAAATCACCTGTGGCACGCTATTTTCGTGATCAAAAATCCGTTTTTCGCATATCATGTGACACGCCGTTTCATTACATGATTTAGATCTATTTTTTGCAGACGAAAATTCTGCAGAATTAGCCCCGACTTATTTCCTGTTCCCAAAAAATGAGTAATTTAACATGAACACAACAACTTCTTCGGCAAATGCCGTTAAAGATTCAAGCAAGTTTAACTATAAAGATTTTACCTGGTGTTTATCACTATTCGGTACAGCAGTTGGTGCTGGCGTACTATTCCTTCCAATCAAAGCTGGTGCGGGTGGTTTTTGGCCATTAGTTATCCTAGCTCTAATTGCGGCACCAATGACTTGGTTCGCACACAAATCTCTAGCTCGTTTCGTACTGTCTGCTAAAAACCCTGAAGCTGACATTACAGACACAGTTGAAGAGCACTTCGGTAAGACTGGCGCAAACATTATTACTTTTGCTTACTTCTTCGCTATCTACCCGATCGTTCTTATCTACGGTGTTGGTATCACAAACACGGTTGACTCTTTCCTAGTAAACCAAATGGGTATGGAATCTATTCCACGTCCTCTTCTTTCTGGTGCACTTATCCTTGCTATGACAGCAGGTGTTGTATTCGGTAAAGAGCTGATGCTTAAAGCAACTTCAGCGATGGTTTACCCACTAGTATTCATCCTACTAGCATTGTCTTTCTACCTAGTTCCTGATTGGAACACTTCAATGATGGAAACAAGCCCAGAATGGTCAGCAATGCCTTCTATTATCTGGCTTGCGATTCCAATCATCGTGTTCTCTTTCAACCACAGCCCAATCATTTCACAGTTCTCTAAAGAGCAACGTCGTGTATACGGTGATGACGCAGTTAAGAAAACTGACGCGATCACTGGCGGCGCAGCAATGATGCTGATGGGTTTTGTAATGTTCTTCGTATTCTCTGTAGTACTTTCTCTATCTCCAGAGCAACTAGCAACAGCGCAAGCACAAAACATCTCGGTACTTTCTTACCTAGCTAACGTTCACGAGTCTCCACTTATCTCTTACATGGGTCCTCTAGTAGCGTTCGCAGCAATCACTTCTAGCTACTTTGGTCACTTCCTAGGTGCTCATGAAGGTCTTGTTGGTCTAATTAAGTCTCGCTCTGGTTCTTCAATCAGCACGATTGAGAAAGCTTCTCTAGCGTTCATCGTTGTTACAACTTGGATTGTTGCGGTAGTTAACCCAAGCATCCTAGGTATGATTGAAACAATGGGTGCTCCAATGATTGCAGCTATCCTGTTCCTAATGCCTGTATTCGCGATGCAAAAAGTACCAGCAATGGCTAAGTACAAAACTTCAGCACCTGTACAAATCTTTACAGCTTTATGTGGTCTAGCGGCTATTAGTTCTGTAATCTACGGCGCTCTTTAATCTCAAGCCCTTTTTATAAGATGACATCCATCTTATATCGCGAGATTAGACAAAAAATATAATGATAATAAATGAGCCTCCCTACTCCCCTTGGGAGGCTCTCTTTTTGAGGTAATCGCTATGATTAGTGTATTTGATATCTATAAAATCGGTGTTGGTCCATCGAGCTCACACACAGTTGGACCAATGAAAGCGGGTAAAGAATTTATTGATGACCTACGTTCAATGGGAAAATTGCGCGACATCACTAAAATCACCGTGGACGTATATGGATCACTATCACTGACAGGGAAAGGTCACCACACAGATATCGCAATCATCATGGGTCTTGCTGGCAATACTCCTGAGCGTGTTGATATCGATTCTATTGCTGGCTTCATTGCTCGCGTAGAAGAAACCGAGCGCCTTCCTGTTGGCATGCACTGTCATACAGTATCGTTCCCACGCGATGGCGGTATGAACTTCCACACTAGCAACCTTTCTCTACACGAGAATGGCATGAGCATTCATGCATGGGTTGGTGACGAAGTTGCATACTCAAAAACGTACTACTCAATTGGTGGCGGTTTCATCGTTGACGAAGAGAACTTCGGCAAAGAAGAAGAAAACCCAATCAAAGCACCTTACGAATTCACAACAGCTGAAGAGCTGGTTAATCAGTGTAAAGAAAGCGGTCTTTCTATCAGTACACTGGTTATGAAAAACCAAGCAGCATTCCACTCAGACGAAGAGTCTCGCACTTACTTCGCTAACATCTGGAAAACGATGCGTGAGTGTATGGATCGCGGTATGAATACTGAAGGTATCCTGCCTGGTCCACTGCGTGTACCTCGTCGTGCAGCAGCACTTCGCCAACAGCTGATTACTTCAGAAAAAACAACCAATGATCCAATGACGGTTGTTGACTGGGTAAACATGTTTGCTTTCGCAGTAAATGAAGAAAACGCAGCTGGCGGTCGTGTAGTAACGGCACCAACAAACGGCGCATGTGGCATCATCCCTGCTGTATTGGCTTATTACGATAAGTTCATCCAAACAGTGACAGAGAAAGATTACATCCGTTACTTCGCTGCTTCTGGCGCGATCGGTGGTCTTTACAAGCGTAATGCTTCTATCTCTGGCGCTGAAGTTGGCTGTCAGGGTGAAGTTGGTGTGGCATGTTCTATGGCTGCTGCTGGTCTTGCTGAGCTTATGGGTGGTAGCCCTGAGCAAGTATGTATGGCTGCAGAAATCGGCATGGAGCACAACCTAGGTCTAACGTGTGACCCAGTTGCTGGCCAAGTACAAGTACCATGTATCGAGCGTAACGGTATTGCTGCAGTGAAAGCAATCAACTCAACTCGTATGGCACTTCGTCGCTCTTCTGCTCCTACTGTTTCTCTAGATAAAGTAATCGAAACAATGCTAGAAACCGGTAAAGACATGAACGCTAAATACCGTGAGACATCTCAAGGTGGTTTGGCTGTTAAGGTTGTTTGCTAGTCAGCATCAGTTAACAAGCCAACGCTTAACTCAGTCTGCTTGGTAACGAGCAAATAATAAAAAAGGAACGCCGATGCGTTCCTTTTTTTGTATCTGAATTCCGGTCAATTATATCTAAGATGCTCGATTCGCATCTTAGATAATGGACCAAAGAACTAGATCACTTGTGAGATAAGCAAGAAACAACCAAACAGCAGTGAGAACAACATCATTGCGCTGCCACCTTCTGCTCGGTATCGGTCATCAGCAACTTTCATGAAGCGCTGCTTGTGGACCATAACCAAAGGAACGAACACCGCTAGGAATACCAAGATGATGCCAGCGTAATTCAGTACTTGTAGGAACTTGTCTGCAGCAAGCAATGAACCCGCCAACGGCAAGATAAAGCTAATGCAGTACGTTACCGCTGTATTTTGGTTGAACATGTCTTTGTTCTGGTTGAACAACGCCATCGCCACACCAAAGAAAGAGGTCAACAACGCCAAGCCCGTGAAGGTAGACAGAACGTTACCTACCCAAGGAGACTGAGCCTCAAACGCCGCCATCAAATCTGATACGTTCTCAAAGCTTCTGAATTGCTCTTCACTCAAGTTACCCACTACCGCAAACAACCAACACAAGTAACACACTAATGGGATCAGAGAACCGATGATCACCATGTTACGCAGCTGTTTGTCTGTCGCTTCGTGGTTGTAAGAAACCAAGGTTGGAATCACAACCATAAAGCCAAAGCTCGTAAACAGGATGGCACTGGTTTTGATTAGATCAACGTGGTCATGGCTGGTTACCTGCATCAAGTTTTCTTGAGTCATGTTCGGCGCCAAGAAAGCCATGGTTGCAAACAAGCTAGCAAGCATCACGAAGAACAATGCTCGATTGAGCTTATCAATCACACCAGTACCACTTGCGACTACTGCGCCAGCAAGCAAGGTAAACACGGTTTGGCTGGTAGTCGCGGTAATTTCGACGCCAAAGTTAGACAGTAACTTACTCAGCAAGTCACCTGCGCCTAGAATGTAAGCCATTAATAGGCAAATCAACAACGCGTATAGCAAGCCGTTGGTAAGCAACTGACCTTGTTTACCCAAGGTTTTTCGGGCAATAGAGTTTAATCCTAGACCGCCACCCGCTTTGATGGTCGCTTCTAAAAGTAGTAATGCTGCGTAAGTCGTACCGAAGCAGATCAGTACCATCAGCAGTGTGCCGTAAAGCAATCCGAATTGAGCCAATACCATTGGGATCGCAAGCATACCAGCACCGAGAGCGGTACCAGCGATAATTAGGGAGCTACCCATCATTTTAATATTCATTGTTTTTAACTTATTTGTTTAGTTTTTATAGATGTGAGTCTTCGTTCATCGAGTGGATGACAAAGGAGTTCAGATAGAAATAAAGTTATAAAACGAATAACAATAGGAGCGATAAGCGGTAAAGAAGCGTGCAGAGACTTTGTTGAACAGGGCGTTCAAAGGAGAGCTTGTCTTAAAAGAGGTAAAGCGAGAAGCATGAGTAAGCATTAACTGATGTGGTGAACCTTCCGTAGGTTCAATAATCGGTGATGTAATCTTGAATTTCATGTATGTGTCCAATAAGTCACATTCCATAGTATTTGAAGCAGCGTATCCGTTGCTGCCCTACCTCTATCATAGAGGTCTTTTCATCTTATCGAATGAGCCTCGAAACACAACGCTATAACCACAATTTTTGCTATTAAATTGAACAAAACATCCATTTGGATATAAATTGACCACTAAGTCGTCTAAAACAATAGTCTTTATTGATAAAAGACAAGCGGACAAATACATCGAGCTAATTAACAACCAAGACTCTTCTAATTATCAGCACAATCACAGCGCTCTATTCCCAAAACAGCAGTCTGTTTTAAGAACAGCGAGGAGCTTGAAGCGCGTTCCATTTCAACATCAGATTCCGCACAAACTCGCTACATCACAGAAACATAACCACAGCCGGAGTGTGGTCACACAATTCGTTATACCCCATAGGTGGTAGGAATTCTTACTAGTACAGTATTTGCGTCATTATAATTAATAAAAACAAACACCTTATGCGCTCAACAATCACCTTTAAAATCCTAGTGGCCCTCGCCATCGTGTTCACTTTTTTACTGGCAATATCGACCTATTTCCAATATTCGCAACAAAAGCAACTTGTAAACTCAGTGTTAAGTGAGCAGCTTCACGACAAAGCAAGTAACTACTTCGATAGCCTCAATATGATGATGCTCACCGGCACCATGGCACAAAAAGAGACCCTTCGTCAGAAAGCACTGGCTCAAGAAGGCATTGAAGACGTTCGTGTTTTACGCGCCGACGCTGTCAGCAAGTTATACGGCCCAGGTAATGACAACCAAACACCGGTTGACGATATTGATAAACGAGCGCTAGCGGGCGAAACCGTTATCGAACCTTTTTCTGCTGATTGGGGCAAAGGCTTAGTTATTGCTCTGCCAATGAAGTCGAGTGAAGATTACCGAGGAACCAATTGTGTCGCCTGTCATATGGCACCAGAGGGTGAAGTCTTGGGTGCGATTCGACTTGAATATAACCTTAGCCATGTCAACTCGCTGATCAATACTCAAACGATGACAGCGATCGGTATCATGGCGGTGATCTCCTTTGCCGGATTTGTGCTTACGATGGGATTAATTCGTAAGATTATCGTACGCCCGCTGCAACAGACTTCTCGCTTTATGACCCAAGTCAGCAACGATAAAAACCTATCCACTCGCCTGCCGGAGCAAAGCAAAGATGAGATTGGCACGCTGGCTAACTCTATCAACTCGTTCATGGGGACCGTATCTGACAGCTTAGAAAAGGTACAAAACACCTCGCACAAGTTGAATGCCTCAGCAAACCAACTGACTAGTGTCGCGCAAATTACCGAGCAAGCCGCCAGCGACCAGCAAAGCGAAACCGCTGAAGTGCAACACAATGTCGAAGGAATACAGGCACAGCAAGTCAATGTAGAACAAGCGACTTTAACAGCTTCAGAGCTTATCAATCACACCGCTGATGTGGCGTGTAAGAGTGCCAACCAAGCACACGACGCAAGCAGTGAGATAAAAAACCTCGTTAGCAGCATAGAAGAAGTGAAACACAAAATACTGACACTCAATGAGCAAACCGGAGAGGTCTCTTCAATATTGAGTGTGATTCGTGGCATTGCTGACCAAACCAATCTTCTGGCCTTGAATGCAGCAATTGAAGCGGCACGTGCGGGAGAACAAGGTCGTGGGTTTGCGGTGGTGGCTGATGAAGTTCGCCATCTTGCATCACGAACCGCAGAAGCAACTGGCAGCATTGAGTCAATCATTCATCAATTCCAACAAGGCAGCGAAGAGTCGCTGACTTCTGCCGATCGCGTTTGCGAACAAGCCCATCAAAGCTCAACTGATATCGACGCACTTTCAATTGAAATGAATGGTGTGGTCGAAGAGATGAAACAAGTCTTGGCTCACGCACAGAATATTCAGCAGCAAACACAATCCACCACACACGCGACTCAGGATGTTCAACAAAAGGTTGAGACCATCACCTCTCACGCCAACAACACATCGCAATCCGCGGCTGAAACCCGCAACATCAGCAATGACTTAGAAGAGCTGTCTGATCACCTTGAATCACTGATTAATCAGTTTACTTTGTCGAGAACAAAGAAGAAGTCATAAATCGTCTACAACAAAAAAGCGCTCAACAATGAGCGCTTTATCTTCCTAATAATGTCTAGTTCAGGCTTTACGGCTTTAAAAACACCTTAAACCAAGATTAGTGCGTAATGGAAACCGCGGTTAAGTCTTTATGCTTGTGATACATCGCGTGTTTGACTATCAGATTCTCACTCACGCTATCCATTCCTGACACTTCAACGTAAGCCCCTTTTTTACGGAACTTAAACACAACCTTATCAAGCGCCTCGACCGAGGTATTATCTAAGAATGACGCGTCCGATATATCGATGGTCACTAAAGAGGTTGCGTTGTCATAATCAAATAGGTCGACAAACGCATCTGACGAAGCAAAGAAGACATGCCCTTTTACTCGGTGAATGGTGTGCATTTCGTTTGTCACGACTTCATCGGATATAAACACCATGGATTTGCTGGCATGTGCATAAAACAGAGCCGACAACACCACGCCAACCGCAACACCTATTGCTAAGTTATGAGTAAACACCACCACCGCCACGGTTGCCAGCATGGTTACATTGGTTGGCAGTGTGTGGTCTTTAAGCTCAACAATGGAACGCCATGAGAATGTGCCGATAGAAACCATGATCATCACAGATACTAAAGCCGCCATCGGTATCAGCTTCAACCAATCAGAAACAAACACCACCATTAGCAACAAAACCACTCCAGCGATCATGCTGGATAATCGGGTTAAGCCACCTGATTTGATGTTAATGATCGACTGACCGATCATTGCGCAGCCCGCCATTCCACCAAATAATGAGGCAACGATGTTCGCTACTCCCTGCCCTTTACACTCATTGTTTTTATTACTTTCAGTATCTGTCAGATCATCGACTATGGTCGCTGTCATCAAGGATTCCAGCAAGCCAACCAGAGACAGAGCAATCGAATATGGAAGGATGGTTGCAAGTGTATCAAACGTGAATGGAATATTAGGAATCAAGAACACAGGCAGTGAGTCGGGAAGCTTGCCCATATCGCCAATTGTTCTCACGTCTAAGCCGAACAACAAACTAATGATTGTCAGGGCGACAATAGCGACCAGTGGAGAAGGTATTGCGCGACCAAATTTGGGGAAATAAGGAAGCAGATAAATGATCGCCAAACCCAAAGCGACCAACACGTAAACGCTTGAAGGAACGTTGATCAACTCAGGAAGTTGGGCCATGAAAATTAGAATGGCGAGCGCGTTAACAAATCCAGTAATCACCGATTTAGAAACGAAATTCATCAGGTTACCAAGCTTGAGATACCCAGCTGCGATTTGAATGACGCCAGCTAAAAATGAAGCAGCGAGTAGATATTCTAGTCCGTGTTCTCTCACTAAGGTGACCATTAATAGCGCCATAGCACCTGTTGCACCGGAAATCATTCCCGGACGACTGCCAACCAAAGCAGTGACGACACAAATACAGAACGAGGCATAGAGCCCTACTTTAGGGTCAACGCCTGCAATAATTGAAAATGCGATGGCTTCAGGGATCAATGCGAGTGCAACCACAATCCCAGATAATGAATCTCCTTTAACGTTTGATAACCAGTGTTTTTTTAAATAATTAAGCATGTAATTCTCTTTTACTTGTACAGCCAGTTCTGCCTTGTTGAGACATAATTTGATCGACTGTTTTTCTTGAATGAGCGAGCGCTCGAAAAGTGCGGGTGTAGAGAGAATGCAGGGGTTAAGGCGGCGTAATTAACACGTAGATATTAAACTCCTCTTGTTGCTTTAGTGGGAAATTAAGAAGGTGACCAAGTCCAATATGACTGAATCCGCGCCAATATAGAGTGAGTCTCAATACAATCACACTCCCATTATTGAAAACAAAGGTTTCGATTACGCCTTGCTCGTTCAACAGCTCACATAGGGTCAAAGGTAAGGCTGAAGCTAATATCGAACAAAAAACACACCCTCAAACCTATTTATCGTCAGTAGACACAATATTTCTTTCACCAAGCAAGAATAAAGGTTGAAGCTGTCGGTATGACAGGTAATATGTTCAATCGATTTAAAAAGTTTATACAACTTAATGTTTCGGTTAATTATTGTGCAAATGTATGTTTATTTGCAGCAATGCCAGAGACTTTGAGTTGAATTTGTCCCTCAATGGAGAATGAAATCAACATGACTTACGCGCCTGTAACAGACGTACTTGGCGGCAAGCTAGCGGTAGACAGTGAAGTAACTGTTCGCGGCTGGATCCGTTCACGTCGTGATTCCAAAGCTGGAATCTCTTTCCTTGCCATTTATGACGGCTCTTGTTTCGACCCGATTCAGGCCGTGGTTCCTAATAATCTTAATAATTACGAAAACGAAGTATTAAAGCTAACGACTGGCTGCTCTGTTGAAGTAACGGGTAAGATTGTTGAGTCTCCTGCGAAAGGTCAAGACTTCGAACTAGCAGCAACTGACGTTAAAGTTGTAGGCTGGGTTGAAGACGCTGACACTTACCCAATGGCTAAGACACGTCACTCTATCGAATACCTTCGTGAAGTTGCTCACCTACGTCCACGTACAAACGTGATTGGCGCAGTAGCACGTGTACGTAACTGTCTATCTCAAGCGATTCACCGTTTCTACCACGAGCAAGGCTTCTTCTGGACTTCTGCTCCGCTTATCACTGCATCTGATGCAGAAGGCGCTGGTGAAATGTTCCGTGTTTCTACGCTAGACATGGAAAACCTACCACGCACTGAAAAAGGCGACGTAGACTTCAACGAAGATTTCTTCGGTAAAGAGACGTTCCTAACAGTATCTGGCCAACTTAATGCTGAAGCTTACGCTTGTGCACTAAGCAAGGTTTACACGTTCGGTCCTACGTTCCGTGCTGAAAACTCAAACACAAGCCGCCACCTAGCTGAGTTCTGGATGGTTGAGCCTGAAGTTGCGTTTGCAGACCTTGACGATGTAGCGAAACTGGCTGAAGACATGCTTAAGTACGTTTTCGCTGCTGTTCTTGAAGAACGCCGCGACGACCTTGAGTTCTTCGCTTCTCGCATCGACAAGCAAGCAATTACTCGTCTAGAGCAATTCGTTGACGCTGACTTCGCACAAGTTGACTACACTGACGCAATCCAAATCCTACTAGACTCTGGTAAGAAATTTGAGTTTGACGTTGAGTGGGGCATCGACATGTCTTCTGAGCATGAGCGTTACCTAGCTGAAGAGCACTTCAAAGCACCTGTTATCGTTAAGAACTACCCGAAAGACATCAAAGCTTTCTACATGCGCTTAAACGACGACGGCAAAACAGTTGCGGCAATGGACGTACTTGCACCAGGCATCGGTGAAATCATCGGTGGTGCACAACGTGAAGAGCGTCTAGACATTCTAGACGAGCGTATGATTGCTATGGGTATCGACCCTGAGCACATGAGCTGGTACCGCGACCTACGTAAATACGGCACAGTGCCACACGCTGGTTTCGGTCTTGGTTTCGAGCGTCTAGTATCTTACGTAACAGGAATGGGCAACGTTCGTGACGTGATTCCATTCCCACGTACACCACGCTCTGCAAACTTCTAATTCGAAACCTATTCGATATTAAAAGTTAAGAACAAATAAAAACCTCCGCATTTGCGGAGGTTTTTTTATGTTCGGAATAAAACGAGACGACGGCTGTTTCTGCATGCCACCATCTAAGACTCGTTACTCAATAGCTAATCAACATCTTGGTAGATAGCGTATTTTATTGCGAGACCGCAGATTGCCATCATAACGAATGGGATCGCGGCAGTGGTGTATTCTGCCCACGCCATATCAGCGAATGCTTTTGCCAGCAGTACGTGGCCGAGAATAAGCAGAAGTGCGCAAACAATCGCGACAATAATCAGCTTAACTTCATTTCCCATAGTCATTTTCAACATAACGGTATCTCCAATATTTGGTCTACCGTTATTGAATCACAACTCTTTGGTCAATTAGGCGTACAGTTACCCCACAAACAATCCGTACAGTTGGAATGATTGTCTTTTTTATGAGGGACTTAAGGTTTTACGAGTGCGTAAGTTGATGTGCCAGTTTGCCAAGCCAGATGAGAGCCTGTTCTTTCTCTTCTGTCAGTTCATAAGAGAAGTTCAATCTGATCGCGTTATCTACTCTGGCCTGCTCACTGAAAAGATCACCAGATGCGACACTAATACCTTGCTCGATAGCCAGTTGATGAAACTGTTGGCTGTCGAATTTTTCAGAGAAACGAATCCATACCAAGTAGCCACCAGCCGGTTCTTCAATCTCGATTGAATGCGGAAAGTACTGCTTAATGACATCGATAAATCGCTCTTTCCTGACGACAAGGTTTTTACGCAGTTTACGAAGGTGATTGTCGTAGCTTTCATGTGTTAAGAAATGGGCGACACCAAGTTGAACGGGAGCGCTGCTTGATAACGTAGAAAGAAGCTGTAACTTTTGAATCGCATCGTTAAAACGCGTGTTCACAACCCAGCCTACTCGATAACCGGGACACAAACTTTTTGAATAGGACCCACAAAGCAAAACAGAGTCGGTTTTATCAAAAGCCTTTAGTGGCTTTGGCTTATGCCCTTCGTAATAAAGATCGCCATACACGTCATCTTCAATAATGTAGGTTTCATGTTGTTCTGCAATTTCTACCACACGGCGCTTTGCCTCTTCCGACAAACTGGTTCCCGTTGGGTTTTGAAAAGTCGTCATCAGCCAACACGCTTTAACATCTTGGTTTTGTAGCGCGTTTTCAAACTGCTCTATATTCAACCCATTGATTGGGCAAACGTCCACTTCGATAGGGTTAAGCCCTAGCCTCTCGACAGCCTGAAGAGCACCATAGAATGCGGGAGACTCTATCACGACGTTATCACCCGACTTAGTGACCGTTTGCAGGCTCAAGTTGAGCGCTTCCATAGCACCCGACGTAATCACAATGTCTTGATGATTAACCGTAATGCCTTGTTGCAGATAACGCTGCGCGATTTGTCTTCTCAAGGACTCACTGCCCGGTGGCAAATTATTGATCACACTCGCGCCAGTCATCTTCCTACCCGCGCTGGCAAGGTTTCGAGTCAAGGTAGGTAACGGGAAAAGGTCAGGATCGGGGAATGCAGAGCCGAAAGGAATCACTCCTTCAGCTGAACTCGACTTTAAGAAATCAAATAAGCGGTCATTAATGGCTTTCTTTTCACTAACGAGTGGCTGTGCGTAATCAACGCCGTCTAGCCTTGGCGCTACAAAGTAGCCCGACTGAGGTTTAGCGATGATCCACCCTTCGCTTTCTAGCAACTGATAGGCTTGTAAGACAGTACTATTGCTGACGTTGTAATTTCGACAACTCATGCGTACCGAAGGGATCTTCTCTCCGGATCGCCACGTATTGTTGGCTATCTGAGTTCGAATATCCTTTGCAAGCTCTTCATAACGCGCCATCTAATTGTACTACCTAGAGAAATTCTGTGAGCCGGTGATTTTATCACTAACGTTAACAACTATTGCTGCTATCCATATGATTGGACCTAATTTCTATAATAGTGTGAATTGGTTCACAGATAACTTTGTATGCTTTGCTAAGTTTGTAACCAAGGCGGGAGCCAAGTTCGTTCTACGCCTCTATAATTTGATGTAACCCAAAAAACATGCGAGATAACAATGAAAAAAATAGAAGCAGACCAATTAAGTTATAAAGGAGAGTCAAACGGTGTTCATAGTTGGACAACACCGAGTGGCCAGCCATATTACTGGCACCCAGATTGGCTACATATCGCTGAAGATGCAACAGGCTCACATCCAAAGCAGAAGATCGACGTCGAACAAGACCAAGCACCAACGGAAAAACACGCGGTGTCTGCTATTCTGAAACACATCAACCAATGGGCTGCAGACAAACTAGCGTCTCACCCTGAGATTGAAACCGGCTCAATCGAAGCTGAAATCAATCTCAAAAAGTAACGGGGTAAAATAGATAGCGAACTCAATCATTTGCGATTCTAACCCAGTACACAGACTGAATAGCCTCGAACCTCGACCGAGGCTATTCAAGTATCTTCATAAAAATGCTGCAATAACCCCCACCTAGCTAACAAATCTCTAACACAAACCAGTTTCTTGTATCAATCCACGAAAGCTATCGATAGAATTTCCGGTCTTATTCACGTCAGTTATGCTAATCATTCGCAGTTCTAAAGTCGTGAATCAATGAATGCGTAAATCTAATAAGAATGAGAACAAAGGCTTATCGATGGATACTTTAAATTACAATCAATCGCTAACGACTAAGTTATACGTCATTGCTGGCGTGCTGTTTGGCACCTATGGCAGTCGGGTGTGTCCTATGCTCGAGAGCTTAACGACGTTAGAGATTTTCACACAAGTCAGTATTGTGTTTGTCTTATTATGGCTCGCTCGTCGTTACCTATTAGCGCAACATACCTTGGTCAAGCAAGGCCGATTCGCGCAACTCGATACCCTGCTATTTTTTGTTGCAAGTGTGCCTTTCGCGCTCTACTACAACTTAAGCTATGAATTCACCATAGATAGTAATTTGAAGGTGCTGTTTGGAATGAGTCTATTCGGCTTCTTTACCGGAACCATTCTTCAATTGAACGCCAAGCTCAGCCAAATGGATAAAATGGAAACAACTGGGCAATTCGACTTCCAACTGGTTGGTGAAAGAAGTTCGCTGGTTAAGCAAATGATTGGTTTGGTCATCATGCTTCTGGTAACACTGACGACTATGTTGACGATGATTGCCGTCAAAGACATCTTTTGGCTAGAGCATAACCCTGACCGCTTATTGGATGGCACCGGCAAGATCAGCGTGATCAAAGAGTTTATTTATTTGGCTGTGGTACTGGGTGGCTACGCGATTACCATCATGACGCTTTGGAGCAAGCTAATTAAGCGCATTCTCCTAAGCCAAGAGCACGCATTAAACAAAGTCACCAATGGCGAGCAAGGCGTTCGCTTACCTATTTTCGGCTACAACGAGCTTGGCTCAATGGCATCTATGACCAATACCATGCTTGATAGCCTTGAAACCGCGCAAAACGAAGTCAAAACCACACGTGACGTGGCCATTGTGAGCTTATCGGCATTGGCTGAATCTCGGGACAATGAAACGGGCGCACATATCCTAAGAACTCAAGAGTACGTCAAAGTACTCGCACAAGAGCTCAGCAAATCAGAAACCCATTCAAGCTTGTTAACACCAAACTACATCGAGTTGCTTTACAAATCTGCGCCTTTGCACGACGTAGGCAAAGTCGGTGTACCTGATAGCGTGTTATTGAAACCGGGTAAATTGACGGACGAAGAGTTTGATATAATGAAAGGTCACCCCGCGATTGGTGCTGAAGCGTTATCTATCGCAGAAAAGCAGTTGGGAAGCAGTTCTTTCTTAAGAGTCGCAAAAGAGATATCTCTGACTCACCATGAGAAATGGAATGGCAGTGGTTATCCTAATCAGTTGTCTGGTGAAGATATACCGTTATCTGGCCGTTTAATGGCATTGGCCGATGTTTATGATGCGCTCATCTCGAAGCGAGTCTACAAGCCAGCCTTTACTCATGAACAAGCTAAACAGATCATCTTAGAGGGCAATGGGACGCATTTTGATCCGCAAGTTGTCGACGCCTTTCTAGCGGTTGAACAAGCGTTTGTTTCAATTGCCGCGACCTACAAAGATGGCAAAAATGTAGCCAGTGAACTCGAGCGCGAAAGCTTTATTGCTCAACCAGCGTAATCTATTCAAAAACCACTAACTTCTTGCACCCTATAGGTTAATCCGTAGGGTGTTTTGTTATCAAATACCCTCTTTAGTCAATAAATCTGATTGAAATGGATTTTTTTTAGCCTTTCTGTTCACTTCGTATTGTCTTAAAAATTCCATACAGGTATAACTACCCATAGATACTATCCCCTCTCAATTGACATGGATGAAGATTATGTTTGAAAAAGTGTTAGCTGCTCCCGCCGATCCTATCCTCGGCCTTACTGAAGAGTTTAAAAAAGACTCTCGTGCAGAGAAAATCAACCTTGGTGTTGGCATCTACAAAAATGAAGATGGTCAAACGCCTGTACTTAAAACAGTAAAGAAAGCAGAAGCTGCACTTCTTGAAAACGAAAAAACCAAATCTTACCTAACGATTGAAGGTACGGCTGAATACGGTCTAGCGGTTCAGAAATTGCTTTTCGGTTCAGACGCAGAGATCGTTGCATCTCAACGCGCTAAAACAGCACAAGCTCCAGGTGGTACAGGTGCACTTCGCGTAGCGGGTGAGTTCATCAAGCGCCAACTGGGCGACGTAAAAATCTGGATCAGTAACCCAACTTGGGCAAACCACAACGGCGTTTTCGCTGCTGCGGGTATCGAGACAGCTCAATACAGCTACTACAACGCTGAAACTAAAGACAAAGACTTCGCAGGCATGGTTGCTGACCTAGAGAAAGCTTCTGAAGGCGATATCGTTCTTCTTCACGGCTGCTGTCACAACCCAACAGGTATCGACCCAACAACTGAAGAGTGGGAAGTACTGGCTAAACTGGTTGCTGAGAAGAAACTGCTTCCTCTATTCGATTTTGCTTACCAAGGTTTTGCAAAAGGCGTTGAGGAAGATGCGGCTGGCCTACGTATTTTTGCGAAGTACAACAAAGAGATCCTTGTTGCTAGCTCGTTCTCTAAGAACTTCGGCTTGTACAACGAACGTGTAGGTGCATTCACTCTGGTTGCGGAATCTACAGACGTAGCAACAACAGCGTTCTCTCAAGTTAAGAGCATCATCCGCTCTATCTACTCTAACCCACCAGCGCACGGCAGTGCTGTAGTCACTCACATCCTTGGTGATGCTGTTCTACGTGCTGAATGGGAAGCGGAAGTAGCTGAGATGCGTGACCGTATCCAAGAGATGCGTGAGCTATTCGTTGCAACACTGAAATCAGAAGGTGTTGATGCAGACTTCACGTTCATCGAGCGTCAAAACGGCATGTTCTCTTTCTCTGGCCTAAGCAAAGAGCAAGTAACTCGCCTAAAAGACGAATTCGCAATCTACATTGTTGGCTCTGGCCGTATCAGTGTTGCTGGTATGACTAAGTCAAACATGGGTCCTCTATGTAAAGGTATCGCTGCGGTTCTTTAATCGAAAAGCGAAACCTGTATTTGCAGACCAATAGACATGCAAAAGCCAGCAATCAAGCTGGCTTTTTTGTGTCAGTCTCTTTGTATATCAGAGCTATTAGGGCACGCAGCCTTTCCGTTACTGGCTAATACTCTAGGAAAAATTCCACACCTAGCTCGTTAGTACGCTCACTACGAATCTTACCTTCACCATCTCGATGTTGGTATGACCCACCAATCGCAAACTTGTTGGTCACTAGATAACGTAAACCTAAGTGATAGATCTCTTCATCAAACAGATCACTTCGATTCACTTGCACACTCCCGTTAGCTATCCAACGTTTCGCAAAGCCATAGTTAAGCTCAGCTTTTACCCCTTGGATGAACTCAGTGTCTGAAGATTCAGTTCGGTTGGTGTCATTATCTTCAACCTTACCTTTCGTGATACCAAGCAGGTAGTAAGCCACTATATCTAAATCTTTCTTAATGCTGTAACGGTAACCAACACCTGGCATCAGCGTATCAATTCGAGTTGTGGTGTCATCAGGGTGAATAAAGCGTGCGCTGTAGTCTCCCAGCAACAACCAATCATCCGTCATCGCGTAACTGACGCCTAATCCATACGACGAGGCATTGTTATTACTGCCTGCATCTTCATTTAAACTGCCCGAATGCGCCGTGGCATAAATATGGTCGTAATCCAAAATATCCACCGCGTTAGTGTCCGCCCACAAACTTGGAGAAAACATAAAAACCGCAGATACAAAACTAAGCTTCCACTTCGACATTCCTATCATCCTTAAACTGTCACTCCATTAATTGAAAGGTTAGTCTATCCATAAGACTTTAAAAAGGTTTTAGCTCACAGATTGATTTGTGACGGCAAAATATTATCAAATGTTGTACCATGAAATCATACAAACCAATGGATGATCATTATGGATGCTGAGTTATTAGAGATTCAAAACTTTCTGGCACAATACCCCCCTTTCACAGAACTCCCTGAGGAGATGTTGGCGAAAGTGACCAGTAGCGTGGAAATTTCTTATTACCGCCAAGATACCCCTATCATTCACTTTGGTGATCAAATTCATGACTTATACATCGTTCGAAGTGGCGAAGTCGAAGTCTACCGTCGTAAAGGCGAACTCTATAACCGCCTTGATGAAGGCCACTTGTTCGGTCAAATGGGCCTACTGACCAACAACAAGGTGCGTTTCCCAGTTAAAGCGACTGAAGACACCCTACTCTACTGTATTCCTGAGCCTATCTTTCAAGAGCTCTACGACAACTACGACTCCTTTGCCGATTTCGTAGAAGTAGAAGATAACGCGCGACTGCGCCAAGCCAACTCAGACAGCAACGACGCTAACGACCTAACCACATCAAAGGTAAAAACGCTGCTGACCAGCGAAGCGCCAATGATCGAAAAAACGCGCACCATTCAACAAGCCGCGACCATGATGGCACAAGATAATGTTTCCTCTTTGCTGATCATCGACCCAGATATCGTTGAAGATGATGAAGATGACTCAACACCCGTGATTGGCATCATCACCGACCGAGATTTATGTACGCGTGTTCTCGCCGAAGGTCTTGACCCATCGGATGAAGTATCCAGCGTAATGACACCAGAGGTTATCTCACTCGACCATAATGCTTACGTATACGAAGCTATGATGACCATGCTTCGCTATAACGTGCATCATTTACCAGTGCTTAAAGATAAGAAGCCGATTGGTATTATCGAAGCGACCGATATTGTTCGTTATGAGTCTCAAAACTCGCTGTTATTGGTAAGTAGTATCTTCCAGCAACAAAGTATCGAAGACCTGAAGGTGCTTTCCGAGCAAGTGAAAGACAGCTTTGTGCGCTTAGTTAACGAAGATGCCAATGCCCACATGGTGGGTACTGCAATGTCGGTAATTGGCCGTAGTTTTAAACAGCGTATTATCGAGTTGGGTGAAGAGAAGTTAGGTAAATCACCAATCCCATACTGTTTCCTTGCGTTAGGTTCGATGGGACGTGATGAGCAACTACTGGTTACCGACCAAGATAACGCCATCATCCTCGATGACACATACGACGAAGCAAAACACGGTAAGTACTTTGAAGAACTTTCAAAATTCATTTGTGACGGCTTAGACCAATGTGGTTATGTTTACTGTACTGGCGACATCATGGCGACCAACCCGACTTGGCGTATGACACGTCGACAGTGGGAAGAGTGCTTTGCCGATTGGATTGATGATCCAAACCCGAAAGCCTTGTTGAACGCATCTATCTTCTTTGACTTAGATGGCGTGTATGGCCGCTTGAAATGGGCTGAGCAATTGAATAGCTTTATTGTTCGACGTGCACGTAAGAACAATCGCTTCTTGGCGTGTCTTGCTCGTAACGCGCTCAACCGAACACCGCCTCTTGGTTTCTTCAAAGATTTCGTGATGGAGAAAGATGGCCGTCATAACAACTCGATCAACCTTAAACGTCGTGGCACTGCGCCACTCGCAGATTTGATTCGTGTTCACTCGTTAGCGGTAGCTTCTCGTTCGAAGAACTCATTTGAGCGTTTGGACGATATTATCGATGCCGGTATTTTGCCTAAAGGCAGAGCGCAGGATTTGAAAGACGCCATGGAGTTCATCTCTTTGGTTCGTATTCGTCACCAAGCGCATGATGTTGATAACAATATCGAGCCTGATAACAACATTGAACCAGAGAACTTATCTGACTTTGAGCGACGCAATCTAAAGGACGCATTCCAAATTTTAAGTAATGCGCAAAACTTCCTTAAGTTCCGTTATCAAGCTAGCAATAAGTTTAAGTAGGGCCTATGAACAAACTATTCAGTTCACCTGCGGTCGATTGGCCATTTAAGTTTGCTCAGAAGCTGGAACGAGCGAGAGACGCGCGCTTAAAGCACTTTTATAGCCAGCCTCTTCCTGCGCCTGATACGCCACTTTCAGAAGTGATGTTCTTGGCTGTCGACTTTGAAACGACGGGGTTAAACCCAAACAAAGACGGCATCATTACCATTGGTTTAGTGCCATTTACGCTCAATCGCATCTACTTGCGACAAGCCAAACACTGGACGCTAAGACCAAAACAGAAGTTAGAAGAAGAGTCTGTCGTGATTCATGGCATCACGCACAATGACATCATTGATGCGCCAGACCTTAGCGAAGTGTTGGGCGAGATCTTAGAATCAATGGCGGGACATATCCCAGTGGTTCACTATCGTCGTATCGAACGTGACTTTTTGGACAATGCATTGAAAGTGCGACTCGGAGAAGGCATTGAGTTCCCAGTCCTCGACACGCTCGAGATTGAATCTCAGATCCAAAATAAACTGGCTGGCGGCTTGTGGAATAAGCTAAAAGGTAAGAAGCCAGCTTCAGTGAGACTGGGTCAGAGTCGTCGTCGATACCACCTGCCCGACTACACGCCACATCATGCATTAACGGACGCTATAGCGACCGCTGAGCTTCTCCAAGCGCAAATTGCTCATCACTTTGACGCTGATATGCCTTTGAAGAGTTTCTGGCTCTAGCTGGCGTTGAACAGAACGTACACATGTAAAGCCCACTACTTCCCATAAGTGGGCTTTTTCATTTTCATTGTCTGTGTTTAAGCAGCTGTTGGCCCGACCAAGCGCATCTCCCAATCTTCAACTTCGCCCGTTTCGAGACGACGTTCAACCAGCTTCCCCCAAGACTCGACCAAAGGAAGTTCAGCCATCTGACTCAGTTCTTCTCTATCTAGGCTTCCGGTAAAGACAGCGCCCATAATGCGCGCGAGCGACCAATCAGGGTATGGTCTTTCACACAGAGTAATCTCGTCACCTGCGCCAATATCGCCCTCTTCCAATACTCGGAAATACCAGCCAGTTCGAAGTGTGTCTTGCAGTCTTCTTGCCATATCGTTTTGGTCAAATCGCACATTAAGCTTCCAACAAGGCATACGCCCTTGTGAAACTTCCAATAATGTTGAACCAATTCGAATCTTGTCTTTTAAACAAATAGACGTTTCAGTCACTCCGCTTGAGCTTAGGTTCTCGCCAAATGCGCCTGCAGTTTGAAAGATGGCTTTGCTGCCCAAGTCCTTTTCCCAAACAGGGTAATGTTCGCTTGGGTAAATATGAAGGGCTTTTTGAATGCCGCCATGAAAACGAGGGTCACCTTGTTCGTCATTGGTAAAACCAAGCTCTGTGGCGTGTTGACGTTCCGACAAAGCCTGTTTGTTGATGGCACTCTGGCTACCGTGAGCAAAGGCAACGGTTTTACCTACCAATACGCTGTTGATTACACCTAACTTCTTCATATCCCTTCCCTCTTACTGGGCACTTTATTATTGAAAACATACTTGTTGAACTGCGTGAGATAAGACGACATCACACTCGACTTCATTCACTATGCCGAGCATGATAGCCTAACAAGCCAATGTCAGAGTAGAGATGTAAGGACAATCAACAATGCCAACCCGCCAAATAGATTCTCACTCCGATGTCATGACTTCCAACGAGATGATGGCTGCCAACCCCAACTCACCAGCGCTAGTAAAGACCATCGACATGCCTAAAGGTTTCATCGATGCAATGCACCAACATGCTTGGCATCAAGTGATCTTTCCAATCAGAGGTTTATTGCAAACTAAGACTGATCACTACCAGCATCTTGTTCCGCACACTTCTGCGCTGTTGGTACCTGCAGGTATTCAACATGAATCTATCGCATTGAGCCATACGACGTTTGTCGGCATCTACCTTAACCCTGCGTTTGGCAGTGAATATGAACGTGAAGTGCGAACCATTACCCTCACGCCATTTCTAAATGAACTATTGCAAGAGATCAGAAGGCAGTGCGAGGGATTGGTGAGTGATGATGAAGTCTCGCGTTTGCTCGCGGTTCTGCACGACCAAATAATGAAAGATAATGTGCAAACCTTCCAATTATTGCTACCCGAAGACAGGCGCTTGAAGCTGATATTCGAAGCGCTGACAGACACACCAAGATTAGATTATTCGCTAAAAGATTGGGGAGAAAAAGTCGGCGCATCGGAGCGAACGTTATCGCGCTTGTTCTCAAAAGAGTTCAACACGTCATTTCAGTTGTGGAGACAACAAATCCGACTGATTTATTCGTTATCTTTGCTTGATGAAGAGCTCTCGATCCAACGTATTGCTGACCAAGTTGGCTATCAAAACGACTCTTCGTACATCAAAGCGTTTAAAGCTTATTTTAATCTCACGCCGCAGCAGTTCCGCTCTAATGGGCGCCGAAAATCGTGATCGCTATTTGTCAGCGTGATTAGCGTTATTTCCCCACCACAGACAACGTTTGGTAATAACGACGCTTTTGCTGATACATATTCTCATCAGCGACTGAGAACAATTGCTCAACGTCTGTTGAATCACTAGAGGCTGCACCAATCGAGAATCTGACAGGAATAGAGATACCCGTTTTGGTCTCGATTGTCTGTTGCTCCTGAGCAATGTACAACTGCTCAGCCATCTCTGCGACATTGAGCGAATTCGACTCACCAGACGTTAAGGTAAGCACCGAAAATTCATCTCCACCTAAACGATATAGATTACTGGCAGGTGTCAATTCGTGGCTGATTACGTCTACGCAGCGCTGTATCAGCTCATCCCCGACTTCATGCCCATGAACATCATTGGTTGTTTTCAAGCCATTGATATCAATAATGATCAAAGAAATCTGATTTTGATTGTCGTTAATGCTTCGTTTACTGAATTCGAGATCTTCATTAAAAGCTTTACGATTCAAACAGCCAGTTGGCATGTTGATACGCGTAATATTTTCGAGCTCTAGCCAACCTGCTAACTGTTTTTGGTACATGTCAAAAATCAGCAGGTCTTCTTCACTGAGTAGGGCAAATGAGCTCGAACAAAAATACCCAATTGCCGTCCCCTGTGAGTCACAGAGTATCAAGTCAGCCTCGCCAGTTCGGTTAAAATGAAACTGAATTGAATGTTGAGCAAGTAATGTCTTTAACTCTTGATCGACCATTTGAGGAATCAGCCGATATTCAGCTGCCTGTCTCGATGATGCAAACTGCACGATCTTCAAAATACGATGCTTCTGGGATTCTTCGCGCGCAAGCGAATACGTTAACTTGCTGGTTTTCTCTTCGACTAAGTCCTCTAGCTGAACATTAAATCTTTCGAGTTTATCGTTGCTTTCGGTAAGCTCACGGACTTGGTACTGTATGCGACCCCACATGGTTTCCAATAAACGACTCAGCGTGACGAACTCTGTAAAACGATGTTCATCCACACTATGAGTCGGTGACTGGTTATGCGAATACGACTTAACAGATTCAGCCAACAAGTTTAACTGCCCTGAGAACCAGCGGCTTAGGAACAGAGCAAACACAATCGCGATGGCAAGCGTCGCCACTAATATTCTGACAAAGACCACCTGAGCTTGTTGCATCTCTAATAAACGCGCACTGTCGGAAATGTGATGTTTGACGTTCAGTACCAATTTGTCGGTAAAGAATTTGCTGTCGATAGAGATAATGTTCGCACTTTGTTCAGAAGACTGAGCAGCCGTTGAATCAACATAGTTAAACTCAACCGACTCATTTTGATACAGGAAAGGCGTCACTTTAGTGTTAAGTCTGTCATACCCCATAAGAACCACAAGATAACCCTGCGGCGTGTATGTAGAACCTTCAATCAAACGATAAGGTAAAATCGGCGCGACAAAAGCAATACCGGCAGTGGCATTATCCGCCACTTCCGTTTCGGTAAACTCGGTGTGGAACAATTTCCCTTGCCCATAAACCGATTGAGGACGCTTCAAGCTTTCTAATAACTGGCTCTGCTCAAAATGGTACAAGCTGCCTTTGCTGTCATAAATGGGCTTCCAGTTTTGGTCCAGAATATAAGTCGCGGACACACTCTCCGCTAGCGCATTGAAGCTATCCATCTTGTCCCAAACCACACTCGAGAAAAAGATATTACCACCCGCTTTAATCAGTGATCGGTCTTGCGAATACCATTGGGTTAGGCTCGCCGTCAGCTTAATTTGCTCTTGTACGGTTTGACGAATACCGGTCGTAGAGTTGTCCAGCTTGGTTTCTTTTTGCTCTAAAGAACTTTGGTTTTGTTTATTGAGAATCAACTGTCCCGCTAGATAGACAGGGAGCATTGAGCAAGCCAGCAACACCAAGCCCATAGTGTATTTTAATGATAACTTCAATCTCTTACCCTCATATTCGCCGAGTAATATTGAACAAAATCATTGTAAAACTTATGCAGTTCACTCTTTGGCATCCCTGACTTGTAACGCTGATACGCCCGAGCCGATGCCTCCCAAACGATCGCCATCTTGTAGTCACTCGACATCATTTGCGATGCTTGAAACTCATCGTACATATTTGAAAATGTCTGGTTACCTTCCTCAACACGGCGTTGATTAACCTCATAAAACGGCGAAACCATGGCACTCGAGTGAGCTAAATAGGTGAAACTGTTTGATTGCAGGTATTGAACGACTTCTTTCAAAGCCAATTTCTTATCTGGGTTTTGCATGCCTTTTTCCGTGACAGCAAAAACCTTCGCGCCACTAAATGAAGACATACTTTCGCCACGATAGGTCGGCAACGAATTAATGTATAAATCTCGACCAAAAGCGGCATCGAGTTCGCTGAACGCCCAGTCGCCGTCAATTAAAAACTCGACTTCCCCATTGATGAATCTTTGCCTCGCGCAAATATCACTGCACGATGATTCGATGACTTTTTTCTTCTGCAACATGTCGATGAAATCAAAGATAGCAACTAACCCTTCACCGTTAACATTCTTCGACGATAATAAGTCTTCAGAGAAAAGCTGATAGAAAGCTAAATAGAAGTACATGTTTGGATTGGGAAAAAGCACACTCACTTGATCGGACTGAGCAGAGCGTTCAATTAGGCTCTCCCATGTAACGACTTGCGCTTGAGGCTTGCTCGAATACAGAACGACCTGGTTTCCAATACCAACCGGTAACGCCTTAAGCTCACCGTTGATGACCACCGCATCGAGTGCTTTTTTCTCATAGCGTTGGGTATCGACCCAAGCCTCAGGAAGTGTCGCTAATTCGATATATTCAGTTAGACCTAAGAAGTCAGAGGGAACCCAAATGGCGTCGGGAAAAGTATTGTCTCTAGGGTCAGCAACAAGCAGTTCAGAACGAATACTGTTGACGTCAAACGAACGAATTTCTACACGATGATCCGTCATCGTTTCGATATGTTCTTTTACATAATCGGCCGTTTCATAATTAATACCAGCCCATATTTCAAGTGTGGACGAACAAGCAACGGCTGGAAATAGCATCGCAAATAGACTCAATAACAATAACCTCACACTTGATTCCTTGTGGTAAAAATTAGACGTTGGATTTTAATTGCCCATCAATAAACCGGTCGATGCGGCTTATCGCTCGCAGCTCATGATTAGAGATTCAGTTTTGGGCGACACGTTATATAGTAAAAAGTGTCTAAAAAACAGTTGGTACTCTCGCTTTAAGAGAAAGGTCTGCTCATTCCGATACATCCGTCATATCTCTGGATGACTGTTCTTACAATAAATCAACATACCATACCCTTTATTATTAACGACAAAAAAAATGCCGCAAAAGCGGCATTTATCTCGTTCGGTGCATTCGACACTATAAAAAATCAAATAAGCAATTTATCGGTCAAAGCCCTGTCATCGATTAAGCGTACTTCTCTTCGAAATCTTTCATGAAGCTAACCAGTGCTTGAACGCCTTCCAGAGACATTGCGTTGTAAAGTGAAGCTCTCATTCCACCTACTGCTCTATGACCTTTTAGCGATTTCAGACCTGCAGCATCAGCCAATTCTAGGAACTTGCCATCTAACTCAGGTTTGGCCAGTTGGAACGGCACGTTCATTCTAGAACGGTTTGCAGTGTGAACATCGTTTTTGTAGAAAGCTGAGCTATCGATTGCATCGTAAAGCAGCGCTGCTTTCTCTTTGTTCACCAACTCCATCGCCTCAACACCACCTTGAGCTTTCAGCCACTTGAACACAAGGCCTGATAGGTACCAAGCGTACGTTGGTGGTGTGTTGAACATTGAGTCTTTTTCAGCAAGCACTTTGTAGTTCAGAATACTCGGCAACACGTCGTTTGCGAGTTCGAGTAGATCATCACGTACGATTGCAATGCAGATACCCGCTGGGCCAATATTCTTTTGTGCGCCCGCGTAGATAACACCGTACTGAGACACATCAATCTTACGAGACAGAATGTTAGATGACATATCTGCTACGATTGGCTTATCCGTTTGAGGAAGCTCGCTGATTTCAATACCATCGATGGTTTCATTTGGACAGAAATGTACATACGCCGCTTCCGGGTCGATTTTCCAATCTTTAGCTGGAACAACCGCTGCTTTGCTATCAATTGACGTCTTCGCGTTGAATACATCGATTTCGCAATATTTGCTCGCTTCAGTCACTGCACTTTCTGCCCAGTAACCCGCATCGATGTAAGTCGCTTTCGTCGCATCACCTAAAAGGTTTAGAGGAACAGCAGCGAATTGAGCACGAGCGCCCCCCTGACAGAAAAGAACTTTGTAGTTGTCTGGGATGTTCAGAAGATCACGTAGGTCCTGTTCGGACTCGTCAGCAACTTGAATAAATTCCTTGCTGCGATGGCTGATTTCCATCACGGAAGTCCCTAAACCATTCCAATCAATAAAGTCCGCTTGCGCTTGTTTCATTACTGGTTTAGGCAGTGCAGCTGGGCCAGCACTGAAGTTGAATACGTTATCTAATGTAAGTTCCATGGGGATGATTGCTCCTGCTAAATAATAACTATGCAAGTAATACCATGTTTTACCCAACATAAAAACAACAAAAGAGGTCTTAAGACCTCTTTTGTTTTGTACCGTATAAAATGTTTAAGCTTAACCTGCTAAATCACCCTATCAGTATTCAAGCCTGCTCTGTTTATTGAACAAAAACCGGCATAAGTAGAGCGATTAATGGAATTTCTTGTCCATTTTCGAACACTAGGTTTCCATTTTCTAAGTCAGCGCTGATTTCATAACCACTTTCTGTTTCCTTGATCATTTCCATCACAAGCAATTCATCGATACCTTCACGGATGAATGGGTACTCTTCAACAAGTTCATTTGAGAAGCTAGAGTGAACGTTGCCCGTTAATGCAGGCATGATCATCGAAGGGTTGCTGCTGATGTTTTCGGTCCCTTCCGGTACGCTCACCAACCACTTAGATTCGAACTGCCCTTTACCTAGCTCTAGTGACATGTTGTTCATTGAAAGGTCGAAACCTTTAGCAAACAGGATATCGATAAATGGAATGATCTCTGCAACGTGTTCTTGCGTCATCACTGGATTAGATTGGTAAATCTCGAAGATTTTCTCAAACGATTCACTATCCAATTTCGACATTTCAAAATCGACGTTTAGGTTGTTCAACTGGCCTTCGCTGGTCTCAATGTTTGCGATATCCAGCTTGAGGTTGCTGCGCAGACGCTTAGTAGCTTCATCTAGATGTGATTCAAAATCGTACTTAGAGTTTTCAATGGTCATGAAAGGTTGCATTGCAGAGTCTGAAACCAAGAAGCTATCGATAGTAAAATTCTGAGTACCTAACCAGTAGCCTTTCGCTTGTTGGCCTGAACCCACACCTTTCAGATTAGACAGCGTTACCTCTTCACCGGTTTCAAAATCAATTTGAACTGAAGGGATTGAAAGCTCGTAATCAACTTGGCCTAAAACAGTCGCATGGCCAGAAAGATTCGATTTAGTGATCGATACCGACGTACCATTCTCATCAGAACCTTGATGATTGAACTGGCTTAACTCGAAGTTAAAGTCAGTGTTGCCGTTTAGCTCAGTGCTAGTCGTCAGAGTTAAAGGCAGAATATCGGTATTCTCAAACGTCGACAGTGCATTTAGGCTCACCAAACCGTGGCTAACTGCACTATTGATGACAAACTCACTCGGCAGCCCATCAATCGCAAGTTGCTCTTTCAGGTTTTCATCCGTCACAGTTAAACGAGTGGTTACGTTGGAAGACAAGTAACCTCTATCGTATTCCACGATCTCAGCTTCAATGCTTGAATTGTTAAGCTTTGCAACGCCATCAGTAATCGCATTTTGTCCAATTTGACCAACCGCTAGTGGCCAACAAAGTGCCAATGAGATTGCGCCGCCAATTGCACCAATTTTTCTTAACTGTTCCATGAGTTCTCTTTCTACACGTGTCTGTTTTTTTTAGTCTAACCCATCAGTAGCAAACAAGAAACATTGAGTTAAATCAGTCTATTGCTCGATACTTCGATTGCCTCAATAAATTAACGGCTAGCTCTCATCCTTATTCGGCGGTTCTTGCTAGGCTAGAGACGTCGCTACTATTAAGGTTGAGCTGTGAATCAATACGCTGTTATCTGTTTGGACAATAATCCGGTTAGCATTGAAAGAATACGTTCGGAGCTGGCTCCGTTGGCTTCTGTATTCGATATTTATACTGCCGAGAACATAGAAGACGCACATCACGCATTAGAAGATATTCATGATCACAACCAAACCGTTGCCTTGGTGATCACTCATCATCATTCTGAATTTAATGGCGTGCAATTTCTGATTGAACTTGAGCAGCTGCCCCATAGTAATACCGCAAGAACGATATTAGTCAGCGCTTCGTCAGACATTCAATCCATTCTAACCGCTGTAAATGAAGGCAGGCTCAACCACTGTCTAACCAAGCCGGTTCAAGATCAAGTTCTATTCAAATCAGCGCAAAAAGAGCTGACCTCTTTTGTCATCCAATACGACTCAGAAAACCTGCTCTCTTACAGTGATGCATTGGATCAACAGCGCTTACTCAGAGCGCACATTGAGCAAAAGATTCACTCTTTCCAATCGGGGTTCATTCACGATTACCACCAGCTTTCTGATAATGCCCTTGCTGAGCGTGTCGTCAGTGCCTTACAAGATGTGTTTTCAAAAGATGACAAAACTAAGGCCATTCGTGACTATTCCCCCGAGCATCTGCTCACTGTGGAAGGCGAAGACAATCGCTTTTTATGGCTGATCATTGAGGGTGAAGCGGCTCTATATAAGAAAGATGAACTCGGGCAACAGCGGGAAGTGGTACGTCACTCCAAGGGGAACATTGTTGGCGGGATGTCATTTGTGACAGGTGAACCTTCGTTTTCTACCGCGATCACCCTAACGCAAACACGCGTTATCAAACTGGATAAAGATAGCTTTGCTCAGGTGATGCATTCAAACAATACCCTGCTGCCCTTATTTACCAATCTATTGCTCCGTCATTTCAATCGACGTTTGCAACGCAGCATCACCAATAAGATCAAACTGCAGCAAACACTAGAATCATTAGAGTCTGCACATCAACAACTGATCGAAAAAGAGAAAATGGCGATGCTCGGGCAGCTAGTCGCGGGAGTCGCACATGAGCTAAATAACCCGATTGCAGCCATATTGAGAAGCATCGAAACTCTGTCAGAACATCTCGACCAAATATTGGCAAACCTATCCGTTCCTGAGTCCAATAAAGGGACTGACGTACTGGCACATTCAAAGTTAGCTAAGCCACTATCGACGGCTCAAGAAAGACAGCTCGTAAAGCATCTTACGTCGACGATTGATGACCGTGCTTTAGCAAAAAAAGCCGTGAGACTAAACCTAAGCCAAGACTCTCTGGTGCTAGACACATTAAAAGCGTCCCCTGTCGCAGGCAAAGAGCTGCTCAATGACTTAGAGCATTACCATTATGTTGGAAACTCTATCCGCTCAATTCAAGTGTGCAGCAAGCGTATTGCCGATATGGTCAAAAGCCTAAAAAGCTATGCTAGAGAAGATGAAGAAGTTCGCCACTACACAGATATCCACGAAGGGCTTGAAGATACCTTAGTGATCTTCGAAAACAGGCTTAAACACCACCAATTAGAGAAGCATTACGATACCGACTTACCGCCTTTATTGTGCCAGTCGCTTTCGCTGCAACAAGTGTGGACCAACCTTATCTCCAATGCGCTCGATGCCCTTTCTGAACGAGGGAGAGTGTCCATTACTACCTCTCAACAGACAAAAGGCGACGACGCGTTTCTTGTGGTGCAAATCTCCGATACTGGCCACGGCATTGCCAAAGAAGACATCAACACCATTTTCAACCCGAATTTCACAACCAAAAAAGAAGGCAACTTTGGTTTAGGGATTGGGTTATCCATTTCTCAACAAATCGTTTCGACTCATCAGGGGTTTATTTTGGTGGAGTCAGAGGTAGGCAGTCATACAAACATGCAAGTGTGGCTTCCATTCAAACAAGAAGGAGCACCTCATGAATAAGTACCTAATTTTATGTGTCGATGATGAACCTGAAGTTCTCAATAGTGTCCTTCAAGACTTGGCGATATTTGAAGAGAACTTTCTGGTTGAAGGTGCTGAGTCTGTCGATGAAGCCAAGCAAGTCATCAAAGAAATGGGACAAGATGGTATTAAGCTCGCTTTAATCTTGTGCGACCACATCATGCCAGAAAAGACCGGCATCGATTTTCTGATCGAACTAAACCAACACGACGCGACTAAACCAACGCGTAAGCTGTTGCTCACAGGGCAAGCTGGGCTAGAAGATACCGTCACGGCCATTAACAACGCAGCACTTGATTTCTATATTTCAAAACCTTGGCAAGGCGACCAACTGAGAGACACGATTACTCAACAATTGACTGACTATGTCATTACCAACGACAAGCAATTGCTTAACTGGACTTCGATCTTAGATACCGAGCGCATACTGACTTCAATGGCGGATAAACGCACCAGTTTTGGTGAATAGCACTGATTGGTTAATGGATACGGAGAAAAGCGGCATCCGATATAAGAACCGTTCAAACACATACAAATTTTGGATAATTCGCTCGTCTATTTTTCTCATTCGCCCTAAAACATGAGATCTCCGTTACATACTGATCCTTAATTTGCTTGTTTTTTAACTAAATGAGTAAGGTTTTACATTTTAAAGGATTACTTTTCCGTGAGTTAGATTAAACTGTCTCAATGTTTATGGTTTGCCGATTTGTCTCAAACCAAAGGAATTAACACTAATATAGGTTTACGGTCGTTATGCGCAAAATTCTACTTACTACCGCTATGCTATTGGCTTCTGGTCAAGCACTAGCTGTTGATGAACAACCACAGGTAATGAGCAACTTTAACTATGATTACTTTGAAGCACGTATCGGTGCTAGCCCAGTAACATTTGGTGGTGCGTTCAGTAAGTCCATTCACCCGAACGCTCACGCTATAGCACGTATCGATTCAGAATTTGAAGGCGATTACGACTCAGCTGTAGGTCTTGGTTTCCACGCTCCATTAAACAACTGGGCAGACCTAACAGGTGAAATGCTAGCTCGTATCGTTCAACCTGAGAACTCAAGCTCTACTGATATCGGTATGGAAATCAACGTTGGTGTTCGCCAATGGCTTGGTCCACAACTAGAAGTTGGTGGTAAAGGTGGTTACGTTTCTATCGATGACAACGATGATTGGACAGGTTCTGTTTACGCGCGTTTCCACTCTACAGAGCTTTTCTCTCTAGGCGCTGAAGCTCGTATTAACGACTTCTACGGTGACCAACTTATGTTCACTGCTCGCTTCAAGTACTAATACTTAAAGCCAAGCTAGCTCTTAACGAGTACTTAGCCTTTTGATACTTAGTCTTTTAAGAAATCCGGCTAAGACAGAAACAAAAAAACCGAGGACATTCCTCGGTTTTTATTTATTAACAGTAATCTTAAGCATATAAGGCAAACTTCTTTAGTGGCAGCTCTTTAGTAATTGCTGCTTGCGTGGCTCTTGTAATAGTTTCCAGTGAATACCATCAATTGCACCCGCAAATTTCCAAAGTAGTTTTAGGTCAACATCGTTTCCGTACGCTTCGCGAACCTTATTAAACACTTCAGGCGCGCCCAACTGCATAAACATTGAAACATCATCCACACCCGCCTTTTTAACCATGCGCTCCAACGTAAGCTGCATGTTTGGTAGATCTCTTAATCTACGGCTAGCTGATGATTTCTTGAAGCTACGCTGCTGAATTGAATTATCGATTGAAGTACGAATAATGCAATCCAATTCAGGATGTTCACAGGTAAACAGATCAGTAATGTCGTAATAGTTTACAGTTGCTGTTGTCTGCTTCTTTACATGACGATACTTTTCACAATCAAGATCGGTCAGTTTTTTATCTAGTGATTTTCCACCTCTAATGAATAAACAACCTTCACTCAATAAAGCGAACATAGCGTCATTTTGAAAGAGGCCAATACCTCCGAACATAGAACGTTTTTGATGCTCACCAAATTGATTCACGTAATTAATAAATGCTGTCTCGGTCATATCCGTTGATCCTTAATCAAATTACCCCGATTAGGTTGATCACCAGACAAGCAGCTTGTTATGCGAAAAATTTTAAATCTATTTTTTTATTCTATAGGTGAATATTATGGTTTCGTTTTCCACCTTTAAATAAATGATACTTCGAAAAGAAAAATAAGTCTGGACTTAGTTCACATCAATCAATTGAGTATTCCGGTTTTTCATGATTGACTTCACAGTAAACTATCAAACCATGCTTGAATTTGGACACCTAGTGATACACCGGTTCAAATTATTAAAGGTTATGTAGACGGGTGAGTATTGCCTCGCAGCATCGTGGCTTGTAAAATGGCAGGACAGACCTGTTTTTACTTTTTATATGAATCATTTATCGTTTTTCTGGCTACCTCAAAATAAGGCTCTTCTCTTAAAGGGTCTAGAATCAGAGTTTGCCCAACTTGTTGGACATTCTATCTCAGCGGGAAAAATAACACTTCCTCCTATCCCTAACGTTGTACTGAAGATTCAATCGCTTTGTACCCTTGAATCAACTGGGATTGCTGACGTTGCCGAGTGCTTACTCGAAGACCCAGGCCTCGCTGCTATTGTCATTCGCGTGGCTAACTCTGTCGTCTTTAACCGACGCAATATTACTTGTGTTGATATTATAACGGCTGTGTCGCGCCTTGGCATATTAAGAGTCCGTGACATCGTGACGGCTCAGGCTATTGAGCAACTCAAACACTCAGTCAACCTCAGTAAAGAGTGTAATAAGGTATTGGTTCAGAGCGCTTCTGTATCAAAAGAGTTAGGCGCTACTATGGTGCTTGTTACCAACAGCTTCAAAGAGATCTCCCCTACTGAATACCGTTACCTTGAGCATGAAAAATCTTTGCTTGTTGGATTACTGGCTGACATTGGATTGTTCTGTTTGGTTAGCGAATACCACCTCTACCTCGAAAATGGCAATTACCTAGATCACGACATCGCTCTACAAATCTTCCAAGGCCAATGTTCCGCTACCAGTAAATTGGTGCTTAACCGTTGGGGCTTCGACAGCGACTTTATTGATGTGTGCAGCAATACCATCAATAACCGAGAACAACGTGAAGTGTCTTACTTGGATATCGCTCGAATCGCTAACCACCTGCTGATGTTCAGAAACAAGGATGAGAACATCGATGATCACGAAGTTGAACTAAACGTGACAGGTGCAGAGGTGCTTTATAAATTAAGCAACTTGAGCAAGCATGATTTTAATGCAAAGCTAAGCGACGTGATCAATACTAGCGGCTTCTAAGTCACTGTTAAATTACAAGTAAGTGTAATATGAAGTAAATGCAATGGGGAAAGCATGTTTACAGGGATGATCTTTATATTTGCGCCACTCGTCGTGGGGTATCTTTTTGCAATTTCGAACGCTCAGACATTAGAATTTATCAACCGCTCAACATCGCGGTTGATCTACGTGATTCTGGCGTTGATGGGACTAAGCTTAGCCGCCCTCGATAACCTAGGCAGTAATCTGCAGACAATCCTTCTATATACCGTCACTTTCTTTGTCTGCTTAAGCGTTTGTCACCTAATGGCATTGCCCGCTATTGATAAGTTATTGCCACTCAAAACCGACAGTAGCAAGAAGAAGCTTCCCCTCTCTTCGATGGCGATGGAATCTGCCAAGCTGATCCTAGTGGTGGGTTCAGGCCTTATCGCTGGCTTAGTACTGCCTATTGGCCTCGATTGGGTTGATACCGCAAGCGAATGGATTCTGTTTGTTCTCCTGTTCTTTATCGGCATCCAACTGCGTAATAGCGGACTCACACTTCGTCAGATCTTACTCAACAAGCACGGCATGGTTATCGCAATCACGATTATCATCACCTCAATGTTGGGTGGTGTAATCGCGGCTTACATCCTAGATATCCCTCTCTTCAAAGCCTTGGCGATGTCTTCTGGATTTGGTTGGTATTCTCTGGCTGGTATCTTAATGGGTGACGCCTTTGGTCCTGTCTATGGTGGCGCGTCTTTCATGCTTGAACTGTTAAGAGAGTTAGTTGCCTTGGTACTGATTCCAGTGCTGATTCGCAGCTATCCATGCACTTCCATTGGTTATGCTGGTGCTACTGCGATGGACTTCACCTTACCGGTCATTCAAACAACAGGCGGCGTTCGATGTGTGCCTATCGCTATCGTCAGTGGCTTTATCCTCAGTTTGCTTGTTCCGATATTGATGTTGTTCTTTGTATCTCTTGCTAACTAGATCGCAGGAATAGCGTTTGTTTTAGATTAGAATGCAACTCGAATACCAATGCCCAAGACATCGATACAGTTACCGAAATAAAAAGACACTAAGTGTCATTGCTCAACAAATAACGATCACGGTAATCTGTAACGACAAAGTTATAAAAAGAATAAACTTACAAAAGGAACCACTATGAAACGCCTTTGCGTCGCATTACTGCTAGCTTCAACTTCTACTTTCTCTTTTGCAGCAGATTCAATGTCTGAGACAAACCAGTGCCAAGCAAAAAAATATGATGCGTACATCGACGCTTCTTTGAATTGGTATGCCGACCTTGCTGCATTAACCTCTGAGCAATATCCAGAGCTAACAGAAGTGAGTGAGTGGTTCCTAGAAGGTCGTAAGCACCACTTTGAGCTTAACCGTGCTGCGGTTAACTACTACCTTGTGAACGATTCAAGCAAAGTGGCAACAGAGCAGCCTGTAGAAGGTTGGTTGCAGCTTGAGCAACACGACATTAAAACGCTATCAACACGTGATGATGAGCTTGGTAAAATCGCGAAAACAACGTTCGATGACCGCCAATCAACGCCTCACGCTCAAAACTACGAGCTACGTTCTGCCTTTGCAGAGCTGCTTAGTCACCCTAAGCAAATCGACTCAGCGCTACAGCGTTACAACCAGTCGATCAGTAAACTTGAAGCGATTAAGTGTAAATAACCCCTCATTTAATATGCTTTTTTGAGAAGTTGGATTTCATAATTAAGACGGGACATTGTTCCCGTTTTCGTTTAGATTGTCCCGCTCGCGTCAATATTAGAAAAATAACTCGCTTGCTATGGTTACGGAACAAAAAACAGCAGATGTTAGCTTCGACAGTCTTCTACGTATCTTCACGGTACCTGAAGGCCCAGATTCAACACTCACTCAAATTGAAGACAAACTTTCACGAAACCTGAATCAATTCTTACGTGAACATATTGTGGCTGAAGAAAAGCCGCTGCGTGAAATTGAGAAAGATTTTTCAAATGCTCATATCCCAGAGCAGCCTGAGTTTGTTTCTGAACATACTGAGCATCTCCTTGATTCTCTTGTGTCTCATTCGGTTCACACGTCTTCGCCAAGTTTTATTGGCCACATGACCTCTGCGTTGCCGTACTTCCTGATGCCGCTTTCAAAAATCATGATTGCGTTGAATCAGAATCTAGTAAAAATCGAGACCTCAAAAGCTTTCACTCCCCTAGAACGTCAAGTTCTGGGCATGTTACATCGCCTGATTTATCAAGATAGTGACCAGTTTTATTCTCGTTGGATGCACAGCGCAAACCACTCTTTAGGTGCGTTTTGTTCTGGCGGTACCATCGCGAACATTACTGCGCTTTGGGTCGCACGTAACAACGCACTAAAAGCGCAAGGTTCGTTCAAAGGTGTGGAAAAAGAGGGCTTGTTTAAAGCCATGAAGCACTACGACTACGAAGGCCTTGCCATCTTAGTCTCTGAACGTGGTCACTACTCTCTGAAAAAAGCCGCGGATGTCCTTGGTATTGGTCAAGAAGGGCTAGTGTCTGTCAAAACAGATAACGACAACCGTATTTGTACTGATGATCTAAGGCTCAAGATCGAGCAGCTCAAGCAGAACAAGATCAAACCTTTCGCGGTCATTGGTGTGGCTGGTACAACCGAAACCGGTAATATCGACCCGCTAAGAGACATTGCCGAGGTGTGTGCCGAATCCGATTGTCATTTCCACGTTGATGCTGCTTGGGGCGGTGCGACTCTGATGTCTAACAATCATCGTCACCTGCTTGATGGTATTGAACTCGCGGATTCAGTCACGATTGATGCGCATAAACAGCTTTATATCCCAATGGGTGCGGGTATGGTTCTGTTTAAGAAGCCAGATGCAATGACTGCGATTGAACATCATGCTCAATACATTCTACGTAAAGGCTCAAAAGATTTAGGCAGCCATACGTTAGAAGGTTCTCGTTCAGGTATGGCAATGCTGGTTTACGCCGCAATGCACATCATTAGCCGCCCAGGTTATGAACTGCTGATCGACCAAAGCATTAACAAAGCGCGCTACTTTGCCGACCTGATTAAAGATCAGAGCGACTTCGAACTGGTTTCAGAACCTGAGCTTTGCCTACTGACTTATCGCTATGTGCCTGAATCAGTCAAAGCTGCACTGCTTAAAGCTGAGCCTGAACATCGTATCGAACTGAATGAGTTGCTCAATGAGCTGACTAAGTTTATTCAGAAAAAGCAACGTGAAACAGGTAAGTCTTTCGTGTCACGTACACGTTTAAACCCTGAAGCGTGGGCACATCAGCCAATCATCGTTTTCCGCGTGGTGTTAGCAAACCCACTAACAGGTAATGATATTCTTTCGTCTGTGCTTGAAGAACAGCGTGAGATCTCTAAACTAGCACCAAACTTGATGGGCAAAATCAACAAACTGGTTACGCAAATCAACGCATAGTCATTCAATTTTAGTTGCATCAAATTGAAAATTTCTTTCTTTTTGATGTAACTAAGCTGTCAGTTCATACTCATTTTGCATTCTTTTTGCTCAAACTCTCTTCCAATTCTGTAGTTTTCTAAAATTTTGTTGAGGTTTGTCATATTCTTAAGCATTCATGCCGTGTTTTTGTATTAGTAAATAGTATGTTGGGTTTATACTGACTCTATGGTGCTAGTTAGCTTGATATCTATTTGACGCAGCAGTATTTACGATACCGAATATACATTTGGCTTTGTGTTTACTGATATTTGCTTCAGCCATACCCCCTGGTAAAAGATATTAACTAGCAAGTTGTTCTCTATACCCTTGTGAACACTATGAATACATTAGAAAAAATACAAAAAAACCTGGAAAATTTCAGCAAGTCTGAGCGTAAGGTAGCCGAAGTAATTATGGCTTCCCCTCAAACTGCAATTCATTCTAGCATTGCTACCTTAGCTAAAATGGCTGACGTGAGTGAGCCTACAGTTAACCGCTTCTGTCGTCGATTAGACACAAAGGGCTTCCCTGACTTCAAACTTCACCTAGCTCAAAGCTTGGCGAACGGTACACCTTACGTGAACCGTAATGTTGAAGAAGATGATGGTCCAGATGCTTATACGCATAAGATTTTCGAATCAACTATGGCTTGTCTAGACGTTGCTAAAAACAGTCTAGATGCGATGCAAGTAAACCGTGCGGTTGACTTGCTGACTCAAGCAAAACGCATTTCATTCTTCGGACTGGGTGCCTCTTCTGCTGTCGCCAAAGATGCTCAAAACAAGTTCATTCGTTTTAATATCCCAATCACATGTTTCGAAGACATCGTGATGCAACGAATGAGCTGCATTAACTGCAGTGATAACGACGTTATTGTTCTTATCTCTCATACTGGCCGCACTAAAAGCCAAGTTGAGATTGCAAACTTAGCGCGTGAAAACGGTGCGACAGTGATTGCTATCACAGCAAAAGATTCTCCACTGGATAAAGCGAGCTCGCTGTCTATCTCTCTGGATGTTCCAGAAGACACTGACGTTTACATGCCAATGGCAAGTCGCGTTGTTCAAATGACGGTTATCGATGTGCTAGCGACAGGCTTCACGCTTCGTCGTGGTTCTGGTTTCAGAGAGAACCTGAAGCGCGTCAAAGAGTCACTTCGTGATTCACGTTACGAGAAGTACTCTCAGTTCTAATCTGCTTAATCATGAATTGAAAACAGATGACCAGAGAACAAGTTAAATTAAAAAACGGAGCCTAGAGCTCCGTTTTTATTTGTCTGTATAAAATGACTTATCCAACGAACAAGTTTAAGACTGCTAGATAGTCCAGCTATTGCCCTTCTCAACCACGCTGTTTTCGGACGCATAAGAATTGATAATGGTAAAACTCGACTCGACAGCAGGTTCATGGTCAATTTGATTCATTAAAGTTTCCTCATACTCCCCCTCTCCACAACTGCACTTCTCGCATACCTGCTTCAAAATATGCACGAGCCTCTCTTGGTTCAATGGCAAAGGGTTCCCTTTAATCGCCACTGACTTGAGCGCATCGGCAGACACCTCATCAAACTGGGCTTCACAGACACCAAATTCCAGCAAGTTGGGTAACTTAAGCGTATCAAGCACTTCAGATAACCAAGAAATTGCGTCTTCTTCTGTTGCTTCTACGTTACCTGTTACTATCTGAGCGATTCGCTGATAACGCGCTAGGATGTCGCTTCTTTGCTGCTCTTTTGCAACGGCTATGTTCTCCAACATCACAAACGGCGCTAAACGCGCGGTAATCACACTATGAGGCGCAGAAATCTTGCCTCCTAGTGCTGAGGCTAAACCGTGGGCTGCGCCAAGCTTGGCATTGGTTATCGCCATTCCACCGAGCATAGAAGCGAAAGCAAGATCAGAACGCGCTTGAGGCTCATCATAAACACACGCTTTAACCACAGAACCACTCAACTTACGCAGCCCTTCTTCACAAATCATATCGGTTAACGGATTCGGCTCACCACACACGTAGGCTTCCATTAGATGAGTAAAGGCATCCATCGCACCTCGTCCAGATAGATAAAGATTAGTTCCATGAGTTAGGGTTGGGTCGACAATCGCAACGTCAGCCAGCATATCTGGGCTTCTAAGGCTGATTTTCACTTGGTCTTGGCCTGATTTCAGCACCGCGTTTTTAGTAACCTCGGCGCCGGTACTCGCCGTAGTTGGAATAGCGATAAACGGAAGTGGTTTGGTTTTAAGAGGAACATTACGCCCGACCACTTCAACATAGTCATATAAATTGCCTTGATTAGGTAAAACCGCGGCTAACGCTTTGCCCATGTCGATGGCACTGCCACCACCCATCGCGACGACCATATCTGGCTTAAATCGACGTGCAGAAATAGCCGCCTCTTCAACCATTTTGATATTAGGTTCACCGGAAACGGCAATGTGCTGATAACGCATACTCTGCGCATCAAGATAGTCAGTAACAATTGAAGTGCGCTCTAATGTATTGCCTGTAACCAATAGCACGCTGTAGCCATATTGATTAAAGAGAGACAATGAAGCGGAAAGTGCTCCATCACCAAAGATGATCTTTGTAGATGTCATAAATTGAAACATGGTGCCTCCTGCGCCTATGACCGAACAAAACTGCGAACTCTTGGTTATTGGAATTTAGCTTTTATATCGTGCATCAGTATTAAGATGCCTCGTTCTGTATGCGCTTTTTTTGACGAGGTGCAACTTGTCGCATTAAAGATGAATTAAAGTCGTATTCTTAGGGGTAATTCACACTCTTAAGTTAAGGGTAATCAATCTAGATACCCGTCAGAAATCAGCATGGATCCTTTTTGTGACCATTATTTGCTCTGATAGACAAAACCTATTGTATTAAGAGGTAATTCCATCTTTATTTCCCCATAGCATTGAGGCATAGTTGGTTTTAAGAAATTTTGAGTGGCATTCACTAAAGAATAGTTAACATAATCGAGTTAACGAGCCTCATCCCGTATTTAGGAGAAATTAAATGTTTGTAGTTATTTTTGGTCGCCCTGCTTGCCCATTCTGTGTTCGTGCAAAAGAGCATGCTGAAACTCTTAAAGCTAAACGCGATGACTTCAACTACCGTTACGTTGACATCCACGCTGAAGGCATCAGCAAAGCTGATCTAGAGAAGACTGTTGGTAAACCTGTAGACACAGTGCCACAAATCTTCATCGACCAAGACCACATCGGCGGCTGCACAGAATTTGAAGCATACGCAAAAGAAAACCTAGGTCTTTTCGACTAAGCTAAGATTTCTCAAACGAGAATCGAGGCTAAAGCCTTAAACAGCTGACCCATTTAGGCGTTAGACTGTACGATTTATAGAAAGCCCGCTCACTGTAGCGGGCTTTTTTTATGACCAGTTTTCATACGGAATAAGAATAAGGTCAAAATCAAGTAAATTAGCAAAATATTGCTTATAATTTATTTATATTTAGATACAATTCACATCTCAAACTTACCCTGTGTTCCACGCCAATTATTGAGCGACCACCGTGAATATCGACGTTGTTTTTCTGTTAGAACAAAACCCCATTCTCCTCATCTTTGTTGTTTTATCGATTGGATTAGCCATTGGTAAAATTCGTTTCGGTAGCCTCCAACTTGGTAATTCAATCGGTGTTTTGATTACTTCCCTTATTATGGGACATCTTGGCTTTTCTTTTAATGCAGATGCGCTCACCATTGGTTTCATGCTGTTCATCTACTGTGTTGGCATTGAAGCTGGACCAAACTTCTTCGGTATCTTCTTCAGAGACGGTAAGCACTATCTCATTCTGAGCCTTGTGGTTCTCTCTACCGCAATTGCTTTAACCTATTTCAGTAGTCATTACCTTGGCCTCGGGTTTGGTTTATCCGCAGGCATGATGGCGGGGGCCTTAACAGCAACGCCGATATTGGTAGGTGCTCAAGATGCTCTGAATTCTGGGCTTGCAGAATTACCAAGAAATATGGATTTGAGCCTGATTATCGAAAACCTATCAGTGGGTTACGCTATGGCTTACTTGGTTGGCTTAATCAGTATGATTATGTTTGCCCGCTTGATTCCAAAGCTTCAAAAAGTGAACCTACACGACTCGGCAGAGCAAATCGCCCAAGAACGTGGTTTAGGCGCTTCAGGTCAGCGTAAGGTTTACCTACCCATTATTCGTGCTTATCGAGTGGGCCCAGAGCTTATCTCTTGGACTGACGGCAAGAACCTGCGTGAACTGGGCATCTATCGTCAAACAGGCTGTTACATCGAGCGTATTCGACGTAATGGTATTCTTGCCCACCCAGATGGTGATGCGATTCTGCAAGAAGGCGATGAGATCGCATTGGTTGGTTTCCCAGATAGCCACGCTCGTCTAGACCCAAGCTTCCGCAACGGTAAAGAGGTTTTCGACCGTAACCTTCTCGATCTGCGTATCGTGGAAGAAGAGATCGTCGTTAAAAGTGACAGCATTGCAGGTAAGCGTCTTTCAGACTTGAACCTGTCTGAATACGGCTGTTTCCTTAACCGCGTAGTGCGTGCTCAAATAGAGATGCCGATGGACTTAAACATTGTGCTTTCTAAAGGTGACGTACTGCAAGTGAGTGGCGAAAAGAGTCGTGTGCACGGCCTAGCAGAGAAAATTGGTTTCATCTCAATCCACAGCCAAATGGCGGATTTGATGGCCTTCTGTAGCTTCTTCATTTTGGGTATTTTGTTTGGTTTGATCACCATGACATTCGGTCAGGTGTCGTTCGGGCTAGGTAACGCAGTTGGCCTGCTTCTATCGGGAATCATGCTTGGTTTCCTACGAGCGAACCACCCTACTTTCGGTTATGTACCTCAAGGAGCGCTGAACATGGTCAAAGACCTCGGTTTGATGTTCTTTATGGTCGGTATCGGATTGAGCGCCGGTGGTAAGATATTTGAGCACTTAACCCAAGTTGGCCCTCAGGTAATCGGTATCGCTCTGGTGGTCAGTGTCTTGCCAGTATTCTTCGCTTACTTGGTTGGCGCCTACGTATTGAAGATGAACCGAGCTTTGTTGTTTGGTGCGATCATCGGCGCGCGAACTTGCGCTCCTGCGATGGACATCGTTAATGACCACGCTCGCTCAACCATTCCAGCTCTGGGTTACGCAGGCACTTACGCGATAGCCAATATATTGATGACCTTAGCAGGTACTTTCATCATCATCATTAGCTAGCATCTGCGGCTTTAAAAGCAGCCAAGCTTAGATATTTCAAATGCACTAATTCATCTTTGTATTAGTGCATTTTTTATGACTTCTTTTCTCTCACTTATTCTTAGAGATCATCGAACCTCGAATCCCATATCTGCTCTTAAATCACTTCGCATCCCGCCACTCGAATCCTGTATCTGCTTTTTAAGACAAAAAAATAGGCGCTCAATGAGCGCCTATTTCGTTTTGATTCGATTGTTTGAATTAGATGTCAGCTACATCAAACTCAACAGCAGGGTTAACCTCAGCTTCGTAATCAACACCTTCAACACCGAAACCGAATAGCTTCAAGAACTCTTCTTTGTACTCTACGTAGTCAGTCAGTTCTTTTAGGTTCTCAGTTGTGATTTGAGGCCATAGGTTACGACAGTGATCTTGAATGTCTTCGCGAAGTTCTAGGTCATCTAGACGTAGACGGTTCACTTCATCCACTTCTGCTGCGCTGCCGTCTTCTTTGTATAGACGTTGGCTGAACATACGGAAGATCTGTTCCATACAACCTTCGTGAATACCTTCTTCACGCATCTTCTTGAACACCATAGCGATGTAAAGAGGCATTACAGGAATAGCAGAGCTTGCTTGAGTCACAACAGACTTAAGAACAGCAACGTTTGCAGTACCGCCAGTTTGGCCTAGTTTCTCGTTAAGCGCTGACGCTGCACGGTCTAGATCCATCTTAGCTTTACCTAGCGCGCCATCCCAGTAGATTGGCCACGTTAGCTCAGTACCGATGTAGCTGTAAGCAACAGTTTTACAACCGTCAGCTAGAACACCCGCTTCAGATAAAGCGTTGATCCAAAGTTCCCAATCTTCACCGCCCATTACAGTAACAGTGTCTTTGATCTCTTCTTCAGATGCAGGCTCAACACTTGCTTCGATGATCATGTCTTTGTTGGTATCAACAGCCGTTGATGTGTACGTTTCACCGATAGGTTTTAGAGCTGAACGAATCACTTCGCCAGTCTCTGGCATTTTACGCACTGGAGACGCCAGTGAGTACACAACCATATCGATTTGGCCTAGATCTTCTTTGATCAGGTCAATCGTTTTCTGTTTCGCTTCGTTAGAGAAAGCATCGCCGTTCAGGCTTTTTGAATACAGGCCTTCTTCTTTAGCTAGCTTGTCGAACGCTGCTGAGTTGTAAAAACCAGCTGTGCCCGGCTTTTTCTCAGTACCGGCTTTCTCAAAGAAAACACCGATAGTTGAAGCGCCGCCACCAAATGCAGCCGCAATACGTGAAGACAAGCCATAGCCACTTGAAGAGCCAACAACTAGTACACGTTTAGGTGCGTTTGCGATTGGGCCTTGAGCTTTTGTGTAAGCAATTTGTTCTTTTACATTAGCTTCACAACCGACTGGATGTGTTGTAGTACAGATGAATCCGCGAATTCGAGGTTTGATGATCATATTCAACTTCCTTAAAAAATCAGGTTAAGGATAAAAGTTTCGTACGCAAATGGCATCTAATTTCTGTAAAAATGTGGTGAAAATGCAAGTGGTTGGAGCACTCAGCTGATATTTGCTGACTAAGTCACCATTTGTTAACGCATCTATTGCGACTTCTACGACAAAAACAAAAAAGGCACCTAATTAGGTGCCTTTTATCGTTTCTTTATCTAAGCAACGCTATTTAGCTTAGGTTTTAACTCTTTTCGCGTCAAAGTTTCACTAAAGTCATGACTGAAGTGGTCAACTTGAATCGCAGCGTAACGCAGTTTATCGGCAGCCACAATTTGGTCGACTTCTTCTTGCGTTAGCACATCAGCAGCAAGTGCTTGAGCAAGTTTGTCTTGCAGTAAGCCTTTACGAGCCACTTTGCCCTCTTTCACTGCTTTGAAGATCTTACGCTCTAATGGCTTGATGCTGTACATCGCATTGAACGCGTTCTCCATTAGGCCAACACTGTCCTCTTCTTCCTTGCCGATGTAGCAAAGGTGAGTCAGACGTTCACGGTGTGCGCCCGGAGTCATCAAGCTTTCTGCTAGTTGCACTGTCAGGTTATCACTTGGTTTTTCGAAGTGGTTACCGACAGGGAAAACTAGACCTTTAAGTACTTTACCCACCATCTTGTTCGGGAAGTTTCTGTACGCTTCTTGTAGCGATTTAGCCGCGTTGTGGAAACAGTGTTGAACCGCGTAGTGTACGTAGTCTAGGTCAGCTTGTTGACGACCTTCGTCTTCATACTTCTTAAGCGCTGCTGACGCCATGTAAAGGTAACTTAGACCATCACCTAAACGTGCTGAGATAAGCTCTTTACGTTTCAGTTCACCACCTAGCGTTAGCATTGCGAAATCCGCACTTACAGCAAGCGCACGGCTCAAACGAGTTAAGTCTTGGTAGTAAGGCTTAGTTGGACCGCTCATGTCGGCTTTAATGAACTTAGAGCCAGTCAGTGCTGCGCCAAACGCGCCGAACGTGTTCTTAGTTGCGTGAGAGATATGCTTGAACAGCAAGCTATCAAAGTCTTTCGCACCTTGCTTCTCATCTGGATTTGCTGCCGCTTCCATTTCGCTTAACACGTATGGGTGACAACGTGTCGCACCTTGACCAAAGATCATCAGGTTACGAGTCAGGATGTTCGCACCTTCTACTGTGATAGCAACTGGAATACCTAGGTAAGGCGCAGCCAAGTAGTTCATTGGACCATCTTGAATTGCACGACCTGAGTGGATATCCATTGAATCATTCAGGATAGTACGCGCCATCTCTGTCATGTGATATTTCGCGATAGCCGTAACGATACCCGGCTTCTCTTTCATATCAAGTGAAGTAGTTGTCAGCGTTCGAGTTGCTTCTAGTAGATACGTTAAACCACCAATACGGCCTAAACTCTCTGCAACACCTTCAAATTTACCAATCGACATACCAAACTGCTTACGAACATACGCGTATGCGCCAGTTGTTCTCGCAGTTAGGTGACCCATTGCTGTACCCAGTGCTGGTAGTGAAATACCACGACCCGCAGACAGACATTCCACCAGCATACGCCAGCCTTTACCTGCGTAATCTGCGCCACCGATTAGCCATTCCATTGGGATAAACACATCGTGACCGCGTGTTGGACCATTCATGAATGCAAGACCAAGTGGGTCATGACGTTCACCAATCACAACACCTTCGTGATCTGCTGGGATAAGCGCACAAGTGATACCGATGTCTTCTTTGTCACCCAGTAGCTTTTCTGGATCGTGCAGTTTGAAAGCCAGACCAAGTACCGTCGCTACTGGTGCTAGCGTAATATAACGTTTGTTCCAGTTAAGCTTAATACCTAGTGTCTCTTTACCTTCGTGCATTCCCATACATACAGTTCCGACATCAGGGATACCACCCGCATCAGAACCTGCTTCAGGGCCTGTTAGTGCGAAACAAGGGATATCTGTACCGTCAGCAAGACGAGGTAACCAGTAGTCTTTTTGGTCTTGAGTTCCGTAGTGAGACAGCAGCTCACCAGGACCAAGAGAGTTTGGAACCATTACCGAAACCGCAGTACTGATACTGCGCGTCGCAATCTTAGTTACGATAGTTGAGTTGGCGTGTGCTGAGAATTCACGACCGCCATACTCTTTCGCAATAATTAGCGAAAAGAAACGCTCTTTACGTAAGAAGTTCCACACCTCTTCAGGAAGGTCTCGATCTTCTTTTACAATTTGATGGTCATCAAGCATAGCGAGCAAGGTTTCAAGCTCATTATCCATGAACGATTGCTCTTCTGCTGTCAGCTGAGGTTTTGGGTATTGGTGCAGCTTAGTGAAATCTGGCTTACCAGAAAACAGCTCTCCGTCCCACCACACGCTACCCGCTTCCATCGCTTCTTTCTCGGTGCTAGATAGTGGTGGTAGTACTTTTTTAAAGAGTTTAAAAGCTGGGTCACTTACCCATTTTTGTCTTAGAGAGCTCATAGTTCAGATCCTTTTGTTCACTATATTGGTTGTGAATGTTTCGCTTTTTATTGTTTTATTCTTCTGCTGACATGCCAGCGGCTAAATATGGAATAAGAATATCAACCACTGCCTTAGCATCTATCTTTCTGTCATAGTCATTCTCTGCAATTTCTACCAGAGCCTGACTTGATGCCATGGTGAATACACAAGTCCCTAGGGTGAAGTGTAATCGCCAAAATAACTGTTCTTGAGTGAGGTTCGGATTCGCTTTCATTACCGACGTCGTAAACAAAGAAAGTACTTCGCTATAACGGGTAGTAATGAACCAACGCAAGTGCCCTTGCACATCCGTATAACCTCTGCCGATGAGTAGCATGAATCGGCTGGTACCATTTGGCCTAACATCATTAAGTGCTCTTAGTGGCTGTCTCAAAGACTCAAACACGTCACTCATAGAATACGTTTCGTTCAAGTTTAAGTTCACTAATGCATCTTGCAGTGCTGGCATAAATGCTTCTAAGTAACGATTGAGTACCGCACGAACCAGAGTCTTCTTATCGCCAAAGTGATAGTTCACTGAAGCTAAGTTGACATTCGCTTTACTCGTAATCGTACGTAAAGAGGTGTCATTAAAACCGTGCTCAGCAAATAAGCCTTCAGCCACATCTAAGATTTTGTCTTTGGTTGTACTTCTTGGTGCCATTTCAATCACTCGTATTAAACAACTGTTTGAAATATACGCTTAGTACATTTATTTAACAAGCAAGCAACATCACATTTTCACAAATTGGTCGTACCAGTTAATAAAACTCAGCACTAACCGATTGAATCACTGTGTGTTTACAAAAAAAGAAAAAAATAATGAATTTTCTTGGAACTGAAATGGAAATGGAGGGTCATAAATTAGGTAGAAAACAGCGTATTTAGAAGTTTAACAGGCCGTCAAACTTGTTCTTCTCACTGCTTTTTTAATTACTGCATTTTCCTTATTAACTCCTATACTTGTATCCGCCCAAACCACGTTGGTTTGGGCTTTTTTTTGTGTGTTGTTCCGATACCTTTTCTTTAGCGGGTACTCGACACAAAAAAGCCCCCGAAATCGAGGGCTTTTCTTACGTTAAGCGTTAGAGCCTTTCACATTATCTAATTAAGCAGCATCATTTTTTATCAACTCTCCCAGCACGGCTAGGTCATTACCTAGGTCAACCGAACCACCCAGTTCAGTCGCAATCCCCTCAACAACGATAGTTTGGACATCATCCCCTCCATTGATTGGAATGGACAACGCGATATCTTCTCCGTCGACAGAGACCTCAATCGCATCAAGTAGCTCGGCCATTTGAGTCTCATCTTGAGGGTCTTCGACCAAATCATTGAGGTCAATCAGATCCCCAGAACCACCTGTATAAAGCTCGAAATCTTTAATAATATCAGTACCGTTGTCGAGCGCAGAGTCTAGCCAAGTGAAGATGTTGTCTCCGCTATCTCCAATAAGCAGATCGTTGCCTGACTCGGCATACAAAGGTTCATTACTCGCAGCACTAATAACGTTATATTGCTGCGGTTCTTCGATATCTATGGTGACCGTCTCTACCGTGCTTTCTGCACCATTAGAGTCGACCGCGACATAATCAAACTGCGGGTCTTCAGTTACCGCCTCGTTACCTTGGACATAGCGTAACTCCCAACTGCCCCCTGTCGATGACAGCTCCATCCCAACAATCGGATTGTCTGGTGAAGAATAACTAAAATCATACAGAATTTGGCTATTCCCTGTATCTCCTGGATCTTTTTGATATTGCTCCGTCTGAGTAGTGCCATCAGCAAAGCTATAGATCACTTCAACATAAACATTACTATCAGTGTTAAATGAACCACCCAACCCATCTAAACCAAAATCAACCACCTCTAATGGATTATTAGTAAAGTCGAGGACCAAGGTCTCCTGTTTGTTCATACCTCTACCATCGGTATCACCAATACCAAAACCAACATGAGATTGTTCGCCTTGATACTGCTTCAACGGTTTATTATTGTTATCTTCGATCGTTAATGTAATCGTATTACCGTTATCTAGCGTAATAAGTCTCTCTGTTGGTGAAACTTCCACCCCCCAATTATAGAAACCATCAACAAGCTCTGGCATATCCTCAGGATCGCCACTAAAGCCCATTTCAAACATTTCTCCAGGCCCAGCTACAAAACTGATATTGTTCGGAACAAACAACTCACCGTTATCAACATCAGACTGTACGATTTCTCTCGTGACGCCATTTTCATCGGTATACAAAAGGCTGCCGTTGGTTGGCAAGCTTTCGATTCGAATATTAAGTGGAATGTCGTCATGGTCATCTTCTATATCCGAGATATAATCTGGCATGCCGCCATCTTCAGAATCGAAGAGAATAGGTATAATCGCGTCCTCATCATTAACGACCGTAAAGCTGGTCGCTTCAGGTGCGTCATTGACACCATTGATTGTTATCTCGATAACATGCTCTACACCATCAATAGCGGTTACCACATATCTTTCAATAACCGTGTCATCATCATTCAAGTATTGAACCGCATCGTTATCAACGACATAACTCCATGCGCCCTCTGGAGTAATCGTTAACATACCCAAAGCAAGTGCATAAGTAGACCCTATAGGGGTAAACACACCATTAGGTTTAAAGGCGGGCATGTCACTCGTGTCGACATCAGTAATCGTTAAAGTACCTGACGCTGAAAGTTCGTTGGTATCAGGATCGACATTAACATCTTCCGTCACCTCACCCATGTCAGAATCACCTTCACCAACGGTAATCTCAGATGGATCATCGGCACCATTGATGGTAATCGTCACTTCGCTTGTGGTTCCGTCAATCGCAGTAACCGTGTAAACCTCAGTAACGAACTCATCGTCATCAAGATATTGCACATCATCGTTATCTACAACGTACGTCCATTCGCCATCATCGGTTATGGTCAACATACCTAACGCGGTATCATTGGTCGAACCTTCTGGATTAAACGTTCCGTTCGGTTCAAAGGCCGCAACATCATTGGCATCTACATCAGTAATCGTCAGTGTTCCCGTCGCCATCAAGTCATTGCTTTCAGGATCGACATCGACATCTTCTGTCACCTCGCCCATATCAGAGTCACCTTCTCCAACGGTGATCTCCGATGGATCATCGGCACCGTTGATGGTGATGGTCACTTCACTTGTGGTTCCGTCAATGGCAGTAACCGTGTAAACCTCAGTGACGAACTCATCGTCATCAAGATATTGCACATCGTCGTTGTCTACGACGTAAGTCCATGCTCCATCATCGGTTATGGTCAACATACCCAATGCGGTCTCATTGGTCGAACCTTCTGGATTAAACGTTCCGTTGGGTTCAAAAGCCGCGACATCATTGGCATCAACATCAGTGATCGTCAATGTTCCTGTCGCCATCAAGTCATTGCTTTCAGGATCGACATCGACATCTTCCGTCACTTCACCCATGTCAGAATCACCTTCACCAACAGTAATCTCAGACGGATCATCGGCACCGTTGATGGTGATGGTCACTTCACTTGTGGTTCCGTCAATCGCAGTAACTGTGTAAACCTCGGTAACGAACTCATCGTCATCAAGATATTGCACATCATCGTTGTCTACGGTGTAAGTCCATTCACCATCGTCGGTAATGGTCAACATGCCTAACGCGGTACCATTGGTTGATCCTTCAGGATTAAATACACCGTTTGATTGAAAAGCAGCGACATCGTTATCGTCGACATCGGTGATCGTTAGTGTCCCAGAAGTAATTAAGTTGTTGCTCTCTAGGTCTACATCCACATCTTCAGTCACTTCACCAGTATCTGAATCACCTTCACCTACGGTTATATCAGATGGGTCATCGGCACCGTTAATAGTGATGATCACCTCACTCGTAGTACCGTCACTTGCTGTCACAGTATAAACTTCAGTCACGAACTCATCGTCATCCAAGTACTGAACGTCATCGTTGTTAACTACGTAAGTCCAAGCACCATCAGGGGCGATGCTCAATACACCTAGCTGTGATTCGTTTGTTGAACCTACGAGGTTAAACTCACCATCAGCTGAAAAGGTAGGAGTGTCGCTGTCTACATCTGTAATCACAATCTGACCAGACGTCACTAATTGATTGGTGATTTCATCTACATCAATGTCCTCAGTCACACTGCCCGAGTCATCAGTAGCCACAGCCGCATCATCAGTACCAATTATCGTCACTGTAATGACTTGTTCGCCTCCATCGGAGGATTGTACTGTCGTCGAGTCTTGAATTTGCTCACCATCCGCAAGCTCATCAAAAGGACTGTTGGCCACGAAGGTCCAAGTACCATCTTCGTTTACAACAAAAGTACCGAGATCATTATCCCCGGCGACCTCTTTAACAATAAAGGTAACGTCTGGGTCTTCACTCGTTAAAGCGCCCCCAGTTTCAATAGGTTCATCCTGCTCAAACTCAATAACATTAGTTTCACCTGAAATAAGCGCAAAAGCGATGATATCAAAAAGAGCAAGACTTTGAGTTTCGGACAAACCTTGAGACTCAAACCCATCAGTTTCAAAATTTGTGGCAGCTTGAGTTTCGGCGCCGGTACGTTCAATCCTACCGCTGTTGGTCAAACTAGAGCCTTGCTCACCAGCTGCAGTATCAAACTCATCCCCTAATTCCGTTGGATCAAATCCTTCTTCAATAGCACGCTGAACTTGAGCGATCGCATCATCAGTATCTAGTGCATTTTGTTGGCCTTGGTTATCTACAAAACGTGCAGATACGCTTGGCACGCTCTCTTCACTAGTCCCAAAACTGATAATTACGTCACTAGCAGCTGGTTGTTCGCCCGGAGACAAACGTCTAACTTGCCCTTGAGCGTCGAGTACTACACTCCCGTTAACAAGGCCTAGTATACTAAGGTTGATATTTCCCATATCCATATTCCCACTTCTGCCCAGAACACGCCAAACGCGGAATCAATCCCACCCTGCGCTGTGGCTATTTCCTACAATAAATCTAGTAGTGGCACTATTGATAATCAACTCACTAAAAGTTGGTAAATCTGGTGCTTTTTAAATTAGTCAATGGCAATAGCGACTTACATTCAAAAAAAAACCAACAAACTTCGCATTTTTTTGCAAATGTCCTAAGCTTCGTTTAATACACTTCTCTCAATTCAACGGTAAACGTAGATTGGGAAACGGATGAGACATTGAAAGTAGAAGGAGAACTACTTTGAAATTGTTTAAATTATCCATCATGTGTTGCTTAATTAGTGCGACACCAGTCATCGCTCAAACTCTGGAACAATCTGTAGCAATTACTTTGGCAACAAATCCAGAGATAAAAAGCATCTTCAACGAATATGTGAGCGTGCGAAAACGTAACGATGCCTCAGGAGGAGCATACAAGCCAAGTATCGACCTTGACGCTGGTATTGGTTATGAAGGTATAAATCCTGCACCAAACAACGGTCCCGATACGGATCTAACACGAAAGGAAGCGACGATTTCCCTCACTCAATTGCTGTGGGATGGTTCCGCGACTCTGTACGACATTGATCGTACCGCCGCAGAAGCCGAGTCGGTTCGATTGCAATTGATTGCGGATGCCGAAGACAAAGCACTGGAGGTGACCCAAATCTATCTAGACGCAGTAAAGGCCACTGAAGTGCTGGCACTGTCTGAAAGTAACCTTTCAATACACAAAAAAATCTATAAAGACATTAAGAAACGGGCTAACTCCGGAATAGGTTCAACTGCGGATGTGTCGCAAGTTGAAGCTAGGATAGCAAAAGCTCACGGTAACTTATTGGCCGCACAGAATAATTTGATCGATACACACACCCAATTTAGACGAGTGGTTGGTCAAGAACCTTTAGGCTTGATTTACCCAAGAGCCGATATTTCTAGAATTCCTTTGTCGTTAACGGACGCCATTGTTGATGCCTTAGACAAACACCCCGTTATAAAAATTGCAGCAGCTGACGTTGATGCTGCACACTTCCAATACAAACAATCGAAAGGCGTGAACTATCCGACCTTCTCCATCGAAGCATCACAGTCATGGCGTGACGATGCAGGTGGTGATGAAGGCTCAAGTCAAGAAACACTCGCTATGTTGAGAATGCGATACAACCTCTACAACGGTGGTACAGACAGTGCTAACTCTGAAGCTGCAGCTTACCAGCTGAATAAGGCTAAAGATCTAAGAGATCGTGCGTATCGACAAGTGGAAGAAGGTCTTCGTCTCTCATGGAGTGCGCTGGACCTGACGTTACAACAAAAGAACTTCTTATCTGATCATGTTGATTCAGCTTCGGAAACCGTTATCGCATATGAAAAACAATACCGAATAGGTAAGCGTACTCTACTTGACTTGCTCAACACTGAGAACGAACTGTTTGAAGCCCGTAAAGATTACCTCGATGCGCATTACTCCGAGCAGTACGCTAAGTACCGTGTAATGAACGCAACAGGTTCTTTATTGAATGCTCTACTGGTCGATATTCCAGAAGAGTGGACAACGGCCGTGGAGTATTAATGATGAAAAGAACTTATTTATTACTTCCCGTATTAACGATGACTTTACTTGCCTGTTCGAGCCAGCAGGAAGAGGCCTATATCGAGACACCTGAAGCAGAACAGATTGCAGACCTGCAAGACGATGATAGAGATGGTGTGGTGAACGCTCGTGATATCTGTCCAGGTACGCCTGAGACATCACAAGTCGACAATGATGGTTGTGGAGAAACGATTCGTGCGGAAGAAGTCAGACAGCTAAAAATACTCTTTGCTCATGACTCATTTGAAGTGAACCCGATCTTCTCAGACCAGATCAGCACGATGGCAGAGTTTCTTGAAACCTACAAAAGTGCCTCGATTGAAATACAAGGCTATGCGAGTAAAGTGGGTTCTAACGAGTACAACTTAGACCTATCAAAGAAACGAGCAAACAATGTTCAAGACGAGTTACTGTCGAATGGTATCGAACCAGAGCGAGTGCGAATTGTCGGCTATGGTGAAGAGCGCCTAGAAAGCGATGGCGACGACCCTACTTCACACGCATTGAACCGTAAGGTAACAGCGACCGTGGTAGGGTTAAGTGAACAAATCGTCGAGGAGTGGACCATATTCACCACGCTTGAAAAATAGCGTGACATTGTCACTGTGGATTTCGATGATGTAAATATAACTATGATATAGAGCAAGAGCGAGTGTTCGAACAACAGCAGCTTAGTTATAAGATCAATAAAGCCGTGATAGGGTTGCCCATCACGGCTTTTTTGTTCTTTATCGTCACATGAGTCGAGGGAGACTCTGTGACTCTTCTTGCTACTCAGAAGTTGACTTGTTACTCAGTGAGTAGGCTCCCTATTAAGCGAGCCTACTACCGATTATAGTTTTACTTCTTGATGCTTAGTTTTCGGTAGAGAAATACTTAGCAGGAAGTAACCTAAGATAGCTGCCGTCGTTGAGCCCATCAGGATACCTAATCGAGCAAGCGTATCAAAATCTGCGTTCGTTGGACCAAATGCCAGTGACGAGATAAAGATAGACATCGTAAAGCCAATACCACACAACACAGATACCGCGAAGATGTTCATGAAGTTCACACCTTCAGGAAGCTTAGCTACGCCGGTTTTCACAGCACCCCAGCTGAATAGGAAGATACCCAGTGGCTTACCAACCAATAGACCCATAGCAATACCAAGCGGTAGCATACCTGTAAGGTTTGAAATTGAGATGCCTTCTAGTGAGATACCTGCGTTTGCAAATGCGAAAATTGGCAAGATTGCAAAAGCGACGTATGGGTGCAGAGCATGCTCTAGGTGTTTCAGCGGAGAACGCTCCCCTTTATTGCCTTTCAGTGGGATAGCAAAACCAATTACCACACCTGCCAATGTTGCGTGAACACCAGACTTCAATACTGCGAACCACAGAATTGCGCCAACAATAAGATAAACGCTCAGCTTAGTCACATGCTTATTGTTTAGCATGAACAACACACCAGTCGCGATGAAGCCAACTGTAAGTGCAAGCGTTGATAGGTCACCTGAGTAGAACAGTGCAATGATAACAACAACACCTAGGTCATCGATAATTGCCAGTGCTAGCAGGAATACCTTCAAGCTTACCGGTACACGGTTACCAAGAAGAGCCATGATACCCAATGCGAATGCGATATCAGTCGCTGCTGGGATAGCCCAACCTTGAAGCGCTTCAGGGTTACTTGAGTTAAATAGCACGTAAATAAGTGCAGGAGCAAGCATACCACCCACAGCTGCGATAGCTGGGAAGATTGCTGTCTCTTTAGACTTTAATGCGCCTTCTAAAAGTTCGCGCTTAACTTCTAAGCCGATTAGAAGGAAGAAGACAGCCATTAAGCCATCGTTAATCCAGTGAGACACAGACATACCAAGAACGTAACTATGAAGTACACCTTGGTACATTTCGTTCAGTGGTGAGTTTGCTACAAACATTGCGATCGCCGCAGCGATGACTAGTATGATGCCGCCAGCAGATTCCATTTTAAAGAAGTCACGGATGACGTCGGTCATGATTTCGCCCTTATATTTATTATTTAAATAAACGAATAACAAAGAATAACCACGAGTTTATATCCAAGTTTAATTGATAGATAATCACTTCTTCGGATGTTTAACTTCGGTTTTTCCTACAAATACTAAACAATACGTCGTATATTCCATAATGTTGTTATGCACCATGAATTAAGTATAGATGAGATCATCGAACCTGTATGTACAATTCATTGGGGGTGGCTAAAAGTCGCAGGCATAAAAAAAGGCTATCAAATGATAGCCTTAGGTGTTTTTTAGTAGCCAGTTAACTGCATAAAGCCTGTCGCCTCATGACTCCCGCTCGCCTTAATCGGCCCTTCCCAATATGGTATGACAAAAGGAAGCCACATATCCCTGCGTATAATACGCGTTGTGAGGTTGATATCATGCTTAGGGACGTTAATGATCCACTGCAAAGGCATCCGTCTTCCATTCATCAACGTTGTATTTTGCAATGGTTGAATGGAAATGTCGGATTCCGTTAATTGGTAAACTTTGCCTGAGCGCGTTGCTAATGTCCCGAATACGTAAGGCAACTGTTGGTTATGACGATAGCGGTTAATGCTCAGCGCAGTGCCGTCATCGAGGTTAAATACAAACCAATCCCAACCTTGTTGGCCCACTCCAAGTAAGCCACTGCCCCACTCTTTATGTACCCACGCTGTGCCTTCCACTTCCTTGGTAACGCCGTCTAGGTTCAACACACCACTCAACGATAAAAATGGAGCGCTGAAGTTATAAGACGCGACAGGTAATAAGTCGTGCTTTTTCTGATAGCCATTATCGCCATTGAGCACATAGGGTCCTTTTGCAATGGTGTCGAGCTCAAGTCCAAACGTATCTGTTTGCACTTGAAGGCGTCCTGGGAATGGGGTGTTGCCGAGTGCACGCCAGTTCCAGTTATCAATCCAAAGCCTGAATGGACGATTAGTCATTCCCGCTTGGCCAATGCCGCCACGAGCCATGCGCTGTTCTTTCCATACTTTAGACTTAGAAGAGACCACTACATTTGAGATATAGACTTGAGGGCTTTGCCACCCCGGTGTTTCACGTTCGTCCGTTGCGATACGGAAAAAACTCCACTGAACCGAATAGTCTTTACCGTCATCACCTTTCAAAGATGCGAAGTAATGCCACCACTCGTGCTGAAACTCTGGGTGGAACTTAAAATCTTGTGGTAGCGAAACATTACGGTCTGGCAAAACAGGTTCGAACACATTGAAGTGTTCATTAACCAATATTGAGTTAACTTCATTCAAGCCCTTTTCACCAGGATCGATGAAATAGGAGTAATAACCCCAAACACTTAAAAAGATGCCAAAGAAACTGATTAATAACAGAGAAGACAGGATTCGTTGTCTTAACTTAGTTGAGGTATTCCGTAAAAACATACTAAAGCGCATCCCTCAGGGACTTCATCGGAGTGTTCCGAATCATTCTCATCACTGGTAAAGCACCAGCTAGCATCAATGCTGCCATGGCCCATGCAAATGTCTGCAAATAGTCCCATGGAATCACTTGTAATTCGAGTGACCACCCAAAAGACTGCTTGATCACAATATCAACAATTAGGCTAGCTAGCGCTAATCCAAGAGGAATCGCAATTAAGGAGGAAATAAGCCCAAACACAAACAGCTGCAAGCTACCGGTCAGGATCAGTTCTTTCGCCGATACACCTAAACAGCGCTGCAAGGAAATATGCCTTTGGCGAGATACTTCACCCGCAACCGTCGCGAAGAAGATACCGAAGACGGCGATAACCAAGGTGATATTGCCTAGTGTATCTGCAATCGCAAACGTTCTATCAAACACCCGCATTGCTTGACTGTGAATATTGTTGTTATCGAAAACACGCTCAGAGCCAAGCCTGAATACGCTTTCTAATCGGCTGCGAAGCCCTAATGAATTCACATCGTCTTTGAGTATTACCCCAAGGCCGACATTACCCCGCCCTGCAAAGCCATACAGCCAGTTTCGATGCGACATCATGACTTGATGGTAAGGATTACCGTAATCGTAATAAACACCGACAACCTGCCAACCAGAGCCGAGACTGTCATAGAGGTCAATGTAATCGCCAGGGCGAATTCCCAGCTTGAGAGACATCGATTCACTGATCAACACACCTTTAGAGTGATGTAAGTGATACCAGTAATTCGGAATACCTAATTTAATTGTCAGCGCTTCTAGTTCGCCTTCAGAAGGGCCTGTACTGACCACCTGAATACTACCGACTGGAGACGCAACATCTTTCTCCCAACGCCACCAAACCGAATCCACTTCAGGTTGGTCAGATAACCAATTACTCATACGAGCAGCGGCATTGTTGGTTGGGTAGATATACAGATCGGCAGCCAAACGCTGTGTTAGCCATTTATCAGTGGTATCTCTAAAGCTACCGACCATGGTTTCTACACCAATATTGGCTGTTAAGGCCAACATAAACGCCATCGTCGCCACGCCACGGTAACTCATACTGGAAGCTGCATCAGCAAAGAACCAGCGAGCACGAACCCAACGCAATGAATAAGAGAGGCTGTTAAATAACTTCCACATCAAAAACGGGGTAAATAGCGCCACACTGATCAGCATTAGCGCGATAATCGCAAAACCCGTTTCTTGAGTCTGAGGGGCTTGATACACGGCGACAGCGGCAACTAAGAAACCACAGCCAATCAATGCTTGCCAAGTAAACTCTGTACCCGCGAAGCGCATCAAAGATAAGCGAGAGGTCAAACGAATCGGTTGTGATCTAAGCAAGCGCACCAATGGCCAAGCACACGCTAAAAACGCACCAAGTAATGCCATCAATAAGCTATAGCCGCTCCATCGCCAATTCCAGTCGATCGTTAAGCCAACGTTGGCGTCGTATAAGTCGCCTAAGCTTGAAGATACCGCTGGTAATAATTGGTTGGCCAACATGACCCCAAATACATTACCGCAGATCCAGCTCAGTACGACCAATATCAGCAATTCTAAGCAAAGCGCTTTAGCCAGTTGCCAGCCCGATACACCTGTTTGCCTTAAGATTCCAACTAACGGTTGGCGCTGAATAAATGACAACGACATCGCTTGATAGAAAATAAATAAACCAACCACAAACGACAGCATACCCATCGCTTTTAGATTTAAGTGGAACGCACTGGTTAGCGACTCAAGCTCTGCCTTAGAGCTACGAGAGATCGTCAAACCATTAGGTAGCATGTTTTTGAGACGTTCAAACTTCTCAGTGGACATGTCTGAACACGCAATTACAGAAAGCCCCGCACTGCGTTTAAGCATTCGGAGCAAGGAAATATCCGCAATCAACCTTGTACCATTAATCATATTATTTTGATCAACAACCACAGGACCAAGTTCAGAACCATCCATCAAAGGGATGTAATCACCGTTGTGCCATTCCATGTGTTCAGCAAGATCATCACTGACAAGGATTGGATATGGTGGCTTCATGAGGTTCAAAGCGGTGAGATCTTTTAACGCAATACCAGGTTGTAGCTGAAGCATAGAAACAGGATCTATACCGACAAGCATGAAGTTTGCACCATTTTCATCAGTGATACGATGGTGATCAAGAGGAGAACACTGTTGAAAGCCTTCACGGCGAAGGTGGATATAAAAGCCTTGCGGGATTTTATTGGCGTTGTGTTTTGGTCGAATACGGTAAGGAAGAGGATTCGAAAAGAGCTTTTCGCCATGTGCATAGCTTTGCTTGGCGTGTTGGTTGATAGCAGTAACACCAACCAAAAGTGATACGCCGAGGGTTAAACCAAGCCATACCAAAATAATTTGCAGTGGGTAACGTCGATAGTGACCGAGTAGTGCCTTAACTACGGGCCATAACATGCAGTTGCCCTCCTTGTAGACGGATCCTGCCATCCATATGCAGAGCTACTTTTTCACTGTGCGTTACCAACAGCAACGTACATTCTAATTGACGAGCCAAAGAGGTCAGCAAACGCATTACCGCTTCTGCATTGCGCTCATCTAGACTACCGGTCGGCTCATCGGCCAGTAAGATTTTTGGTTCCATATACAGCGCACGCGCAATGGCCGCACGTTGTTGTTGGCCACCAGACGCTTCTTCAGGGTAACGGCCAAGTAAAGGCATAAGGTCTAAAGCAGAGAGAATCTGTCTCCAGAGACCTTTGTCTTCAGGTAAGCCTTTTAACTGGCGGCAAAAACGGATGTTATCGGCAATATTTAGCGTTGGCAGTAAGTTGAACTGCTGAAAAATATGGCCAATGTTGTTTCTGCGATAAGCGGTGCGGTCACGCTCGGTTGAGTCGTGCATATTGAAGTGAGGGAAAGCGATTTCACCTGAATCCGCTAGGTCTAAACCCGCGATAAGATTCAGTAACGTACTTTTACCTGAACCGCTTTCTCCCATTAATGCCAGCTGGTCACCTTGGTTTAATGTTAATTCAGCACCTTGCAAAACAGGGTGAAACTCCCCCCCATCGACATAGCCTTTACATAGGTCTGACAGCTTTAACATTAAACAGCTCGCATTAGTTAGAATTTGGAAGGAGAATTTACACTAATTCCCTGTTAGGAGGAAGTATTTTGAAAGATAGATCACACGCCAACGATAAAGTGATGCGATTGGTGCGCCCTACTTCAACTTCCTATCAAGTTTTTAATCCATTTTCTTGTTTTCATGCGATAGAGCGACCCGCCCCACTTGAGGACTTCTTCCGTTAGGAAAAGCAGATATACCCACTCCGGTGGAAACTTAAAATAGATAGCCGCGATGGCTGCCAATGGGATACCGATCACCCACTGAGCAATCAAATCTTGGTAGAGGCAGAACTTCACATCACCACCCGCTCTCAACACACCAACGATCACAGTCAATGGTACCGAGCGAATGACTATACCCACACTGAGGATCAGAATGAACTTCTCTGAGAGGGCTCTGGTTTCTTCCGTCAATGCGCTGAAGGCATTGAGTATTGGCGTTTGAACGAAGTAGAGAAAAACGGCCACAACGATACTGGTTAAGAAACACAGAATTGTAAAGCCAAGTGCTTGATAGTAAACCGCTTCATTATTTTTAGCGCCAAGCTGGTTACCCACTAGAACCGCTGCCGCATTCGATAGACCAATCAATAAACTCAATGAGATCGACTCAACCGGCGTCATTACTGAAAGCGCAGCCAACCCCTGAACGCCCGATTGCCCCATGATCGCGTGATAAGCAAACAAGCCACCCGCCCATGCTAAGAAATTAAACGTGGTCGGCAGAGACAGCTTCAAGAAGCGAACCACCTTATCGATCGAAGCTGCTGCTTTAATATCGCAGAACTTAAAAGCTAATAAATGCTTAGAGAAATAGAGATAACCAAACAAAGTCGCGACTTCAATCGCGCCACTCAGTACCGTAGCAATCGCCGCACCTTTGATTCCAAGCGCAGGAAAGCCTAAGTTACCAAAGATCAGCACCCAGTTTAAGAACACGTTAGACAGGATGCCGATACCGCTGAAGAAGGTGCTTAGCCCGGGTTTGTGCATCGCTCTCAAACCCACAGCCATACTGCTGACGCACGATACTGCTAGCATGCTAAATGAGGTAATGACAATGTATTCAACGCCTAGGTTAATGACCTCTTGAGAGTCAGTCGTCACGCCCATGATTTGTGCAGGAAATGAAACGAAAAACGCAATGGTCAGTAAAGCAAACAGTGTCGAAACTAGCCACGTCAGCGCAGTGCTTTCTCTCACACCTTGTCTGTTACCCGCGCCCCAATATTGAGCAGTAAGAAGAGCGCCGCCTGTAGTGACACCCACCAGCATAATAGTCGTCACGAACATCGCTCGGCTCGCCACACCCACAGCTGCGATGTCTGCTTCGCCAAGTTGGCCCAACATCAATACATCCACCAAGCCTCGGCTTGAAAACATAATGCTCTGCAAGGTGATGGGCAGTGCAATCGCAATAAGCCTGCGAACAAAATCACCTCGTGTGTGATGAATAATTGAAGAGAGCAACATAGAGAGATACCTAAACGGAACGTATTGATGAATAAAGATAAATATCGCGCTATTATATCAATGTTCGGTTTTTAACCACAGATATAAATGGAGTAACAATGAAGAAAGTACTGGTTTTAGGCGCTTCTGGATATGTTGGTTCGCAACTCCTCCCTCTCCTGCTTGAGCAAGGCTATCAAGTCACGGCAGCAGCAAGGCATATCGACTATTTAAAGGCACGGACCGAGCCTCACGAAAACTTATCGCTTGAGTATCTTGATCTGGCTGATCAAGCTGCGACACAAGCCTTAGTCCCCGACTTTGATCTTATCTTCTTTCTCGTCCATGGCATGGCAGAAGGCCACGACTTTATCGATTATGAGCTGAACTTAGCCCGTAACTTTGTTTCGGCTCTTGGCCCAAAGAATCAACACGTCATCTACCTGAGCTCTTTACAGCCTCAGACAGGTGATTCAGAGCATCTTCAAGCGAGAAAGAAAACCGGCGAACTGCTTCGTAAAGGACCCGTTCCAGTTACCGAGCTTCAAGCAGGCGTCATCATAGGACCCGGCTCTGCAGCATTCGAGATCATGCGAGATTTCGTATACAACTTGCCGATCATGATTGCGCCAAAGTGGGTCGACTCTAAAGCGAACCCGATTGCCTTGCAGAACCTGAACCATTATTTACTAAAACTCGCACAAGACACGCCAAACGAAAGCCAAACCTTTGAGGTTGGCGGGCCGGATATTGTCTCTTACCGAAACCAGTTCGCTCATATTGCCAAAACTGCCGATCGTCCACTCAGGCTATGGGCGACATCGCTACTGACACCAAAGATTGCTTCATATTGGTTAGGCGTGGTGACTTCTGTACCGTCCAACATAGGCAGAGCGCTGCTTGCAGGCTTAAAGCACGACTTCATCGCCAGTTCGACCACCATTAGAGAAAAGTACCCTCAGAAGCTTGTCTCGTTCGAGAGCATGGTTGAACAAGCCATTCACGCTGAAGGAAATTTTGTCAAAAGCAACGTGTGGGGCTTTGACAAAACCGCATTCAAACGCTGGCAAGCGGGATACGGTTATTACCCGAAGAAAACAGGCGCCAGTATCACTTCAAGCGCTTCACTGGAATCGCTCTGGCACGTAGCTCAGCAAATCGGAAGCCCGAAGCAAGGTTACTTCTTCGCTAACGCTTTATGGCGCACACGCGAATGGTTGGACGTTCTTTTCGGTGGCGGTGTACCGGTTCGACAAATGCCTGAAGGACCGACCCTAAAAGTCGGTGACAAGATCGACTCTTGGAAGGTTATTCGTTGTGAAGAAAACCAGTTTTTATCTCTACTATTTGGAATGAAAGGGCCCGGTTTAGGGCGACTTGAAATTACCGTCTCTGACCACGGTGATTCTCGCGAGCTGAACATCTCGGCTTGGTGGCATCCAAAAGGCTTTCTAGGATTACTGTATTGGTTTGCGATGATGCCAGCTCACCTGTTTATTTTTAAAGGCATGGTGAAGGCGATTGAGAAGCAGGCTAAAGAGCAGGATTAGAAGCAGATACGGGATTCGAGTGTCGAGATGCGAAAAGATCAAAAGCAGATGCGGGATTCGAGTAATGAGATGCGAAGAGATTAAAAGCAGAGGCAGGATTTGGGTAACGAGATGAGAAAAGACTTAACAGCAAATTAGCGACACGCGCTATTAGAAGCAAAAAAGAGCGGATAATTCCGCTCTTCGTATCTCTCATCTCGAATCCGCTACTAGCCGATAACGCTAATTGGGATCTCAGCCAGTTGGTTGCCTTGGTTAGCAGGGTAAACGATGTATTCACCGTGATACTTCACCGCAGACTTATAGTCCGTTACTTTGTGAAGCATGAAACCCGCTTCCATCGCCGCTTGGATGAACTCAGCGTGGTTACCACGAACAAACCAGTTCATCGGCTTCACCATCAACTCACCGTCGAAAGAGTCGTCACACTGTTTGCCACACAAAGCAAAAGAGTGCTCGCCATCGGTGAAGAATTGAATCTTGCCGCCAGTCGTTAGCTCGTCTTCACTCGATACGCTCCAACCCATCTCGTACATTTTGTCCATGAACGCTTCAACATCACTGTCTTTTAGCGCTTTAGGCTCTTCACCTTCAGGGAAAAAACGTCCGTAAAACGCAGAAATGCGTTTAAAGGTAAAAGTTAAATCAGAGTTGTTGCCTTTTGAGCGACCCTGTTTCTGCCAGCGAACTAAGTCAGGCACAATCACGCGATCATAAGCTTGAGATTTAATCGCTTTTGTTACCCAACGAACAAGATAAAGGTTATTCGCGATAGGCGCGTCGATCGCTTTGCCAGACTTATGCAGAGCATACAGCTCGCCCAGCGCATCGTTCACTAACTTCTGAATTTCAATATAGTATTTTGACATTATGCCTTCTTTCCTAATGTCCAATATAGTAATGCTGACAGTATTGCACATGCTGCCATCACCATAGCCATTGGCCCTGCAGTGTCACTTGGTAGCATGGCAACAATTGCCCCCACCACAGAACCAGTACCAAACCTTAATGTGCCCGCAAGCGAAGAAGCTGTGCCGGCCATATTCGGGTATCCGCTTAAAAGCAGCGCCATTGAGTTACTACCAATGGTAGACAGTGTGCCGATAAACAGCATCACGAATGGCACAATACCCCACAAACCAATATCTAACATCCATCCGACTAACAGACCTAAGCCCGCAAACAGTTGAATGGTTAAACCGACTCTGAGCATAGCGTGAGAGCCCACTTTCTTAACGATTCGACCGTTGATGCTCGTCATCAAGATCATAGCAACAATATTCAAGCCGAACAGGTAGCCAAACAGATCAGGGCGAACGCCATAGATATCAATGTAAACGAAAGAACCTGCCGTTAAGAACGCAAACATCCCTGAGAATGAGAATGCGCCAGAGAAAATAAGGCCCATCGCCGTTGGGTTCTTACACAGTCGAGCGTAGTTACGAATCGTTGTTTTAAAGCGCAGTGGTTGTCGGTTTTCTGCAGGTAGCGTTTCTGGGATCTTCATCGATACCGCTAGAATCACGATCACTGCAAAAATAGCCAGTACCCAGAAAATTGAGCGCCAGCCGAACCACAACGCTAAGTAACCGCCAATCATCGGAGCAACCAATGGCGCAACTGTCATCACCAAAGTAACGAAAGACATAGTTCTTGCGAAATCTTCACGATCGAACATGTCTCTTACCACCGCTTGGATGATAACGGCCGCCGCAGCACCAGCAAAACCTTGAGCGGTACGGATGTAAGTCAGCGCTTCAATACCGTGTGTTGTCGCACTCACCATAGAAGCGATAGCAAACAAGAACACACCAATAAGCAGTACAGGCTTGCGACCATAGCTATCCGCCAGCGGGCCATGCAGCAACTGCCCCAGCGCGAAACCTGCGGTATAGGCTGTTAGCGTGATCTGTACTTCACCCGCCGTCACACTAAGATCTTTAGCAATGGTCGGCATCGCTGGCAGATACATATCAATGGCTAGCGGAGTAAGTGCACCAATCGCACCAAGAATCAAAAACAGCATTAAGCCTAATTGAGGGGTTTCTGGTTGGGAGCTTGGGCTCTGTGAGGTCGATGTTTGCATGGTTCTCCGAATGTTCAACTGATAGAGCTAGGGACTAGCGTGAGTACGCGAGTCAAAGATTGGCTGAGACTTTCCTAGTACCAGTCAACATCATCAGCCGACGCTATCCATGGTCGGCTTTACAACGAAAGGGCTATTTCCAGCAAAAGTGGTCTCTTGTTAAGAACAATTTCTTGTTAAGAGCAACTTCTAGCTAAGGACTACTTCCAGATTGAATCGACTTCTTCTTGCGTTAGGTAACGGTATTCACCTAACTCTAAAGATTCGTCCATCTCAATTTCGCCAATACGTTCACGGTGCAGTGCTTCTACCTTGTTACCAAGTGCAGCAAACATGCGTTTAACTTGGTGGTATTTGCCTTCGTGAATCGTTAGCAGCACTTCACGCTCTGCACGAACTTCTAGGTGTGCAGGAAGTGTTAGGCCATCTTCGCTCTTAAGCTGGATGCCCTCTTTGAATTTTTCAACGTAATCGTCTTCAACAGGTTCAACCAACCACACACGGTACGTCTTCTCGCACTTGTGCTTTGGCGAAGTGATACGGTGAGACCACTTACCATCGTCGGTAATCAATACAAGACCTGTTGTATCAATATCTAGACGGCCAGCAAAGTGCAGCTTATCCATTTTGATTTCATCAAGTAATTCAAACGCGATACGATTTGCGCCATCTTCATGCGAACAAACAAAGCCTTCTGGCTTATATAGCATGATGTAACGTGGGCCGTGAACATTCAGTTCATTGCCTTGCCATTCCACAACGCACTCTCCAGTTACCTTGAGTGAACCGCTTTTTTGAATGACATCATTTACTGTCACTGCCTTGGATTTTAATAAGTGTGTTGCTTCTCTTCGAGTGACGCCTAATGCATCGCACAGAAATTTATCTAAACGCATGAATACCTCAACTAATCTAAGTCGGGTATTATAGTCACCTTTGCTCAATTAGTTGAGCTATTTCACACTATTTGTTTTCCTTCTTACAAGACGCGATATGTATACACTCCGCCCGTACCAAGCTGATTCTGTAAAATCAGTGATTCATTACTTCAGAAAACACCAAACTCCGGCTGTGCTCGTGCTTCCGACTGGTGCAGGAAAAAGCCTTGTAATTGCAGAGTTGGCAAGGCTTGCGAAAGGTCGAGTGTTGGTACTTGCTCACGTAAAAGAGTTGGTTGAACAGAACCATGAAAAGTATGAAGGCTATGGGTTAAAAGGCTCGATTTTCTCTGCGGGTTTAGGCCGTAAAGAGACAGACCAACAAGTGGTCTTCGCATCCGTTCAATCTGTGGTTCGAAATCTCGATTCATTCTCTAACCAATTTTCACTGTTGGTGATCGATGAATGTCACCGTGTTCCCGATGAAAAGACCAGTAGCTATCAAAAAGTCATCACTCACTTGCGCGAGAATAATTCGGGTATCAAGGTGCTTGGCCTAACCGCGACCCCTTATCGTCTTGGTATGGGTTGGCTTTACCAGTATCACACCCGCGGCCAAGTACGATCTGAAGAACCCAGGTTTTTCAGAGATTGTATTTTCGAACTGCCGATTCGTTACCTACTCGACGAAGGTTTCTTAACTCCTGCGCGCATGATAGATGCGCCCGTATTGAGCTACGACTTTTCACAGTTAAAGCCAGCGAGCACTGGTCGCTACAAAGAAGCAGAGCTTGATATGGTGATCGAGCAGTCGAAACGCGCGACCCCGCAGATTGTCGACCAGATAATTGAACTGGCCCAAGACAAACTAGGCATAATGGTATTTGCCGCCACAGTTCGACACGCGCAAGAGATTCTCGGCTTATTACCAGAAGGTGAAGCATCGATTGTGATTGGCGATACGCCAACACTCGAACGTGACCAAATCATCAATGATTTCAAAGAACGTAAAATCAAATTCTTGGTCAACGTATCGGTATTAACCACAGGCTTTGATGCGCCACATGTCGATTTAATCGCAATTTTACGCCCTACCGAATCCATCAGTTTGTATCAACAAATCGTCGGCCGTGGCTTACGCCTATCCCCAGGTAAGAAAGAGTGTCTGGTGCTCGACTATGCGGGTAATAGTTACGACCTTTACCAACCTGAGGTCGGCGATCCAAAACCCGATTCAGACAGTGAAATCATCACCATTCCTTGCCCGGCGTGCGGCTTCAATAATAACTTTTGGGGCAAACTAGACAGCAATGGCTTCTTGCTTGAGCACTTTGGTCGTAAATGCCAAGGCTACTTTACCGATGAAGACACGGGCGAACGCGAACACTGTAACTATCGTTTCCGAGCGAAATACTGCGGTGAATGCGGCGCTGACAACGACATTGCCGCACGCATTTGTCATGAGTGTGATGCAACTTTAGTCGACCCAGACAAAAAGCTTAAGGAAGCGTTAAACCTAAAAGATGCGTTGGTGTTTGAGTGTTTAGAAATGGACTTGAACATACTTAAGGACGACAAAGGTAAATCACAACTTAAAGTCACCTATCGCGGTGAAAATCAAGCGCAAGTGCATGAGTTTTGGTCATTAACTACCAAGAAACAGAAGCAGAACTTCAAAGACCAGTTTGTTCGCCCTCACCTAGCAGACAGACATCGCCCTTTTGAAGAAGCATCACCATCGAAAGTGGTTGCTCACCAACATAGGTTCCGCCCACCTCAGTTCGTGATTGCACGTAAAGTCGGACGCTTTTGGAAAATGAGAGACAAGATATTCGAAGACGAACTACAGCAGCGTTAAGGTTAAGAATAAAGGTAAGTCTTACGTTCTTAACACTCGGCAATTAATATTATGTATTAAAGCCTTTGCCATTTAAGCGTTAAGTTTTTCGGTATCAAATTCTCATTATTAATCAGGTTCACTTTCTGTTCAGAATTACTTTTTTATACTGAACGCTATCAACCTTCTCTAGGATTCGCTATGTTTAGTAAAGCTATGATTTCTTTGTTTTCTATAAGCTTAGGCTTATTTGTTTCTGCTGGCGCATGGGCTGACTCACATCATAATGGTCATGAATTAGTGCAGGACGTTCATAAAGCAGGAACCAGCATCGAATTTGAAGAAGATCAAGACGAAGTCTACGAAGCCGTACGAGAAGGCTACATTCGCCCTTTCTCAGAAATGTATGCCGCGGTTGAAAACGATCTTCATGGCAGAATCATAAAAGTAGAACTAGAAGAAGATGACGACATTTGGGTGTATGAACTAAAAATCAATTACCAAAACAACATCATCAAAGTCGAATACAACGCTGAGACGTTAGAAATGCTTATGATTAAAGGCCGCAACTTTAAAGACGCAATTAAACACAGCGACTAATTAAGCACGACAAATAGTTAAGTACGACGAACAGTCATTACAAGAATTAAGAAGAACAATTATGAAAATTTTAGTCGTTGAAGATGAGCCTCGTTTGGGCCAACAAATTATTGAAACACTTGAGGGAGCTGACTGGGTTCCAGAGCTTTCTCAAGATGGTATCGACGCACTCTACCGTGCAACGTCAGAAGAATGGGACGCGATTGTCCTCGATTTAGGTTTACCTAAGCTTGACGGTCTAACGGTATTAAAAGGCATTCGAGACGAAAACATCAACACACCTGTGATTATCTTAAGTGCTCGTGACACACTAACCCAACGTGTCGAAGGCTTGAACGCCGGTGCTGATGACTATCTCACTAAGCCATTTGAGATGGTCGAGCTGATTGCCCGTATCCGTGCTCAACTGCGCCGAGCATCAGGCAGTGCTGCTCCGATACTTCAAATCGGTGATCTAAGCCTAGACACACGCAGTTCTAAAGTATTGTGGCAAGGCCAAGCGGTTAGCCTAACTGCACTCGAATATAAAGTTGTCGCGTACTTCATGCATAACCAAAACAAGGTTATCTCGCGCACAGAGTTGGTTGAACACATCTATAAACAAGACTTCGACCGCGACTCAAACACGGTTGAGGTGTTCATTGGACGTATTCGCAAAAAAATCGCACCAAAGATCATCAAAACCGTTCGTGGCCTTGGCTACCAACTGAATGCCGAATAACTCAGTCGTCAATCACGCCAAGAGTAACCATCAATTAAGTGGACAGCCTGTTCTGATCATCACAATACGATAAGTCACGATGAGCAAAGGCAGGCTGGAAATGCATGAATCTGAAGAAACGAACACTTAAAAACATCAGTCTAAAAAGCCGCTTGCTCCTTGCTGCGGCTTTTTGGCTAGGTGCGATGATATTAGCGGCTGGTGTCGGGATTCCGAAGCTGGTTAACGACTACCTCGTCGATGACATGAAGCAGCAGCTTGGCTTAACCATGGATGAGTTAACCGCCAATATCGAAACCAATGACAGTGGTAACCTGATCATGGCAGAGCGTCTGTCTGATCCTAGGTTCAACCAACCCTACAGTGGTATTTATTGGCGCGCCGCTACCCAAGAGCAGATCATTCGTTCTCGCTCGCTATGGGATAAAGACCTCACCATCAAGCGTTCGCCGATTCACACATCAGTCAAAGGGCCAGAGAAAGAAAAGCTGATTTACATCGAGCAAGATATCTACCTGCCTGAACTGAACGACCCTGTCACGATCACCATTGGTATCGATGAAGATCCATTAGAATCCACACTGACCGAACTGACTGGTCAAGTCTGGTTGATCCTAATGCTGCTGTTTGTTGGCGTGCTGATGTTGATCGGTATTCAAGTCAGTTGGTCGCTATTACCGCTCAGCAAGATGCAACGCGAACTGGTGATGCTAAGAAACGGCGAGCAACAAGGGTTAAGCGACAACTACCCGAAAGAAGTTTCTCCATTAGTTTCTGACCTCAATGCCCTACTCTTCCACTATCAAGAGTTATTGGAGCGAGCGCGTAACCACGCTGGAAACTTATCTCACGCTTTGAAAACACCGCTGTCGGTTTTGAAAAATGAGATAGAGCGACTTCCAGACGATGACAAAACATTGTTACAACAACCCATTCATCAGATTCAGAACCAGATAGATTATCACCTTGGCCGTGCGCGCATGGCTGGTGCAATGAACATTCTATCGGTGAAATCTTCACCTTGTGAGCGTGTTGAAGCTATCTCAATGGCGTTTGATAAAGTGTATGCCGCCAACGAAGTCACCATGATTAACGAGCTAGACTCTGAGATTGAAGTGGCGGTAGAGAAAACCGACCTTGATGAAATGGTCGGCAACCTACTCGAGAACAGTTACAAATGGGCGAGCAGCATTATCCGAGTCCATTCGAATGAACTCGACGATGGCAACATTGAATTGGTGATTGAAGATGATGGCCAAGGCATTCCTGAAGAGAAGCTTGAGCAAGTCACCAAACGTGGTGTTCGACTTGATGAAACCACACCGGGAACTGGATTGGGGCTTAACATCGTGAATGAAATGGCGCACAGCTACCGAGGCAGCCTAACGCTCAGCAAGAGCTCAATGGGCGGCTTAAAAGCCTCTCTGGTGCTTAAAGTAAGTAAAGGTTAAGTAAGCTAAATAAACCAAGTAAACACGATAAGCCCTAGCACAACGCTTGGGCTTAACTTTATTCTGGCTTAACCGAATTCGAAATATCCACTATGACTCATACTGATAACCCCACTCATCACATTTACACCAACTCAGCTAACATCTCATTACTGTACGGTTTTATTTCCTGTTGAGTCTTCACTCTTTCTATATAGTCTGGGTTTGCAATCAACGGACGACCGATAGCCACTAAATCAGCATCTCCTCTGGATAGCATTTCACGCGCACTCTCTGCGCTATATCCGCCACTCGCGATAACGGTCCCTTGATACAAGCTTCGGATATATTGAGTAGCCGAACCATCAATATGCTGATAAGGCTTGTCATCAATCGAGCCGTTATGAACATAGGTGAGCTCGTACTGATTGAGCTGCTTCAAGTAATAATCTGAAATCACCTTATCTTCTTCGTTTTCCTCTAAATGCAGATACCCGACCGGAGATAAACGAACGCCTACGTGTTCAACTTCTTGTTTTACAGCCTCAATAATCTTGAATAGAAATTGACTCATTTTCTCAGGAGTTCCGCCCCATGCGTCAGTTCGTTGGTTTGTCTCCCAGTGAAGAAATTGATCGATCAAATAACCGTTTGCACCATGAATCTCAACACCATCAAACCCAGCCTTACGAGCATTAGCCGCGGCTTGTTTAAACTCTCCTATCACAGAAAAAATGACCTCTTCGCTCATTTCACTTGGCATGCCATATTCCAAATCTTTCCCTCGTGGCACTTTACCCTGTAAAGGAACAGCCGAAGGTGCTAGCGGCAACTTCCCTTCAAGGTAAAAAGGATGCGAGACACGACCACAATGCCAAAGTTGAGCAAAGATCTTGCCTCCATTCTGATGAACTTTGTCCGTTACCTTTTTCCAGCCTTCAATCTGTTCCTCATTATATAAACCGGGACTATTTGGGTAACCTTGCGCCATTGGCGAGACGATCGTGCCTTCAACGATAATTAACCCGGTATCGGCTCTACGAGCGTAATAATCAGCCATAGCGTCCGTCGGTATCAAATCATCACTCGCTTTTGAGCGACTCATTGGAGGCATAACAATACGGTTTTCAAGATTCAGCCCATTACCTAATTCAATGTTTTCAAACAAAATATCTTCTTTCATGTTGCCTCTCTTCATACCCTAGTTTCGTCATTTTCAATTAATTCAAACTCAGCCTTGTTACTACTTTCGTTTGCTGGAGAGAATCTTAACCACAAACAAAAGTGACTAGAAGTATGCTAAATTAACTACCAAGTATGCGTTTTTGGAATATTTCAGATGGATCAATTAGGTGCAATGCGAGCCTTTGTCAGAGTCGTTGAAACAGGCAGTTTCTCTGCTACAGGGAAAGAGATGAACACGACTCAAACCACCATTAGTAAAAAGGTGGCGGCACTGGAAAAGAAGGTTGGTGTGAAACTATTAACTCGAAGTAGCAGAGATCACTCACTGACTTCTGCAGGGGCACAATACTATGAGACGTGCGTTGCCATTTTGAGTGAGCTTGATGAGGCGGAAGCAAAAGCTCGCTTGGAGGTATCCTCCCCTCAAGGAGTGGTGAGTGTTGCTGCGCCTATTGCATTTGGTCGACTTATCATTGCGCCGTTAATTACCCAATTCTTTGAACTGTACCCAAACATAAAAATCCATTTGCTCCTCAATGACAAGCATATCGATTTGATCAGTGAGGGCGTTGATGTTGCTATCCGAGCAAAAGAGTTGGAGGACTCGTCTCTTGTTGCAAGACACCTTTTCGACGATCCAATGTTAACGTTAGCGTCCCCAAGCTACTTAGCCAAGCACGGAGAACCAAAGCAACCCGAGGACTTAAAAAATCACAACTGTCTGGTTTATTCTAGGTTGAAATCACCTAACCTCTGGCATTTCACCAGCGAAGAGAAAACGATGTCGACAACTGTATCTGGCAATTTTCAATGTGATAATGGAGATACGCTGCTTGAAGCTGCTTTGGTGGGAACAGGCCTAGTTCAACTGCCTCTTTGGATGGTAAATAACGAGCTCTCGTCTAACCAACTAAAGATTGTTCTAGATAGCTACTCTAGCCAAAGCCTGCCCTTTAATGCCATTTATCCACGAAACCGATACACACCTTTGAAAGTTCGTTGTTTTGTCGACTTTTTAAAAGCAGCGCTCTCTAAAAAGAGCATTACCTGAGGGCCATGCATGCTAAAAGCAGAGATATCAAAAGCAGACAAATTAACTTAGCGAGTCTTAAGAGCCGATAACCAAAATCCTGCCATCCGTATAATAGTCATGATCGTCATTGATCACTTCCACCGTTGCTAATGGGTGCTTAACTAACTCGATGTCTGGTAGTGACGTTCGTATCTGATTAGCGAGCCGATCTCGCTCTTCATCAACATTAGGGTCAATGTTATGAAGTACGGTCACAATGCCTGAGTAAGGAGTGACTTTAAGGCCATCATCATAGCTAATTGCGCCTAACCACTGAGGCTGGTTAGTTTTAATATCGACACCTGCGCGCCACCAGCGAATATGGCTGCGCTTCATCAAATTACCCGGCAATTGAAACGCCATATCTTGCGGCTTGTCTCGCCAATATAAATCAGACACTGGCGGCGTCTTGTCTCTAAGCAATGCGAGATAGCCAGCCCATTCAATCTCATTTCGAGAGAAGGTTTGATTCTCTATCCAGCCTAATTGCTTCATTAAATCTCTTGGAGTTGCTCCAACATAAATTACGTTGATCGCTTGTGCCGAGTAGAACGAAGATTTGCCAGGGAACGCTTTATAGGTAACCGAATTCCAGTCGACTTTGTCAATTTGAGCCGTCTCTTGTTGATCCTGAAAGTCATCCGCTTTCCAAAAAAAGTGTGCGTAGTTCGCAAACAATGCCCACGCTAACAACAGCGCACTCGACTTAAGTACCAAGCGTTGCCACTTCATTCGGTAACCGATAATGGTGAAGACCAATACCGCGAATACCCCGACGATCAAACTATTATGCTCAGAGATAAATATCTTAAGGCTATTAAGCCACGGAAAGTTTTCAACGCCGTGCGCCAGCAACATACCCCAAGCAATGAACTGCCCTCCACCAAGGGCCAAGCCGAACAACGCCAACACACTGAAATTGCGCCACGGTACACGATGCGAACCCGCTATAAATGGCACTACCCAAGCGATAGGCCCTAATAAGCGAGCAAAAAGAATGATGTATGTACCTTTACGAGCAACCAAATAGCGGCAGCGCGCAATTAGTCTCTTGGTTTTAGGACGAAACTTAATGAGTCTTCGTTGCGCCTTAACACCGTATCTATAACCAATGAAATAACTGAGTTGGTCACCAAGCAAACCACCTAGCATCACCAAAACCAACGCCATCCATGCACCTGAATACAGTTGAAAGCCCGCTGCGATAAAAAAGGGCTCTCCCGGTACAAATAGGTTTGGACCAATGAGAGCATCACCCAATGCTCCCAGAAACAGCCCTAGTCCATCAAACATAACAACCTCGATGCTTACTGTTCTTTGTAGTGACCAAACTTGTAGTTCATCTCGTTGTTACGCATTTCGCCTTTAAAGAAGCGTCTTACATTGGCTTTAAGATAAGTAGAGCCTGTTTTCACAACGCCATCTTGGTCTAAACGACGCGGGTCAAAACCAAAAGTCATATTTAAGAATCTAAATCGCCATGTTTTGCTCGCACGTTTTACGTAGTCACAGTCTTCACACAGTACGATCTCTTCATCGAAACCGCCGATCTCATCATGCGCTCGTTTCGTCGAGAAAATACATGCGCCAATCGCCGTCGGGAAAAAGAACTGAGTAGTAAACAAGCCTGCGTTAAATAGCCCGTAACCAAACTTGTGTACAAGCGGCAAACCTTTCGAGCTCATGTACACACCCGCCACTTCAAGCTTCTTCTCTTCTAGTTCATAAAGCGCTTTCGCAAGGAAGTTTCGAGGCAAGCTCACATCGGCATCTAGGAAAAGGATTCGGTTGTATTGCGCTAATGACGCACCTGTATTTCGGCCAAGGCTCACACCACGGTTTTCCATATGATGAACAGTTAATTTTGGCAAAGCGTTTTCATAAGCTTGTGCCACTTCTCTGGTGTTGTCTTCACTGTTCGAGTCGACAACAATCACTTCAAACTCTTGGTGGGTTTGCACGCTCAACTCTTCCATTAAGCGGCTAATGCGTTTCTCTTCGTTTAGCGTAATTACGACAATGCTTACCGGTTCCATATTTTCACCTATTCATTCTGCTGTTTAATTAACACTAAGATTAACGAACTAAGCCTTAACCAAGTCTTAGGCAAACATTCATTTTCCGTTCATTAACTTGATGATTTAGCGGTGATATAAATAGATAAGAAAGGCGATGTAATAGAGGCTAAAATGCGATAAACAAGCGTTAGCGAACGTTTTATCTCCAAACGAACCCATTATCGAAGGAAATTCACTTTGAGATGGGCTTCTGACTTGCTCATATTGGAATGTGATGTTAGTATCCGCGCTCGCTTAAGCATGAACTTTTATGTTTAAGCATTACCACACACTCAAGGTCGCATTGAGGTGTGAAGTTAATTTTTACTAATTTGAGAGTAAAACTATGAAATTTGAAGCAGTAGTACGTACTGAACTAGGTAAAGGTGCGAGCCGCCGCCTACGTCACGCTGGTAAATTCCCAGCTGTAATCTACGGTGGCGAAGCTGAAGCTGTAGCTATCGAACTTGTTCACGCTGACGTGATCAACCAAATGGATAAGCCTGAATTCTACGAAGCAATCACTCTACTGATTGACGGCGCAGAAGTTAAGGTTAAGCCACAAGACGTTCAACGTCACGCGTTCAAGCCAAAAGTTGAGCACATGGACTTCATCCGTATCTAATTCCCTACCAAGGAATAAGATTGGATTAATCCAGCCTTCTGCATAGAAAAGATAATCGATCTTACCAGTCGAGAAATCTAGAAATTCGAAACCCCGATGCTACCAACATCGGGGTTTCACCGTTTTTGAGCCCTCAAAAACGTCGTAAAGTCTCCTAACACCACATGCCTAAACAAACATCCCTATTCGCTCTACTTCTTTTAAAGCAATACCATCGGCTGCTTTATCAATAGGAGCTGAACCTAGTGAATACCACTTAACATCATCAGCCTCTTGAGCTGTGATATCTCCTTTCCATTCACTCACGATAAAGTAATGAATCAGCTGAAGCTCTTTCGTAGGATGATAAAGCGAACACAAGTATTGGTAATCAATCGGAACAACATTAAGCTCTTCATCGATCTCACGAAAGAGTGTCTGAACCTGGTTTTCACCGTGTTCAATATGGCCACCAGGTATGGTGATTAGGCCAGGATCCGTCTCCTTAGACTCGCAGCGCTTCTCCAGCAATACTTGTGATTCGTTGAGCAAGATAAAAGAAACACACTCGTGGACATCCATCGATTTTTCCTTAAGTCGTAATTTAGACATTCAGACTTTCTTTACAACAAGCTCTTTGCTCAGCCTTTCATACAATTCAAAAGCTTCTGTTTTAGATATCAAGTTTCCAAGAGCATATTGATACGCTAGTTCAATATCGTCGCTTTGATTAGGGTAATAGCGCTTGGCTACTGCAGCGCACTGGCTCAGGTTGGTGTACCAACTTCCGTCTTTCTCAGCCACAAAGTAATACGCTGCACGCACTAACTTCTTGCCAATCACCTTAGCGACATCCCCACCAGCCACTGTTTGAAAAGACGGGCTCATTTGCTCAAGAAAAGTAGACAAGTCGCCATTAAGCGCTTGGGCGATTTCAATGCTTGGTTTGTATAGTGGGAACTCATTAGATAAATCATTCCCCCAAACACAACAGCAGCAATGCTTGATCCAAAAGTGCCAGTGATACTTTTCTTTGGGTTGCAGAACATTCCGCAGGAAGCCAGGATCGATATCAAGCTTGCTCACTTGCGGATATGCTTTGGGAATGGTGTCAGAAAGGAGCTTAAATACTCCCTTCTCTTTTTGGCCAATAGGCGTAGTAAGTACGATAGAAACATCCAAATCAGAGCGACCAATAATGGCCGTTCCTCTAGGCACGCTTCCATACAAGTAGATACCATCAACTTGACCTGGAAGTTCTCTTAGCAGCGAATCAACGACTGCTGACACCACTTCTTGAAATTCAGGCGTAATATTCTCTGGCGAATAAAGGTTTTGAATAAATCCGTCTTTGTCGAGCCCTTTATCTAGCTTCTGCATGCCACTTTCCATCACTAAGCCTTTTTCCAATCAGAACGTAGAACCGCCAACACAACTGTATCCCACCACTTACCTTTGAAGAATCGATGATTCTCAAAGCGCGCTTCTTCTTTCATTCCCAGTGACTGACACAATTTGATGGCCGCTAAGTTCTTACTGATGGTTTCGGCGTAGATGCGTTGCACTCCCAGCTCTGAAAATCCGAAATTAGCGAGCGCTTTAGCCGCTTCTATAGAAAGCCCTTTTCCCTGAGTTTCCCTTGAGAAAGCGCAGCCCATTGAAGCTTGTAGGTTGCCCTCAAGACGTAAACAAACGGTTCCAGTAAACTTCCCTGAATCTTTGCTTTCAACCGCAAGCTGGTAGGAATGTCGCGGAACTTCCAAAGTCTGCACAACAAACAACTGGGTTAGCTCTCGATATTTGTTAGGTTCACAATCACTTTCGTCATAGAAGCGCTGATACTTTACGTCTTGAGACATAGCAACAAACGCAGACTCATCTTGAAGCGTCATATCTCGAAGAATCAATCTACTGGTTTCGAGTTTGAACATCAAAATTCCTTTTTCACGTTAAAACAAAACGAGGTGTCGCTTACTCGTATACTTTCCCATTATGCTTTAACCAACCATGAGCATGATGATTGCGAGGATCTTTGTGCGTCCAGTGCATTACGCCCCCTTTCTTGTTCCATTCATATTCACCATAAAACTCAACTCGGTCGCCCTTTTTCAGCCCCTGAACACGAGGAGCTAAGTCAATATTATGTGCGACTAGCAAGGTTTGTCCGCTATCGAGTCGTAAAATGAACTTCTGATGTCGAGAACCTTTATTATCATCAGGAAGTACTCGATACACCGTACCCGACCCACGCACTTGAACATCACTTTGATGGTTTTCGTACGCTTGCTTAAGCCGCGTATCATTCGCTTGAACATGACTGATGCCAAAGCTAAGCAGCACCAAAAGTAGAGCGCAAAATTGTTTCATTCCCTTCATTTCTTTCGTTTCCCATATCTGAGTGTTGATTTGGGATACTGACTGGGTACCCCCTCTTCTAACGATGCTTGTACTGAGTTGGACAATAACCTCTCGATACATCGGCACTACGCAACTTTACATGTTTAGTCGAGCGCCCAGAAACACGAGAGCGCCACAGCTTAAAACTGCCGAGCTTAAGATGACTACGCATAAAACGAATCACTTGCGATTCATTCAAACCAAATTGCTGTTCTATTGCTTCAAACGGCGTTCTGTCTTCCCACGCCATTTCGATAATTCTTGATTCATTCTCTTTAGATAACATTAAGCATACTCTTCCTTAATAAACTGGGAGAAATACGCTCGTTATAAATTTAAAGATCACAGGACAAGCACTTTGAATTGGCGCGTTATAACGTTAAATAAAACAACAAGCTAACAGCGAGGCAATCATGGGGTTAAATAAGCTTGTGCGAACTCACTAAGCACTCTCGCATTGTTGTGGTATTTGCTATCCCCACACTTTGTGCCATCGACTCTGATGTCCGGGCTAGAATAAGCAGGTATAACATCTCGCTCATAAGACATCACAGTTCCTCTGTCGGCACAAATTGCGCCGAAGGAATATTGAGGAGCTGTTGGATACGTTCCAGAAATGTAACTTTCAATACTATCAAAGTCTTTCAATAACGTTTTGTAGTCATGATGCGCACCACTTAAATGGCCAATTTCATGCTCCATTAGGTGATCAGGGCAGTTTATCGCTAAAGAGAAAAAATAGGATACTGGAGATGAGACGCCGCAATAATCAGACTCAAAGCTAGAATTATAGTTAGAAAATACTATTCCTGTAAAAATGGGAACGCCGTCTTCTGTTGTTTCTGGGATCGGTTCTTCCATCGAGAGTTTTAATAACCTTTCTGCAGTGCTCAAATCTTGAAACCAAAGGCTGTCGATTTCCGGCGTGTAAGTCACCTTGGTAACTTTTCTCGTCATAGGGATGCAGGAGTTCTTCAATACCAGATTCGAATAACTTTCCCATGTCGCTATTTTAGCGGCAACAAATGCTTTGGAATATTCAGCTAACAGCGATTCATCAACATATAGATGGATCTCTGTATTCAATATCTCACTCTGTGCACAAGTAGGAAACTCGACACTTTGAGCATTGGAGAGTCGGCTATTGCTCAACACTATAATCAAAACACAACCAACTAACTGGATGAGCCTTTTAAAAGAACTCTCACTGACTCGTGTATTCATTTCCATCCTCTCCCAATATTCAAAACCACAAAGAACACCATAAATGCCATAACTTAAGATTCATACAGGCCCCCATTACACATATAAGCGTTGGCCTCTCAAAGTAACCTGCACTGCACTATCTGTGTTTTCCCGAAAACAAAAAGCTCGTCATACAATGACGAGCCTTATTGATTATGGGAGCTTAACGGTTATAAGACCCAAGCCTTAACCGATCTAGCCATTAAGAAACTTGATCGCGTAAAGCCAATTCAACGTTTTTCAACACTTTGAACTCCTCTCGAGTACAACCTCGAGCTACAGATACCCAGTGATCACCAGTTTCGTCTGATCCTTTAAACTCTGCACGCAACTCATATCTTCGCCATGTAACAAACGCCAAAATAAAGGTCAGTGCAAGCATCGGCAAACCGAACTGAGGAACGAATGCTTATTTTATAAATCAAACCAATATTAAAATCAAGCCTATGCAATCAATAACAATTATAACAACACCACTTGGCATACAAAATTCAGATAAAAGAAGATTTATTGAGGAGTCTACTCATCGTAAATCGATGTACTTTAGTTAAGTGAAATATAGGCCGATAATGGTTCCAATAACCGACCAAACATACCAAACGGCGGGCATGATTCCTCCTGCTTTGTAACCACTTATTTCAACGCGATTTTTGCGACAAATTTCGTGTTCAAGGAATGCTGAACAGTGGTCACATAACGCTCTACTTATCATAGACAGTATAACTTCTTCACCACCCATCCATTCAGCCTTTAAATGCCCGAATCACTCAATTGAACATATCAACATAGCTTATCGATTAAGCAATTGATCTCATAATGTAGAGCCTGTACGCTTACACTATGCACACGGTTACCTAATGGAGATCACGATGAACGAACTACTGACATGCGCTATGGAACAGAAACAACGAACAACGGTGACGAGTTTGTTCGCAAGAAATGGATTTAAGATCGCAACGACTGACTTTGATGATGTGACTTTCGAACGTGAAAGTGTGTTGGTCAACGTTCGATTTGATTCCTCTTCTAACGTCGAATCGATTTCGGTTTTAAGTGAGTAGGATTTATCACCTCAAACGTTAGCGTAAAGCAGGTAAGGGCAATCAACTGAAGGTGTGGAAGCATCAACTCTCTTCATTGACCAAATACAAGTGTAAAATAGAGCTTATTGCCTGCTTTTCACGCCATTCTTAAAGTGCGCTAACTGCCAACGCTCGAATAATTCCATCTTATTTCTGAGCTCCCTTTCTTCTTATGATCAATTCTTCTCCACTTGTTCACCATTCTCACTATCCTCAAAAAACGCATTAATGACAATTCTACCAATAATTAGCAATTCCATGAGCTTGGCTTATATTTGTTAGTACCCTTTGAACAAAAATCGAAGTGATGCCTATGCTCCTAACTCGGTTAATTTATGTCAGTACGCTCTGTGAAAGTTGCGATTCTCAGGCTTTGAACGACATTCTTCAGATTTCACACGACCGCAATAAGCAAAGCCATTTAACTGGCCTTCTAAGCCACAATGATAAGTATTTCCTGCAATGCATTGAAGGTTCGAGAACCGCAGTGAACCATACTTACAATCATATTTTGAATGACAAGCGACACAAAAACGTCATGATTTTATATTTCAAAGAGATCGATTGTAGGCAGTTTGGTGATTGGTCTATGGGTGATATTCCACAATCTAGTCTCACTGAACTGGTTAATTTACAGTTTTCAACATCCGATCAGTTCAACCCGTATGAGATGTCAGGAGAAAGTGCTTATCGAATGCTTCTGGAATTGAAACAGAATTTGCCATCAGAATAGATCTTCGACCCAACTTAATCCCTAGAGTTAGCAACAAAAAACCCCAACGTATGGGGCTTTTTCCCGTTTTTTATAGAGGTATCTATTCGATATTCTTCGGTGAACTCTACTCGCTCTCGCTGCTCACCGCTTCTTGTTCACTGCCAGCAAGAGCTTGCTGTTCGGCGGTAATATAAGACTCTTTGAACACAATGAACGCGCGGCGGTTTAATGCATCGGCTTTTTCAGAGCGTTCATTAATCGCAGGCTGTAACTTACCAAATGACTTCACTTCCCAGATGAACTGCTTAGGGTCGAGTTTGGTTTTGAGGTATTCAACCACCGTTTCTGCGCGGCGCTCTGCCAGTTTTTCATTGTAAGAAAGTGAACCCGCTTGGTCGGTGTGCCCTGCCACCATAATACTGCCTTGCAGGCCGCTCAACTTCGTTGTGAAGTCATCTAACTGCGTTAGATCTTCTTGTTTGAGTACCGATTTGTCGAAATCGAAGTGTGGCGTCATTGCCATATAAACTTTACGTTCTGGTTTTGGTGGCTCACAGAAAGGCATCTCTTCGTACTTCTGAGCTTCTTCAAACACGATAAATGCACGGCGGTTCTCCGCTCGGTCTTTATCTGTCTTACCAAACAGAAGAGGTTGAGTCTCACCAAGATGTTTCACTTCCCAGTCATATTGCGTTGGGTCTAGTTGCCCTTTCAAATAGTCTGCGACCGATTTAGCACGGCGCTGTGAAAGGCGCTCATTATATTCGAGAGAACCCTTGAAGTCAGTATGGCCGACAATCGTGATGCGCCCTTTTAAGCCTCTGATCTCTTTAACAAAGGTATCTAAGTTGATCTTGTCGAGGTCACGTAATTGGTATTTATCAAAGGCAAAATGTTCTGCGATGGCAATGTGTACCTCACGCTCTGGCGCCAAACACTCGCTGATTAAAAACTTAGACACATCGATGCCAGCAAACTTGTCTCGGTTCTCCTGACTCACGTACGTATCGGTTGTACAGCCGGACAGCAGCAAAGTACTCATCACTGCGCTTATTAGGAAAATAATTGTTTTCATCTTACTTTTAACTGTCACTTTGAATTCTCAACTCTTAACTTTCAACCCACTTTGGGGCATGCTTAGATCTTACCGACTAAGTTAATAAACACGCCGGATGCGTCGTAGTCATCATCATTGGTTAAGTCACTATCAAACGCAGAGAAGTTATAACCAATCCCCATTTTGAAGTTCTCGCCTATGTGCTTGTTCACCGAAACTAATGCACCGTGTTCTAGCTCATCGTTGAGTGTGTCGGTTTTCCAGTGGTATTCACCCGTCACATCCCACTCTTTCATCACTCGGTAAGAAGCGCTTAATCCGTATAGGTCGATATCGCTTTTAACCAGCTCATTCGAACCAGATGCTCGTTCAAAAGCTTGCTGTTTGTCTTTATGGGCGTACTTAGTACCGACGTCCCAGTGTTGGTCGATCGAATAGATCGCTTCAACTTCAATGATCTGACTGGTTTCGTCTTGATAATCCACATCGCGATCCAGTTGATCGAAATCTGTAATATAGGTGTAGCGGCTCAGTAAATTGAGTCGATCGTTGTAGATCGGACGATACGCGAGGCCACCTGTTGCTTCGGTAAATTGAGCCATGGTTTCGCCAGTGGTTTCACTCTCTGTGATTGAGTAGTTGTACTTGCCAAACAGCGTGTACTCCTCCGTTAAATGGTGTGTGTAACGGTTGGTGGTCACGATTTGTTGCAGCTCCCTTCGAGCGATTTCTGGGTCGTCTTCACTCTTATCCAATCGGTATTCGAATTTGTGGCTTAGAGTGATGTCATCTAGGTCAATTGACGCATTGAAGCTGATGGACTCACGCTCTGTGGTGATGTTTTCGTCATCTTCAATTTCACCAAGCTGATAACCGATGCCCATCTCAACATCTTCCGTCACGTCGTAACCAAAGCCATACGAATCGATACGGCCGTGACCATCATTTTCATCAACGAACTGGTTCTCTTGGTAGAAATCGACGCTGCTGGTGAGGTCTGCACGCTGACCAACAATCACGTTGTTTTGGCCTTCGTAGTTATCATCTACATAAGTTACGTAGGTTGAGTGGTCATCGGATACATCGTAAGTCACAGTCGCTTCTGCTACTTGGCCTCGGTCGCCATCGGTGTATTCGCCACCAAGAGACAAGTCTTCCAACACTTGGAATTCAGCACCAATCGACGCGCTGTCGTTTTCATCATAGTCATCCGACTGGTCGACGGTCTTTTGCCCTTTGACGTAAACGCTGTTCTCACTGTCCCACATGTATTCCAAACGCACGCCCGCTAAGGTCGCATCACTGTGCTCGTCGTTTTGGTTAAGCTCTTGAGTTTGTTGCCCTGCCGCCGAAACCTTAATGTGCTCGGTGATTTTAACTTGAGTCTCAATCTCAATCGTTTCAGTATCAGTTTCTAGATTACCATCGACATCGCGCTCTTCATTGGTCGAGAAGCGAGAGAGAACCGCCAAGCGATCGGTAGCTTGTAAACGAAGTTCTGCACCGTAAGCTTCTTGTTCAAGGTCATCGCTGCTGCTCGCGTAGCTGTATCCCGCGTCTTTGTCTCGGTACCAAAGTTTCAGGTCATTACCAACAGCACCAAAAATGGTTGGCGCAAGGTCATAAAGGCTGGTGACAGCTGTGATTTGGACACTGTCACCCTCGCGGTCTTCCAATGTGTCGCCAATGGGCGTAAAGGTTAAACCACCATCGGTAGAGACGAAATTCGACTCGGTTTGTCTACCTTCACTGTGCGCAAACTCAGCCTTAATATAGGTCCCCTCAGTAGCACGTAGCGTTAAATCCGTGCCGTAAGACTCGTAGTCTTGGTTGTCCTTTTCTTGAGTCGCATACGTCACACCCACACCAACGTAATCATTGATCCAACCCTTGGCGCGGCCACCGTATGACATCGCGTCTAACGAATCTGAACCTTGAGGGACGTACTCATAATCGACAACCAGAAAGTTTTCGTAGTCGTCTCCGTTTTCAATCACGCTACCAAAGCTATCGGATAGGATGTTGTCGAGCGGCTTAGTCAGAATGATTCGACCTTGGTACGGGTCAAAGTCATAGTCGACGCCCGGCTCAAGTGGGATTTCATTCTGCACTAGGCCAGATTCATCTTTTACTTTTACATAAACCTTGTCACTTCCCGGTACCGCTTCACCATGACGAAGGAAGTATAGAGAACCGCCAGTGCCCAAGAACTCATCGTGTGCATACAAAGAGTCTGCTTCGGCAGTAAAACCGACCACGTTCAAACGATCTTCACCGTATTGTGTAGTATCGCGAGTACGATAATCAGCTTTGAAACCATAGAGGCTACGGTTGTAATCGTTGTTCTCGGTGCCTGTTAAACCCGTGTTGTAGTTACCCCACAAGTATTGAGACTTATCGTATTCAACATTGAGGTAAACCTTGCCCTTGGTGTTGACCACTTTTTCGATGTTTGAGCTATCGCCATAGTTGCCGTAATAAAGCTCATCGTCGTCTTCGAGGATATCGAACACATCCGAATCGTCCGAGGCGAAGGGATGTTTGAACATGTCTTTGATTTCATTTTCTCGCGTATCAAAGTGAGTCGTTACACGAAGTTTGTCGCCAAATTTACCCTGACCAAAGTACGCCAAACGACCTTGGTTATAGATGTCATCTTGATACTGGTCATCGACACTTAATGCATCGCTATTACCAGACACATTATTCTTACCAACATAAAGATCAGCCAAACCGGTTTGTGCGTAGTACGTATCTGGAATACGAACGTACAGCTTGTAACGACGTTCATCACCGTTATCAAACACAACCTTGGTAGGGAAAATGTAGGAGTCTGTAGGTAAGTACTGCTCTGCGTATAAGTTGCCATCTTCGACATCAAATTCATCTTCACCGATGATGACTTTATCAACGCCCTTTAAGCCGGTACCAATGAACTTGGCTAAGCCCGCATTGGTCGGAATGTTGTGACGCATCAACTTAGCTTGGCCGTAACTTTTACCTTTGCTCTCTTCATCGTCGTTATCGTTTCGATCGATCTCGACTTCAGAGTCCGGCTTGACTAAGTCAGTCACACCAACGGTGGTCACATCCATGTTGCCATCTTTGTCCCACGCTTTTAGGCGGAACATCAGCTGCTCACCGACATTAAACTGATAGTCAACATCGGTTTGACCATCCCAATTGATGTCAGAGTCGTTCGCCAGTTTATCGCCTTCAAGCACAGCGATTGGCTCAGACAAGCCAAAGTCACCCACGCGGTACACTTCCAACTGATACTTTTTGATGTAGTAACCATAGTTGGTGGTAATGGTGAAACCTACGCTGTCTCGTAATGTCCCCTGCTCGACTTCTAATTCATCGCTAACACTGACGTCGAGCACTGGGTCAAAGCGAGTGATGTCACGGCTTGCCCAAATAGCACCTTGTTCTAGGTAAATACGCGAACTGTCTTGGTCTTGGTTCGGCTTAGTGATTTCAATGCCAGTCGTCTCAGAACCGAGTTTTTCAAGCTTACCTGTGTCTTTCGCTACCGCCATCACAGGAATGGCCGTTAACACACACGTCGCTAAACGAGACTTACTAAATACTTTCATACAATTTCCAGATACGGTTCCAATGGCTTACTTCTGTTCACTTTGTTGGTCTTTGCGATGAACGCTAAAGTTGAACTTGGTGAGCTTGTTCGGGGTAATTCGCAACACTTTCGGGTTTTCGCTTACCACTTCCATGGAGGTGGAGAGCGAATCAGTGTCCAACTTCACTAGGAAGTTCTTACCTTTCTTATTGAGTACCCATTGGTCGGGCACGTGGTAACGACCGTACTGGTCTGTGTAAATAACGATTCCCTCAACCGTCATCAACTTAACGCCCGGAATACCATCTTCGTAGATACCTTTGTTCTCGATAACGATTTCCCAAAGGTAATCCTCGCCATCGCGATATAGGTTTCTGGTTACATTGAGGTTTTCCGCGCTCAGTCCCTTTTTCTTGTCCGATTCATGTTTAAACTGAATCTGACCTTGTGCGTCGAACTCGATACGAGAACCCGCATCAGTCGTGACGTAGAAATCAAAGCTCTGCTGTGTGCGAGTTTTAAATTGAATAACCACTTTGCTGGTTTCTGGCAGTGTTCGGTTCACGGAATGACCCCAAAGGTCACCAAGATCCAAGCCTTGCTCAAGTGCAGTGGTTATCGCACCATCTTGAACAGCAACGTCTTGACCATCACGGATGATGTGCGTCGAATCAGCGATGTAGCCTTGCGTTGCTAGGTTCACGGTTAACTCAACATCAAAAGCCGTTGCATCGGCTTGGAATCCATCTTTGTTGTGATCTTCGAAGACTTTGCCGATGATCGATGAGGTATCGAACACCTTGTCCGGCTCTATGGTCACTTTCGCGGTGTCTTCATTCGAAACTGCCGAGCCATCAACCTTCGCTACTGCGGTGTTGATGTAATCACCAAAGGTAGCACCTACCGACACACGCAATAAGTAACGAATACGCAGCTTCTCGCCCGGATCAAAGTTCAACGATGTGAACATTAACTTGCCCGTATCTGATGGCTCTTGAGAGATAACCTGATCGTCTTCCGTACCAAACTCACCATCAATGCCGCTTAGCACAACTTCTGATGTATCTACGATGTATTTCAGACCACCTGGGTAACGGTCTTCCACAGTCACGTTCTTAAAGTAAGATTCATTGTTGTTCTCAACGATGATCTCGTACTCAACCGCATCACCCACTTGCGCGGTATCTTGCAGCGCAGACTTGGTAAGCTCCAACTCCCCAGAGTTATCAGGAATCTTCTTGATGTGAGTAGTTACACTGTCGCTGGTTTCAGTACCGTCAGATTCAGTCGCCGTGAAGGTATTGGTAATGTCGTCATCCAAGCCCTTACCTAGCGTACCCACGACCTCAAACGCGTAAGCATTTCGTTTGTTGGATTTCAGGTTAACGGTAGTGTCTAAGTCTTTGCTCGACGGGAAAGTAAGACGCTCAATCACCACGCCCGAATCGTCGACTTCCACACCTTCAATGGTCCAATCGGTAAAGACTTTATTAGCTGTGCTGTTTTGTAGCTCACTGATCTCATCGGTTAGACGAACATTGGCCGCGTTACCTTGACCATTGTTGGTCACGGCTAAGTAATAAGTGACGCTGTCATCATCTTCGGTGTATTCAGGCTTATCAGAACGTTTTTCAACAACCAGATCAGCACCCACTGCCGGCAAATCCAAAGCAGATACTTGGTCTGCTACTGCCTGCATCGAGGTTTCAGACGCTAACATGCCCTTAGAACGAGCGCGCATCGCTGGGCTACCAGTTAAATCGAGGTAGTAACCAAGCACATCAATGTTAGTCAGCATGTCTTCATTGACCGTCAATGTGAACGTGTAATCAATCTTGCCGCCCGGCGCGATGTCGACCAAGGTGAACAGGTCTTTGTCGTTATCAAAGGTGCCCGGTTGAGTTTCAGCCCCTTCTGATGTTGCCGTTAGTGTCCATTTATCAAACGCATTACTAAAATCACCATCAATATGATCACCCATTGATTCAGAGAACTGGGTGTAAAGCGCCACATCTTTGGCTATACCACGGCCTATGTTTTGCACCACTAAGTGATACTCAACCTGCTCACCCGGTACGTAATACGGGGCATCGGTAAACAGCTCAGCTTGAACCACAGCCGCGACTGTTTGAACTGGAGGACTGATAACATCGCCGCCATCTACTTGCGCAGTATTAATGATGTGTCCGGTCGCGGTATCGACTACGGTGCCTTTTGAGCGGAACACAACTGTGCCGTGCGGCGCGATATCTACATTGTACTCCGTCGGACTAACTTGCTCGGTAGTGGTGCCTATTGTGGTTGAATCGACCACTAAAGAGGTGGAACCAGCCACAAAAGCAGGCCCCGTAGAGCCGTTGTAGTATGCGACCTCAATCGACTCCATATCATCAACAACACTTAAGTCACTGATGTAGTTGTTCGAGGTGTTTTCAATGGTGATCAGGAACTCAAGCTCACTACCCGGCTCATACTCGGTTTGCACGTTGGTTTTCGTCGCAACAAACTCCGCCTCTTTCGGTGTGATAATCACTACAGAGTCTTGTGGGGTACCGTTGTAAGTGATGGTGGCCGTATTGCTGATATCACCAATCGCTGTCGTGCGAATTAACGCTTTAACGTGGAAAGTTACTGTGCTCTGTGGCGCAACATCCATACTTACATCGATGTCTTCACTCAAGTCGAATGTCTTTGGAGTGACAACCGATCGATCATCCGAGGCTTCAAAGCTCACTTCCCATAGCAGGAATGCCGACTCTTGCTTATCAGCCGTCGTGTCGACTTGAATGTCACTGATGATGTCTTGAAGTTGAACACCAGATGCAAACGCATCAGAACTGTTGGTTACGGTGATGTCGTAGTTAATCAGCTTGGTTACTTCATACGATGGCGTATCAACCGTCTTCTTGACCGAAACCGTCGCCAACACTGGTGTACTGGTAGCACTGTCATCAAATGTTGTGCCGTCAAAGGTCGCTGATGCGATGTTAGTAATATCGCCTGTCGCCAACGGATTAGTCGTCACTTGAATAGTGAAAACAAGGCTGTCTTGAGGCGCAATATCGAGCGTCTCATTAAGGTCTTCACCACGGGTTGCATCCGGTACTGGGGTTTCACCGGTTGTCGATACCGCAGATATTTGGATTGAAGCAGGGTCAAAAGCTTGTTCAGTCGCACCGCCTGCGATCGTGGTTTCAACCGACTTCAGCGCATCTTCAATAGCAACATCTTCAGCCCAACCTAAGCCGTTATTTTTAACGGTTACCGTGTACTGAAGCGCCTCTCCCGGAAGGTACTCTGCTTTATCGACGTCTTTAGTGATCTCAACTTGCGCGTCTTCTGGAATGTGGGTCGCGTCGGCAGAGTGCTCACCGTCGTCGCTATCAACTTTAACGACATTAGTGATCTCGCCTTTGGCCTTATCATTAACAGTGTTGGTCACGACAAATGAATAACTGTCACCCGGGTGAATGCTGTAAGTCGCACTATAACCCTGTGCGTTATTAACCGCATCTTTGCGAGCATTCAGGGCTGGATCGCCACTGCCATCAAGCTGTTCGTCGCTAATGATCCAATTACCTGTCAACGCTTGCTCTTGATCTGGGCTGTTAGCCACCTCTGTTATGATGGTGTCGATACGATCAGTTAAGACTTGATCGACAAGGTAACCTTCACCCGTGTTAGCCACAGTGATCTTGTATGAGATTGGTTGACCCGGTTGGTATTTGGCATCAGGTTCTGCAATTGGCGTCGTCTCTTTGGTTAGAACCAATTGACCCGACTTCGGAGTGATAAAGCCTTCTCGTAAGCGAGCGATCTTCGAATCGTCCAAACCATGTCGTAGATAAGCCGTATTGGTAAAACGTCCAATCGCGTCATCACGAACCTTACCTTGAACATGAATACGGATAACTGTGTACTTATTGCCGCCACCCGTACCTGCATCGTCACGTCCTGCCATCTTGATAGATTCGGCAGGTAAATCGATGTCTGGACTGTTTTGACCAACTAACTTATCAAGCTCTGAGAAGTCATTAGCGTTGAGATCTGACGGCGCCGAGTTATAAAGCACATCATAATCAACCGTCCACTCAGTGAGTGCCGTTTGCATCGAGCCATCGACGGTTTCGACTTCAAAGCCGCTGATGATGTCACGAATCGAAAACAGGCCAGAATCCACATCGTCATTGGTGATGTCGATGTAGTAATTCACTATTCCACCCGGCACGTACTCAGGCGTATCCGTCCATTTATCAATCAGGATATTCGAGCGGCCCGGATCAAGTACGATGTCGTTAGTGTTATCACCGTTCACTTGCGCCGTGTTGGTAATAGTGCCTGTCGCTGAAGTCGACACGGTGCCTTTCACGTCAAACACAATACGCTCACCAGGACGAAGATCGACAGTTGCATTCAATGGAACGCTACCGTTGTAGTTACCTTGCACGTCATAAGTGCCAACAGGTTCAACCGCAATAGCCGTTGTCCAGCTAGAGAACGCATCATCGCCATCTTCGGTTTTAATGGTGTGAATCGCATCGATAACGCTCACATCATTTGCGATGCTATCGCCTGTGTTATCTAACGTAACTTGATACTCAACATCACCACGTGGTGCGTAAGTACAACCGCTGCCATCGTTTGAAGGAACAGAACACCCTGCCGATTCACCATCGGTATAAACCAAGGTTTTGAAGTAATCGAGCTCGGCATCTTTAGGTGGTATCACTTGCGACGTTGCAGAGCCACTTCCTGCGGTCACTTGGTTCGCATCAATCGTGCCCAAAGCATCATCACGAACGACACCGGTTAAGTTAAAGGTCAGCACTTCTCCCGCGGCAATATCGGTTTCAATATCAAGGTTGCCGCTGGTGTTGTAGCTTGGTACATAAGTATCAGCGTTGGCATCAATACCATTGCTGACTTCATGGGTGATATCGCCAGAAACAAAAGCGGATTCCGTTTTACCGCCAATCACTTCGACTTGAATGTCTGTGATTGTGTCTTTGATCTGAATATCATTCGCCCAACCGTTTTCAGGGTTTGTGACTACAAATTCATACTCAACTTCGTCACCCGGAAGATAGGTATCACCATCACTGAACGGATTGCCATTGATCGACACCACACGTTTTTCAACACTGGTATTATTTTCAAGCGGCATTAAATTCGCTGTTCTAGCACTACCGTCGTACGTCGCTTTATTTTGAATGTCACCCAATGCATCTTCACGAATGTGAGCATGAATAGTGAACGTTAGGCTTTCTTGAGGCGCGATAACAATTTCATTATCAATATCGATGTTATTGCCCGGAACAAAGTCAATCGCGTCGGTAATAGAGCCTGTCGCCGCCGTTTTATCTAGGCTAACTTCCCAGCCAGCCAAGAACGGTTGTCCAACAGGATCACCACCTGCAGTGGTGCTGTCTTCTGCAATACGAGTTTGAATATCCGAAATCGCATCTTCTAGGCGAGAACCATATTCAATACCATCCCCCGCATTCTTAATCTCAACGCGGTAGTAAACCTCACTCTCGCCAGAAGCTTGAGAGTATTCAGTTTTTTGCGAAGAGAAGCCTGCATCATAAAACGCTTTTTTAGAGAACGTGACTTCAGGATCCGCCATTGTTGACGGTGGTGATACCGCGATCAACTCATTGCCATGGTCTTCGTCGATAAAAGCTTTATTAGTAAAAGATCCTACCGCTTTCGGACTGATCTTGGCTTTTATGACATAGCGAACAAACGCTGACGATGCAGCTCGGCCAAAGTTGTCTGCGGAGATATCGAAGTGAGTATCAATCGGCTTATTGTCTTGGATTGAGTTATCAACATCTGGGTTGGAAATACCTGAGCTATCAGTGAATGTTTCAATCGTCCAGCTATCAAATGCAGGGCCACGCGTTCCATCAAAGTACTGAGTGTTAATTTGGTCGATGTCATCACGCAAGCTCATATCATCAACGTGGGCGCTCGCAATGTTCTCAATTAAGACTTCATATTCGACGTAGCCACCTGGCATGTAATTGGTTGCGCCAACTAACTCATTACCATCCGTGTCGTAGTACGCCAGAATGTTCTTTTCAAAATCAACTTTTCGAGCTTCTTGCTGAATATCATGAGATATCGTGTCGCCATCGACGGTTAGAACGTTAACAACATCGCCATTGGCTTTGTCATTGATGGTCGCGACAACTTGGTACTCAAGCTTAGCGCCCATCGGGATATCGGCTTCAACATTTAAGTTACTGTTGGTTGATGTGTAAACATTGCCAGCACCTGCGCCCGCATCCACATACTCAGAATCGGTTCCAGTTGCGATCGATGTGATGGTCCAATCTGAATACGCTGGTCCTGTATTACCATCCACTAAGCTGACCGTAATATCTTCGAGGTTATCGACGATTGGAATATCGTGAGCGTTACCTTTACCGTCATTTTCAATCACTAAGTGATAGGTCACCGTCTGAGCTGGCTCGTACACCACTTCATCAGTCGTTTTATCAAAATCTAAATGGTAATCATCGGGAATCACGACGGTATCTCGGTAATGAATATCACCGACCGCATCCGGTCTTACTGTACCTGTTACTGTGTAAGTCACGTCTTCGCCAGCATCGATATCAATTGAAGTTACAATGTCAGTGTCGTTCGCAACATCACCGTCTTTGGTACCATCGGTTGTACCCGCGTTCGCAGGGTCGCTCTTAGCAACCGCCACCGTAAACTTGTTTGAACCTACCGAATCATCGAAAAATGGATTACCTGAATTGCCGTCTTGTAGCTCCACTGATATGTCATTAATCAGTTCGTTAACGTCAACGTTATTTCGATAACCGTGCCCGTCTTGAGAGTTGTACTTGATGGTATAAGTCAACTGATCGCCCGGAGAGTAGCGGTTAATGTTAGTTGTGCGAACAACGCCGCCACTGTTATGTACCTGATGGTTTTCAGCCACGGCACGTTTCGCATACTCACAATCGTCAGTACAACCGGCATTATCGTCATGAATCAGCACGGCTTCGTTGCGGATTATGCCGCCGTCTCTGTCAGCGACACCATTAGATACCGCATTGTCTTTGACATGCGCCTTAATACGCACCGTGACAAAGTCTTTGGCCGGAATTGAAACTGGGAACTCCACATCTTCAGTCGTTTGAGGGCCGAAACCTGAGCCAGTATCAACAGACCAATAGTCAAACGGGTTTTGATTAAGAACATCTTCTACTTCACCATCTTTATCATTCGCTAGCGTAGTAGTGATCTCACTCAGGCGATCCATGAAGATAAGATCGGTCTCATCAGTGTCGCTGTTATTGCCAATAACGATGGTATAGGTGAGATCTTCACCCGGTGTGTAACGGACAACATCGGTCGTTTTAGCTAGTGAAACATTGATGTCATAGGTACTGTGTGAGTTATCTATTTGAGCGGAAGAGCTGTGGTCACGGTCTGTAATAGGATCGTAAACATCAACACGGTTCGATACTTGTTCTTCTTCATAGTCAGACTTAACAATGCCGCTCACCTCATAGTGAACCCACCCTCCGGGAGTGATATCAACGTCGGTATCGATGTCAGTGTCGTTAGCAATGTCACCGTAACGAGAACCCGGTTTATCGGTGTTGGTCGAACCTACAATTGTCCAACTATTAAAGAAGTTAAGCGCTGAAATACTATCTTGTACCGTTGCGTCATTTGCATAGCCAACACCGCGGTTATAGATATAAATATCGAACGTAGCGCGCTCACCTACAACAAAGTCGGTATTTTGAGCGGTTTTAGCGACTACAAGATTCGGCTCGCTAGGATAGGTACGTACCGTATCCGATAGATTAGTATCTGGTCCCGTCACTGTTGCGGTATTGGTGAATGCTCCCCAAGGAATCTCACTGTCGACACCGCGATCGAGTGTCCCAACAATGGTATAAGTAATCGTCGCACCTGGCGGGATCTGAGCGGTGGCATCCAGATCATTGTTATCCGAGAACGATCCAGGGTCAGTCACAGCTTTCACCCACGGAGAGTCTGCCTCTCTTTCTGTACTGATCGTCCACGATGAGAACACGGGCTTGGTTTCACCCGGCTCGTGAAGGAGCTCAGCTTCTATGGTGCTGATTTCATCTTTGACATTGATGTTAGAGGCGAAACCGTTCCCTGCTGGGTTGGTAATGCTGATCGTATAAGTGACAGTATTGGTGGTGTCGGTATACGCGTTTTGTTCGTTATGACCATCAACACGCTTATCCAATACTAAGTAGTAATCTCGTGGGTATGAACCTCTGTCGGAATAAAGCACGCTGTCGACCGTCACTTCATTACGGATTTCATCATCGGCAATGGGGTTTACGATCGCCGCAATGCTATAAACGATCTTATCGTGTGGAGCTAGCTTTGCCTTCACATCTAAGATCTTTTGATTCTTCTGATTACCTTCTATGTCATCAGTAAAGCCGGGATCACTGTTTGTCGAAATTGAGCCGTCAGAGGCATAGGATTTCGCAGTAATAACCCAGCTCAAATATGCTTTAGTCGGTGTATCGTTAATAGACTGAGTCATGACAGAGACTAAATCATCATAAACCGGTACATCAATCGCGTAGCCGTCACCGTTATTCTCTACCGTGATGTCGTAGTTCAGGGTACCGCCAGCTGAGTAGTAACGAGAATCCACTTCCTTTTGGACTTTTAATTTCGAGTTTGGCATTTGTACACCAGAGCCCGACTCGCCTAAGTTATCCCCTAAACACAAACCCGCATCGGTACCATCATCAACAATCTGACCCACACTAGTGTCTGCCACTTTTGCGGTCAGCTTATAATGAACGTAGCCTTCAGGTGCGAGGTCGACTTTCAAATTGATGTCGTTTGTTGTCCAAGTATTGTAATTAAATGAACCATAATTCGATCCATCACCACTTCTATCGGCGACTTCAAGCTTCCACTCGGAAAATGCTGAAGCGTTAGAGCCATCCGCTTGCTCTGTCACGATACAAGCAAATTTATCGATAACTTCAATATCGTTGGCGAAAAACTCTGTGTCTTTGTTAGAAATAACAATGTCATAAACCACTTCGTTATCACCGGCTATCCCCGGGACATAAGTAGTATCTGTGGTGTTCTTATTACGTGTAATTTGACTTGATGACGTCGTCAGAACGTCTTTCGAATCAAGAATATTAGCCAAAGCATCACCAGAATCCGCGAGGCCATCAGCATCAACCACTCGAGCAGCAACTTGGGGAATTTGACCAATAGACACAGGGCTAACGTCCACCACAACGGAATAAACAATCTGCTCACCGGGATAGATAGACACTTTGTCTTCTAGTGACTTGTTGGACTCCTTTCCAGACGCATTGAGTTCAGAAAGGCTATTAGAACCAATCGAGGTCACTTCGTTGGTCCAAAAATCGTAAGGATTACCAACCGTGTCAGTTGCGTTCTTTTCGTTGCTGACATCGTTACCTAGAGCGGTTTCAAGATCCGCAAGAAACTGCTGAACCGAATAATGGTAAGCAATACCGGTGTTTGCTTGGTTGGCAACCGTGACCGTATAGGAAAACTCATCGTCGACTAGGTAGTTATCCGATTGGTTCAAGGTATGTGTCAGGGTGATACTAGGCTCAGTGGGTGGAGTGATAACCTCATCAACTGTGACCAAGTCATCGCGTGTTTCAGCAGTTATGTCGTCATTAACAATGTCGCCGACTAAATTGTCGGCAACAGTTGCTTGAATTTCGTAAGTCACAGACCCGCCTATATCAATCGACGCACCACTTACTGATAAGTCCCCTGATTCGGCGAAGGTGCCTGGTTCGCTCTTGCTACCTTCAACCTTGCTGACTGAGTTAACGTTGTCAGTAAAGGCTTGTTGTAAAGCCCCTTCAATATTGAGTGCCTTTATGTCTGAAAGGACATCTTGAACGTCGAGCGTCTGAATAAAGGTATCGCCAGTATTCGAAACCTTAATCTTATAGGTGAGTTTGTTATTGAGTTGATAGTTCGTCTTATCGACCGAAACAACAACATCATGTTGGTACACACCGCGCTGAATGGATTCTGTATTTGATTCAATAGCATCCAACAGTCCAGTGCTCGCACTTGCGACGTTATCAATCGTACCAGCTGCGTCAGCAGAAACGGTGGCGACCATGGTGTAGGTTACCGATCCACCAGCCGCAATACGTACACCTGATGCATCTAAATTCCCGAAGCGACTGTAATCACCTGGAGATGACAGGAAGGAGGATTGCGCTTGAGTCGAAACTTGCGAGAACGCGTTAGCATTATTTCCTTGGTCATCTGTCGTTAAGATATTTAACAGCTCATCTTTAACGTCCAACTCAGCGATAGCTTTATCCGACTCATTCGTTAAAACAAGCGTATAAGCCACCTCTTGGTCGTTGTCGTAAGACACGCTGTCAACAGACAGATCCATAACAAGACCCGTTGTATCCGCATAGGAGGCAAATGGAAACAATAGAATGGATAAGAAAAAGGCAAGATTGTATCTGAACATTAACGCGCACTTCACAGTAGATTGACAAGTGTCTAGGCAAAAAGCCATAGATTTGACGTCACTAATTTGGCACTTAGCCTGTTAGGGACATGCGCAACATACAGTTCAAATAATCCGAACAATTAACATCCGTAAAAAACAAATTACTGAAGATGTTAAATAGAGAGTCTGATGTCTAAATTAGAATCAAGACATTGAGTTAATTATCAGAAGGTTAATGTTTTAATGAGTGAGTTTTCACAGTTGTTACGTAACTTCAGAAAGGAACTTCAATTTACACAAACAGAGTTTGCAACCTACTTAAATCAGCTGGACGATGAGTTTAATGCGGTTGACGTCGTAACGATAAATCGTTGGGAAAACAGTAAGGTAAAGCCTTGTACATACAAAGCACTCAAGATCTTACAGTACCTTGGCGGAGATTTGTTTGAGACAATAAAGAGCTTTAAGTCCGAACAAAAAGACACGTTAATCGAACTGTTTTTAAACGAATCCTATGGCTCATTTCAAAGTAGAATTTCAGCTCTATCAGGCCTGAATCAACAACAAGGCAAACGCAACTTTAAGTCACTGCCTTTAATGTCAGAGCCGTGTGACACTGGCGTTATCGACAGAATCAAACTACTTTCTAAATTCACAAAAGTCGATATTTCGCCACTGGACCAAATTGATTTATATCTCTACTACTGTGAGAAAAAAGCACATGGTCACAAGCTGATCAATGTAGATGGCGACATTGTGAGTCACAACGTAGGCTTTTTCTTTGAAGACCATCAATTTGAGACATTAAAAACTCAAGAGCTAGATCTAAGAATGGCCTGCTCTTTAAATTCAAGCAAAAGCATAAATTATTTTAATATAAGCTCACACTCAGAGACAAAAGATCATGTTATTGAGCATATAGTTTCAGATATACAGTTACTTTCTCAGAACAAAAACATTAAAAAATATTCTGTTTTAGTAAAAGACCCCAATATGATGAGACTCTTGAAGAGTGTGGGGTTTGAAGTATTTAAATTTTCAGAACCTTCTGCTAAAAAATGTAATATCACATTCAAAAATAAATATTATAGCTACTGTATATTAACGATTGATAAAATAGACTATCTGACTAATCGGAACGTAATGTCACTAATCAAAGATGAATATTCTACCATGATGAAATTTCCGCAATTACTGCGCGAAGCGCGCAAGAAATTGAAGTTAACGCAAAAGGATTTTGCGGCATACATTAATCACTTAGATGATGAATTCAGCTCTGTAGATGTCGTAACGATAAATCGATGGGAAAATAGCAAAGTAAAGCCAAGTAATTACAAAGCCCTAAAGCTATTGGACTGCCTTGGTCTGGACTTGTATACAACGTTGAAATCCTTTGATTCAGAAGATAACGAAGACAGTGCATTACTTGAAGACTTCCTTCGTGAGAGGTTCTTTTCGTTTCAAAGCCGAATATCGTCTATCACTAAAGGGGAAATAGAAGAAGGCTGCGACTGTCAGATCATGCCACTAATGACAGATCAGAATGACAAAGCAGTAATAGATAGAATAAAGCTGATTTCACAATATACAAAGATGGATCCTTCAGCCCTTGATACTATCGATCTGTTTCTCTATTGCAGTGAAAAAAAGGCGCATGGCAGAAAAATGGTCGATGTTAATGGCGATATTGTTAGTCATAGCCTAGGTTTTTTCTTCAACGAAGAGGTGTTCGAGCAATACCAAAATAAGCATCTACATATTAAGCAAGCTTGCTCTTTAGATTCTAACCAGAACTTAAATTACATTGTGGTTAGCGGTCACTCTGAGAAGCGCGAACAATCTATTGCGAACCTAATTTCCGATATGAAGCTTCTTGCAAGAAATACTAAGATTAAAAAGTATTCCATGATCATTAAGAACCCAAGTGCATTGGAACTTATGAAGAACATCGGATTTGAAATATGGAAGTTTTCAGAACCAACAGAAGAAAAGTCGAACATCACCTTCAAAAACAAAAACTACCGCTATTGCGTACTGACTATCGATAAAATCGAATTACTGAGTAACAAGAATGTTATCGCATTCATTAATAAATATGGTTAACGACTCAGGTTTACTGGATATAAACAGCCACCAAGCAAGAGGTGACTTTTAAATTCTCCGAGAGGCTACCAAATAGTAATCGGGTGAATAAGTCAATTAGCCAGATATACGACCAGCGGTATTCATACAGACAAACACCTAAGGCAATTGCGTCTGAATCTCAGATAACACCGTATCTAACCCTTCACCTAGTGCTTCAACAAGTGCTTCATAACCGGCTTCTTTCAAAGGTACTTTTGATTCGAAGTCGGCACGTGCAAGCTCTGAGCCTTGATCGCTCAATACCCAAGTTCCTTTCACTTCTGCGTTTCCGGTATAAGAACCATTGAACTGCTCAAAGGTTATCGTCAACTCTCTTTCGGGCTCTCCTGATGTATCAGAAGTATTGACCCGCTCTTCAAGCAACCCTTCAAGGTTCTCAGCCCAAACGTGTTTACGTGCAGACACCAATTCATTTTCAGACTTGCGATACGCAATCCCTATTGTGTCGAGATAGTCTGGTAACTCCACTCTCGTTTTAACCTTAAAGATCGGTTTATCTAGCGTACTTTCTGGCAAGAGATACGCGTTAGTGCCATCAGTAGGCGTTGAACACCCTAAAAGCCCGAAGAGCACGATAAGTGATATAAATAGCTTTCTCATTATTCCACTCCCTTAACTGGAATCGGGTCTTCTTCTACTTCGCTACCAAACACCAACGCATTCGGTTTATCGTTCAACACTTTAATCAGTGGACGAAGCTCTTTTAACACATGTTCTAGCTCTTCAGATGCACTGATCAATTGCTTATAGGCGTCCGAATCATCATCGTAGCTCTCTAATGTCGTCTCAAGTTGCTTCATGGTTTCACTCAGATCCTTTGGTAACGCTTTTGCGCCCTCACTATCCAGCAGTTCATCCATACTCTTTAAGGTGCTATCTAATGAAGCAAGCGAGCCATTTAAGTTAGCCACAGTCGCATCTAGCGGTAACTCGTTAATCTTGGTTAAGAAGTCTGTGATCTGCTTTTGAATCTCGGTCAAGCCACCAGCTACAACAGGGAAGACAGGATAACCATCAAACTCTCTTGGCTCGTACGGTTCTTCGTCTTCATAGAAGTTTATGTCGACAAACAATGCGCCGGTAAGCAAGTTACCCGTCTTCAAAGTCGCCCTTAAACCCTCTCCCATTTGGAGGTCGACTCGTTTGGCAAAGCTTTCAGCATTCACAGCCTTAAAGACTTCTGAAACTCGTTCTATCTCCAGCTTGATTAAGATGGGAATGCGGTTCGAGACTTTACCGTCTTTGTCCATGCGAATCTGTAACGGCACTGTATCCACTGTACCTATTCGAACGCCACGATACTCCACGGGAGCGCCCTTCTTTAGACCTCTGACTGACTCTTCAAACAACAATACGTAATCAATAGAAGTGGTGTATTTACCTTGTAAAACTGCGTCGTAATTATCGTAAAGTGTATATTCTTGTAAGTTCTCTTTGATCTGCTGTCCCGGCTGAATGCTCTCTGCCACATCAAAACTCACGCCGCCCGTTATTATACTTTCTATCGATGCGAAGTTAACGTCGAGGCCATTCGCACCGAACTTCACATCAATCCCAGAGGACAACCAAAACTGAGTTTTCTCGAAGATCAGCCCGTCATAAGGAGCAAAGATAAACAGTTGGTATTTACCCACTTTATTCTCGTAATCGAAACTTGTTTTCTCGACACGTCCAACAACAAAGCCATGATGCAATACAGGTTCGCCAACGTTCAGTTGATTCGCTTTATGGTGCGATAACACCACACGAATGCCTTTGGTGTCTGGCCCTGCGACGGGTGGCGTGTCTAACACATCGAACTTCAATTGAGATTCACTGGATTTTCCAGGCTTCAATTCAATGTATGAGCCAGACAAAATGGTTTCTAATCCACTGATTCCATCAGTACCAATGTGTGGCTCAACCACCCAAAATTGAGTCTCAGTATTGATCATGCGAGAGGCTTTCTTGTCTATTTGAGCTTTGGCGATGATGTATTCATAATCTTCACTTAACGCCACGTCTGTGATGGTCCCAACATGCACGTTCTTAGATTTGATCGCCGTTTTTCCTGCTTCTATCCCAGAAGCATCTGGCAAGATCAGGGTGATTTCAGGTCCACGATTGTTGAAGTACTGGAACAGCATCCAACACCCGACCAGTACCGCAATAATCGGCACAATCCAGACCGGAGATAATTCGCTTTTTTTTGATACTTTCGCATCTGAAGTAGTTTGCTTTTCCATATGTCCCACACCTCTTTGGGGAGATTACTTCCATATAATCCGAGAATCGAAAATCATCGCCGACAACATCGTAAAGATAACAACCGACGCAAATGACAGTGCCGCTGGCCCAGGGTAAATAGCCATCACACCATCGAGCTGAACTAAGGCAACCAAGATAGCGACGACGAAAATATCTATCATCGACCAACGGCCAATAAACTCGGTGATACGGTAGAGCTTAAGATAACGACTCGCCCTTTGATTGGTGAGCCCATGTACCCTTTTTGCATTCCAGTACAGATAAGCCAAGGCAAACATCTTTGCCATTGGGATGAAAACACTCGCGATAAGAATAATAAGTGCCACGGGGTATGAACCCATATTCCAAAGCAAGATCACCCCTTCCATGATGGTGGATCCTTCACTCGTCCCGAACGCAGACGTATACATCATTGGGTATAGGTTTGCTGGAATATAGAAAACGACAGAGGTGAACAACAGCGCCCACGCTATTTGCAGATTTTTTATTGGTTCAAATCGATGTAAATGTGTGTGGCAGCGTGAGCAATGATGAGTAGCCTCACTGTAGCGATGCACTTGACCGCAAATATGGCAAGCAAGGTGCTGCTTGTTCTGAAAGGTACTACCAACCGTTTGTTCTTGTGCGTTTTTAGTCGGAACTAAGCGATCCCATAACCAATCAAAATCAACCAAAGAAATCGTCTTCACCACCAACATGGCGTAGATACAGAACGCCCAGAATGATATCCCCATCGATACATCGGCTAATGCTGCGATCTTGATTAAGCTGACCAATACGCCGATCAAAAACACATCGACCATCAACCAAGGCTTTGCCCAACTTAATGACTTCAACGCCAAAAAAGTGAAACGGTTAGCCGAATAATGAATGTGCTTCTTTCTGTCTACCAGTAGATAAAACCAGAGAGAAAGCACCAAAAAATAGGCAGGTAAAAGAATCACGGCCAGAAAAAGTAATATAGCAATCAGGCTGTTATCCATTCGATTCATCATATCAACAGCTTGATACAGGGTGATTTGCTGGCTAATTCCTTGAACGCTGAACGACATATACGGGAATGTCAGGCTCATGATTAAAGCAATAAGGCTAGCCGACGCATAAGCCATCACCCCCTGCTCTTTATGATGCCCGAGGCTCGATAAGGTGTGAGAACATCTCGGGCAAGAAGCTTCACTGCCCGCAGACAGTTCTTCAAACTGACTAACCAGCCCGCATTCGTGGCATGACTTGGTAAAGCGCTCTGGCAATGACGTCCCCTTTTAGTCTTTATAAGCAACTAGACACTCTAGGTAAATATAAGTAAGGGTTGGATTTTTTGCCAATATGCACCGAATTAAACGCACACGATATACTAGAAATGAGAGGTAGAAAGTAAAAGGGGATGACCCATCGGCCATCCCCTCGCAATCATAAAGTTGTGCCTAGAAAGATTAAACCAAATTACACTTGAGCTTTTCTTTCAACGCTTGGATACACAGCTTGATGGCGATAGGCGTATTTGAAGCGAATGGGTTTAGTGCATAAACCGTGTTAGTCGGTAGTTGGAAGCTTGGCATTATGTCGACCACTTCATTAGATAACTGAGAGATGTAGAAATCTGGAATCACACCGATACCGACACCAGATTTGATCAAGGCAAGGCAGCTGTGGAAAGAGTTGGTGGTGCAGCTTACTTGTTGTTGGTAAACGAAGTTTGTTTCAGTGTGAGAGGTAAAGTAATGAGAGATCTGCTTCCCCTGCCACGAGTTAGCGATATAAGGGATAGAATCAAGCTTGCGTTCACGCATGCTTTCAACGCCACACAACACATCTTTAAATTCACCCAAGCGTTTCTGCTTGAGGTTACTGTCACGAGAACTGCCCACTCGTACCGCAAGATCAATATCGTGTTCCATGAAGTCTAGATGTTGATCGTCGCTTATCAGTTCTGGCTTTAGCTTCGGATATTGCTTCATCAGATCGGCAATAACAGGCGCAACCAACAAGTCCATCAACGCATTCGGAGCTGTGATGCGAATCCGGCCTTGTGGCTCTTCTAGCTCGGCTTTTGCCATATCCCAAGCCGATTCAGCGATCACATTGATGTCTTTGCAACTCAAATAAAAGCGCTCACCCATGCTTGTCAAAGTTTGTCTTCGTGTTGTGCGTTTAAGGAGAGAGGCGCCTAACTCTTGTTCTAGAATTTTGAGATGTTGACTGACGACAGATTTAGACAACTCTAATTTTTCAGCCGCAGCCGAGACTGAACCCTGCTCTACGATATGAGCGAAAATCGACATCTGCTTTAGCTTACTCATCTTATTGTTCTCTTTTTACAAACAGTACTTTCTATTATCTCTGTTTTTCAAATTAATTTCCAAGGCTAAACTCAATTCAACTTATCGAGATACCAAATCAAAAAGACAGTACTTGAAACAAGACTGTTATGGAGAAAGACAATGTTAAACAACCAAATTTTAGAAGCATGTAAGCAAGGGATTAACGCGTGGCAAAAAGCTTTCAACAGCCAAGATGCGAAAGGTTGTGCCGATCAATATACTGAAAGCTGTGTAATGGAAGCGCGTCCATTTGGTACTTTTGAAGGTCGTGAAGCGATTCAAGCATTTTGGCAAAACATCATCGACCAAGGCTTCAAAGACGTTGATTACACCGACGTTAAATGGGAAGAGCACCCTGAAGGCGGTTACATTCTTACCGCTAGCTGGACAATGAACAAAGCGTTTGGTGTTGTACATCGTGAACACTGGGCACTTGAAGCCGATGGCTGCGCTCGCTTAGTCAGCGACGACTTCGAAGTTCAAGGCGAACGCTAGAAGCTAGAAGCTAGAAGCTAGAAGCTAGAACTGCAGCATAAAGCATAGAAACAGAAAACAAAAAGCCAGCAATCCAAATGGACTGCTGGCTTTTTAATGTTCACTCTTGTCGCCCTTTCATTTGATTTGAAGGTGATTGAGTGACTCTACACAATCACTCAACACGCTCATCATTTCAAATCAAAATGTCTGGTAAGACAGAGCAAATACAAGTCAAAGTTACAGTGCTGCTTTCTTCGCTTCTGTAATCCAACCATCGAACGTGCTTTGGTTCGCTTTAATCCAACCATTTACGTGCGCTTCGATATCCGCAGAGCTGTTCTTACCTTTACTCATCATCATGTTCTGAGCACTTACATCATTGATGTTAAGTTTGATGATTTCGAAAAGCTTCGCTGCTGATGGGTTGTTCTTAGCAAACTCTTTGTTCGCAATAATGCGCATTGAGTTCATTTCGAAGCCGTAGTTTTTGCCGTTAGATAACGTCGTGTCCACATTCGAACGCTCGCCAGGAAGTGCTGAGAAAGGAACCTCTAACCAAACTACATCTTCGTTAGGCACCAATACGCCACTTACCCAGTAAGGTGTCCACGTGTAGTAAAGGATTGATTCACCTTTTTGGTAACGAGAAATCGTGTCTGCGATGATTGCAGCGTAGTTACCTTGATTGTGAGTCACCGTATCGTCCAGCTTGAACGCTGAAAGTTGATGTTCAATTACCATCTCACAACCCCAACCTGGGTTACAGCCTGTTAGGTCTGCTTTACCATCACCGTCCGCATCAAACAGCTTCGCGATTTTTGGATCGGTTAATTGACCAATGTTTGTGATGTTGTACTTTTCAGCCGTTTTCTTATCAATTAGGTAACCTTGAGCGGCGCCGCTTACATATTGGCCTTCACGGTAGAATTTCTCATCACCACCAGCCATTGTGTATTTGTCAGCATGAAGCGGGAACCAACCTACCGTTAGGAACGTTGCGTCACCCTTTGCAATCGAGGTGTAACCTACGTTGTAGTCCACTTCTTGAGTTGATTTCACGTCATAACCCAGTTCTTCTAGAGCACGGTTAACGATCAATGTTTGGAACGTCTCTTCCGCTACAGACGATTGAACAGGCTGAACTGATACGCCCTCACCCGGTAGGCTTGCTGCCCACACGTTAGTCGATATCGCTAATGTAGAAACGATGCTTACTGCAAGTTTACTCTTCCATGAATTATTCATTGGTGTTTTTCCTTAATTGAAGTTCTGATTTGTTACCGCGATTAAGTACATTCAGTACAAGGGAAACAGGTCCCATGCGATACCAGCGTAATTTTGTATTACCTGCATTTACCCCGAGAACTTGGGTAATGCGGTCAAGCAGGATTGCTAGAATAACGATGCCGAGACCACCAACAGCGGCCAGTCCCATATCTAGACGGCCGATACCTCTCAGTACCATTTGACCTAAACCGCCTACCGCAATCATTGATGCGATAACCACCATCGACAACGACAACATCAGTGTTTGGTTCACGCCGGCCATGATGGTTGGCAATGCAAGTGGCAGTTGAATTCGGTAAAGCATCTGCTTTTTGCTCGCACCGAATGAGTGACCCGCTTCAATCAATTCTTCCGGTACTTGCTGAATACCCAAGATGGTCAAACGAACGACAGGAGGAAGTGCGAATATAATGGTCACCACGACACCCGGAACGTTACCGATACCAAACAACATTACGATCGGTACTAAGTAAACGAAGGCTGGTGTGGTTTGCATAGCATCCAAAATTGGGCGCACGAATTTAGCCGCCGTGTTACTTCGGGCGAGCCATATCCCCATCGGTAAGCCAATCAACAGACAGAAGAATACGGATGTCATGACCAGTGACAATGTGGTCATTGCTTCAGACCAAGCGCCAATCAAGCCGATGAAAGTCAAAGACACGGCCGTTGCAACGCCAAGCTTCAAGTTTGAAAACTGCCACGCCACAAGAAACAAGATGATCAACATGAATGGTGCTGGTGTAGACACCAACGCCGTTTCAAATGAACTTAGAATAAAATCGATAGGCACACGAATCGCTTGGAATAATGGGCGTCCGTGCTCAACTAACCAATTCAGTCCAGACTCAACCCAAGTGTCAACAGGCAGCACAGCCTCTGCAAAAGGGTTTAGTGGATCAAAAGGTGTCGTTTCAACTGTTTCGCTACTTAACCAATCTGCTGATGGTGAGGTATCAGCGGCTTGACCCCAAGGATCACTTTCAGGTTGAGCTGCAGGGGCCGATTGAGACCATGGGTCATTATTTGTTTGTTCAGACGACATGATCTACCCCTTATCCAATGTTTGTAACAGTCGTGACTTAGTTACCACGCCAAAGTAATTACCTTGCTCATCCACAACTGGCACTGAGTAAGGCACACCACCAACTAGGCCAAGCACATCACTGATTGGTAAATCAGGGTTGAGCGTTAATCCATCATCGAGCTGCGCGCTGACGAGTGATTTGTTCTCTTTGTGAGCTTTACGAAGCGAGTCGATGGAGACAATACCGGAGTAACGGCTGCTCTTCTCAACTACGATGCCGTATTCGCGGTCGTTATCCATCAAAATTTGTAGAGCGGACGCCGGGCCATCGTGTTCTGATTTTTTAAATACCGCAGCTGGCTTCTTACGCGCAATGTCTTTCACAGTAAGCACGCTTGCCACGTTCACACCGCGGAAGAAAGCTTCGACATAATCGTTGGCTGGGTTATTAAGAATATCGTCTGGAGTACCTACTTGAACCACTTCGCCATTTTGCATAATCGCAATTCGGTCACCGATACGCATCGCTTCATCCAAATCATGCGAGATGAAAACAATGGTTCGTTTATCGTCATTTTGCAGGCGAATAAGCTCATCTTGCATTTCAGTACGAATCAAAGGATCGAGCGCCGAGAATGCTTCATCCATTAACAAGATATCTGGGTCACATGCTAGTGCACGAGCCAAACCCACACGCTGCTTCATACCACCAGATAGTTCATCTGGGTAAGACTCTGAATATGCGCCAAGACCTACACGCTCTAGCGCTTCAAGTGCTGACTGCTTTCGTTGTTCAACTTCAACGCCCGCAAGCTCTAGACCAAACGCGGCATTCTCGATAACCGTCATATGCGGCATCAGAGCGAAATTTTGGAAAACCATGGAGATGTTGTTGCGGCGAACTTCGCGGAGTTCATCTTCTGAGATGTGGGCAATGTCTTTGCCTCGAAGAAGCACATTGCCTTTGGTAGGTTCGATCAAGCGGTTAAGAAGGCGTACTAGGGTTGATTTGCCAGACCCTGACAGTCCCATTATGACGAAAATCTCGCCTTCTTGAATACTAAGAGAAACATCGTTAACGCCGATCGTTAGCCCTGTTTCTTCGAAAACTTTATCTTTGTTCGCGCCTTCATTAATCATTGTAAAAGCACGATCGGTGTCTTCACCAAACACCTTGTACAGTCCCTTAACTTCCAGTATGGGATCCATATAATCTAATCCTTTCTTAGCTATTTTAACTTAAAAATGGTTATTTAAGCTCGAAAAACGATTAGCACTCTAAGTAATTAGCGAGTGTAAATCAAGGGGCTTCGTTCGGTAAAACAAGGCAAGAGACCGAAACCAGACCAGCGCCTACAAGACCAAAAAACAAGCAAAAACACGACAAACCACTGATAGTTAAAGGGATAAATTAGAAGAACGCACGACCAATATTATGTGTTACGTAGTCGTAGATTATTGAATATTAATTTTACATTGGAGTGATTAATAGGCTGAATGAACCAACAAAAACCACAATTAGTTCGTGCACAAATAATTCGAATACGAATTAATTATTAAGCTTTCATGATGTTTCCGAGGCGAAAGTTCGCTCGGTAGAAAAGATAAGATCAACTCTCAATCTCTACCTAAAAACCAAAGGTCCACCGGCTAAAGTCAGCGAGTTGAATTCAACCTTTTAGACCAAGAATTTTAATACATCACACCAACTGTGATACTTGCTGCAAACTGTCAATTGATGATTATCTAAGCTGGACTTCAACTTGTAGAGTACTCATTGCTGAGCCATTCTTTATAAAAGAAATAAACATTTTCCCGTGCCGAAATAGAGAAAAAGACAAGGAATTCGAATGATAAAAATGTTGGTGTGTGACTTTGACGGTACGCTTGATGGGGGCTCATCTCACGGTGTTAACCAGCTATTTGATTACCTCACAGAACAACCTGATATTCGCTTTATCATCGCGACAGGAAGAACATTACCTTCGATTCGAATGGGTTTAGAATCGGATAACTACCCGAAACCACAAAGTATTATTTGCGATGTGGGCACTAAAATTCATCATGTTCATTCCCAAAAACCAGACCATGTTTGGCATAACCAACTGGAAGCTTCTTGGAACAAATCAAAAGTAGAGACGGCTCTCGCCCCCTTTAATTTTATGGGTGAGCGGATAGAGAACCATCAAGGCGATTACAAGATCACCTTTGAAGGAAAGCTTTCAGAGCCTCAACACGAACTGATTGAATCTAGCTTGGAGATGCACGGATTAGATGTTCACCTTACTTACTCTCATGATTGGTACTTAGATATCACACCAAAAGGCGTTAATAAGGCGACTGCGATTCACCATCTACTCGAACAACACGATTTGAGCGTTGCGGAAGTGTGTGTCGCAGGTGACTCAGCTAACGACACCTCAATGCTCACCATTGAAGGAGTAAACTCGATACTGGTTGCTAACCATTACCCAGAGGTTGCTCACCTATCGGATAGAGACAACGTATACACGAGTAGAGCAACACATGCTGAGGGTGTCTTAGAAGGCCTTAAATACTGGCAAGAGCGTGCGGCAGCGGGTAATTAGAATAAGTAGAAGTGGCCGACCGCTCCGTACTTCCTATCCTTATTTCCAACCGGGAAGCCAATGATCCTTGTCGGTGAGATCCCGCCAGTTGATGTCTTCCTCTCGTTTGGTCATCACCGCTTCTATCAAACAACGAATGACCTCCCCTTCTTCAAACTCGACCTCTGTGACCATAAAGTGTTTTTCTTTCTTTACAGGGCTAACGGCCGTCCATTTACTGCGAAGTAGTTTCTTTGGATTGATTCGATTCATGAGCTTATTTCTCGCTTAGATGTCATTGATTATTATGGGTTGTCTAGCCGACATTGAGTAATAGTCTTCATCGCAAGAAAAGGATCAAAAAAAGCCAGCGATTAGGCTGGCTTCATTCAGTGAGCTATTTCTTGTTAAAGATTAGCCATTTTTAGGTGGATCAAATGCAGTGAGTTCTAATACTGGACCTGTGTATTTTTCAATCTTCACAAGCGCAGAGTTTGCAGCACAGCCATTCGCCAAACGAGAAGTCGGGATATCCAACGTAAGCACGTTACAGCCACCGTTTTTACATAGACCAGTGTCTTTATCTAAATCTGGCCAACCGCCTTCATGAATACATACAGAGCCTTGTTTGATGCCATCCGTCACTAATGCACCCACCAATACTTGTCCACGACCATTATGTGCACGAACCAAGTCACCCGTTTTAATACCTCGAGCTTTCGCATCTTCAGGGTGGATTGAAATCGGCTCGCGGTCTGCGATCGCATACTCTTCACGAATCTTCGCGTAGTTGAACTGACTATGTAGACGGTGCGCCGCGTGCGCTGTCATTAATTGCAGTTCGCCATCTTTAGCATTGCCGGTGTACTCTGTCGGCTCCATCCAAGTTGGATGTGGAGGACAATCATCAAGCTTGTAACCTTCAATCGTTCTAGAAAAGATTTCAATCTTGCCACTTGGTGTTCCGAGTGGGTTCATAATTGGATTTTCACGGAAGTCAGCGTAGCGAACAAACTTCGCATTCTTGTCGTTCCACTTCATCTCAATCAGTTGGTTATCTTCCCAGAACTTGCTGAAGTTTGGCATTGCAACACGTGCAGCGCGGCCACCTTGTTGAGCAGCTTTATAGAATTGGTACAACCATTCCATTTCTGTTTTGCCTTCGGTGTACACCTCATGGCCACCAGGCGCTAACAGTTCTGCCATATCTGCAAATACATCGAAATCGTTACGAGCTTCACCTTGAGGCTCAACCGCTTTCTTCATTGGTACTAAGTGCTGGTTACTGTAGTCGCCTGTCATCGTCAGGTCATTACGTTCAAACGATGTTGTAATAGGCAAAACAATATCCGCATGCTTAGCGGCTGCGGTCCAGTAAATCTCTGAAATAACAACCAGTTCCGGTTTCTGCCACGCTTTGATCAAACGGTTGGTGTCTTGGTGATGAGTGAAGTTACCACCGCCCGCCCACCAGATCATTTTGATATCTGGGAATACACGATCATGACCATTATGCTTGTACGCTTTGCCCGGGTTTTCCAATGCTTCCACAATACGAGCAACAGGGAACGAGTTGATCACCTTGCCTGTCGCAGACCAGCCACGCTCATCACTACCTGCAACAGCACCCAAAGATGCAGACATTGCAGGCAATACGCCAGCGTCACGAGATGGGTTACCGCCATTTGAGTAGTGGTAAGAGAATCCGAAACCACCTCCTGGCAAACCAATCTGACCAAGCATTGCAGCAAGAGTTACTAACATCCAGTGGCGTTGCTCACCAAATTGTTGACGCTGAATGCCCCAACCGGCCATCAACATGGTGCGGTTGCTGCTGAAAATATCAGCCAGCAATTCAAGCTGTTTAACTGGCACACCACACACGCTTGACGCCCACTGTGCATCCTTCACTACGCCGTCTTCTTTACCCATCAGGTAATCTTCGAAAACGTCATAGCCTGTCGTGTATTTGTCGATGAACGTTCGATCGTGTTTACCTTTGATCACTAACGTGTGGGCAATACCCATCAACATCGCAACATCCGTCATTGGGTGCGGAGCAATCCACTCTGCGTTGTCACCAAAGAACTCGATAGTTTCAGAGCGCATTGGATCGATAGCAATCACGGTTTTGCCAGACTTCTTCAATTGATGGAAGAACTCAAGACCAGAACAGTCGGTTGAACTCCAAGCAATCTTCAAAGTGTTCATTGGGTTTAGACCCCAAAGCACGACCACATCACTGTGTTCTAACACCATTGGGTGCGTTGTTTGTTGTTCGTATACTTCAATCGAGCCCACAACGTGCGGCATGATAACTTGCGCTGCACCTGTTGAGTAATCGCCCATGTGACCCGAGTAACCACCAGCCATCCCCATGTAACGTTGAAGTAAGGTTTGTGCCTTATGAAGCACACCACTAGAACGCCAGCCGTATGAACCTGCGAAAATCGCATCTGGGGTGTTATTTGCACGAATACGCATGTGCTGTTCGTGTATTAGTTTGTACGCTTCTTCCCAAGATACGCGAACAAACTCATCGCTACCGCGCGCAGCTTTAGGCGCTAACGGATTATCTAAGTAGCTCTTGCGCACCATAGGGTATTTAATACGCGCTTTGGTATGTACTTGGTCTGGGCCCGTTGTTTGAAGGCTGTTGAAAACGGTTTGAGGTACCGCATTCGTTGTAGACACTAGCTTGCCATCTTTCACTTCACACAGCATTGGTCCCATACGACCAGCCGTTAGAACACCTTTACCACGCGTGTTTGACGAAGCGACTGACATTGGAGAGAACGACGTAAACGCCATCGCACCAGCAGTCATACCTGTGCCTTTTAAAAATCCGCGACGAGTAATATCTGTCATTTTTTATTCCTTACAATTAGTGGCCAACAACGTCTTTCGCGTGGTTTTGGAAGTACTTAGTCAGAAGCTCAAGGTTTTGTTCTGAGATATCTGTACGAGCTCCCATACCTTTAGCTACCGGTCCCCAAGCGTTAACGGTGAAGTGCTCACCAGGAATTTTTGCGTGACAAGTTGAACAGTAAACGTTGTCTAACTCTTCTGCATAAGACCAAATTGGGTCTAGGCTATCGACAACTGGAGACGTAATATCACCCGTTAGCGCAACTGAACGCCACTCGTTACCGTAAGCATCGGCCTTGTATTCACCCGTTTTAAGTGCGGCTTGCCCTTGCTCAGTCAAAGTCGCAACAATTGAGCGCTGGCCTTCACCGAAGTAAAGTACTTGCTCTGCGCCTTTCATTTGGAACGCATTCAAAGTCACGTTACGGTTGTCGCCTTCCACTTTAATCACTTCTAGTTTTGCTGTCGGGTTTAGGTTACCAAATTCGCCCATTGCGATATCGGTTACTGGGTAAACCACTTTCGCATCTGCTGGCGTGTTTTTCGTAAAGGCAATAAGGGTATCGAACGCTTTACTGTCGAGCTGAGCTTCAGGAGCGAAATGCGCGACGCCTTTGTGACAATCAATACATGTTTGGTCATTTTCGCGACCGTATGCATGCATTTTCGCTGCATCACGAGATTGTTCGAATGTTTCCATTGCATCGAAATCGTGGCAAGAGCGACATGTCGCTGAATCGTTTTCACGAAATTGAGCCCAAACTGTCTCAGCCATCTCTTTACGATGCGCTTCGTATTTCTCAGGCGTGTCGATCTTACCCGAAATAAATTCGTGGTAGATGTCTTTAGACGCTCTCACTTTGGTGATCACGTAATCCACGGGATCCGTTGGAATATGGCAATCAGCACACTCTGCTCGAATGCCTTTTGCGTTACTAAAATGGACCGAGCCTTGGTACTCTTTATGTGGCGTTTCCATGGTGTGGCAAGACACACAAAACTCAGTGCTCGATGTGTAGTGCATAACCGCTGCTGTTCCACCTAAGGTCAACCAGCCAATGCCTATACCAACCGCTGCTATTAGTGCGATATAACGTTTTTTTATTGTCATAATTTTTAATCATCTTCAACAATTGCTTACAATTACGAGTAGAGTAGTACTTTAGGGGTAGGTATGTTTGACGTGGATCATGGTTCGTATTCCGAGGAGCAAAAAATGAACCTTTATTTGAGCACGATGCAAGTTTATGAAAACGCCCCATTCGAAACTCAATCACCATGCAAATCGATAGATGGCAAACTCATTCCCCACAACAATCAATACGTAGTAACGGCACTAAATCACTCCCTAGGTCAAAGAACTAAATTGTAACTGCATTACAATGTTGGCTATCTCTTTTTCATAAACTCCTCACTCAATGAACCAAACAGAATTCCAACAAAAAATGGCGAGTTTTACCTCGATTGAACAAGCGCTTGATTACTTCGAAATTGGGTTTGATAGCAAGTTCATCAACCAAAATAGAGTCGAGCTTGTGAAGCGCTTTAATGGTTATCTGATCCTGTCAAAACCCGATGATTGGTTCTCAGGAAGAAGAGCGCTGAAAAACGCTTATTGTAAGGTTCAACGCAACAAGTTAGATCGCCACACGCGTTCTGCCTGTCGTGGGTGTACAACTTGTCAGCGTCGATAGATAGGAAGTACTGTTCAAAATAGAGAACTAAAAAGTAGATAGTTGAAATAACATCTCATTACGATTTAGTTAGTGGTTTGCTCGAAAAAAAGTGTGCTAGTCTTACGGCAACTCAACTACGAGATAAAAACTACAATGAAAATTTTCAGCAATTTCGAAAGCGGCAACATTCACGTCGTTTCAGCAGATTCACCACAAAACATTCAACTGACTATCCCAGCAGACTACCAAACTGAAATCCCTCAGTGGTTTCACTTCCGCTTAGAAAGTGAAGCTCAACAAGCTCACCATTTTGAAATCCGTCAATTGGCGACATCTGCCTACCCTGAAGGCTGGAAAGATTACGATGTGGTTGCATCCTATGACCGTGAAGAGTGGTTCCGTATCCCATCTCAGTTCGATGGCGATACATTAAGCTTTGATATCATCCCTGAACACGATTCAATGTACTTCGCGTACTTCGCACCGTACTCATACGATCGTCACCAAGATCTTCTGCACAGTGCTCAAACACACCCAGCTTGTAAGCTTGAAACTCTAGGTCACACGCTAGACAACAACGACATCACCTTGTTAACCATTGGTGAGCCAAGTGAAGAGAAGAAAAACATCTGGGTTATTGGTCGCCAACATCCAGGTGAGACGATGGCTGAATGGCTAATCGAAGGCCTGCTACAACGCCTACTTGATGAAACAGATACGGTTGGTCGCTCTCTGCTAGACAGCGTTGTGTTCCGCGTTGTACCAAACATGAACCCAGATGGCAGCATCCGCGGTCACCTGCGTACTAACGCGATTGGCGTAAACCTGAACCGCGAATGGCAATCACCTTCTATGGAACGCAGCCCAGAGGTATTCCTTGTTCGCGAGCGTATGTTAGAAACGGGCGTTGACCTGTGTCTAGATATTCACGGCGACGAAGCGATTCCATATAACTTTGTCGCGGGTAGCGAAGGCACACCTTCTTACAACGAGCGCATCGCTAAGCTAGAGAACCACTTCAAGCAAGCACTGCTCACTATCACGCCAGAGTTCCAAGATGAATTTGGTTACGATAAAGATGAACCAGGCAAAGCAAACATGACAGTTGGCACAAACTGGATTGGTGAGCAGTTCAAGTGTTTGGCTTACACCGTCGAGATGCCATTTAAAGATCACATCAGTCACGCTGACGAACTTTACGGCTGGTCTCCAGAGCGAAGTGTCGCGTTTGGTCACGACATGCTAGCCGCGGTTTGGGCAACAGTAGACGAGCTATAAGGCGAACTGAGCTCATTCGCTTTACCTGTATCGCCTTTGGTTTATAAGAATCTGGGCTATAGATAAAACAAAGCCCAGCACTTGTGAAAGTGCTGGGCTTTTTAATCTCTGCTTAGAATGAGCGATTTTCGCCTTAAGGAATCTAACGTCAGTCGCTTTTAAGCCACTCTTAAGCTTGCAAAAAATACCGGGTATCTTTGCCTAATATGCCTTTGTTCAGACACCATATCTTTGAAGCTTGGGCCTTGTGATAACTGAACGATCACTTCTTCGCCCTCTTGTCTCAATACAGCACCACTAACATCGATACTGTTATTGTCATGCAACCTCAAGGTACCAGCCATTGAAAAGCCACGATAAACCGGAATGATGTTACGTATCATCAGGCGTACACCCTTTTCAGAAACTTCGCTGACATGAAAAAGCTCATCCTTAATTCGCATCACCGGACGTGCCTTTTGAGGGTACTTTAAGCGGTAATATTTGCGTTTCTGGGTGAATGAATCTTCACGCATTAGTGACTCCTTGTTTCTGTTATTCGGTCAAGCAATAGACTTTATCTTCAATTGGTTTTAAACAAACATATTCACCAAATTGATAGCTAATTATTATATCGACTTTCCGAGCTAATGCTTTAGAGATTTATACAGAGAAACAATGATTGCTTAGCATTCAGTAAAAAATGAGAACTGAATCGGAAATGGAAACGAGAACTAAGCCGGATATGAACTGAGCCAATAGCTAAAAACCCAATTCTTCGCATCGCACCCTAAAGCTGAAACAATGCCAACTGAATGCTGAAGCCCACGAATAGAATCCCACACACAATGTTCATCATTTGCGAGGTGCGCTTTTGAACTAACAAGCGCTTAAAGGTATCCGCCATTAAGATCACAACTAAGAACCACATCGACACCACTGACGCTTGAATTGCACCAAGTATCAAACTGTCTGTCACAATCGCATCTGTTGAAACAAATTGAGGGAATATAGAAAGATAAAACAGGACAATTTTAGGATTCAGTAGATTAGTGAGAAGCCCTTTGAAAAATTGGTTATAAAGCTTACTTCCCGATGCACTGACCACAGAGAGCACGCCCTCTTGAGCGCGCAGCGCCGCACGAAAATGGTTATACCCAAGCCAGACAAGATACAAAACCCCAGCCCACTTTAGCCCTTCAAAGGCCATGGGAGTGTTCGACAGTAATAGGCTTATGCCGTTGGCCGAGATAAAGGCATGAAAAAAGAAACCACATGACACGCCCAACACGTTCACAAATGCGAACAGCTTCCTTTGAGTTAAGGCTGTGCTTAATACCAACAGCGCATTTGGGCCCGGGATAATGGCAATAAAAAACACGATAACAATAAACAGCCAGATACTGTCCCAACTCATTTCGATCTCATTTCATGAACATTTTTAGGGCGGACATTGTACGTCCATTCAGTGCCATTACAATATGATAAACGCTTAATTATCGCGTATGGCTAACAGACATAATTCGCGCGTATAATGAATGTGTTTATCGTGTAACGTACAAAACTGATTTTCTAACATTTGCAGCCCTGTTAGACTCCACCTCCCTTTTGATACTTGGTTCATTTATGTCATTTGCTAGCCTAACCCTTAACGCAAAAACCGTCTCCGCGCTCCCATCTCAATTCAATAAGCCGACAGAGATACAGCAAGCGGTAATTCCTACCATTATTGCGGGGAAAGACGTACTTGCATTGGCTCAAACGGGCAGCGGTAAAACATTGGCATTCGGCTTACCTTTACTGAATAACATCAACCAAGATGTAAATGAACTGCAAGCACTGATCATTGTTCCAACCCGTGAACTTGCATCTCAAGTGACCAAATCTTTAGAGCCGATCGCGACAACGCTCAATATCAAATTGGTAACGCTAACGGGCGGCGTGAATACTGATGATCAACAGCAACAATTATCGACTAAACCACAATTAGCCATCGCCACACCGGGTCGCTTACTTGCTTTAATCAAAAGTGATGAACTGGATATAGCTCTGTGCTCATCATTGGTTCTTGATGAAGCCGACCGCCTGATCGACATGGGCTTTTGGCCAGATGTTCAAGCGATTACTGCAACACTACCGAGCAAACGTCAGTCACTGTTGTTCTCTGCGACACTTCCGCCCGAATTAGTAGGGCAAGCTGAAGAGCTTCTTTCAAATCCAGTTAAAGTTACGACACACCAAGAAAACAGCGTGGTCGCGGCTATTGAAGAAACCCTGTATTTAGTGAACAAAGGCAGTAAAGCTCAAGCGCTCATCGCACTACTCAATCAACACACATGGCCGCAAGTATTGGTATTTATTGGCGCAAAAGACAATGCCGATGCATTAACCAAACGATTGAATAAAGTCAAAATCAGTGTGAGTGCGTTACATGGAAATAAGAGCCAAGAAGAACGAGAGCAAGCCTTAGAAAGTTTCAAAAATGGCGAGACTCGTGTGCTTATCGCGACAGACGTGATGGCTAGAGGCATCCATATTGATCAGTTACCTGTCGTAATTAACTTCGAATTGCCCTCTCACTCAGCAACTTACGTACACCGCGTTGGTCGCACCGCAAGAGCAGGAAATACTGGCTGCGCGATCTCTCTGGTTAGCCACAGCGAAACTGATTACCTAAATGCAATTCGCACCCTGACCAATAAGCCGTTAGTGCTGCAACCATTAGAAGGTTTCCCTGTGACAGACAAACCTGCATCTGAAGCGACCGCTCGCAAGCGTCCACCTAAAGATAAAATGGCCAATCGAAGAACAGCTAAAAAGAAAAGCATTAAGCAATTTAAAAGCAAACCAAATAGCTCTAAGTAACTAGAAATAGCGCTAAGCAGCCAGAAATAGAATAACTAGCTCAGTTTGTACTGGGCTTTTTCATATGCAACAAAATACAAATTCACACCCAAAAACTTCCCTAAAGTTGCCAACTTAAATGACACTTTTGTGAATTATGATGCCAACGTATTGATTCTTGGTTGCTCAAAAAAAATACTCTTAAATCACGTTGACGCCCCTATGTCTGGCAACTAGATTTTTCTATTAGTGTCTACAACAGGAGGTCATTGAAATGAAACGTGCTAGCTCTACATATCGATTACAACTGATTAAGGAAGTGGCAACCCGCCGAGATCGTCAACATTCCAATGACCCGATGGCAAACTACATACAAACCCTAATAGATAACAAAGATGATTGTGATACTTCGGTTGAACGCAACCAAAGGTTCAGTGGCAGTCATTTTGATGAGCACATAGGTGGTTGGGTAAGTGACCACTGGGGTAACAAGTAGGACAACGAGAGTAATCCAACCAGCATAACCGCTGTAGAATTCATCTCCGCATTAACCTATCATCTGCAAAAATTCCCTATCCTAGAGTAAGCAGAAAGTGTCTGAGTTAAAAAGAGAAAAAGAAGTGATGGTTGCCTTCCAAGTGATACCTCGCGTTAAAGAAGGCAACAACTTCGAAGTGGTTGATAAAGCCATTGAAGTTGTGAAAGCTGCCGATGTGCCTTTCCAAGTCGGTGCGATGGAAACCACGATGAAAGGTGAACTCAACCAATTACTCGATATCGTTAAAAAAGCAGAGCAAGCTTGCTACGATACAGGAGCTGTAGAAGTGATCACCAACATTAAGATTCACAGTAAAACCACCGAGGCCAATGATACATTTTGCACGTACCATCGTGGTGTAACGAAAGCGAATCACATGTTTGTTTAATCACATTTTTATTTCTGAAAACTGAGCCTAAAGAAAGACTCTGAAGAAAACCAGTGTGTTATTGGAAAGGCATGTCTGAGAGGTGAGAAAGGATTTCCATTCGTTCTTCTTCTGACATCGAATGCCAATCACGCGGAATCTCTTCAGGGTCATCTTTTGCCCCTATCGGTTTTCGGTCCAATGCTTTGACTGGCTCTTTTTTGAGTTTTACGTTCTTTTTATTCATACCGACACGACTCCTTCAGGTACAAAGGTACCTACCTTAATATTACACCCCAACCATTATGTAAAGTAATAGTTACTTCGGAGTTAAATAAAATCTAAATACTTCCTCTTTAGCCAAAAAGATCTCTTTGGGGACTGGTATTTCCCTCTTCATCGACCTGCTTACCAATCAAGTTTTTTTGATTCATTATTTTTCTTCTATAGCGCTGACGACACAGCTTTATCACGTGCAATTGTTCTGACGGTGTCATCGACATCCAATTAAAGCGTTCTTCTCTCTTGCGCATACAACCGTTGCAATAGCCTTTGTCATCGCTTGAACAAACCCCAACGCAAGGGCTTGGAACTTGGAAAAACTCTAACTGCTCCACCATGCCTCCTTACACATTCAAAATTACGCTTACTCTCTCAAAAATAAGCGATTAATTTATCGCCTGGCTCATGAAATCCATACTAAACTATGACCTTATACTGACACATATAGTGTTTTGTAAACTATACTTTGAACCCATCAAGTTACACTTATTCGGTAACTTCGTTCTTTCCTTTGGAGCCTTATAATATGAAGTTTAGTTCAAAAAAATTACTAGCAGTAGCCGCTTTACCTATGATGCTAGCAGCATGCACAACAACAGGTGACAACGCGATGCAAGTAACACCAACCGATCTACAGCACCATAATTGGGAACTTGCGCAAATTGATGGCAAGGACATTGTGAAAAGCGAAGACCAAGCAGCTCCTCGTCTAGAGATCGGCGAAAAGATGACTGCAAACGGCATGGCTGGTTGTAACAACTTCTTCGGCCAAGGCGAGCTGAAAGACGGTCAATTCCGTATCAAGCAAATGGGCATGACAATGAAAATGTGTCACGGCTCTGCGATGGAAATCGAACAATCGGTTTCTGCTACTCTAAGCGAGTGGAGCGACGTAACCCTAACAAACGATACGCTAGTACTGAAAAACGATGTACACACACTAACGTACACAATTCGTGACTGGGTAAACTAATTCGTCATCGAAACCAAATACTGATTAAAGGAGCCTGATGGCTCCTTTTTTATTGTCAGCTTGCCCTCACTACTTCTTCAAAATTGACGCTCATCGCCGACTTTTCGTACCAACCTCCAATAAACCTCAAAAATCTCTCATTTAGATGCAATAAATTCAACGGTTCAGCGGTCTGTTGCTAGGATGGCAAAAGCCTAGAGTCTATCGAGTTTTCGAGATGATTACATATCGAACAAAACTCAACCGCGAACTCCCTGCTTGTTCTCAAGTAATTGATTGAATTTACTGTTGAATTAGAATTTATTTCAGAAACAGATAGAATAACTGTAGGGAGTTTGAAAATACAATGCTCTTGCCCGTTCACTACCAAATGGAAAAGTTTATGAACAAGATAGTAAGTACGTTAGGAATCATGGCAACCGTTGCATACAGCGCAACCATTTATGCTGATGAAGCAACATCCACCGACAGCTGGAACCAAATAGAACAGCAGGCAGAAGGAGAAACTGTCTACTTTCACGCTTGGGGCGGAAGCCAAGAGATCAATCGTTACCTACAGTGGGCAGGCAAGAAATTACAAAGTGACTACGGTGTCACGTTGAAGCATGTCAAAGTAACCGATATTGCGGAAACCACCACTCGACTGCTCGCTGAAAAAGCGGCAGGCAAGAATAGTGAAGGCAGCGTCGATATCGTCTGGATTAATGGCGAGAACTTCCGTTCGATGAAAGACAACGCGCTGTTATTTGGGCCATTTACAGAATCACTTCCAAATTGGCAGTATGTCGATAAGTCTCTGCCAATTGATGTCGATTTCTCAGAGCCGACAGAAGGCTTAGAAGCACCTTGGGGCGTGGGACAACTTGTGTTCATTCACGATCAAGAGACACTGCACAATCCACCACAATCATTCTCAGAGATGTTGAGCTACGCTCAAGCTTTCCCGAACCGCTTAAGCTACCCTCGCCCACCAGAGTTTCATGGCACGAGCTTCATTAAGTCACTACTGATTGAACTAACAAACAATAACCCTGCGCTGGCTCAGCCGGTTTCAGAAGACAATTTCCAAGAAGTGACGGCACCACTTTGGGCTTACTTAGATAAATTCCATAAAGTGGCATGGCGCGGTGGTAAACAATTCCCAGCAGGCACATCGGAAAGCATCCAACTTCTGGATGACGGACAGATCGATCTCGCGATTACGTTCAATCCAAACTCTGTTTATTCAGCACAAGCCAGTGGTCGCTTAGCCGAAACCACTAAGGCTTATGCTCTAGAAAGCGGTGCTCTATCTAACATTCACTTCCTTGCGATTCCTTGGAATGCCAATGCAACTGCAGGTGCTCAAGTGACCATTAACTTCTTACTGAGCCCAGAAGCACAGTCTCGCAAAGGTGACCTCAATGTTTGGGGCGATCCTTCGGTTCTGAGCAGCAAGTACCTAACTGGCAGCGCTAAAAACACCCAGCAATTTAAATCGGTTGATGAACCACACCCTAGTTGGCAAAACGCGCTCGAGAAAGAGTGGCTTAAGCGATACGGTAACTAGTCTTCATGCTACGCGCTCTATATTTTTTTGTTATAGCTGTATGCATTATCCCAACCATTCCTGGGGTAGCGGGAGTCGTGGCTTCGTCACTGAGTTTCATCCCGCCCCTTGGTTTAGAGGAGCCGACACTCAACGGTTTTAGCCAAGTCTTTCAATGGGAAGGGGCTTGGCACTCTATTGGCTTAAGCCTAGGTTCAGCGATTGCAAGCAGCTATATCGCCTGCTTCCTGACCTTTTGTATTCTTCAAGCTTCTTGGGGAAACAAGTTTTGGAGAAAGATTGAGTTAACGCTATCGCCAATGCTTGCCATTCCACATGTGGCTTTCGCTATCGGCTTTGCATTTCTGTTTAGCCCAACGGGGCTTGGCGCAAGAGCAGTACATCACTTGCTCGGCGAATCGGCTACCAGCTCTGAATTGGCGTTATTGGTGAAAGACCCATACGCGTTCGGCTTAATCATTATGCTCGCACTCAAAGAAGCGCCCTTCTTGTTGCTGATGAGCATATCGATACTTCAACAAATCGATGTAGAACGTATCACTAAGGTCAGTGCATCACTCGGTTACAGCCGCGCTCAGATCTGGTGGAAATGTATTTTACCTCAATGGTTTACTAAGCTTCGCTTCCCAATGTTAGCAGTGCTCGCCTACAGCGTATCGGTTGTCGATATTGCTTTGATCATAGGTCCAACCAACCCGCCGACCTTTGCCGTTTTGGTATGGCAATGGTTCAACGATCCTGACCTAAACCTACTTCCTCGAGCTGCTGCTGGCGCCATCGTTTTATTTGGTTTAGCTTCGTTGATCATCGCCTTGGCGCGTTTAGTTGAATGGGCAATTCTTAAGTACTTTCGAACTTGGCAGTATTCCGGAAGAACAGGGGCAAACCTTCCGGGGAGAACGGTATTCACAGTGCTTGCTAGCCTTTCACTACTGATTATTCCTTTAATGGTAATTTGGAGCGTTGCTCAGCGTTGGCGCTTCCCTGATTTACTGCCGAGCCGCTATAGCATGCGCTTCTGGGAGTTCGAATGGGATGGCATAATGAGTACTGTGGGTCAAAGCTTATGGATTGGTCTTATTGCCGCTTCAATCGCTTTGTTGCTTGCGCTGGTGGCTCACGAATACAGAATCAAATACAAGTGGCAAGTTCCGGGCTTCATTATCGCTATTCCAATGCTAATACCTCAACTCTCGGTATTGTTTGGTATGCAAGTCACGACCCTCTACATCGGCAGTAGTGCCTATGAGTTCTGGGTGATTTGGGCGCATGTTTTCTTTGCTTTCCCGTTTGTGTATCTGTCTTTGGACGGCCCATGGAAAAGCTTCAATGATGGGTTGATTAAAGCCTCGCTGAGCCTAGGTAAATCGCCATTTCAGAGTTGGTATTCGATCAAACTACCAATCTTGCTTCCTGCGATTGCCTTTGCTTGGGCGGTCGGGATCAGTGTGAGTTTGGCTCAGTACTTACCCACCTTGATGCTCGGCGCGGGCCGTATTAGCACGATCACCACAGAAGCCGTTGCCCTTACCAGTGGTTTCGACCGCAGGGTGACAGCAATCTATGCCATTTGGCAGGCCCTATTGCCTCTGTTCTTTTTCTCTTTAGCGATATTAGTCAGCCGACTTCAACTTAGATATCGCCGTCTTACTTTTAAAGGTTTCCTAAGTAATGAGTCTGTACCTCAACGACCTCGCCATCCGTAAAACCGATGGAGATTCGCTGTTCTCAGCGCTAAACGTAACATTAGAATCGGGCCAAATACTGGCTTTGATGGGGCCGAGTGGCTGCGGAAAGTCGACCTTGCTGGATGCGATTGCTGGTCACTTAAGTGAAGAGTTTTCGTATTCTGGCACCGTTGTATTGAACGATATTCAGTTAGACGACTTGCCTTCACATCAGCGTGAAGTCGGTATTTTGTTTCAAGATGACTTGTTGTTTCCGCACCTAAAAGTATGGGAGAACTTAGCCTTTTCATTACCTAATTCGGTTAAGGGTTCCGCTCGTCAACAGCAAGCCATGGCTGCACTAAAAGACATAGAGCTAACTCACTTAGCTGAATCTTTCCCGGATCAAATCTCTGGCGGCCAACGTGCGAGAATAAGCTTAACTCGTATGTTGTTAGCCAAGCCTAAACTCGCTCTGCTTGACGAACCGTTCAGCAAGCTAGACCAAGAGTTAAGAGCACAATTTCGCGATTGGGTGTTTGAACAATTGACCAAAGCGAATATCCCAACATTAATGGTCACGCACGACGAAGCCGATGTACCTCAAGGGGCAGAAGTACTGTCTTGGCCATGGAGAAGTAACAATGCTGGATAAGTACTCCATCAAAGTCATTAAGTGGCCATTGAATCAATCGGCTAAGTTACTGAACCAATTAGGTATCACGGCCAATCAAACCACGTTATTCGGATTTCTGGTTGGGTGTTTAGCATTTCCAGCGTTAGCATTTCAACAATACGAATGGGCGTTGGGGTTTATTGTATTTAACAGGGTTTGCGACGGGCTTGATGGAGCCTTGGCTCGAATCCAAGGCATTAGTGATGCGGGCGGTTTCCTCGATATCAGCCTAGATTTCCTATTCTACTCGCTGATCCCTTTTGGTTTTGTCATTGCCAACCCAGAACATAACGCCATTGCCGGTGCATTTTTGATCTTCTCTTTTATCGGCACAGGCAGCAGCTTTTTGGCGTTTGCCGTTATGGCAGGCAAGCGAGGCATAGAAAACCCAGTCTATAAACATAAGTCTCTGTACTACATGTCGGGGTTAACCGAAGGCACTGAAACCATCGCCTGTTTCATAGCGTTCTGTATTTGGCCTCAACACTTTGCAGTTATCGCTTACACCTTTGGTGCAGCTTGTTGGCTAACTACGTTCATGCGTATTTATTTTGGGTTCCAGACACTCAAGAATCAAACCACCTAGTATTAGTTTCAGGTTCCTTTCAAACAAAAACGCCGCTCAAATGAGCGGCGTTTTTATATTCTAGCAAATACTTAAACCTAATTAGGCATCTGCAGAAGCGCTAATTTTAAACCTAAGAACCTTCAAGCTTGAATCAAGGTCGACATCAACAAACTCAGGCGGGTTGTCCAGACGCTCAATGAACTCAACGCTTGGTGCTTCTTCTGCCATCGTCTCAATCAGGAAGTTTGGTGATACTGCTGGTGAGTTAACACAAGCAATCACTTCACCGCCTTCAGTTAGAAGTTCAGGCAAACGACGTAAGATCTTTTTGTAATCTTTGGTTAGAGCAAAGCTGCCTTTTTGGAACGAAGGTGGATCGATGATAACGAGCTCGTAAGGACCGCCTTTCTTGATTTTTCCCCACGACTTAAAGATATCGTAGCCAAGGAAGTTAACCGAGCGCATATCGTGTTCATTCAGACGGTGGTTATCGCGACCTTTGTTTAGTGAGCCGCGAGACATATCCACGTTCATGCATTGACGAGCGCCACCAGCGATAGCCGCGACAGAGAAACCACAAGTGTATGCGAACAGGTTAAGGACGTTCTTATCCTTGGCATTATCTTGTACCCACTGGCGACCATTACGCATGTCTAGGAACAGACCAAAGTTCTGATTACGACCAATATCTAATTGGTACTTAAGACCGTGCTCAACTACAACCGGGGAGTCATTCAGCTCTCCCCATAGAACCTCTGAAGGCGCGCCATCGGCATAACGGTGTTGCAGAACAATGCTTGTGCCCTGTTTTGATTGCCAGACATCTTTGTTAGTGAGTTCAACTAATCCAGCTTTAAGAGATGACAAGAATTCGTCGTCTACTTCTTTAAACACGTTAACCAGTAGCTGTCCATCAACCCAGTCACATGTCAGTTGCTCTAGGCCAGGCCAAAACTTACCGCGGCCGTGGAAAATACGGCGTAGTTCGTTTGGTACTTCATTAAGTTGCTGTTCAATATGACTAAAAAACAGAGGTAAAGCTGATGCTTCCATTATTTCACTCACTTAGTGTTTAGCTTTGGCCAAGTTAATGACCAAGGTTCAAGCCAACTGTCCAAACCGTTCGACACGGTTTCCTGATGCCACTTCTCACCCAAGGAGTTTAGCCCTCTTGGATCGCAGACATATTCGTAGGCTTGTGATTGATAGGTAAATCGAATCGCGAAGGCATGCAGATAACCTCTGTCAGCCTCACTCGATGGATTATAAATAGGGTCACCAACAATGGCTGAGCCGATCGACTTCATCGCGACACGGATCTGGTGAGTTCGCCCCGTATAGGGTTTGCATAACAGCAGACGCTCACCGGGTTCAGCCGTTGCTGATAAAAACTGAGTAATCGCAGGGTTCTCTTTGGATGTCAGAAGTTTCCAACTTGAGCGTCGTGAACGCTCCATGTCTCCTGAGATCAAACCTTGCTTTTTCTTTGGCTTCTTAGAACCGATCGCAAGGTAGTATTTCTCTACTTCACGCTTTGCAAATAGCTGTGAAAGCTCGCTCGCTGCCGACGCATTTTTTGCCAGCAGCAGAATGCCCGAGGTCATTTTATCAAGTCGATGAACGAGATACAGCTTAGGCTCATTGATTGCCTTAGCCACTTCTTGAAGCAACATGGTATCGCCATCGTCTTTGTGGACGCTGACTCCAGGATGCTTATTGATAAGTAAAAAATCAGAGTGGTTCAGAAGAATATCGAACATGTAAAGGCTAGCTCCATTGTAGAACGTGGAGTATACCGCGTCTGAACCCAGATTCCAGCTACGAAAAAGCCCAACTCACTCAATAAACATTGAATCATTGGGCTTCTTTTCAGCAAGTAGCAATCAGTGCTTGGTCTTTACTCGATTACCACTCGGTAAATAGAACCAAGCTACCGCTTTACGCCAGTTTAAACTTACCGACTAATGCTTCTAGCTCAGCAACCTTAGCGTTCAAGCCTGATGTATTTTCAGAGCTACGAGTTGCTAGCTGCAGAGATTGCTCAGAGATATCGCTAATCGCGGTAATGTCCGCTGCAATTTCTTTGGTCACAGCCGTCTGTTCTTCTGCCGCAGTCGCAATAGAGTTAACCATACTTTGTACATTTCCTGCACCACTTACAATCGCTTCTAGCGCAGAAACAGCGCCTGAACTTTGCTCGACACCAATCTCAACTAAACGACAGTTATCTTGGGTATAAGTCACCGCTTCTTGAGTGCCCGATTGAATCGATTGAATGATGCCCGAGACTTCTTGTGTCGCTTTGGTTGTTCTTTCTGCTAGCGCTCGCACCTCATCGGCTACCACAGCAAAACCACGACCAAATTCGCCCGCACGTGCCGCTTCAATTGCAGCATTCAAAGCTAACAGGTTAGTTTGCTCAGCAATGTCTTCGATGACTTTAATAACGCTACCAATCTGCTCACCATGAGAACCCAGCGTGTTCATTTGTAGCGACATGTCACTCATTTGAGTCGACACTTGTTGAATACTCGCCACCATCTCAACAATCACGTTGCGGCCATCTTCTGCAGACGTTTCAGAGCGACGTGCTTCTTCATAAGTAGAAGTTCCTTGTTGAGCCACTTCAGAAATGGTCAGACTTAGCTCTTCAGCAGCCGTTGCAATCAAGTTAGCTTTGTCTGCTTGAGCTGATGCACCAGTTACGATGTCTTGGCTAATAGAAGAGAGCTCTCCTGTCACAGATTGGACCTGGTGAGTCACAGACGAAATTGAACCTAATAGGTCTACTAGTGATTTCTGCATCTGGTTAATCGACTTAGCCAGTCCAGCCAATTCATCACCAGAATCATCAATAATGTCGCCTGCCGTTAGGTCACCATTTGCTACACGTCGTGCTACTTGTTCAACACGAGTCAGGCGGTTGGTAATAGAGCTAGACAATAGATACGCAATCACACAACCAAAGACAATCGCAATAGCAGACAACACCATGATGGTACGTTCGATGGTGGTAAACGTATCGGTTAGTGTCAGTAGTGACTGTTCTGTATCTGCACGCTCACTTGCTGATGCTTGATCTAGCAAGTTCTCAATAGGGATAAGATTACTCTCATACAAAGATCGTAACTGTTGAATGTTGGCTAGTAGCGCAGCTTCATCATTGATATTCGGTACAAGCTTTGATTCAAACTCTTGAGTGAAACGCCCCATCAAGTCTTCAATTCGCTGAATACGGCGGTGGTCTTCCGAACCTCTACTCTCCAAACGCTTCGCCTGCTCGATTGCTTGGGCAAATTCGTTCTTATTGGTTCGATAATCGTTCAGCGCGTTATCAACCTGAATGATCGCACCCAACGCATCTCGGTAGACATCCCCAGCTTCATCTATCAGAACAAGATAGGTAACAGTGCCCGGTACATCGTCCATTCTGATCTCATCAGCACTTTTATGGGCGCCAATAACTTCTATCCACACAATACTGACTAACGTGACAAGCACCGCCAATATAGAGCCAAAACCGGCATACAGTTTCTTTCTCACCGATAATTTCATACAACACCTACCTAAATAAAATACGGCTTAGCAAACCTTTAACATTCAATATATCGGCTAGCGCACGGATAACTTGAGTGAATACACGACATTTATTTTCCATCAATAATTAAGTTTCAGGCATAAAAAAACGGGAGCCAATGGCTCCCGTTTCTTAACTTACTTTAACTCGCGATTCTAGCTTCTAAGAATTATAGCTTCTTAGAGATAAGCGCAGAGCCAGCAATGATACCAATACCTAGTAGCATGATTGCACCTTTACCGCTGTCGAAGCCAGAAGAGATACCCATGAACGCTACGATAGCGATAGCTACTGGGATGATGTATTTAACTAGTGTGTACCATAGACCGAATAGAGGGAAAGATACTTCACCGTCGTTAGTGATTTCTTTCTCTAGGTCAGCACGGTTTAGTCTCCAACCAGCGAAGATACATACCAACATACCGCCAACAGCTAGGAAGATCTTATCAGTTAGTAGGTCGAATATATCGAATGCGCCAGTACCGAACAGTGTAGGACCGAAGCCACCAAGTGATAGAGAAGCGAAGATACATAGAATCGCCATTACTACACTTGCAGACAGTACAGCTGTTACACGTTTCATGCCTTTCTCATCGATTAGGTAAGAAACCACAACTTCTAGTAGAGATACTGAAGAAGTCAGTGCCGCAACACTTAGACCAACGAAGAACATTAGAGCGAATAGAAGACCAACTACGCCGCCCATTTCAGCGAATAGCTGAGGGACAACAACGAATACTAGACCAGGACCAGCCGCAGGTTCCATACCGAATGCGAACATTGCAGGGAACATTGCAACACCAGCTAGGATAGCAACACCTGTATCCATTGCCGTAACCATAGCCGTAGTTTGAACTAGGTTCTCTTTCTTCTTAAGGTAAGAACCGTAAGTCAACATACAACCCATACCAAGAGATAGTGAGAAGAATGCTTGACCTAGTGCAGCTAGGATTACACCGCTATCTACTTTAGAGAAGTCAGGGCTGAATAGGAATTCAAGACCAGCCATCGCGCCAGGAAGCATGATGCCTTTGATTGATACCACGATAAGGATAATGAAAAGAAGTGGCATCAGGATCTTACCCGCTTTCTCAATACCACCAGAGATACCCTTCATAACAATAACAATGTTAAGTAGTAGGTATAGGCCCATCCACATAAGTGGTTGAACTGGGTTTGAGATAAAGCCACCGAAGCTGTCACCGATTGCTTCAGGTGCATCTAGTAGACCACCAGCAATCTTACCGATGTATGCGATAGACCAGCCACCTACTACAGGGTAGAAACCCATGATAAGTAGACCACTGACTACGCCGATAACACCAGCGAACGTCCAACGACGGTCAGTTGATTTGAATGCACCTACTGCTGATTTTTGCGTATGACGGCCAATCGCAAATTCAGTCAGCATTACACTGAAACCGATGAAGATTACAAAAAACAGGTAAATTGCAACGAATGCACCGCCGCCACTTTCGCCTGCTGTGTAAGGGAATTTCCAAATGTTACCTAGACCAACAGCAGAACCTGCTGCAGCCATTACGAATCCTAACTTCGAACCCCAGGTATCGCGGGGTGTTGTGGTTGTATTACTAGTAGCCACGTGTACTCCAAACTTTTGTGTTATGTGATGTTGTGTTTTGCTTTGGGTGGCGTCTTTAAAAGATAAGGCGTATAAAAAAATTTACACACCTAAAAGATTTGATTGACGCTCGTTATCTGGCAAGTAAACCAGTTTAAGAATAAAATTGGAAGCCCGAACCGTACATATTTCGTTACCAATGTAAATTTTTATGGTTAAATGCCGCCTTTTCATACAAAACAATCGTTTTCGTCTTAAGTTAACCAAAACTTAACAACTATAACCTGTTTACAGCTTTAGCTCTAATTTGTAAATAGTTGATTCCTTAAATTCCCATATCTGCAAAATAGCATTACTATCTAAGTGTCTCTTTTTTCGAGTATTCAATGTGGAAAAGCTCTACCATTTTTTAACTTTAGCTTCTGTCGCTTTGTACTGGGTACTTGTAGCCGGTGTGACTTTCCGTGTCGTACTAAAACGACGCTCTGTCAGCGTTTCCCTCGCGTGGTTGATGGTTATCTACATTATCCCAATTGTAGGTGTCGCTTGTTACTTCCTTTTCGGAGAGCTAAACCTAGGCAGAAAAAGGGCTGAGCGCGCTCACCGCATGTTTACTCCGTTTGGTGACTGGTTCCGAAAACTCGATGATTGCCAGCTCCACCTTCCAGGAAAGGTCGGCTCCCCTATCCACAAGATCGATGAACTTTGTAATAATCGGATGGGCATTCCTGCCCTCAGCGGAAACACACTTTCACTGCAAGCGTCTCCCAATGAGATCCTGCACGCAATTATCGAAGATATAGAAAATGCCCAAACCAGTATCAAGATGGTTTTCTATATTTGGCACCCTGGAGGTTTAACGGATTCGGTTGCTTCCGCACTCATTCGAGCGGCGAAACGTGGCGTGGATGTTAAAGTCTTGCTTGATTCTGCAGGTAGCCCGCGCTTTTTCAAAAGCCACTGGCGTTCAATGATGAAAGACGCCGGTGTGCAAGTTGTACAAGCACTAGAAGTTAGCCCTTGGCGTATTTTAATACGCCGCCTAGATCTCAGGCAGCACCGTAAAATCATTGTGATTGATGAAACCATTGCCTATACCGGTTCAATGAACATGGTCGACCCTGCTCACTTCAAACAGAGCTCAGGTGTTGGTCAGTGGATTGACGTAATGGTTCGCGTAACTGGCCCTACCGTAAATGTACTGTCGGCCATTCATGGTTGGGATTGGGAAGTGGAAACAGGTGAACGCATCCTTCCTGATTTGCCAGAGTGTCCGGTTGAAGAGGTAATGACGCATCATCCAGTTCAGGTAGTACCATCAGGTCCGGGCATGCCGGAATATTTGATCCTACAAGTTCTGACCATTGCGATTAATCAGGCAAACCATTCAGTTCGTATCACAACACCCTACTTTGTACCAAGTGCCGATTTATTAGAAACACTCAAAATGACAGCGCAACGTGGTGTCAACGTAGAGCTTATCATCCCACACAACAACGATTCGTTGATGGTTAAGTGGGCTTCGCGCGCGTTTTATACCGAACTACTTGAAGCTGGCGTGAAGATTTACGAGTTTTACGGCGGGCTTCTTCACACCAAATCGGTAGTGATTGATGAAGAGTTTTGTTTAATCGGAACGGTCAATATCGACATGCGCAGCTTATGGCTTAATTTCGAAGTGACACTAGCCGTTGACGATGTGCACTTCACTCAGCAGCTATCTGAACTTCAGCAATCTTACATCAAGTCATCGCACCCAGTAGAACTCGAGCAGTGGGAGCAGAGGAATCTGCGTAACCGCTTCTTCGAAAGGTTGTTCTATCTGTTCAATCCACTGCTGTAATCCAATCAATGGGTCCATGCCGACTCATCTCTCACTGCCTATCTGTTTTTTAACCTTTTACGATAAACGACGTGAAAGGTTAAAAAGAGAAAGAAAAGCATAAAAACTCCCGCTTCACTCTTGCTTTGAAGGCTATTGGCATGTTTTAAATAGGACATAACCGATTGATAAGGAATTCACAGCATGTCCGAGAACAAAACCACTAAGCTGATCACTGCAGGTCGTGATAAGAAGTGGACCAATGGTGTCGTTAACCCACCAGTGCAGCGCGCTTCAACTGTCGTGTTCAACTCAGTAGAAGAAAAGCGCAAGGCTACGATTAATCGCGCTAACAAAACGCTTTTTTACGGACGTCGTGGAACCAACACTCATTTCGCTTTCCAAGATGCTATGGTTGAAGTGGAAGGCGGCGCCGGCTGTGCGCTCTACCCTTGTGGTACAGCCGCCATTTCTAATGCCATCCTATCTTTCGTAGAAACAGGTGACCATATTCTGATGGTCGATACTTGCTACGAACCAACGCGTGATTTCTGTGACACCATCATGAAAAAGATGGGAGTCGAGACGACTTACTACGAGCCAACCATTGGTGAAGGCATCCAAGACCTTATTAAGCCAAACACTAAGGTTTTGTTTACCGAGTCTCCGGGTTCAGTCACCATGGAAGTTCAAGACATTCCAACGCTTGCGCGTATTGCTCATGAACATGACATCATCGTTATGTTAGACAACACATGGGCAGCCGGTGTTAACTTCTCTCCGTTTGACTTCGGTGTTGATATATCTATCCAAGCAGCGACTAAGTACATCGTTGGTCACTCTGATGTGATGCTAGGGACAGCGGTAGCCAATGAAAAATGTTGGGACCAGTTAAGAGAACAGAGCTACCTGATGGGACAATGTGTTTCGCCGGATGACGCTTACCTAGGACTACGTGGTATTCGTACTCTTGATGTTCGCCTACGCCAACACGCAGAGAGCAGCTTGAAAGTCGCAAAATGGTTAGAGACTCGCCCTGAGGTTGACCATGTTCGTCACCCTGCACTAGAGTCTTGTCCTGGCCATGAGTTCTTTAAACGAGATTTCACTGGCGGTAATGGCTTGTTCTCTTTCGTGCTGAAAAATTCCAACACAAAAGCGACCACAGCGCTACTTGATGGGATGACGCACTTTAGTATGGGTTACTCATGGGGCGGCTTTGAGAGTTTGATTCTCGCGAACGAACCGAACAGCTTTGATAGCCTAAGAACAGTAGCGAACCCTAACTTCGAAGGTACCTTGATTCGAGTTCATATCGGCTTAGAAGACGTTGATGACCTGATTGCAGACCTAGAAACCGGGTTAGAGCGTTATAACGCGCTCGTTTAATTTAAAGCGTTAACAGACTCAGACCAAAAAGGCAGGATGTTCCTGCCTTTTTCAGATTAGCGTATTAGACACATAGCTTTAAAAAGCTACTGAACGTTAAAACACGCCCAATTAAATATTTCCGTTCGATGTTCATTGAACATATACAAAGACTGATCCTTCACTGCAATAGCGTAGTCGATCGTCACCCCTTTATACTCACTGTAATCCTGATTAATAACAGGATCATGAAAAGGCGTTGCCGTTCTCACATCTAGAATGCTCATCGACAGATTGTTTCCATCCAGCCCGTAGTAGCCGGAATAAAGGTTTTCCATCGTACTCTCGTTACCGTCTTGTTCAGTAATCGTCACAAACTCTCTAATGCTAAAAGTATGGTCAGACTGAAAAGTAAGGCTTATGCGCTCGTACAGTGCTTGGTATGGTTGGAATGCCTGAGATAAGAAATCCGTTTTGATCGTTTTACAGTGCCATCGAGTGCCTGCTAATTCATTTTGCTCTAACAAGAAGCTCGAAGCGGCGATTGCACAAAGAATGAGTAAGCCAATTAGTCGCAAAAGTAACTCCTCTTTTCCATGTACTGAGCAAACGAATCAAAAGACGACGCTACATTGAAAATAGAAGCGCTGTAATTCAACGCTTCGCCATCCTTCTTTTGAACCAACATGTATAACGTATCATTTTCAGGTTGGTCTACAGACGGATAGATACGGACAAAAACATCAACGTTGCAGTGGCTAGGTATCGCATCCGTTAGCTTTTGAGTGATCGCAGGCAACGAATAGGATTCATTATGCGCAATATGGAAAAAGTAGTGATTGGTATTATCTGTGTAGCTGTCGCGATATTCGGCTTTATCAATAAAATAAGGCAGTGGTGTATAATAGGTTTGAAAAAGGTTGAACGCCGTTACGACAACACAAATCAATGCGACTAAATAGCCCGCTTTAACAAGGTGCGTATTGCTTTTTGAATTTAAAGGTTCTAATTCAGCTGAGTTCAGTTCTTGGTTGGAAGACGTCTTGAGATCGGAATCAGTGACTGTTGCCGCGTTAACATCTGTAGAGATTTCAGTCGTAGCCAACACTTCTGGCTCGACAGGCGAAGAGTTTGTTTTAGATACCTTCTCAGTCACTTGAGAAGGCACAGTTTCAGTTTTGCTAGGCTTTATCGACTCATCGATTTCAAGTGAATAGCCCGTTTTACTGACCGTGCGAATCGTCGCACAGCCACAAGTCACTCGTGATAGCGTTTTTCTAATCTTAGATATCACGTTAGTGAGCGCTTGCTCTGAGACAATCACATTGCCCCAGCACCTATCAAATATCAGGCCTCGTTCAACACACTCACCAACATTTTCAAGTAAGAACAGAAACACCTTACCTTCTATCGGCGCGATAGTTTCTACGTGGCCATCTTCACGCACAAACTGCCTAAGCAAGGGATCATAAAGAGCATTACAGATTTGGTAGCTTTGTTGTTTCACTATCGTCTTCTAGGTTTTAACTTGGTCGCATATGATATTGAATAGTTTATAAATGACCAGTAAATTTTCCTATATTAACGCAATTATTTTTCGACGATAAATAACACTTTTATTTGTGCGGACAACCTACGATATGGTCATTAACCATGCCTGTCGCTTGCATGAACGCGTAACAGATTGTTTCCCCTACAAACTTAAAGCCTCTCTTCTTCAAAAACTTACTCATCGCTTTAGATTGCTCGGTAGAAGCGGGAACTTGAGACATCTCAGTCCATTGATTCACGATCACTTCATTATCGACAAATTGCCATAAGGCATTAGAAAGAGAGCCGAACTCTTTCTGTAATTCAAGCGTTGCTCGTGCATTGTTGTATACCGAAGCAATCTTACCCTTGTGTTTAACCACATCGAAGTTTTCAATGATCTGCGGCACGTTGTCTTCATTCAACTCAGCTAGCTTGTTTAGATCGTAATTATCGAACGCGGCACGATACCCTTCACGCTTTTTCAGGATCGTAATCCAACTCAGGCCCGCCTGAGCGCCTTCTAAAGTAATGAACTCAAACAGAACTTGGTCATCATAAACAGGCACGCCCCACTCTGCGTCGTGGTACTCCCTTTCAAGCTCATGTTTAAGCGCCCATGCACACGTTCTATCTGATGTATTTACGTCCATTTTTGTATTCTCTTTTTATCAATCGGTATATAAAAATAATGCCCCAATTAGGGGCATTATTTCAAAGGTCAGTTGACGTTAAGCCACTTCAATTTTATGGAATAGACGATACAACACAGGTACTACTATTAGCGTGAGTACAGTCGCAAAGCCCAAACCAAACATGATGGTTACCGCCATTGGTTTGAAGAAGATATCTGGTAGTAGAGGGATCATACCAAGAATGGTAGTGATCGCCGCCATACATACCGGGCGAACACGACTCAGTGCCGCATCAACAACCGCGACATACGGGTCTTTACCGGACTTCATCTCAATCTCAATTTGATCAAGCAGTACGATACCGTTCTTCAGAAGCATCCCAGAGAGACTCAAGAAGCCCAACAGCGCCATAAAGCCGAATGGTGTATTCAAGGCTAACAAGCCTGTCGTCACCCCTATCAACGCCAATGGAACCGTTAACCAAACAATCAGAGGCTCTTTCACCGAGTTAAACAAGAACACGGTAATTAAGAACATGAACAAGTAACCCAAAGGCATGGTTGTGAACAGTGACGCCTGTGCATCTGCCGACGACTCATATTCACCACCCCATTCCAATGAGTAACCCGGAGGCATCTCAATCGCTTCAATCTGTGGTTGTAAGCGTTTCTGTAGAGTTGAGGCCGTCTCTTCACCCAATAGATCAGGATCCGCCATAACCGTCAGCATACGCTTACGGTTCTTACGGATGATCAGTGGATCTTCCCATTCTAGCTCGTAACCTAACGTTACTTGTTGAAGTGGGATGTACTCGCTTAATGCCGGGCTCCAGATCTTCATGCCTTCGATGTTACGAATATCGACACGCTCATCTTCAGGCAGACGAGCCACAATCGGCATCAACGTTGTACCATCACGATACACACCAATCGACTTACCAGAGAAAGACATTGCTAGGAAATCATCAACGTCAGATTTGGTAATACCATAACGACGCGCTTGGCTTTCATTGAACTGAGGCTCTAATACCTTAGTTCTTTCACGCCAATCGTGACGAACGTTAAACGCGCCTTCATCAGCATGCATGATATCCATCACTTGAGCAGCGATTGAACGTAAAACCGTTGGATCAGAACCCACAATTCGCGCTTCAATTTTCGCACCGCCACCAGGGCCTAATTCAATCTGTTTCAGCTTGTAATCAATCTCTGGGAACTGGCTACCCACATGCTCACGGAAACGTTTCATTAGCCCTTCAAGTACTTCATAACTTTTCACACGAACCGTTATCTCGCCGTAAGCGCTATAACTTTTCTCAGGTGAGTAAGTCAGCATGAAACGTTGCAGGCCTTTACCCGCCGTTGTTGTGATATGTTCAACTTCGTCCTGCTCTGCTAGCCAGCTTTCAAGCACTTTAAGCTTGGTATTGGTCGCTCGAATATCGGTACCTTCTGGCATCCACACATCCACTTGGAACATAGGTGTGGTTGAAGACGGGAAGAAGGCTTGCTTAACGAAACCAAAACCGTACACACTCGCGCCTAAACCAATAATCAGAACAAACATGGTTAACCAAGCACGCTTCATACAGAACTCGAGGAAGTTTTTGTAGATAACAAAAACCATCCCGTTATATGGGTCTTTACCTTCGTTATCTGGGTCGACCTTCTGACCTTTAAAGAACATGTCGGCAAAGAACGGCGTGAGCGAGATGGCAGTAAACCAACTCAGCATCAAGGAGATCAGTAGCACCGTGAACAAGGTGCCACAGTATTCGCCTGTTGAGTCTTCAGATAAACCAATTGGAGCAAACGCGGTCACCGCAATAACCGTCGCACCAAGCAGTGGCCATTTGGTTTGGGTTACGATATCTGTGGCGGCCTGCATCCGGGTTCGCCCCTTCTGCGTGCCGATCAATATCCCTTCCACCACCACAATGGCATTATCCACCAGCATCCCCAAGGCGATAACCAACGCGCCCAGTGAAATACGTTGTAGGTCGATCTTGAAGTACTGCATGAAAATGAAGGTACCGAATACGGTCAATAGCAGTATCAAACCAATCAATAGGCCCGATCTTAGTCCCATGAAGAACAATAGCACCACGATTACGATCGCAACCGCCTGCCCTAAACTCACCACAAATCCGCTTACCGACTTGTCTACCTCTTTGGGTTGGTTATAAACCTCGGAGATGTCGATACCGACGGGTTGTTGATATTTTAGCTCGGCCAGTCTTCGGTCAAACGCTTCACCAACCGCTACCACGTTCACGCCTTGCGCAAAAGAGACACCAAGGTTGAGTGCGAGTTTGCCGTTATAGCCAATGATGTTACTTGGCACTTCAACATAACCTCGAGTTACATTCGCCACATCTTTTAGATAGATGAGGCCTTGAGCGCCGCCTTCTGTCAGAATCAAATCACCAAGCTGTTCAACATTCTGGAACTCACCCGTTGGATGGATTCGAATGTATTCGTCGCCAATTCTGACCGCGCCAGCACTTGATACAATATTTTGAGTCGATAAAAGGTTGAATACTGTGCTTGGAGACAGACCCAGAGAACTTATCCGTTTCATCGATATCTCAATGAACACTTGCTCTTGTTGTTGGCCGGATACCGAGACCTTACTGACTCCATCGACCAACTCAAGCTCTCGCCTTAGGTAATCAATGTAATCCAGCAACTCTTTATAGCTGTAACCATCACCCGTCACCGCAAGCAAAATCCCGTAAACGTCACCGAAGTCATCGATGACTTGAGGATCATTGACGCCGGGTGGCAGTTCAACCTTAAGATCATTTACTTTTCGGCGAAGTTCATCCCAGATTTGCGGAAGATCGTCCGGGCCATAGTTATTCTTCATCGTCACCGTTACCTGAGACAGGCCACGGCTTGAAATAGAGTTCACTTCGTCGACATAAGTAAGCTGTTGAATCGCTTTCTCTAGTGGGTAAGTAACTTCTTCTTCCACCTGCTGAGGCGTTGCCCCCGGGTATGAAGTCACGACCATTGCATCTTTGATGGTAAAGGCAGGGTCTTCTAAACGCCCCAAACCGAAGAATGCAGAAACACCACCAATAAGAAAGATCAGAGATAGCATCCAGCTAATGACTTTGTTACGTATAAAGTAAGAAGCAACACCTGTGATCTGATCATCACCCTGTTGATCGTCATTTTGGGGCTTGTTATTTACTTCACTCATTGTTCATCTCCTGAGACAAAACTTCCACTGTCATCCCATCTCGCAATCGCGATACGCCTGCAACAACGACATGCTGCCCCATTTCCAATCCTTTCATGACCTGCAATGTTTTCTGATTTGCTTTTCCTAATACGACTTGCTGTTTCGAAACGGTATTGTCGTCATTAAGCACCCATACATAAGAGTTTTGACGCGTTAAATCATCACCATCGGCATTAAATACCGCTTCAATTGGAATCAACACACCGGCTTTTAGCTCTAAGCCGATTTCTCGCCCATTTGAAGTCACCTCAACCGCCATACCGTCCAGAATTAAATCATCTTCAGGCATAGGCAAAGCAAGCGTCACCGTAAATGTGCCCGTACTTGGATCCGGTTCTGTTGTGAACTCCTTAATACCTGCCGTGTATTCATTGCCACTTGGCACTCTAACCACAGCCTCAACGTTTGATAGCAGTTGTTCACTCGGTTGGTTGACGTAGATTTGGTCAGGCAGTTGAATAACGACTTCAACATCTTCGACACTGTGGATGTTCACCACTTGTTGGCCAACTTGAATGTTTTCATATTGGTCGACACTGACACGAGAAATGATCCCATCAACAGGTGCACGAAGCATGGTGAACGATAAGCGCAGTTTCGCCAATTCCAACTCGGCATAAGCAATCTGGCGTTGAGCGGCAATTTCATCGAATTGCGACTTAGCCAATAAGCCTTTCTTCACTAGCGGACTCGAACGTCGGTATTGGCTATTGATTACCGTGTAACGCGCTTGAGCATTGTCCACATCCAATTGATAATCGGTTGGGTCAAGCTCAGCAATGATGTCCCCTTTGGAAACACGCTCACCTTCTTTCACATCTAGCTTGAAGATTTCACCGGCCACTCGGAAACTAAGGTGAGCTTTCTCAGCAGCGTTTGCTACCGCAGGGAAATAGAGTTTGTCGCTAAAATCGATGACTGAAATCTCGATAGCTTTAACCAAGGGCGTGTTATTCACTTCTACAGCTTGCTTATCTTCACAAGCCGTCAATAAGGCTAAACACGACAGGCCAGCGGCCACTTTAAGTGTTTTCATGTTATAGCCCCCTTTCCTTGATCCACTCTCGAACTTTAATGCCCGATTCAAGACCATTGACGCCAGAAGTCACAATGCGATCGCCATCGTTCAATCCAGAGACGATATGACGTTTTTCATCGATGACAATGGCAACATTTTCAACAATGCCGTCGCTATTCACACGCCACACAGAGACATCATCTCCGTCGGTCATCATTGCCGACGTTGGAATTTTGGTGGCAGCCGCTAACGATGAAACGAGATTTACCGTGCCAGACATTCCGGGCAAAATACCCACATCGGTTGGCCTTTCCATTACCATGGTGACCTTGTATGAACCTGTTTTCGGGTCGGCTTCGGTATCCACTTCTTGGAAGGTTAGAACATAAGAGTTTTCAGGAAATGCATCAAAAACCATGGTTGCATCCGTCTCGAACCCTGAAGAAAAGCGCGTAATAAGTTGGTCGGGTAATAAGAAGACGACTTTAAGAATTTGATTGGTTTGAATATTCATCACGCCTTGTTTAGCCGCAATGTATTCATGGTTTTCCGCCGGAATAATGGAAATCGTTCCATCGTAAGGCGCAACAAGAGTGGTATAGCGAAGATTTGCTTTGGCTTGATTAAGCATCGCTTTAGCAGAATTGTGATTGGCTTTCGCTTGGTCGAAATCTTGTTCTGATACGACTCGGTCTTTACGTAACTTAATCGAACGTTGGTATTGAACGTCAGCAAGCTTAAAGTTGGCTCTTGCTTGCTTCTCTAACAGCTGATATTCGTCGGGATTGAGCGTTGCAAGCCCTTCACCTTTACTGACCTTTTGACCAGACGTGACATCGATAGTCTGAAGTAGCCCTGGAACACGAAATGCGAGTACTGCTTTGTCACCCGCTTCTGTGGTGGCAGGAAAGCTACGTTCAAAGGCATTACTACCGACGGAAACAGTGAAGAGTTTGGCGGGTCTAGAATCAGGTTCAGGTACGGGAGGAAGCTCCTTACCACACCCAGACAACCCAGCTAAGGCTGTCAATAGGACAACGGAGGCTCTATACATTGGTGATCATCCATATCTATAAATATTTTTATAACATAGATTAATCATATGTAACTTACCAGTTATCGTAAGATTTATTTAGACAAAATTATTAAAAAAAATAACGGCTTGGAATAAATTTTCCTAAACCGTTATCTAATCTTTTTTAGACTTATCGTTACATGTTCTTAAATGCGCGGTCGACTTTGAACGTGTCGGAGGTCACATAAGCTTCCATATTGCGGACACTGGTCTCTAACTTCTGGAAATCACCCTCTAAAGTGCCCAGTAACGACTCTGCCGTTTGCCCTTTTTCCCAAGGCTTTTGTTTGAGTGTGTGCTCTTGCTTGGCTTTCATCTCATCAACATAGTGAGGTGGTTGTTTTTCAAGCATAAATGTCAAAGCTAAATACGCTAATAACACCAGAAAGCTACCACCAAGCAGTGCCGCAGAGATAACTAAGATGCGAACCAACCACACTTCAAGGCCAAAGTAGTTCGCTAACCCTGCACACACACCAGACAATTTGCCGTTAATCGTGTCGCGATACAGTTCTCTACTCATAGTTTCGTCTCCAGTTAGGCGACTCCGCATCCAGTATTTTTTCTAGCGTTTTCACTCGGTCTTGCATGGATTCGGCTTGCGCAGAAAGCTTATGCAGACGTTGAAGATCCGTTTCAGAAAGACCATTGCTGGATTTCTTCTTGCTGCGGTAATGTAAGAATAACCATAGCGGTGCCACGAAGATTAAAAAGACAATCAGTGGACCTGCAATTAGAAATGTTGACATAGACGACTCCTAAATTATTTATCGCGGTTTTCAACTTGTTGCTTCAGTTTCGCTAGCTCTTTTTCGATTTCATCTTGAGCTTGTAACTCGGCAAATTCTTGGTCTAAAGATTTTGCGTTACCCGTTTTAGCGTAAACGTCCGCTTCAGCTTCTAATTCATCCACTTTACGCGAGAATTGCTCAAACTTCGCCATTGCTTCGTTGGTTTTGCTTGAATGCAGATGTTTTTGAACATCACGACGATTGCTCGCTGCATTATTACGAATCATTAATGCTTGTTGCTTTGCGCGAGTTTCTGCAATTTTGGTTTCAAGCTTGCCGATCTCACTGGTTAGCTTTTCGATGGTTTCATGAACCAAAGTTTGCTCGGTGTGAAGGCTCTTGATGATGTCTTCCAGTTTTTGCTTTTCGATTAGCGCCGCTCTTGCCAGATCTTCACGTTGCTTAGTCAGTGCGAGTGTCGCTTTGTTTTGCCAATCTAGAATCTGAGTTTCGATAGCTTCAACTTTACGTGCTAGCTCTTTCTTGTCTGCGATTGCTTTTGCTGAGTTAGTACGAACCTCAACCAGCGTATCTTCCATTTCTTGGATAATCAGGCGAATCATCTTTTCAGGATCTTCAGCCTTATCTAATAGTGCACTGATGTTTGAATTTACAATGTCTGCAAAGCGAGAAAAAATACCCATGAGGAACTCCTTAATTACAATGATGGCAAATGCGTTTCAAATCGTTGTGCGACTCTATCAATCCACTTGCTCAAAAATTTACGTTTGTTGTTAAACCTACCATAAGTAATCCAAGTAGCGTGCCAACTTTTAAGCCATTTATTATCAGTCACTTACAATAAAATGGTGATTAACCCGAACCATGCTATGATGAATTTAGCCAAGTATTGGTATTTTTCACCACTACGGCTCTTACATTACTATCTCCAGCGATTAATTCATACAAGGACCCGCTATGCAGCAGAACCTCATTGGTGAATCACCTAGCTTTCTCTCTGTTTTAGATAAAGTATCCCAACTCGCACCAATAGAAAGACCCATTCTGATCATTGGCGAACGTGGCACAGGTAAAGAGTTGATCGCACAAAGACTGCATTACCTTTCAAGACGTTGGGATCAACCTTTGATCTCATTGAACTGCTCAACCTTAAGTGAAGGTTTGATTGATTCAGAACTGTTTGGTCATGAGTCTGGTTCCTTTACTGGTTCAAAAGGTCGTCATCAAGGTCGCTTTGAAAGAGCAGAAGGAGGAACGCTGTTTCTGGATGAGCTAGCGACCACTCCCCTTGCGGTTCAAGAAAAGCTATTGCGCGTTATTGAATACGGGCAATATGAACGTGTCGGTGGTCAAAAGGCGCTAAGTGCCAATGTAAGACTGGTGTGTGCAACCAATGCCGACTTGCCAGACATGGCATTAAAGGGCGAATTCCGAGCTGACCTATTAGATAGGCTGGCGTTTGACGTCATTACTATCCCTCCTTTGCGTGAGCGAAAAGAAGACATCATGCTACTGGCAGAATACTACGCCATTAAGATGTGCCGTGAATTGGAATTGGAGTTGTTTGTTGGCTTTGCCCCTTCTGCCGTTGAATCGCTTTTAGATTATTCTTGGCCAGGGAATGTACGAGAGCTCAAAAACGTCATTGAGCGAGCTATCTATCAGCACGGGAAAGATCCATATCCTATTGAATATTTAGTGTTTAACCCATTTAAACCCGCATGGAAAACAGAGCAAGATTCCTCGCCGGAAACTGGCAATGAGCCGTCTAACAGCCATACTTCATCAGAGAGCTCGTTTTCTTTGCCGCTTGATTACAAAGCATGGCAAGAACAACAAGACATCAAGCTACTCAACCAAGCCCTAAAACAGAGCAAATATAACCAGAAACAAGCCGCAGAATTACTTGGGTTAACCTACAACCAACTACGTGGAATGGTGAGGAAGTACGCGATTGTCGGACAAGCTAACGATAAATAGCTGTCCACACTTGATTATTATTTGGAGCCGAATAAATAAAATGTTAAATTGTCCGGATCTTGAGGCTCCTCTAACGCCTCGTTTCGAAAAGTATTTCTTTTTATGAAAGCACTAATAAGACTATCACTGAGCATCTGTACGCTGAGCTTTCTCGCTGGATGTGGTGAGAGTGTGAATCACGAGCAAATCCGTGAAAAAGGCTTCATTTATTGCGGCCAAGGTAATCCTAGTACCTTCAATCCACAGCTGGTTGATAGTGGTATTACCGCAGAATCGCTGAGTCCTCAAATCTTCGATACACTGCTCACTCTTGATCCAATGACGTACCGACCAAAACAGAACTTGGCGACAAGTTGGTCTGTCGATAAATCAGGTACAGAGTACACGTTCAAACTGCGCCCAAATGTTGCGTTCCAAACGACAGACTGGTTCACCCCAACTCGTAGCATGAACGCACAAGATGTGGTGTTTAGCTTTGAACGTGTTATTGATAGTTCAAACCCATTTCATTATGTGGGTGGCGGCCTATATCCGTGGTTTGCCGGAATCGACTTCAAGAACCTGATTGTCGATATCACCGCAGTCGACGACCTAACAGTGAAATTCCAATTAAGTCGCCCAGACAATTCATTTCTCAATAATATCGCCACCAGCTATGCAGTCATTCACTCTAAAGAGTATGCCAACAAGCTCATTGCAGCGGATGAGAAAAATAGAATCGATTCCAATCCAGTCGGCACTGGCCCTTTCTACTTGGATGAATACCAAATCAACGACCTAGTGCGCTTGAAAAAGAACAAGCACTACTGGAAGGGTGAAGTACAAATGGACCAAGTTGTGTTCGATACTTCGCAACGTGGAACAGGCACACTTGCTAAGCTTCTACGCAGTGAATGTGACGTGCTCAACTCACCAATTTCTAGCCAAATTCCTATTATTCAGGCTCATGAAGAGTTGAAGATTTCGGCTACTCCGGCGGTTAATGTCTCTTTCATCGCGCTGAATACTGAGCACCCTGCACTGCGTGACTCTCGAGTTCGTAAAGCGCTCAATTTAGCCATCAACCGCCAGAACATTCTTGATTCTGTGTATTACGGTACAGGAACCAAAGCCTACACCTTGCTTCCTCCGACTTCTTGGGCTCACCAAAAAGACAGTGTTCAAGTTCGCTACGACCGAAACTATGCGGTTGCGCTTCTTAAAGAAGCCGGCGTTGAACCTGGGTTAGAGCTTTCAATGTGGGTACCACTAGAGCCACGCGCATACAATCCAAGTCCAAGAAAAACGGCAGAACTTATCCAAGCAAACTTAGCCGATATTGGTATTGAATTGAAACTCTATACCGACGACCGATTTGACCGCACACAGTTGTCCTCTATTTCCTCGACAGACTTGTTGCTTACAGGCTGGATAGGCAATACCGGTGACCCAGACAACTTCTTGCGCCCGCTGCTCTCATGCAGCTCTGAGCGTGCAGGGTTAAACGTCTCAATGTGGTGTAATTCAGACTTTGATTTCCTTCTCGACTTAGCACTAGAGATCAATCAACAAAGGCACCGTGTGAACTTGTACCGACAAGCCCAAAACATTCTCAATGAAGAAGTTCCTGTGATTCCTCTGGCTCATGGCGTGCAATTTCGCGTGCACGATCGCTCGCTAACAGGCTTTAAAGCAAGTCCTTTTAATGCCCAACCTTTTGATCAAGTCAGAAGAGAGGTGCAGTAATGTTTTGGTATACATTAAGACGTGTAAACTTATTCGTTATCACGCTAGGGATTCTAACTCTAGTGGGTTTTTCCCTGCTTCGATTGGACCAAACCTCACCTTGGGCAATTCAAGATTTTTGGCCCGGATGGATTAGCTATATCACTGAATTATCGACGCTAAACTTTGGCCTAAGTAAACACGGTGTACCTATCATCGATGAGTTGGTCGTGGTGTTCCCTGCAACGCTAGAACTGTGCTTCTTTGCCTTTGTGTTGGCACTCATCATCGGTATCCCTTTCGGCACCATTGCTGGTATGAGACAGGGTAAGTTTGTTGATACCACCATATCGTTCACCTCAATGGCCGGTTACTCTGCACCTATCTTTTGGGTCGCATTGCTGATGATCATGGTGTTTTCACTGCACTTTGAAATGTTCCCTGTTGGTGGCCGATACGACCTACTTTACGAAATTGAACACGTGACTGGCTTCGCGATGATTGACGCCTTTTTTGCCGAAGGTCGCTACCGTGCGCACGCACTACAAAGTGTTATCGAGCATATGGCGTTGCCTTGTCTTGTTTTAGCACTGGCGCCAACGACTCAGGTCATCCGATTGATGAGAGCGTCAGTGGCTGAAGTTATGACGCAAAACTACATCCGTGCCGCGCGAATTAAAGGTCTTTCAACCAAAGAGATCATCACACAGCACGTGCTAAGAAACGCGATACCTCCGATTATTCCAAAGGTCGGTGTTCAACTATCGAGTATGTTGACGCTTGCTATTATTACCGAGTCTATCTTTAACTGGCCGGGCATTGGCCGCTGGTTATTGGATGCCTTATCGAATCAAGATTACGTTTCAATTCAAGCAGGTGTAATTGTGGTGGCAACCTTGGTTTTAACCGCCAACATTCTGTCCGATCTACTGGGCGCGATGATCAACCCACTGGTAAGGAAGGAATGGTATGCTAACAAATAACGTCTACCAAGAAGAACAGATTCCAACCCAGTTCGAACGTTTCTGGCGCAGCTTCCGTAGTAATAATCTGGCTATGTTTGGCTTGTGGTGTTTGGTGCTTATCATTCTGGTCACCGTCACTTCACCGTGGCTAGCCCCACATGATGCTCAAGAACAAACCGGTCACCTATTAACGCCGCCCTCTTGGGATCCTGCGGGAACGGTTGAATACTTTCTAGGTACGGATGACTTGGGCAGAGACATTCTTTCTCGCCTAATAATTGGCTCTCAGTTGACGTTTGGCGCCGCAGTGGTGATTACCTTTATCGCAGCAGTCATTGGTTGTCTGATTGGCGTACTCGCAGGTATGACTCGCGGATTGCTATCAAGCACACTAAATCACCTGCTTGATACCGTTATGTCGATTCCATCTCTTCTGCTGGCGATTATCTTCGTGGCATTCCTTGGCTTTGGTGAGTTTAATATCTTGCTCGCCTTGTGCTTGGCACTGATCCCGCGCTTTATACGCTCGGTGTACATTGCCGTGCATGCTGAAGTAGAAAAAGACTATATTCTGGCTTCTCGTCTTGATGGTGCGAACGATTTTTACCTGCTTTGGAATTCAATCCTTCCGAACATTCTTACCGTTATCGCACTTGAAGTTACGCTGGCACTGTCAGTTGCAATTCTTGATATCACGGCTTTAGGTTTCCTAGGGCTTGGCGCTCAAGCACCGAGTACCGAATGGGGCTCAATCTTGGGTGATTCGGTCGAGTTGATTTACCTTGCGCCATGGACAGTAACCCTACCCGGCTTAGCTATTATGTTTACAGTGATCGTGATTAACCTCGTCGGTGAAGGTGTTCGCCAAGCGCTAAATGCAGGAATCGAATAATGCCGTTACTTGATATTCGACATCTAACCATCGAGATTGAGACCCCTCAAGGGATGGTTAAAGCCGTAGATCGAATGAGTATTACCCTCAATGAAGGGGAAATTCGTGGCTTAGTAGGTGAATCAGGCTCAGGTAAGAGCTTGGTTGCAAAAGCGATTGTCGGGGTTTGTAAAGAGAACTGGAAGGTTTCCGCAGACCGAATGCGCTTAGGTAATATCGACCTGCTGCAACTGACGCCAAAAGAAAGGCGCCGAGTCATTGCCCGCGATATCGCAATGATCTTCCAAGAGCCATCGACCTGTCTTGACCCTTCTGAAAAAGTAGGCAACCAACTCGTTGAAGCGATCCCTTCCCATTCGTTTGAAGGTCGTTGGTGGCAACGATTTAAGTGGCGTAAGAAGCAAGCGATCGCGTTACTGCACAAAGTCGGCATCAAAGACCACTCTCGCCTAATGGACAGTTACTCTTATGAGCTGACCGATGGTGAGTGTCAAAAAGTGATGATCGCAATGGCGATCGCTGCCAAGCCAAAAGTCTTGATTGCAGATGAACCGACCAACGATTTAGATCCAATTACACAGTCTCAAATATTGCGCCTGTTGAGTCGTATGAATCAGATCAATAACACCACCATCGTGCTGATCGGCCATGACTTAACCACCATTACCCAATGGGCGACTCGTATTACCGTGATGTACTGTGGTCAATCTGTAGAGTCCGCTGATACGCCGAAGCTGTTGGACGCACCCAAGCACCCATATACTGTGGCTCTGCTAAAAGCGATGCCAGACTTTAATGACTGGATTCCCCACAAAGAGAAGCTCCAGTCTTTGCCGGGGTCAATTCCACCGCTGCAACATCTTCCTATTGGTTGTCGATTAGGGCCTCGCTGCCCATACGCGCAAAGGCAGTGTGTCGAGATCCCACACACGAAACGCATCAAGAACCATAAGTTTAACTGTCACTTCCCTCTGAATATGGAGAAGAAAAAGAAATCATGAGTGCATTATTAGAAGTCAGTGATTTGTCTAAAGACTTTACGACTCGCTCTGGTCTTTTCCGTAAAAAGATTCATCAGGCGGTGAAACCGGTCAGCTTTTCCCTTGAAGCAGGCCAGACGATTGGTTTTATCGGTCAGAATGGTTCTGGTAAATCAACATTAGCCAGAATGCTCGCAGGCATGGTTGAACCAACCGCAGGCGAGATCCGCGTGAATGGCGAAAAGCTAGAACACAAAGACTACTCGACTCGTTGTAAGCTGATTCGAATGATCTTCCAAGATCCAAATACGTCACTTAACCCGCGCATTCAGATCGGTCGAATTCTTGAAGGTCCATTAAAGCGAAATACCAACATGCCACCAGAAGCCCGTATGCGTCGTGTGAAAGACACACTACTGCGCGTAGGCCTTCTACCGGAACATGCTTACTTCTACCCTCAGATGCTTGCTGCGGGCCAAAAACAAAGGGTTTGTTTGGCTCGTGCCTTGATACTTCAGCCATCCATCATTGTTGCTGATGAAGCGTTAAATGGTTTGGACATGGCAATGCGCTCGCAAATCATCAACCTGTTCTTAGAACTTCAAGAAGAGATGGGCGTATCGTTCGTTTATGTATCTCAACATCTCGGTATTGTGAAGCACATTACCGACAAGATCATCGTCATGCACGAAGGCAATGTGGTTGAGAGTGGGGAAACGGATCAAGTGTTGACCAATCCAACTCACCAAATCACCCAAAGATTGGTTGAGAGCCATTTCTCCAAAGCTCCGAACCACTAATCTTTAATCACGCTAAATTCAGCAGAGGGGAAAAGTATGTATCGAACAGCTTCAATGCTTCCCCTCTTGTTGGTGATGTTGTCCTTTAACGCGACAAGCACACCGCTCACATGGCTAGATAGAAGCTTCGTCGAAACTGCCTTTTATAACGTCGCACTTCAACACGAATACTCCCAAGGCAACAAGCCGCTCGCCAAGTGGAAACAACCTATCAAGATTTGGATCGATCATCGAGTGAGCGGTGAGGAACTGCATCAAGAGCTCACAGAGCTTCATATCCAACACCTATCTCAAGTCACCCAACATCCGATAACAATCGTCAGTAAAGAGTCCCAAGCGAACGTTAAATGGATATACACAAGGCAGAGCCAGTGGGTATCTGAGGCGAAATCGGTGCTCAAGCTCAAATCAACTCAGCATTTAAATAGCGCCATCTGCACGGCGGGTTATCGAACAAACTCTAAAGGTGAGATTGTATACGCTGGGATTGTAATCCCCGTCGATCAAGCCAGATCGCGAGGTAAGCTAGTTGCCTGTATCGTGGAAGAGATCACACAGGTTCTTGGCCTGCCGAATGATTCAGATAAAGCCTACCCTTCTATTTTCAACGACCACACGCCAGAAGACTTATTATCACCCTTAGACGTATTGCTGCTGCAACTGCTGTATGAACCAGAATTGAAAGCTGGAATGACAAAATCTGAAGTAAAACCTATCGTGCGAAAGATACTCAAGAGATACAGCAAAACAGGTGTGCTTCAACAAGCTTCTAAAGCCGCACAGCAAGCGCCTTTGTATCAGTTAATTGGGTATTGACGAATATACGTTGGAAGTAACTTAGATGGGATAATTGAATAATAGCGCTGCCTAAGAAAGGCAACGCTGACTTACGATGTTACTGCATTACGAAAGAACTAGCGCTTAGCTGCCTGCTTTTTCAATTCGAAATCGAACTCATCCGGGAACAAGATAACGCCTTCTTCTTGTTCGTTCGGGAATACTACAACAGCAAGTTCGTCGTCTTCTAGACCGTTCGTCCAGCGACTGTGCCATTTGTTCAACGAAATAGACTCAGCTTTACACTCAGACCAATCACCCGTTGCCCATGATTCTGCGAACTCTTGGTTTGGCCATACTGGAACGCAGTCTTCATCTTCTGTGTTCAGCATTACACAACCGTGTTCATCGGTTAAGATCCATACTTCACGGTTTGCTACGATTTCTTTCACACAGTATTTCAAGCGTTGCTCGCCCGTATACTTATTGATTTCAGCGATTTTTTTATCGTCTAGCTGTGTAGTCATCTTAATTTCCTACTTTAGTCAGTAACTTTGCTCTTAAAGCTATTTTATGCCGAGTGTTTTTAACTTCAAACATTATCGATGAAGAAGAAAGTCTACTTCAAAGAAAAACGCCTGCTAAATAAGCAGGCGTTTAATATTAAGCGACTTGATTAAACAAGCTCACCTTGTAGCCAAGGCCAACCTTGCTTCTTACGGCTTAGTGTATTTTCCATCATCAATACGCCGTCTTTCTCATGCTTAACCAGTTTCTCAGCCCACTCACCTTTGTATAGAAGACGAGTTTGCGCAGTAGTGATGTCTGTTAGCATTACCGCAGCAAATGCTAGACCGTCTTTCTCACAACGCTCTTCAAGATCAGCTTCTAGCGCTTCAATCATGCCGTCTACTTGCTCAAGAGTCGCAAGTTCAACTTGACCAACAACAACATCGCGACCGTTGAATGGGTAGCCTTTAAGGTCTTTTTCTACTAGTTGAGCAGCAGATAGGCCTTCGATGTTTGTTTTAGCGATTAGAAGCGCTTTGATGAATGCATCAACGTCAGTTACGCCAGCAATTTCAGCAAGCTCAGCAACCGCGTCTTTGTCTTTTTGAGTACATGTTGGAGAAGCGAAACCAACTGTGTCTGAAAGAATTGCAGACATCATTAGTTTAGCGATTTGTTGAGAGATTGCGTGACCTTCAATCTTGAACATGTTGAAAAGTACAGTGTTTGTACAACCAACAGGCCAGATCCAAGCTTCCATTGGGTTTACTGTCATCACGTCGCCTAGACGGTGGTGATCGACAATACCTACGATCTCTGCATCAGCAACATCATCTGGTGCTTGTGCTAGGTCTGAGTAGTCTACTAGCCAGATTTTCTCACCAGCAACAGAAGTACGAAGCTCTGGCTTTTCAGCACCAGCGACTTCTAGAATGTGTTGAGTTTCGCGGTTGATCTCGCCTTGGCGAATTGGTGTCGCTTCCTCGCCACGAGCTTTAAGAAGCTCTGTTGCAACTAACGCACTACAAATACTGTCACTATCAGGGTTTTTGTGACCAACAACTAAAATCATGTTTCTTCCTATTACACTAACAATTATGACTCTACCTTTAGAGCCTCTCTTTATTAGCCATACTTTACCTCATTTTTTTAGATTGGTCATGTTTCGTGGGTTTAGCCAATAGTAACAATAGATAAAAAAACAACAAATGCAATTGATAATTATTACCATTCGTATATATTTATCTTAAGCCACTAATTTTGAGTAACACCTATGGATCGACTAATCTCTTTTTTGCCAAGCAGTAGTGCTGCGAAAACAACTCAGTTTTCACTGTCATTTAAGCGCCTGCTTTTGCCTATCTCACTTTCAGCTTTAATCGCGGCTCCTGCCACGCGAGAATTAACGGTCACCACCTTGTCAGACGCCTTCTGGGCAGTGTCTTGTTATGTCGCTTTAACCTTAGCGATTTACCACTGGTTAAGCCTGTACATCAACAAAGATAACGTCTTTAACAAGCTCGTCCATCAATCTCGTTCAAACCAAGTGGTATTCGCGGCTCTCATGGGGGCGCTACCCGGCTGTGGCGGTGCGATAGTGGTGACCACACAATTTATCTCGGGAAAACTCGGATTTGGTGCAGTAGTTGCGGTGCTCGTCTCAACCATGGGTGACGCGGCGTTCCTACTCATAGCGAGCGAGCCTAAGACAGGTTTAGCCATGATGGCGATGGGCGTCATTGTGGGTACTGCGTCAGGCCGAATTATTAACTTATTTCATGCAGACGACTTCTTGCGCCCGAAACAAGCAGAGAAAAATGAAGCCACCAACAGCTGCGTTTCTCAATCTCAAAACAAAGAATCGGTCTCTAAAAAAGCGATAAACCTGCAAGGTTACCTGTGGTCTGTACTGATTATTCCGGGTGCTGCCGTTGCCCTACTTGGCTCTTTTCAAGTCGATGTGAACGAGCTGCTCACTTTGCCTGAAATGTCGATGGAATGGGCGGGGACAATTTTGCTAATCAGCTCGATGTTTCTGTGGGGGCTGACCCGTGAAATTGAGGATTACAAATCAGCCGTGAGTGAGGACGAAAAATGTGTAGGCTCTCATCCACTGCAAAAGACCGCTCAAGATACAAACTTTGTTACCGCTTGGGTGGTGGTTGCCTTTCTTTTCTTTGAATTTGGCTCTGTGATAGCAAATGTCGATTTTGCGACGCTATTCTCAAGCTGGGGTATCATGCTCCCCCTGGCTGGCGTGTTGATGGGTTTACTACCGGGCTGTGGACCACAATTATTGGTCACTAGCTTATACCTTTCAGGTGCACTACCACTTTCAGCTCAGGTAGGTAACGCAATTTCAAATGATGGTGATGCACTATTTCCTGCGATTGCGATGGCACCGAAAGCAGCGCTGGTCGCAACCTTGTATTCAAGTGTGCCTGCTTTAATCTGTGCTTATGGCTATTGGTTTATGTTTGAGATCTAACTTGATCAGAGTTAACTCCATAGGCTTCTGTAAGGTCGGTACTTTGTATCGGCCTTTTTGTTTCCGTCTGCTTAAGTCTTTCCACAGGTTCTTTTTACATTCCCTTCCTGCTTCACTGCTTCTATCACCTATCTCAAACAGCGCGTTACAGCCTGTCTCAAAACGCCCTCTATTAGCCCTGTTACAATGCTTATTTAGAAACACCAACACATACATCTAAAATACAAAAAGCCCCTGTAAGAGTGCTTACAGGGGCTTTAATTCAAGCTTTAATCTTGGTTCTTAAGTACAAGACTTAAGAAACTTCGATTGGACCACCGAATGAAGTTACTGGAGGCAGTTTGCCTTGGAACTTCTCGAAGTCTACCAAACATGTGTTTGCTGACGTTGCTTGAGCAAGTTCAGACGTACCGATATCTTGAGTCAGTGTGTTTGGATCGCCGTATGTATCTAGCGCGCCCACTTTCTCGTTGATCGGACCGTACCAAGCACCTTCTTCGATACGAACAACACCAGGAGCGTAGCTATCCATTAGAACAGCACCCGCTAGTAGTTGACCACGATCGTTAAACACACGTACTACGTCACCATCTTTGATGCCTTTCTTCTTAGCATCTACTGGGTTGATGTAGATTGGCTCACGGCCTTGTACCGCGTAAGTCGCACGCCACTCTTCAGATTCACACATCTGAGAGTGAAGACGCTTGTCTGGGTGACAAGATTGTAGCCAGTACGGGTGTTTGTCAGAGCCTGGACCACCGTGTGAACGTTCAGATTTCTCGAACCACATTGGGTGTTCTTGACAGTGCTCGTAACCCATGTTGCCTACAGTACGGCTTGTGATTTCGATGAAACCAGAAGGAGTACCTAGTGCGTTGATCTCTGGGTCTTCACGGAATGAAGCGTGACGAGTCCATGGCTTACCTTTACCGAAGTCTAGGAAACCTTTCTCCCAGAACTCAGCAAACTCAGGCATTTCGAACTTGCCTTGGTTTTCCGCGCGACATTCGTCGTACAGAGATTTAACCCACTGCATTTCGTCCATACCACGGGTGTAATCGTCGTAGCGACCCCAACGCTTAGTCAAGTTAGACATGATCTCGAAGTCAGTCTTAGACTGGAACAGAGGATCCACTAGCTTGTGCATTGCGATCAAACCACGGCCAGAGTATGCACCGTAACCATCAATATCGTTGCGTTCCCACTGAGTACATGCTGGAAGCACGATGTCAGAGTGACGACAAGTTGCAGTCCAAGCGAAATCAACAGCCACTACAGTTTGTAGGCTCTTGAATGCTTTACGCATCTTATTGCGATCTTGGTGGTGGTGCCACGGGTTGTTACCACTGAATACCATCATCTTGATGTCAGGCAGTGTCACTGTCGCGCCGTTTGCTTTGATCTTCTTACCTGGCTCTAGCAGGCTATCTACCCAGCGAGCAACAGGGATTACGCGGCTGTAACCGTTGTAATCTGTGTTGGTGTGCTTAGGCGTTTGACCTTGGTCGATGTTCAACGGGAATGAACCCGGAGCACCGAAGCCAGTTGAAGATACACCGATACCAGAGTAGTGGTGACCGTAAGAGATACCACCGCCAGGTAGACCAATTTGGCCAACCATTGCTGCGATAACTGCACACATCCAGTAAGGCTGTTCACCGTGCTCTTGACGTTGGATACTCCAACCAACAAGAATCTGTGTACGACCGTTAACCAGCATCTTAGCGAAGTCACGGATAGAGTCCGCGCTTGCGCCACAGATAGCTGAAGCCCACTCAGGAGTCTTCTCAACTTTGTCTTTCGTTTCACCTTGAACGTACTTGATGAAATCTTCAAAACCTAGACAGTAAGTTTCGATGAACTTCTTGTCGTATAGGCCTTCGTTGTAAAGAACGTGAGCAACACCAAGCATGAACGCCACATCAGTTTGTGGGTTGATGTACATTTGCTCGTTTTCTAGGTAACGACCTGTTTTGTTTTTAACAGGGTCAACAGAAACAACGTTGATCTCTTTCTTAGCAACTTTTTCTTTCAGCTGTTCTAGGTATGCGAACGACTCGTGAGTCTCACATGTCCAACCTACTTGAAGGTTTTTAACTGGATCGTTACCCCAAAGAACAATGTTGTCACTGTTTTCTAGAATAAGTTCCCAAGATGTACCTTGTGCGTAAACTTCAGTAGAACCTAGCACGTAAGGCATGATCGTTTGACCAGCACCTGTTGAGTAGTCACCGATTTTCTTCACAGAGTAACCGTGAAGTGCCATTGCACGTTGCATGTGGTTCGTACAGCTGTGGAACTGACCTGTTTGTCTCCAACCAGTTTGACCTGTGTGAAGCGCCCATGGGCCGTAATCTTTCTGTACGCGCTCTAGCTCGCGGTAAACAAGGTCTAGTGCCTCATCCCAAGTCACACGAATAAAGCGGTTGTTACCACGCGTGTCTGCGCTGTACTTATGCTTCTTCAACCAATCTAGGCGAACCATTGGGTAACGCACACGTGATGGGCTGTAGATAATACCTTTAATACCTTTCAGCATCTCTGTTGGGTGCTGATCGATTTCTAGAGGTTTAATTTCTTGTACTTTACCCGCGTAAACGCGAGCTCGGAATGCACCCCAGTGAGAACCAGAGACTTTCCACACGCCGTCTGTTTCTGCAGCTGATGCTGAAGCCGACGCCAATAAGCTTGGACCGATAACCGATGCCGCACTTGTCGTCGCGACACCTTTCAGAAAACTTCTTCTTGTAATTGCCATTGTGTTACTCCAATTGACGTCTTATTAGTGATGGCCTTCAGAAAAATCTGATGAGTGCTTCTGTAGATACTTAAGAACAAGTGCTTCTGTATCTGTATCGAAGTTAACGAATGCAATCATACCATCTAGCATGCCTACCCAACCGTTAGCGCTGAAGTGAGCTTCATCTGGCTGTGAGTGACACGTTGAACAGTTAGATTGGTACGCTTGACCAGCTGCGTTCCAGATTGGATCGAAGTTATCAACCATAGACTCTTTCTTCATCCAAAGTGCTAGGTTAACTTCTTCCCAAGGAAGGCCAGTTAGCTCATCTTCTTTCTTCTCACCAACAGTGATTACGTCACTTTGAGATACTTCTTTCGTCAAGATTGCAGTCGAGATGTTCATACCGAAGTCTTCTTGGATTACACGTCCGAAGCCTTTCGCTTTACGCCAACCGTCGATTTGAATCTTGATCATGTCGCCTTTTTCGTCGATCACAGCAACTTTACTTGCAGGGCTTAATAGACCCGCTTCAACTTCAGCTGTTTCATCTGTGTACATTGGTAGGTGACGAATAGAGATCACGTCTGAACCATTTGCGTAAGATGTGCTGCTTGCTACGTTTTCTAGCTCGCCAACAATACCGCTCGCTGATGCCATATCTAATGGAAGGTTGTGAGCAATACCTTTGTGACAGTCAACACAGCTTTGATCACGCTCTGCCGCGTTCTTCATCTGGATACGCGCTGTTGGGCGCATGTTTTCGAAATCCATTGAATCGTAGTTGTGGCAGTTTTTACACTCTAGAGATTTGTTCGAAGAGAAACGATCCCATTCGTGTTTAGCCAGTTCGATACGACGAGCTTCGAATTTCTCAGGTGTATCTAAGTCACCAAACACTTGAGCGAATACTTCTTTAGATGCTTGCATCTTACGAGCAATTTTTGCTGTCCATTCATGTGGAACGTGACAGTCAGGACAAGTAGCACGTACACCAGAAGTGTTTTTCCAGTGAACCGTTTCTTGTAGTTCTACGTATACGTTGTCACGCATGGTGTGACAGCTTACACAGAATTCTTCTGTATTTGTGTGCTCTAGAGCTGTGTTAAAACCGCCCCAGAAAATAACACCGGCGATAAAGCCACCCATAGTTAGTACACCAAGACTGATGTGTACCGCGGGGCGAGTCATTGTGCGCCATAATTTAACTAAAAATGATTTCATGTTTAGCTCTCTTAAATATTGATTTTAAAAAATGTTGTTACTAGAGGGCATTACATGCCGCCGTGAGCACCAGGAGGTCCGAATACAAACACTTGCAGTGCCCAAACTAGGAAGCCGTAACCACCTACAAAAGCCACACTTAATATTGGAAAGAGAACCACCGCGATGAAGAGGAAAGACTTCCACTCCAACGAGCGTTTTTCGCCAGTTTCAATTTTATTAACATCACTCATACATTTTGCCTATTTTGTATTTAGTAATTTCGAGTAACCCATTCTATGGGGCTAAAGTTCTTAAGTATCTAACGACAAATTTTAGACCATACTCAAAGTAGGGTTCAATCAAATCTCCCGTTATAACCCTTGCTAATCAATACTTTTTTGAGCTCATCCAAAGTTGTTTTTAGTTAAACAAAGTTATTAAAAAGTATTAACAAATGTGAAGAATTAAGTATATTTCACAAATGTTAAATTCCAACACCTGCGCAACCATATTGTAACCAATTTTAACGTTTTACCTACTAAGTAGTAGCCAAAAATGCCTCAAACAACCAATATTTTGTGGTTTGATTGTTAAATTATTGAGTATTTTTTAAAGCAACGGCTGAGAAGCTGAAATGCATCATTTGGCACTTTCAGATATGATGGGGACCTACTTAAAAGGAAACATTATGCAAGACGTTATTGATATATCTTGGTGGCAGTTATTGTTCTTCAGCTCACTTCTCTTGCTACCCATTACCATCAACCACAAGTTAAAACTCGGCCTTGGCAAAGAGGCTTCTATCAGCATCATTCGTATGGTTATTCAGCTATTTCTGGTGGGACTTTACCTAGAATACTTGTTCACTTTGAATAGTTTGTGGGTCAATTTGCTGTGGTTATTTACGATGATTATCGTCGGTGCAAGCTCGATTGTTGAAAAATCTAGACTGCCAAGAAACCTACTTTTGGCTCCTGTCGCCGTTAGCCTTGCGGTAACTTGTGTACCTATTGTCTTGTTCATCTGCTTTTTCATCATTAAGCCGACACCGGTTTTTAACGCGCAGTACCTTATCCCAATCGCAGGGATGTTATTGGGTAATAGCTTAAGCAGTAATATCGTGGCATTGCAGAACCTGTTTAGTGCCTTTGAAACACAGAAATCAGAATATGAAGCAGCAATCGCGTTAGGCGCGTCTCCTACTTATGCTGCTGCGCCTTTTGTACGTAATGCGATACAGAAAGCGATGTCCCCTATCATGGCCTCTATGGCAACCACAGGCCTAGTAACGCTGCCGGGAATGATGACGGGGCAGATCTTAGGTGGTGCTTCACCGATGATCGCGATTAAGTATCAACTGATGATCATGCTGGCGATTTTCGTGATGATGAGCTGTTCTTTAGCACTTTCGCTTCACCTCTCATTGAAGACATCTCTGACCAAAGAAGGGCGAGTTCTCGCTCAAATACAGCCTTCGAAATAGCCTCCCTACTCCACTTAGATCTGGTTACTCACTGAATTTGAGACAGGTTATCCACAGAAACTGTGGATAACCAAATCAATATAGATCCTTTTTTGTCCATTTCGACCCAAGGAAAGATCATCGCCTTTGATCTTTGGGTGATTTCAAAGACATATACACACATGGTGATCAGCGCTGTTGCGTACTCAGGTGATCATTAGAGAGATGAAGAAGTAGGTTTTCCACAAATAAAAAACGGCCTGCAATGCAGACCGTCTTGTAAATGTCATAAGTCAGTTCAGTGTTTTCACTGCGCTTTAACTCATCTCGTCAACTGAGCTAGTCACGCCATCTTTGTCGATAGCGCCACCTTTATTAGTCACGTAGGTAGATCAACCAGTACCACATGCCAACAAAGATACCGCCGCCAATGATGTTACCGATGGTAACGGGCAGCAAGTTGTTCATTAAAAAGTCCATCATGTTCAGATCAACATAGTCCGCTGGGTTAGCGCCTGTCATTGTCCAAAATTCAGCTGGAGCAAATGTTTTGATGCCAATAGCTAAAGGCACTTGGAACATGTTCGCAATACAGTGCTCAAAACCAGCCGATACGAACATCGCTACAGGTAAAATCATTACCGCAATTTTGTCAGTCAGTGTGCGTCCACTAAACGTCATCCATACCGCGATACAAACCAATACATTACACATGATGCCGAGCGCGATAGCTTGGATAAAATCGTGGTGCATCTTATGTTGGGAGATCGCCATTGCATTCAAACCCACTTGACCGTGGTCGAACATGTACTGTTTGGTCAGTAACATACAAGCCACCAGCAGCAATGCGCCAATCAAGTTACCTACATAAACCGTAGCCCAGTTCTTGACGAGCGTGCGCCAAGTAATCTTGCCACTTGCACGAGCAACCAGAGTCAGCACCGAACTGGTAAATAGCTCACCACCGGTAACAACAACGAGAATTAAGCCCAAGCTAAATGCAAGGCCACCTAATAGGCGAGTAATACCCCACGGCAAATCACCAGCACCAGTCGTTACGATGGTGTAAAACACAAACGCAATACCGATATGGATGCCAGCGGAAATCGCTAGGAGAAAAGATTTGATTGGATCTTTGGTTGCTTTACCTACGCCAATATCTGCAGCGCGCTCAGCCATTTGTGGCGGTAATAATGAGTCAAATTGGTTTAGATTCATGATGATTTACATTTTGAAACATGTCGTCGGGAGCGCGATAATCCTCTCTTTCATTTCTGAATTCAAGAGCTATTTTAAGCTCAAAATGCCTCTCACAGCCTTGTTGAAAGCAAATAGTCCGAGTTATTCCAAATTCATACGACTTTAGTAGTAAAAAGAAAACTCTGCTGAATGATTAGTTATCAGCATAGAAATTGACACACCTATAAATATCAACAAGTTAGGTTAAAACCCAAAGAATAACGTACACTAAAATGGCTCACAGAGCGCTTTTATTTCTAGATTTTGACATAGATCAACAGAACGTAAAAAAGCGCCCTAAGGCGCTTTTAACTCAATCACAAATAAAGAAATTAGTGATGCTAAACCGAAGGTTCAATCACTTCTTCTGATGAATGTTCTAGGGTTGAATCCTCTAGATTAGATTCAACAGCCGGGGACATCTCACCAGAATCACTTTCGTTGGCAACTTTGCCACCTAAGCTTTTCAAACTATCCACTAACTCTTCTAAGCTTTTTATGTGAGCATCACTCTTGGTAATCTGCTCACCGAGCAACTCACTGTGCTTGGTTGCTTCAGACAGTTGCTGCGCTTGCTTCTGGTTTTCAGACTCCAGCTTAGCCAATTGCTCAGTCAAAGTTTCAATCTCTGACTTTAAAAGCCCTGTCATATCAGAGCTTTTTAACGCCTTAACACTCGCTACTATCTTCTGTGATTGCTGACGTAAGCCAACATCACGGTAATCTTCATCATTAACGATTTGTGAAATGCTCAGTAGCTGGTTCTCTGCATTCAAAACCGACTGTTCGAACTGGTCGCCTTTTACGCTCGCCAGCACTTTGACTTCATGAGCAACACTGCGCACGTGGTTCAATTCAAACTCTGCAGCGTGAACCGCGTCTTCAATGATCGACTTTTCACGAGGGCTAGCTTTCACTTGGCTTTCGGCCAACGCAATTTGAGATGCTGCCTTAGCAAAGGTAAGCGGAGCAACGTCATCAAAATCTTCATCTTCCAAGAACTCTAATTCGTTCTTCAAAGGTTCGATGTATTTCTTATGCGCCACTTTAACTTCTAGTAAGCGAGCATTGTTAAGAAATTCCACCTGAGCTTCTTGAGCGTCTTCAAGCTCATCGACCAGCACATACTCGAACAACTCGCTGTATTCTGAATACAAGCGTTTGTAGCTCGAGGTAAACATGGTATCTGCGCCCAAGAACTTCAGGTAATCCATTTGGACAATCGAATCAGCGAGTACTCGGTCTGCCTTCTTCTTTAACACTAAGATCGAGTCATAGTTTGATTTGATCAACGCGATTTTTTCATCGAAGGCTTCAGCGTAAGTTAGGCTCGAGAAAATGGAGTAACTCTTGGTTATCCGAGTTTCGTCTTTCAGTAAGTCCGCATAAATGCTTTCAGCATCATCCCATGCGTCTAATAGTTCATTGTAATTCTCTGGTGCATAGAGAGACAATTGAGCATGGTCTTCAAGCTTAACTTCCCATTCGGAGTAAACGCTTTGGACAGACTGAAATGAACGGACCTCTATTGTAGATTCATTATTGTTGTTTGTGGTTTGGTTCGCGTCTGTCTGCTCTGAGGGTGTGCTTTGACAACCTGAGATAGCAAATAGCATACTGATCGTTAATGCTACTTTGTTCGCTCTCACTTATGCATATCCTTTTTATACAATATTCGCTCAATGCAAATTATTTCTAGTCACAATATATTACAACCACTTAGCAATAAACATCATTGATGATTTAAGTGGGTGCAAATCACCCAATATAACCAAAATAAACTCATCACTCGATGATTAATCAATCAATTTGGTATCACTTATCAATTCTCTTTATTTGCTATTGCCTGAGCCGAGAATGCGCACTAAGGTGAAGGTAGAGAACGTTATGAATATATAGGTTAATTATGAAGTACAACGCTGAACATATTGCTGATTTAAACCTCCTTCTTCAATTTGATGTAAGTAGTGCTGCTACTGGAATTAAAGTTCATCAAGAGGCTGCTCAAGAAACTCAAGACGCTGTTAAGCGCCTATTCGAAAAAAACCTTTGTACTCAGCCAGACGGCGGTTACCTAACAGATGAAGGTATCGAGATGGCAGAGCGCGCAGACAAGCTTCTTCGCGTACTAAACTAAAGCTCCATTGTTCTAGTAAAAACTCCACTTGCTTCGGCCGTGGAGTTTTTTCATTTTTGGGCAAAGCTTTGTTAGGCTTATTGTAAATTCGTCATTTGCAGTTGTGAGGAACACATGGCTTCTATATTTATTGTCGGTGCAGGATGGGTAGGTGCACCTTTATCTGAACATTTAGAAAAACATGGTAACCGAGTGGTGGTCACGAAAACGACCCAAGCGGGAGCAGACGCCATTGGTAGCGAACGAATTCCATGTGAAGTGTTTAGCTTTGATTCATCCGAACCACAACAGACTATCGGGCGACTCTATTCATTGTTACTCGAAAACAACACTGAAATTGTGATTGGCAGCTTCCCTCCTGGCTTTAGAAAAGGAGCAGGACAAGAGTATGCCGACTACTGGCAGCAACTCACCAATGCCTGTCAAAAGTCCAACATTAAAAAGCTCATTATGGTTAGTTCAACTACGGTATACCCAACCAAGCCGGGTGTGTTGAACGAGCTGGATGCATCACTCCCTCTTTCGACATCAGATAACGAGCACGCGTCTTTATTTTCCGATAACGCACGAATCATGCTGCAAGCTGAACAGTCAGTGATTGATTCCGGTATCGACTACACCATTCTTCGCTTTAGTGGCCTAATAGGCCCAAGCCGTCACCCATCACGCTTCGCAAGCAAATTAAAACAAGTCAGCACACAAGCTCCAGCCAACATGCTGCACCTTGATGACGCGATTGGTGCTGTCGATTTCGCTATCAGTCAACTGCACAACGAAGTAGTTAACGTGACCACGCCAAATACGGTCAGTAAGGCGGAGTTTTATGCCGCGGCACTGAAAAGCGCCAACAGTAGTGAGCCTCTGCCCGCTGTTGTTGATACCCCAGACAAGTTAATCTCTTCGAAGAAGATTCTCGACTTAGGTTATTCATTTAAATTCGAATCCACACTGGACGCACTTCATGACTGAACAATCTATAGCTAACAAAGATCCCAACATAAAACTGCATCGCTCAGTCGACACCCTTTGGAACTTTATGTCGATGGGTCACAAGGTTACGCCTTCAGACTGTATCTTTGTATTGTGTAGCAACGATACTCGCGTCGCGGAATATGCAGCCGAGCTTTATCACCAAAAGATCGCGCCTTACATCGTTTTTTCTGGTGGTGTGGGACGCTTTACCGAAGGAAGCTTTGAGCGCTCAGAAGCAGAAACATTCGCTTCTATCGCACGAGATTGTGGCGTGCCTGACTCTGACATTATCATAGAGAAACACGCGACAAATACTGGGGAAAATGTACGATTCACTCATGAGTTGCTGACAGAAAAAGGGTTATCGCCGAAGAGGCTAACCTTAGTTCAGAAGCCCTTTATGGAGAAACGTACCTACGCCACCTTCAGTAAACAGTGGCCTGACGAAACTTCGGAGATAATCGTGACGTCGCCATGGCAAACTTGGGATGATTACTTTAACGAAGAGTTGCCATTAGATATGGTGTTAGGCGCATTAATTGCTGATTACGAGCGAATCAAATCCTACCCAGAGAAAGGCTTTCAGATTGAAATGCCGATCCCCGACGACGTTGACCACGCCTATCAAGCATTGAAGAAGCTCGGTTTCGAATAAGCAAAAGTTAGACTTTGAACAAAGTAAAAGCTCGGCAAGAAATAAACAAAAGCTCGGCTTGGAAGAAAGCAAAACACAGGCTCAATAAACAAAAACGGTGACACTTGGTCACCGTTTTTCGTTCTTTCGCGTCAGCCAATAGATCGGCTTATTTACCTAACGCTTCTTTGTAGTGCAGACGGCAAACAGAAACGTATTTGTCGTTACCGCCAATGGCCACTTGGTCGCCTTCAGCAATAGCCACACCGTGCTCGTCGGTACGAATTACCATGTTCGCTTTACGGCCACAGTGACAAATTGTTTTAAGCTCAACAAGTTTATCTGCCCAAGACAATAAGTAACGGCTACCTTCAAACAGTTCACCTAGGAAATCGGTACGTAGGCCGTAACAAAGTACTGGGATGTGCAGCTTATCAACCACTTCTGTTAATTGGTACACCTGCTCCTTCGATAAAAACTGACACTCATCGATCAAAACACAATGACGCTTTTCTTCCTCATTAAGCTTTTTGATCGCATCAAACATGTTGGTGTCATTTTTAAACAGCTGAGCTTCAGATTGCAGACCAATTCGTGAGCTCACTTTACCTATACCATAGCGATCGTCCAACGCTGCCGTAAAGATCACTGGCGTCATGCCACGTTCTTGGTAGTTGAATGAAGATTGAAGAAGCGTTGTTGATTTACCCGCATTCATTGCCGAGTAATAAAAATACATCTGAGCCACAGAAATATTCCTGTTAATTAAAAGTTGAAGATAGAAAAGGTGAAAATAGAGAATTAGTGCTAGAAAAAAGGGCTGAAAATCAGCCCTTTTTATAAGATTTACTTACGACGCCAAGTCGTACCTTCTGGGCCATCTTCCAGAACAATACCCAACTCGTTTAGCTTATCACGTGCAAGATCGGCGTTTGCCCAATCCTTTGAAGCACGAGAATCGTTACGCAGTTTGATCAACGCTTCGATTTCAGCCACTTCGTCGTCGTTACCTGCCGCATCGCCTTGTAGGAAGGCTTCTGGCTCTTGGTGAAGAATACCGATGATGTCTGCTAGTTCACGCATCAGTGCACCAAGTCCGCTTGCTCTTTCAATGCTTTCAGGCTTGATACGGTTGATTTCACGAGCCATTTCAAACAGTACTGAATAAGCTTCAGGTGTGTTGAAATCATCGTTCATCGCTGTAGAGAATCGAGTCACGTACTCTTCGCCACCAGCAGGAGCTGCTGTAAGGTCTAGGCCACGAAGTGACGTGTATAGACGCTCTAGTGATGCGCGAGCTTGGTTTAGGTTATCTTCGCTGTAGTTTAGCTGGCTACGGTAGTGACCAGACATTAGGAAGTAACGTACCGTTTCAGCATCGTAATGTGCTAGAACGTCACGGATAGTGAAGAAGTTACCTAGTGACTTAGACATCTTTTCTTTGTCTACCATCACCATACCACTGTGCATCCAAGTATTTACATACTGAGTGCCGTGCGCGCAGCAAGACTGTGCGATTTCGTTTTCGTGGTGAGGGAACTGCAGATCTGAACCACCACCGTGGATATCGAAGTGGTTACCAAGAATAGACGAGTTCATTGCTGAACATTCGATGTGCCAACCTGGACGACCCGGGCCCCATGGCGATTCCCATGTAGGTTCACCTGGTTTAGACATCTTCCAAAGAACGAAGTCTAATGGGCTACGTTTTGCAGATTCAACATCAACGCGAGCACCCGCTTGAAGCTGATCAAGGTCTTGCTTAGAAAGCTTGCCGTATTCGTCGAATTTCTTTACTTCAAACATCACGTCGCCGTTGCTTGCAACGTATGCGAAACCACGTTCAATCAGCTTTTCAACAAGCTCGATGATTTCAGTGATGTATTCTGTCGCACGTGGTTCAACATCTGGACGTTTCATGTTTAATGCATCAAAGTCAGCGTGCATCTCACCGATTAAACGCTCAGTCAGAGAGTCACAAGACTCACCGTTTTCGTTAGCGCGCTTGATGATTTTGTCATCGATATCTGTGATGTTACGAACGAAGTTCAAATCGTAACCAAGGTAACGAAGGTAACGAGTTACTACGTCGAAAGAAACGAACGTACGACCATGACCAATATGACAGAGATCGTATATGGTTACCCCACAGACATACATGCCGACTTTGCCAGCTGTAATTGGTTTGAATTCCTCTTTCTGTCTTGTGAGCGTGTTATATATCTTCAGCATGATCTCTATCTATTTTATGGATTAATCAAAATAAGCTCGCAGTATAACAAGTCATACCTTAATAGGTAATCCCCCAAAGCAGGAATTACCTCAAACATCCGAGTTAAGTTAATGATTTGGTGATTTGAAAGTCTGCCAACATGCGCTAGAATTCGAACTTCATATTAAAAAGACAGTAAGGTAACAATCATGATCATCCTTCACACAAATTTTGGTGACATCAAAGTTCAACTTAACGAAGAAAAAGCACCAGAAACAAGCGCAAACTTTCTACAGTATTGCCGTGACGGTTTCTACGACAACACACTATTCCACCGTGTTATCGATGGTTTCATGATTCAAGGCGGCGGCATGACTTCTGGCCTTAAAGAAAAGGCAACTCGTGCAACGATCAAGAACGAAGCAAACAACGGTCTAGCGAACAAAGTTGGTACGCTAGCAATGGCTCGTACTATGGAACCGCATTCAGCGAGCTCTCAGTTCTTCATCAACGTTAACGACAACTCTTTCCTAAACTTCCGTAGCGAAAGCCTAGACGGTTGGGGCTACTGTGTATTCGCAGAAGTTGTTGAAGGCATGGACATCGTAAACAAGATTAAAGGTGTAAGCACTGGTTCTATGGGTATGCACCAAGACGTACCTCTAGAAGAAGTGATCATCACTGGTACTACAATCGAAGCTTAATTACTTGCTTTCGATTAGTATTAATAATTGATGAGCCGATAAAATCAGGATATAGGGAGCGAATCGCTCCCTTTTTTTAGACCTATGAAAACATATTTTATATCAGATCTGCACCTTTCTCCGTCACGACAAGACATCACAGACTGCTTCTTAACCTTTATGAAGAAGGAAGCCATAGAAGCGGATGCACTTTACGTGCTAGGCGACCTTTTCGAATTCTGGATTGGTGACGACGATAAGAGTGAGTTCGCGACTTCTATCCGCCAAGCGTTTATCGACTTAGTAAAAACAGGCGTGCCTTGTTACTTCACTCAAGGGAACCGCGACTTCTTAGTCGGCAAAAAATTTGCTAAGCAAACGGGCGTTCAACTTCTCGATGAAGTTTCTACGATCGATATCTACGGGCAAAAAGCGGTAGTGTTGCATGGTGATACATTATGTACTGAAGACGTAAAGTACCTCGCCTTTCGTGAAAAAGTGCATCAGCCATGGTTACAATGGGTCTTCAACCGAATCCCATTTTTCATCAAGAAGAAAATTGTTTCGAAGGTTCAATCAGATATCAAAGATGACAAGCAGACCAAGTCTCTCGACATCATGGATGTGACACAGCAAGAAGTCGAAGATGTGATGGAACGAAACAATGTCGATTTGATGATCCACGGCCATACTCATCGCCCAGACATCCATACATTCAATGCTAATAATTGCACTAAAACCCGTATTGTACTTGGCGATTGGTATACGCAAGGCTCAGTGCTGGTGTTCACGCCGCAAAGTTTTGAACTACAGAATCGAGCGTTTAGCAATAGCTTTTAACATCACTATTAAACTTTCACTTTGATTATTATTATCGGTCAGACTTTCTTAGAAAGTGTATGGTAATTTCTAGTGAATTAGCTATTATCTCTCTATCAGAAATAAACCGAACACAGTACCAAGTTGAAATATTCATACGTAGCGCGTCAACCAATACTCGACACAGGCAAGAAAACCATAGGTTACGAGTTGCTATTCAGGGATGGTCCTAAGAACACTTTCCCTGAAGTAGAGCCGGAGCTCGCTACTAGCCGTTTGCTTTCCGATCACTTCTTATCGACCCACTATAATACGTTGGGTGATAAGCTTGGTTTCGTGAACTTCCCATACGCAAGCCTAATCAACTTAGTCCCTACTCTGTTCCCCAAAGAAAGCCTCGTTGTTGAGGTTCTTGAAGACTGCGAACCGACAGACGAGTTACTTGAAGCAATCAAAACCATCTTTGACGCGGGTTATACCATTGCGCTAGACGACTTTGTGCCAAGTAAAGCTTGGAAGCGCTTCTTACCCTACGTTTCAATTATCAAGTTCGATATCCGTTTGACGCCAATTGCCAAAGCCGCGATGTTTATGAACTCTCTCAAAGGGCTAGATATCAAGTTCCTTGCTGAAAAAGTAGAAACGTACGAAGAATACCAAGAAGCGAAAAAAGCAGGCTTCACCTACTTTCAAGGTTACTTCTTTAGCAAGCCTGAAATGATCCAAACGCGTGCGCTAAACCCAGCATTCCTGACAACCGTTCAGCTATTAAAAGAGATTGCGCACGACCCTATCGACTTTGGTGAAGTCGAGCGTTTGATTACGCTCGATGTGACCATGTCGTATAAGCTACTTACCTACGTCAACTCCGCTGGCGGTTCACCAACAACGATTCGTTCATTTCGCCAAGCGCTTATTTACCTAGGTGAACAGAAGCTGCGTAAGTTCGTTTCACTTGTGGCTATCGCCTCCGCGAAAGAAGATAAGCCGGACTCACTTTATGGCTTAGCGGTAATACGTGCACGTCAGTGTGAACTCTTGGTTGAGAAGATGAATGTTAAGGTTGAGCCAGGACAAGCCTTTTTGACCGGTATGTTCTCTCTGTTGGACTCACTCTTTGACCAACCATTGAAACAAGTACTCGATTCAGTGCCAATAGACATCGAGATCAAACAAGCCTTGATTCAACGTAAAGGCGTGTTAGGCGCAGTATTGGCGATGGTGGTTGCGTATGAGCAAGCTCGTTGGGATGAAGCGACTCGTATCCGCCAGCTTCTCAAACTGAGTGAAGCTCAACTTGGTCAAGCTTATGACGAAGCGACAACTTGGGCTCAAGAGTTATTGTCTCCAGCCTTAAAATAGTAAACTTCGCGCTAACACTTTGATAGTTTCGATAGAAACTAAACTTTGGTGAGCGATCGTTTCTTGGTAAACTCCCACGCATTCATTTATGGCCTCTTAATAGAGGCCATTTTTACAGGATCTGACTATGTCTTTATGCCCATGCGGTAGCAATAATACTTACCAACATTGCTGTGAATCAGCGCACCTTAACCACAGTGCCGTTGAAACACCTGAGCAATTGATGCGCTCTCGTTATTCCGCGCACGTGTTGGGTTTGGTTGACTATGTTGTTGCGACTTACCACCCTAGCTGCAATGCAGAAGCACAAAGAGAAGGCATCGCCGAATCTATCGACAGTGATTGGTCAGGGTTAGAGGTCATCGATACTGCGGCAGGTTCACACCAAGACGAAGGCTTTGTTGAATTTAAAGCTTACTTCAATGAAGACGGCGCACAATACTGCATGCAAGAGCGCTCTCGTTTCGTTCGTGAAAACGGCTTATGGTTCTATATCGACGGTGAGTTCCCAGAGCAAAACCAACCAGAACCAGAAATCGATCCTCGTTTAAACCAAACGGTTGAAAGCTTCAAGATCGGCCGCAACGACCCATGCATTTGTGGTAGTGGGAAGAAATATAAAAAGTGCTGCGGGTAAGTAAGAAAATTAAAATGTTTGATTAAGTAAAGAGATTCCTGATGTCGCTTAGGCTCCTCGGAATGACGTAAAGTCAGAGTTTAGCAAAGTGACGCAGGGCTTAGAAAGCTTGAAATCTTGAAATCTTGAAATCTTGAAATCTTGAAATCTTGAAATCTTGAAAATTAAAAAGCTAAAAAGCCCCGTAAATATAATTGTTTACGGGGCTTTTATCTATCTGCTACGTGGTTCGATTAATCTAAACAGAGCTTACTTGTGACGTTCTTTTAGCTTGTTGACCACATCGTTCATCGACAAGCCTTGGTCTTGAAGAAGAACCATCAAGTGGTAAATCAAATCTGCTGATTCACACACTAATTCCGCCTTATCGCCCGACGTCGCCGCAAGCGCGACTTCAACGCCTTCTTCGCCCACTTTTTGCGAAATACGCTTGGTGCCACGGGCATATAGACTGGCAGTATAAGAAGACTCAGGGTCTGCGTCCTTGCGGGCAGCCAGTAGCTGCTCAAGCTGATGAAGCCACACCATCTGAGACTCTTCTTGTTTGTCTCCATCCCAACACGTTGTTGTACCTGTGTGGCACGTTGGGCCAATGGGATTAACTTTAACCAGTAAGGTGTCGCTGTCACAGTCCAAGGCGATGTTTTGCAGTTGTAATACGTTGCCCGACGTTTCACCTTTCGTCCAAAGACGCTCTTTGGTGCGAGAGAAAAACGTCACATTGCCAGTTTCACCCGTTTTCTCAAGTGCTGCAGGGTTCATGTATCCCATCATTAGCACTTGGCTCGATTGGTAATCTTGAACAATAGCTGGCACTAAGCCATCGACTTTTTCCCAGTTAATACGCTCTGACAATGCGCCTACTTCTGTTTTTGATAAGCTTGCGGTTTCAAAACTCATAGTCGCACCTCTACATCTTGTTGTTTTAAATACTGTTTAAGTTCACCAATATTGATGACTTGTTTGTGGAATACCGAAGCTGCTAACGCACCGTCCACGTTTGTTTTCTTATAGGCTTCAGCAAAGTGCTCCATTGCACCAGCGCCACCAGAGGCAATCAATGGCACATTACACACTTCACGCACCATGTTTAACTGATCGATGTCATAGCCGTTGCGAACGCCATCTTGGTTCATCATGTTTAACACAATCTCACCTGCGCCACGCTTCTGTACTTCCTGCACCCAATCTTTGGTTTCCCATTTGGTTGCTTTCGTACGCGCTTCATCGCCTGTAAATTGGTAAACCTGATATTTACCGGTTTCTTTGTCGAAGTATGAATCGATACCGACAACGATACACTGCACGCCAAACTTATCAGCAAGGTCAGTAATCAGCTGTGGGTTAGCCAATGCCGGTGAGTTGATTGATACTTTATCTGCACCAAACTCAAGAATGCGCGCTGCATCTTCTGCTGATTTAATACCACCAGCCACACAGAAAGGAATATCGATCACTTCAGCTACGCGTTTCACCCAGCTTTTATCGACGACACGGCCATCACTTGATGCGGTGATGTCATAAAATACCAATTCATCAGCGCCCTCTTCTGCATAGCGTTGTGCTAGCGGAACGATGTCGCCAATAATTTCGTGGTTACGGAACTGAACTCCCTTAACCACTTGTCCGTCACGGACATCCAAACAAGGGATTATTCGCTTTGCCAACATGCAAATGCCTCCTCTGCGGTAAACTTGCCATCAAGTAGCGCACGCCCCACAATCACACCCGCAACACCGCTGCCTTTAAGCGCTTCGATATCAGCTAGGCTGCCAATGCCGCCCGATGATTGGAATTGCACTTGTGGGTACTGCTTACAAAGATCAACATAGAGCTCTACGTTTGACCCTTCTAGCGTGCCATCACGTGAAATATCAGTACACAGAACGTGTTTAAGGCCAACCGTGAGGTAGTCTTCAATTAGCGCTTCAATGGTTACGCCTGAATCTTCCTGCCAACCTGAAATCGCGACTTTACGTGTGCCGCTTTCGTCAATGTTGATGTCTAGAGCCAGCACGATTTTTTCCGCGCCATACTTATCCATCCAACCTTTCACCAACTCAGGTTGCTTAACGGCTGTAGAACCAACCACAACGCGCTGTGCGCCAGCTTCTAGCAGATCAACGACATCTTGTTCGTTACGCACGCCACCACCAATCTGGATGTTCGCAGGCGTGCTAGCAAGGAGCTTAGCAATCAAGTCTAACTGACGAGCCGTTGTGTCTTTTGCGCCCGTTAAGTCAACAAGGTGCAGCCAGCCAGCGCCAGCTTGGTGGTACAGATTAAACTGCTCTGCTGGGTCTACTTTGTATTCTGTTACTTGCCCGTAGTCTCCTTGGAATAAGCGAACTACTTGGCCTTCAATTAAATCTAACGCGGGAATAATCATTTACATTCCTTATATGGCAACCTTAGCCGTTGCCTAATCCTTATTACAATTCCAAGAAGTTCTGAATCAGCTTAGAGCCAGCTTTCGAAGATCGCTCTGGGTGGAACTGAACACCATAATAATTACCACTTTGAACCGCCGCAGTGAACGGATTACCGTAATCACATTGTGCGATTGTGTAGTCGCCCACTGGCATTGCGAAGCTATGAACAAAGTAGAAGTATTCGCCTTCTTCAATGTCTTTAAATAGAGGGTGATTAGGTGTTGCGGTGACGGTGTTCCAACCCATGTGTGGTAATGGCAAGTCGCCCGTTTGAAGTAAACGAACTTCACCATCACACAAACCTAGACATTCAACTAACTCGTCAGCCTTTTGGCCTTTCTCTTGAGACAGTTTACCTAACAGCTGCATACCCAAGCAGATACCTAGCAGAGGCTTCTCTACTTGCTTCACAAGGGTAACAAGGTCACGCTCTTGCAGGTTCTTCATTGCCTCACTTGCTGTACCTACTCCGGGTAGGAATAGCTTGTCGGCAGTAAGAACAACTTCTGGTTCTTTTGAAATTTCAACTGCGTAGCCCAGACGTTCAATCGCAAACTTCACCGATGAAACGTTGGCACAACCAGTATCAATAATAACGACTTTTTGCTCTTTCATACCGATCCCTTACAGAACGCCTTTGCTGCTTGGCAACTCGTTACCTTCAACTTTGATTGCTTGGCGAAGAGTTCGGCCAAACGCTTTGAAGAGGCTCTCAATGATGTGGTGATCATTATTACCATCAGAAGAAAGGTGTAGCGTACAAGCCAATGTATCGGTTAGAGAGCGGAAGAAGTGAACCACCATCTCTGTTGAAAGATCACCCACTTGCTCGCGGCTGAATTTAGCATCGAACTTCAGGTATGGACGACCAGAAAGGTCTAGCGCACACTGAGCCAAACACTCGTCCATTGGTAGACTGAAACCAAAGCGGCCAATACCACGCTTGTCGCCTAGTGCATCTTTCAATGCTTGACCTAAAGCCAGTGCAGTATCTTCGACTGTGTGGTGATCATCAATGTGCAGATCGCCCTTCACAGTCAGGTTCATTTGGAAACCACCGTGTGTCGCGATTTGATCAAGCATGTGGTCGAAGAAACCCATGCCGGTATCGATCTTGTTGCCACCGGTTTCATCAAGGTTTACTGCCACCTTGATATCGGTTTCTTTAGTGGTACGAACTACTTCAGCAATACGCGCATTAACCGTCAGATCTTTAACGATTTGTGGCCAGTTAAGCGTGCCTTCAGTTTCCGCATCCGGGCCATATTGAATACCGCGGATAGCCATGTTCTCTGCCAGTTGAAGATCCGTCATTCGATCGCCAATCACAACAGAGTGTTGGAAATCGACTTTACCGCCTTGTAAATACTCTTTAACCATACCCAGTTTAGGCTTACGGCAAGAGCAGTTGTCTTCGTCAAAGTGAGGGCAAATAAGCACGTCGTCAAACTTAACGCCTTGAGATTCGAAGAACTCCATCATCATATTGTGTGGTGCATCGAAATCTTCTTGTGGGTAGCTATCGGTACCTAGGCCATCTTGGTTAGTGACCATCACTAAGCGATAACCAGCATCTTGCAAAGCAAGCAGGCTAGGAATCACTAGCGGTTCGAATTTTAGCTTGTCTAAACGGTCTACTTGAAAATCAACTGGCGGCTCAACAATTAAGGTGCCGTCACGGTCTATAAAAAGTATTTTCTGTTGTTTACTCACTTGAACTTCCTTTTAATTTTAAATCTGGTGGCCTAGCTAAAATCAAACGCTAACCCAAAATATTGGTTTCACGTACCAGCCCAATTAATCAAATCAAACTGGCAAATGTTATTACTGGTAAGCCTTTCGTTACTGATAAAAGTTACGAATGAATCCAAGTGTCTTTTCGCACTCTTCGCGGTTACCAATACTAATACGAACACAGTCTTCAATAGGTGAATTACGCAAAATAATGCCCGTATCCCAAGCCGCTTTAAATAACTCATCACCGTTCGGGAATTTAACCAGAAGGTAGTTACCCCAACCATCAAATACCGTCACTTGAGGCATGCCTAATAGACCCGCCTGCAAATACGCTCGGTTAGCACTTAAATCCAGAACTTGGAACTTAGCTCGCGCTAGTCCTTGCTCTGAGAGTGCTTGAACGGCAATGTCAGCAACAGGGATTGGCACTGGATAAGGAGCAATCACTTTTAACAGTACATCGATAAGCTCTTTGTTGGCTAGCGTGAAGCCACAACGTAAACCCGCTAAAGCAAAGGCCTTCGACAAGGTACGCAGAATCGCTAGGTTTGGATATTGCTCAAGCAAATCAACGGTTGACGCTTCTGGACAGAAATCGATATACGCTTCGTCCATCACCACAATCGCTTTGTCTTGTGTCATTTCAAGCAGCTTGATGATGTCTTTGCGATCAACCAAATTACCGGTTGGGTTATTTGGGCTACAAACAAACACCACTTTTACGTTGTCGAGTTGAGCTTCGATAGCTGGAAGATCCAATTGCCACTCAGAAGTCAGAGGCACAACCTTACGCTCAACACCAATCGTCTCTGCACTGATTGCGTACATACCGTAAGTGGGTGGGCAGTAAAGAATAGCGTCTTCGTTCGGCTCACAGAAAGCACGAATCAGTAATTCAATACCTTCGTCAGCACCACGCGTTGTCAGTGTTTGCTCTGATTTCACGCCTGCGTATTGAGCGTATGCGTCAATCAGCTCTTTTGGCTGACATTCGCTGTAACGGTTAAGACGAGACAAGTTCAGGTTGTACTCGTTATCAAACGGAGATTCGTTGGCGTTTAGCCACACATCACCAGTACCGCCTATGCGTCTTGCAGACAAGTAAGGTGTTAGAGCCTGAACTTGTTTTCTTGCTAACTTTTCCATGCCCTACCCTTATTTCGCTTTATTTAACTTTTCAACTCGGATGGTCACAGCGCGTTTGTGTGCATCCAAGCCTTCGGCTTCCGCCATTGTTACTACTGTTGGCGCTAGACCTTTCAAGCCGTCAGCTGTTAGCTCTTGCACCGTCATTCGCTTAGAGAAATCAGCCAAACCTAGGCTTGAATACGTCTTGGTATAACCGTAAGTCGGAAGAACGTGGTTTGTACCTGATGCGTAGTCACCTGCAGATTCTGGAGACCAGTCACCAAGGAAAATTGAACCTGCATTGTCTAACAATGGCAGCAATTCACGTGGATTCTTGGTTTGAACGATCAAGTGCTCAGGACCGTAGAAGTTCGAAATCGCAATCGCTTGAGTGAGCGATTCAGCAATGATGATTAAACTTGAAGCCAATGCTTGCTGAGCGATGTTCGCACGAGACAACTCTTTCAGTTGCTTCTGAACCGCTTCTGTTACTTGGTCTGCAACCACTGGAGATGGTGTTACCAATACAACCTGAGAATCTGGACCGTGCTCCGCTTGGCTCAACAAATCCGCTGCAATAAAGTCTGCATCGGCAGTTTCATCGGCAATCACTAATACTTCAGATGGGCCAGCTGGCATATCAATCGCCGCGCCGCGGAAGTCATTGCTTACTTGGCGTTTCGCTTCCGTAACGTATGCGTTACCCGGACCAAAGATCTTATCGACCTTAGCCACACTCTCGGTACCGTAAGCCATTGCAGCCACCGCTTGACCACCACCAACGTTGTAAACCTCGTCGATCTTACAAAGCTTAGCGACATACAAGATTTCATCAGCGATTGGCGGAGGTGAACAAAGCACAACCTTGCGACAACCTGCAATTTGAGCGGGAACACCTAACATAAGAACCGTTGACGGAAGTGGCGCACTGCCACCTGGAATATAAAGGCCAACAGTATTAATCGCGCGCGTCACTTGCTCACACACAACACCAGGCTGTGTCTCAACCTTAATTGGCTGTGGCTTTTGAGCTTCGTGAAACTTTGCAATGTTGCTATAAGCTTGCTCTAACGCTTGCTTCATCTCTGGTGTTAGACGAGCACACGCCTCTTCGATCTCACCCGAACTGACTCGGATAGATTCTGGAGTCACACCATCAAACTTTGCGGTCAGCTCTCTAAGCGCGGCATCGCCTTCATTTCGTACTTTTGCAATAACATCAGAAACAGTCGCTGTGATGTTTGCACCTTCAGTAATAGCTGGACGCTCTAATACCGAGTCTTGCTGTGATTCACTTAAAGATTGCCAAACAACGGTTCTCATCGTCACTACCCCATCATTTTTTCGATTGGTAATACTAGAATCGAGCTTGCACCCAATTCTTTCAGCTGTTCCATTGTTTCCCAGAACAAGTTCTCTGTACTTACTAAGTGAACGGCAACTTTGTCTTTGTCCGTTGATAGTGGAAGAACCGTTGGATCTTCAGCACCAGGCAGTAGTGCTTTGATTTGCTCTAGTTGAGATGTTGGCGCGTGAAGCATGATGTACTTCGACTCTTTCGCTTGTTGAACACCCTGCATACGAGTCAGTAGTTTTTCAATCAATGCCGTTTTGTCTGCATCGAACTCACCAACACGTTGAATCAGTGTTGCTTTAGATTGGAAGATAGCTTCTGCTTCTTTTAGGCCGTTTGCTTCTAGCGTTGCGCCTGTAGAAACTAAATCTGCGATAGCGTCTGCTAGTCCTGCGCGAGGAGCAACTTCAACCGAGCCTGTTAGCATACAAGTGCTGAATTCAACACCCTGCTCGTCCATGTAGGCTTTCAGTAGTTGTGGGTAGGTTGTCGCAATACGTTTGCCCGCAAGATCTTGTGGGCCGTTGTATTCTTCGTCTTTGTTGATTGCGATAGAAAGGCGGCAACCACCGAAGTCTAAACGACGTAGTGTGCGAAACTCTGATGGCTCTTTTAGAGCAACACGGTCTAGGCGAACTTCTTCTAGTTCATTTTCACCGATAAAACCAAGGTCAACCACACCATCCATGATAAGACCTGGGATGTCATCATCACGAACTAATAACAAGTCGATTGGCATATTTAGTGAATGAACAACTAGGCGCTCACCCATGATGTTAAATTTAACACCACATTTTTTAAGTAGGTCTTGGCACTCTTTACTTAAGCGACCTTTCTTTTGAATTGCGATTCTTAGGCGTTGTGTCTGCATTGCTGTATCCCTGTGCAAATATTTGAATTTATTGATTATTTAAAAGCGCTAAAACTAAAAAACCCTCGGAAGACTTTGTCATCCCGAGGGTTTAAATCTAAATTCTTTGACTTAACCTCCGGGAGAATTCTTGCTCCCGGGTATACGTAAATCTCCCCGAAAGACTAGATAGGGTGATGATGGTGATGAATGTTCATTACTAATTTACGCATACTTATAAGCTCTTCAGTTGTTTGCTTTCTTATCTCCACACTAACTAAGCTGAGATCCTTTTTCAACCATTTATTCGAACTTTTTTCACGAAACTTAAAATTAAATTAACAAGCACAAAAAAGGGAGGCCAATGCCTCCCTGATAGTTTACTGATTAGCTTTCAGTTTTAGCTTTTGCACGTCGCCATTTTGCAGCGAGAGAAGTAAGCCAATGCAAAACATACAGCAACAAACGTTAGAGACGCTGCGCCAAATGCGATGCCAATTGAAGATGTCATACCTAGAGTAATGAAACCAATGCACGATACGAACGCTACAGACAGCGCGTATGGAAGCTGAGTCGATACGTGGTCAATGTGGTTACAACGAGCACCAGTAGAAGACAGAATCGTTGTGTCTGAGATTGGAGAACAGTGGTCACCAAATACAGCACCTGCTAGAACCGCACTTAGCATCGGCAGAATTAGCGCGATGTCAGATGCCGCAGCCATGTCGCCCGCGATAGGTAGCATGATACCGAACGTACCCCAAGATGTACCTGTTGAGAAAGCCATAATGCCAGCTAGAAGGAACAAGATAACTGGTAGCCAGTGGTAATCAATGCTGCCGGTTACTAGAGAGGATAGGTAAGAACCTGTTTTCATGTCGCCGATTACAGAACCGATAGTCCAAGCGAACACAAGAATTAGGATAGCGCCAAACATAGAGCTTGCACCAATCCACATCGTTCTTGCGATATCTGCCATAGATAGCTTCTGTTTGAATACAGTTGCTAGAGCAACGATTAAGCCGATAACGCCACCATAAACAAGTGACTTACCTACATCCGTGTTTTCAAACGCACCGAGAAGGTTAAATGCTTGACCATCAGCAGTCAGCGCTTGGCCACCGGTGTAAAGCATCGCAGCAACCGTCGCTACGATTAACGATACGATTGGCATAACCAGATCAGAAACAGAACCGTTTTCGCTCTCTTCGATATCTAGCTCTTCGTTTAGATCGTGAGCTTGCTTTTGATCGTTGTCGCCTTCAAAGCCACGACCTTGAGATGCTTCGATTTCATGCTCACGCATCTTACCAACGTCTAGACCGAACCATGCCACTGCAAACACCATTAGTAGTGCGAATACAGCGTAGAAGTTCATTGGGATAAGACGAACGTAAGCACCCAGTGCAGAATACTCTGTCACACCGTGTGTCACTAAGATGCCACCAATGATAGTGATGATGTAAGCACCCCAGCTAGAAGCAGGCATGATCACACACATAGGAGCAGCCGTTGAATCTAGGATATAAGCAAGCTTAGCGCGAGATACGTAGAAACGGTCTGTTACAGGACGAGAGATAGCACCAACCGCTAGGCTGTTAAAGTAGTCATCAACAAAGATGAATACACCTAAGAAAGCAGCAAGTAGTTTTGAACCACGTTTGCTCTTAACGCGAGACTGCGCCCACTCCGCGAATGCGCGAGTACCGCCAGACAGTGTTAATAATGCCGTTGTCATTCCAAGAATAATTAGGAATGCAATGATGCTCATGTTCCAAGTGTTGATACCACCATCTTCGATGAAAACACCAGATGCTTTAGTAAACACGTAACTAGCTGCGTTACCTACTGAGTAGTCAGCAAGTAGAATCGCACCCATGATGATACCGACACCCAAAGAAACCAATACACGGCGGGTAACAATAGCAAGGCTCAAAGCCACAAGGGGCGGAAGCAAAGATAAAGGTGATGTTGCAAAATCTATTAAATTCATGATCTTCAAAAACCAGTTTTTTATTTGGCTAGAGATCTACTGCAGACAAACTTGATACGGCTGACCAAGCTCATGTTGAACTAAGCGAAAGGGAAGTGAACACTTCACCCAACCCTACAGTAGCGCTCCATAGTTTAAAATTAAGACTATGGCAGTGTTGTACCTATTGAGCACAACCCCAGCAAATTGCTTAGATATACAATTTACTTCGGCAATTACACCTTTCATTCCCGTTCATTGGCATCACCCCAACGGAAGTTACTTTTTATAATTGCACCTCTACGTGCGATAACATTATTAACCGTGTAAACCAGAGTTTAACAACAAATTAACCAATACCTCGCATCAGGTAGCCGCAATTGTACTCATCAAGAGCAACAATGCAACATATCATTCCGAGAAAAATAGCTTTTTGTTAATGAACTAATCAATAGAAGAATAGTCTACATAAGTTGACTACTCCACCTGTCACATATCGGTTTTTAAGATAATCTTAATAATTATTATAAATTCAATAAAAATACAGCTCTGAATTTTCAACTATTCATCTCACTTTTATATTTAAATATGTAATAGAAGAAATACTATTTGTTTTATTCCTAGGCTCTGTTTATTATTAGGAAGATTCTTTAGTTTACCTTGATGGGAAATATCATGTCTGAATTAACAAAAACTCTATTAAATATCCGCAGCCTTCGTGCGTTCTCACGTGAATTAACTCTTGAGCAACTTGAAGAAGCGCTAGACAAGCTGACTATTGTTGTACAAGAGCGTCAAGAGTCTGAAGCTGAAGAACGTGCTGCTAAAGCAGAGCAAGAAGCTAAGCTTTCTGCTATTGCTGAACAAATTGCAAAAGACGGAATTGATGTTGCCGATCTTATTGCTGCACTTTCTGGTGAAGCAAAATCTAAAACAACAAAAGCTAAACGCGCTCCTCGCCCAGCGAAATACAAATACGTAGACGCAAACGGCGACGAGAAGACTTGGACAGGTCAAGGCCGTACGCCTTCAGCTATCCAAGAACAGCTAGATGCTGGTAAATCTCTAGAAGAGTTTGCTATCTAAACATTTAGTTTACTTAGTGAGTAATCAATTACACGCTAAGCAATAGAATTAATATTTAAGTCGACCAAAGTATTATTTACGACTTCAATATATTCAGAAACAAAAAAGGCTCCTTTCGGAGCCTTTTTTATATTTGTACTATCAGTATTAGAAATCAACTGATACTGATAGTACTACTGATTAAAGAAAGTAACTTATCTTTCCCAGTACGCTTCTTCTAGGCTATCTTCTCTTTCAGGAAGGCCACGAGATAAACGTGGAGAGTGTTGAACCAACACTTCATAGCTAGCGCGGTTAGAATATTTACAAACTTGTGAAAACGAAGAGTACGTCAAGAATGAATGTTGGTGCTTACTTGAGTTTGGCACGTTTTCTTTGTGGTACTTATTAGCAGCCATATCATGTAATAAAGCTGATAACGCAGCATCACCTGCACCGTTAGTATTTTTGATCTTTTCTGGACCACCCATGTATGGCGCAATGTGCGAATACACTTTAGTTGGGTTTTCACATAAATCTTTATGCGCAGGACGGCTAAATTCAAAACGGTTGAATTCAGCAATTGAACCTGGAAGTAAAGGCAGTGACGTTTCACGCTTAGCTGCATCTTCTGTATAACCAGCCATAAATAGGCCAACAGGTCCCGCAGTACATAGAACAAGGTCTACCCACTCTAACGCTTTATCTGATGCTGCAAGCGGATCGCTTTCACCCGTTAATGCTTCAGCTTCGTCTTCATTCATTGCAACAACCGTTACGTGTTGCTCAAGGAAATCTTTCCAGAATTCTGGATCATCTTGAATAACGAACTTAGTACCTAGTGTAAGAACGACTGGCACATCGTATTTCTTCGCGTATTCGATCGCTTTCATTGTTGCTTCAGGCATAGGGTCGCCTGGCTTACAACGAACTAAATAAGCCGTTAATACTAAAGCAGAAGCACTTTTGAAGATTTTTTCAGGAATGCTTTCTGGTTTTAATTGGTTCATTTGTCCTTCGCTAATTGCGAAAGTACGTTCACCGTCTTCTGTAATTAATGCAAAGCAGCGACCAATTGCGCCATCTACCCCTTGTAAATGGTTCAGATCCATTCTGCTTGATGTATTACATAAATAGCGGTAACCGTAACTACCAATCTTAATATCTTGGCTCATTACACCAAGCAGAGTTGAACGGTCATCCGCTAGCACTGAATAGTTGTGTAATGTGTTACCAATTGTGCCACCAGCGTATTCATTGGTAATCAGGCACTGCTCTTTTAATTCTTGATATAAAGATTCAGCGGCTGCGTCGCCAATAACCAGTGAATGTCCCTTGCTCAAACCATACTTCTCAATAAGTTCAGAACTCACCTTTGCTTCAATATCCACCAATGTTTGGTCAATACCGATAATATGAGTACGTGACATTCTTTTACTGCTTTGAGCTTGGCTCACTAGAGGATCACGAGCGTGAACCGGAAAGTAGTGCTTTGATTTACGTTGTCCAGGGAATTTCATAGGGCTAGTCTAAGTCAAGGGGAAATAGGTGGCGGATTCTACCGCGCTATATTTAACGCGGCAATCTTTCAAACTATAGCAAACGTTTGCTGAAGGTTTTTTTTATTCGCCTTCCATAAAGCTTAAATCAGGCAGCATGCCCAAATGCTCTGCGTAACGTTTTTGATTAAACTCCGCGCCGTTTTTCATAACGTCAAACACTTCAATTGCCAGTGCACATGCCATAGCCGCAATTGCTTCTTCACGTGGAGTGCCAGTCATCATTAAACGCATCAACGTCTCTTTCACTTTCACTGGTTCGCCATCTTCAAGCTGGTTCTCGATAATCTCAATCAGCTCTTCTTCTTGCATAAATTCGTTTTGTTCAGACATTTTTTTATCTCAGGTCTTGGATTTCGAGCGACTATGCCACATATACTTCTGACATCCTAGCGACTCACCTCGCTCTCATGCGATTCTCTAACAAAGTCAGCACACTATTTGTGCAAATGAAACTGTGATTCCGGTCTCGGATCTGTCACGGCGTTTCTCTTTCTGTTAGAATCTGCGACCAAGTAATAGTAACGGTGTTTAGACATGTCAGATATCAGCTCTGGAAACAGCGAAAAGAAAGTAATTGTCGGTATGTCCGGCGGTGTAGATTCGTCAGTATCGGCGTATCTTCTTCAGCAACAAGGCTATCAGGTAGAAGGCCTTTTCATGAAAAACTGGGAAGAAGACGATAACGAAGAATACTGCACGGCAGCTGAAGATCTTGCTGATGCTCAAGCGGTATGTGACAAACTAGGTATCCACCTTCACACTATCAACTTTGCTGCAGAATACTGGGACAACGTATTCGAATACTTCCTTGAAGAGTACAAAGCAGGTCGTACACCGAACCCAGATATTCTTTGTAACAAAGAAATCAAATTCAAAGCATTCTTAGAGTTTGCGGATGAAGTGCTAGACGCAGACTACATTGCGATGGGTCACTACGTTCGTCGTACTTTCCCAACTCAAGAAGAGCTTGATGCTGGCGTAAAACCAGAAATGCTACGCGGTCTAGACAGCAACAAAGACCAAAGCTATTTCCTATACACGCTAAGCTCAGATCAAGTGGCACGCAGCCTATTCCCTGTCGGTGAATTAGAGAAGCCAGAAGTGCGACGTATTGCTGAAGAGCAAGACTTGATCACAGCTAAGAAGAAAGATTCAACAGGCATCTGCTTTATCGGTGAGCGCAAGTTCACTGAGTTCCTAGGCAAATACCTACCAGCACAACCGGGTAACATCGAAACACCTGAAGGCCAAGTGATTGGTCAACACCAAGGTTTGATGTACCACACGCTAGGTCAGCGTAAAGGCCTTCATATTGGCGGCACTAAAGGTGGCGGCGGTAACGAAGAGCCATGGTTTGTTGGTGAAAAAGATCTGAAGCGTAATGTTCTGATCGCAGTACAAGGTAAAGATCACCCTCTTCTAAAATCAGGAGGTTTGATCGCTTCTCAGCTTCACTGGGTAAATCGCACACCAATTACTGAAGTTATGACATGCACGGTAAAAACACGTTACCGTCAAACCGATATTCCTTGTACAATCATCCCAATTGATGATGAGAACATTAAGGTTATTTTTGATGAGCCACAGATTGCTGTGACCCCTGGTCAATCGGCAGTGTTCTACCTAGACGACGTTTGTCTTGGTGGCGGTATCATCGAAAAGCGCATCTAATTAAATCGACGAACAACAAACGATAGAAGACAACTAGGAGTTACTACGTGGCTAATACACTTTATGACCGTACTATTGCTTTCGCCGGAATTTGCCAAGCTGTGGCTTTGGTTCAACAAGTAGCGAAAGACGGCCATTGTGATAAAGATGCCTTCGAAGCTTCACTCAATGCTATTTTGAATACCAACCCGGCGAACACCGTGGGCGTATTTGGACGTGAAGCGAACCTAAAGCTTGGCCTTGAGTGCTTAGTAAAAGGTATCGATAGTACTCCAGCTGGTAGCGATATTACGCGCTACATCATCAGCTTGATGGCTCTTGAGCGTAAGCTATCTTCTCGTAACGACTCTATGTCTCAGCTTGGCGATCGCATTCAAACTGCAGAGCGCCAAACTGAACATTTTGATCTGTTTGACGAGCAAATGATCAGCAACCTAGCGAGCATCTACCTTGATGTTGTGAGCCCTATTGGCCCACGTATTCAGGTTTCTGGTACGCCAGCGGTACTTCAACAGACATCGAGCCAGCACAAGGTTCGTGCACTCCTTCTGTCAGGAATTCGAAGCGCTGTTCTTTGGCGCCAGGTTGGTGGTAAACGCCGCCATCTTATCTTCGGTCGCAAGAAGATGATCGAGCAGGCTCAAATCCTACTAGCTCGAATGTAATTTATTAGCTCGCGCCTCGTCGCGAGCTTGTTTTTTGTATCAACACAACTCTCACGCAAACGATTGCGCAATGTGCGTGACAATTGAGATTGTTACTGGTATAAACCTCTCAAAATTTAGAAAACTCAATTCAGGAGAACACCATGGAACTGTCAGCATTGACTGCTGTTTCACCAGTAGACGGCCGTTACGGAAGTAAGACTATTGCATTACGCAGCATCTTTAGTGAGTTTGGACTACTAAAGTACCGCTCTATCGTTGAAATTCGTTGGTTACAAAAGCTTGCAGCAACTGATGCAATCAAAGAAGTACCAGCGTTCAGTGCAGAAGCTAACCAGTTTCTTGATGAACTAGCCGCTAACTTCAGCGAAGAAGACGCTCTGCGTATCAAAGAGATTGAGCGCACGACAAACCACGACGTTAAAGCGGTTGAATACTTCTTGAAAGAGAAAGTTGCTGGCGTTCCTGAGCTTCACGCAGTTAACGAATTCATTCACTTTGCATGTACTTCTGAAGACATCAACAACACATCTCACGCGCTGATGCTTAAAGAAGCTCGTGACACAGTGATTCTTCCAGAAATTCGTAACGTAATCGATGCTATCAAAGCTCTTGCGAACGAGTACCGTGATATTCCTCTTCTTTCTCGTACACACGGTCAGCCAGCTTCTCCTTCTACTATGGGTAAAGAGATGGCTAACGTTGCGTACCGTATGGAACGTCAATTCAAGCAAATCGAAAGCGTTGAGATCCTAGCGAAAATCAACGGTGCTGTAGGTAACTACAACGCTCACCTTTCTGCATACCCTGAAGTTGAATGGCACCAGTTCTCTGAAGAGTTCATCACTGAATCTCTTGGCGTAACTTGGAACCCTTACACAACTCAAATCGAACCTCACGATTACATCGCAGAGCTATTCGACGCAGTTGCTCGTTTCAACACGATTCTTCTAGACTTCGACCGTGACGTTTGGGGCTATATCGCTCTTGGTCACTTCAAGCAGAAGACTATTGCTGGCGAAATCGGTTCTTCTACAATGCCGCATAAAGTTAACCCAATTGACTTCGAAAACTCTGAAGGCAACCTTGGTCTAGCTAACGCAGTATTTAGCCACCTTGCACAAAAACTTCCAGTTTCTCGCTGGCAACGTGACCTAACTGACTCTACGGTTCTTCGTAACCTAGGTGTTGGTGTTGGCTACGCAATCATTGCATACACTTCAACTCTGAAAGGTATTAGCAAGCTAGAAGTTAACCGTGAAGCGCTACTTGCTGAACTGGACAAAAACTGGGAAGTACTGGCTGAACCAGTACAAACAGTAATGCGTCGTTACGGTATCGAGAAGCCATACGAGAAGCTTAAAGAGCTAACTCGTGGTAAGCGTGTAGATGGCGAAGGCATGCGTGCATTCATCGACGGTCTTGAAATCCCTGCAGACGAGAAAGTTCGCCTGAAAGAGATGACACCAGCGAACTACATCGGTCAAGCAATCGAGCTGACTGACAAGCTGTAAGATTCGAACAAACGAATAAACAAAGGCTTCCCACGTGGAAGCCTTTTTGTTGTGTAGAACAAATGTTTCGAACAGTAGTCCCTAAATAAAACAACAGCCGTCAATCAAACCTGACTTCTCCAACTAGCCTACCGCATTCAAATACTGCAAACCGCATTAGACAGACACCCGTTCCTTTTCTTAAGCAGCAAGTACAAAAAAGGCTCCCCGAAGGAAGCCTATAGAATACATATTGCCGCTTAACGACAGCAGCTTGTATTAGAGATTACATGTTACGTAGAGAAGCAATACGCTTATCTAGCGGCGGGTGGCTCATTAGAAGCTCAGTTAGAGACTTCTTACCGTTGATACCAAACGCCATCATAGAACCTTCTAGTTGTGGCTCGTGGCTCACCTTTAGACGCTCTAGCGCTGCAATCATCTTCTCTTTACCTACCAAGTGCGCTGCACCTGCATCAGCATGGAACTCACGATGGCGGCTGTACCACATCGTAATGAAGCTCGCTAGGAAACCAAATACCAGTTCCAGCACCATAGACACACCGAAGTACACCATCATGTTGCTGCCACCCTCTTCTTCGTTGTCATTCGACGCAACAATGTTGGCGATGAAACGAGATAGGAAGATAACGAACGTGTTCACAACACCTTGCATTAGGGTCATAGTCACCATGTCACCATTCGCGATGTGGCTAACTTCGTGAGCTAATACCGCTTCAGCTTCGTCACGCGTCATACTGTGCAGAAGACCCGTTGATACTGCGACCAATGAATCATCACGCTTAGCGCCCGTTGCAAATGCATTGATGTCTGGCGAATCGTAGATCGCCACTGTTGGCATACCAATACCAACTTGTTGAGATTGACGGCTTACCGTCTCCATCAACCAATGTTCTGTTTCGTTACGTGGGCTTTCAATGACCATGCCGCCTACAGAGCGTAGCGCCATTTTCTTCGACATCATTAATGAAATGAATGAGCCGCCAAAACCAAATACCGCAGCCATCACCAATAAGCCTGAGAGGCTACCGGGTTGCATACCTGTAACTGCGTATACAATATTAAGAACAACACTTAGTACCAATACAACCGCTAGGTTGGTTGCAAGGAACAACATTACTCGCTTCATTACTTATCTCCGCATGAAAGCTGTTTTTATAAAACTTATTGTTATAGACAAGGCAGACAGCAATAGATTCCAACCTTGAGACTTATACTTACTTATACATATAGTCTTAGATTAAGAAAACAAGGTTAAGCATTAAATTGCAACATTTGATTACGAGACCATATCCGAATTAAATCCACTCTATTAGACCTAAGTCGTATGGTGTCGATATAACAATCCGTTTACAGTGACTTCAGATGATTTATTGGCTAGTCCATGTACAAAAAGGGAAGGATCATGGTTGAAGGTACTAACACTCAAATGGCTATCGATTTACTGTGCTGTCACCTAGGGATTACTGAAGAAGAAGCAAAAAAGCAGATTGGAATCCTAACACCGCAAACGGCACAGACAAAAATCACAGAAACTCAGCAAGCTTTAATGGGACTGACGAAAGAACATTAATTCTAAGCTTGTTTATTAAAAGACCGGTTGTTTATCAACTCAAGGTCTAAAGGCTTAAATAGCAAAAGGGCTGCAATCGCAGCCCTTTTCTTATTTAGTACATAGCGTGATAATTAAAGCGCAAGCAAAGGCTGCACATCAATGTACTTACCAATGTTCTTAGACTTCGCTTTTGGTACGTAAGGAATTTCACCTAACTTTGGCGCACCTAGCTTATCTTCAAGCATCGCAATAATATCTGCGTAGTGCTCAGTACCTGGATTGATACGGTTTGCGACCCAACCTATTAGGTTTAGGCCATCAGCACGAATCGCTTCTGCCGTTAATAGAGCGTGGCTCAAACAACCAAGCTTAATACCCACAGTCAGTACCACTGGAAGCTGCTCTTTTTTAACCCAGCTAGACAGATATTCATCATCTGAAACCGGTACACGCCAACCACCAGCACCTTCAACTAACACGATGTCAGAGTTTTGCTTATGCTCTTCCAGCTTTGCAGATAATACGGCTTCATCAATCACCACACCGTCATGCTTCGCAGCGATGTGAGGCGATGACGGTAACAATAGTGCATACGGGTTTACGTCTTCGTAAGCAATATCTTGCGTCGCCGCTTCTTGAAGATGCAGAGCATCACTATTACGTAAACCTTCAGGGTATTTCTCACACCCTGCAGCAACTGGCTTATAACCAATTGTCGATAAATCTTGTGCGGCCAAAGCTTGAAGAATCGCTTTTGAAACCACAGTTTTTCCCACTTCGGTATCCGTACCTGCAATAAATAATGCATCAATCATAATTGAATAACCCCTAAACAAACTTGATATGTTGCTGGCAAGAAACCTTGATGGTTTTTAAACTCTCGATATTCCCGTTCAACAAGCTGCAACATGCTGCGACTTGTTAAACCCTGTGAGCGACCACTTACGTGATTAGCGCCGATGCCTTTAAGGTCGCGCATCAGTTCAAACGCAGTGTCGTACCAAACGGTGATGGTGGGCAAGTCTAGTTGATGAACCGTACAGCTAGATTGCGCTAACGCAATTTTTACCTGATTGATTGTAATAAAATGGTTAACGTGTTGATGTGCGTCAATTTTGGACCATGACTTTTTCAACTCAAACAGTGACCCATCAAGCAAAGTTGAGAAAATAACACGCCCACCAACCGCTGTAACACGCTTCATCTCTCTCAAAGGCGACGACAAATCGTCACACCATTGCAACGCAAGGCTAGAGAAAACGATGTCAAAACAACCGTCTTCAAACGGCAATTGTTCGGCATCGGCTTGTTGATATAAAGAGACAGATGCACCACACCGCTTCTCTGCTGTTGCTAGCATTCCAACAGAAAGATCAGCGCAAACCACTTCGGCGCCTCGTTTTACAAGTTGCTCTGAGAAATAGCCAGTACCACAACCTAGATCCAGCACCTTAAAGCCTGACAGATCTCTGGGTAGTTTATCCAGTAAGCGGTGGCCAACATCGCGCTGAAATTCAGCGTGTTTGTCATAGGTTGTTGCTGCTTTACCAAAGGCTTCGGCAATCGCACTCTTATCTTGGCCAACGTAATTATGCACTACTGCTTCTTGTGACATTTACTGAGCCTCTTTATTTGATTCAAAGCTTGGATGGATACCAGATTTAATGCCTGAGTCGATGTTTCGTTCAATGGCTTGATGCAACGACCTGGTTAATTGGAAAACCTGTTTTTGGCTATGGTTAGCTGTTAACGTGATTCGTAATCGAGCAGTTCCAGCAGGTATGGTTGGCGGCCTTATTGCGGTCACCCAAACTTGGTTTTGCTTTAACTCTCCAGCTATAGATAATGCCGCCTGAGCTTCACCTATCACAAATGGCTTAATCGGAGTCTGAGTATCCACAAAGCCTTTCAAGCCGCTCACCTGCTCTGTATAAAGAGCCCCTAACTCCGCCAGCTTTTCTCGGCGCCACTCTTGAGTTTGAATCATCTGACAGGCATGAGACAAAGCCACCGCTTGTGAAGGTGGCATTGCCGTCGAGTACACATGATGACGAGCAAACTGAGTTAAATAGTCACCGACTTCTGACGAACATAAAACAGCAGCGCCAGACAGGCCAAATGCTTTACCAAAAGTGACGACTAGAATATCGGGCGTTATTTGCGCCGCGTTGCAGCTCCCTGCCCCTTGCTCACCTAGCACTCCGATACCATGAGCATCATCAACCGCCAACCAACTGTCGAATTGATGAGTCAGGTTAGATATCTGACTGAGAGGCGCTTGGTCGCCGTCCATGCTGAACACACCTTCAGTCACGACCAAGGATTGTGGAGATCGGCTTAATAGCGACTCTAGATGCTGCGTGTCGTTATGCTTAAAGCGTTTCATGGTTGCAGGAGAAAGCATCCCCGCTTCAATTAAAGAGGCGTGATTAAGCTTGTCTTGCAGCAGAGAGTCGTCTTTTTCGAGCAGAGAAAACAACAAGGCTTGGTTCGCACTGAAACCAGAACTAAAGAGAATCGCACGTTCAAAGCCCAACCATTCACACAGCTGAGCTTCTAAATTTCGATGAGAAGAACTAAAACCCGTGACCAATGGCGATGCAGCACTGCCAGCACCATAAAGGGAAAGCCCAGCTTGCCACGCCTCCACCAATTCAGGGTCGTTCGCCAAGCCTAGGTAATCATTACTCGAAAAATTAATAAAGCGAGAACCTTCACAATTAAGCAAAGGGCCATTACTGTTTTCGAGCACTTTAAGTTGACGAGTTAGCCCCTGTTCACGGCGTTGAACAAGGGCATCTTTAATACGGGATTTAAACAGTGGCATCGTAGAACATGTCGTCTTTCGTTGGGCGAGCAGCAACGCGCTCCACCACTTGATCTAACAGTTCGTTTTCTTGAATTTCATCAGGCTTCTGAGCCACTTGTTGGCTGTTGATACCTAACTTCTTAAACAGCTGCATGTCCATGTCTTCATCTGGGTTTGGCGTAGTCAGTAGCTTACAACCGTAGAAGATAGAGTTTGCGCCAGCCATGAAACACATCGCCTGCATCTGTTCATTCATATTCTCGCGGCCTGCAGATAGACGAACCGCAGACATTGGCATCATGATACGAGCAATCGCAATCAACTTAATGAAGTCAAAAGATTCAACATCATCGACGTTTTCCATCGGTGTGCCTTTCACTTTTACGAGCATGTTGATTGGCACACTCTCAGGGTGTACCGGAAGGTTCGCTAACTCTACCAGCAGGCCTGCACGGTCATTGGTACTTTCGCCCATACCAATAATGCCACCAGAGCAGATCTTCATACCGGCATCACGCACGTGAGATAGCGTATCTAAACGGTCTTGGTAAGTACGAGTGGTGATGATGCTACCGTAGAACTCAGGAGATGTATCAAGGTTATGGTTGTAGTAATCCAAACCTGCATCCGCTAGCTCGCCGGCTTGATCTGGGGTTAACATGCCCAGTGTCATACAAGTTTCTAGGCCCATGCCTTTCACACCTTTGATCATATCAGTCAGGTGAGGCATATCGCGTTCTTTCGGGTTCTTCCACGCCGCGCCCATACAGAAACGAGTCGAGCCCGCGTTCTTGGCTTTTTGCGCCGCATCCAAAACACGCTCTACTTCCATTAGGCGTTCTTTGTCGACATCCGTTCGGTAGTGAGCGCTTTGAGGGCAGTACTTACAGTCTTCAGGACAAGCACCGGTCTTAATCGATAGAAGCGTACTCACCTGCACGTGGTTGTGCTCTTGGTACTGTCTATGAACCACTTGAGCTTCAAACATTAAATCCATAAACGGTTTTTCAAGCAGCGCTGTTACTTCAGCAACTGTCCAGTCATGACGAACTTCCACGTGTCGATCCTTTTTTATTATTTGATGTTTCATCTCTATCAATAGAGATTGCATTTATGCTTGGCTAGTCTACCGACAAGCTTTAGACTGTCAACACATTGATAATATCAAAAGTTTACATCTGGTTATTTTTTAATCACACCAAGAATGGAAGTTACTATGGATCTCGCCTTTGATCGCCAGCATATCTGGCATCCCTACACATCAACGTTAACACCTCTGACCTGCTATCCAGTCACCAACGCAGACGGTGTTTACCTAGAATTAGAAGGCGGAAAACGAATTATTGATGGTATGTCATCTTGGTGGTCAACCATCCACGGCTACAATCATCCAGAGCTAAATGCCGCCGCTCACAGTCAAATTGATAAGGTTTCACACGTTATGTTTGGTGGCATCACCCACCAACCCGCTATCGATTTATGTAAGAAGCTTTTGAATCTCGCACCAAGTAATCTTGAGCATGTATTTTTGGCCGATTCAGGTTCAGTAGCCGTAGAAGTGAGCCTCAAAATGGCACTGCAATATTGGCACGCTAAAGGACAACCTCGTTCAAAGTTCCTCACACTAAGAGATGGCTACCACGGTGATACCTTTGCGGCGATGTCAGTGACCGACCCTGACAACTCAATGCACAGCCTCTACAAAGGCTTTTTGCCTGAACACATTTTTGCAGATTCACCTAAAACAGGCTTTTGGGAACAATGGGACGCGAACGACATCAACAGCTTTCGAGAAAAGCTGGCAGCACACCATCAAGAAGTCGCAGCGGTGATCTTAGAGCCAATAGTTCAAGGCGCTGGCGGCATGCGCATCTACCACCCTGAGTTCCTAAAACAGCTTCGCTTACTGTGTGATGAATTCAATGTATTGCTGATCTTGGATGAGATTGCGACCGGATTTGGCCGCACAGGGAAACTGTTCGCTTGTGAGCATGCCGATGTTCAACCGGACATCTTATGCGTAGGCAAGGCTTTAACTGGTGGCTACATGACATTGTCAGCGACGCTGGCGAGCAAAGAAGTTGCTGACACAGTATGTGGCGGTGAAGCGGGTTGTTTTATGCACGGTCCAACCTTTATGGGTAACCCATTAGCTTGCGCAGTCGGTGCGGCAAGTTTATCCATCATCGAGCAAGGCCATTGGAAAAACCAGACTCAGCAGATTGAACAGCTCTTTTCTGAGTTACTGCCACCGCTGCGAGAACATGAACTTGTTAAAGACGTGCGTTGGTTGGGCGCTATTGGCGTCGTTGAAACCCACACACCTGTCGATATGGAAACCATCCAAGCGCACTTTGTAGAGCAAGGCGTTTGGATCCGTCCATTTGGTAAGCTAATTTATATGATGCCTCCATTTATCAGCGAACCTGCGCATATCGAGAAACTTGTTTCAGCCATTGATAAAGCTCTACAACAATCAGCTTGCTTCAAGTCAAATTGATATAAATAAAGCCAAATAGAAATTCTGAAAATTTATAAGCATATAAGCCGAAACGCCGCCTTTAGAGTGCTAAAGGTGGCTACTCACAAGGCAAATAATCAGACAGCCAATAAAAACATCTCAATCTGATATTTTATCTATGATTCCACCCTGAAGAATCTCACAAATAAATTTAATCCTCTCCATAAAAACAATTAGCAAAAGAGTGTTACCTATCGGGTCAATAGCCGCTTAAAATACAAGCCATTTTTTGTCGGATATTATGATGAGCTTCCTCATTCGATTTCATTCTAGAATCCAATCAGCTAATTCAATTCGACTGTACTTAGATAATAAATATTAACGAAAGCTTGTATCAACTTGGTAGAAACAGAGCTTTTCTGTTTTGTCGATCGAGCAAGGCAGCAAAGCAACCCGTAATCGCTGCGGAATTCACGTCAGTAAATAATTTAAAGTAAACATGAAATTAAACCAACTCAATGCACTTATCGTTGATGACTCATCGATCGTGCTATCAACCATCCGCAATATGTTGATTCATATCGGCTTTTCAGAGCGAATGATTTCAATTGCTAAATCCCCTCGCATCGCTATGACGATAACAAGCGAGACGACGTTTGATGTGATTATCTGTGACTACAACTTTGGTAACACCATCAATGGCAAGCAGCTGTTTGAAGAGCTTAAACAATCGAATAGGTTGAAAGACGATGGAATATTTATTCTAGTTACAGGTGAGAATTCCGCTTTATCGATCCGCCCTATTTTAGAGCTTCGACCAGATAACTATTTATTAAAACCATTCAATCGTGAAACCTTAAAACAACGTATTACAAGCTCTCTAAAAAAGAAGCTGGTGCTACAAAAAATCTACAAGGCCGAACGAGAAAATGACTATGAAGCCGGACTTGAGTTCTGCGAAGAGCTGATCGCCTTTCATTCTGAATATTTTACGACCATCCAGCAATTTCGCGGAAGCTTTTTGTCAAAGCTTAAGCTTTACGAAGAAGCAAAGAACGTATATGAGAAGGCGCTTTATGAAGGCAGTTTTGATTGGGCTCAAGCGGGTCTAGCAAATAGCCTTGCGAATTTAGGTCAGATCAATGAAGCACAACGGATGATCGAAAGCTTGATTGATTCAGCACCCACCAGCACCTTGTATCGAGATCAAGCAGCTCAAGTGAACCTTATCAGTAATAAAGTTCCTGCTGCGATTGCCCATTTTAAATTGGCAAGTGAACTCACACCGGGTAACTCAGAAAGGGAACTGGCAATCGCAAACCTGTGTCTCTCCGTGAATGATACCAAGGCGGCGTTGGCTCACTATCAGAACTATGTGCAGATCAATAGAGATACCTTTCGAGATAACCTCTATATGAAGCTCAATCATATTCGATTTTTGCTCTATTGCGCATCTGGTGAGAGCAACAATAAAGCGACACTCGATCAAGTAAACTATCTGATTTCGAAAATCCCTACAGAGGCAAGAGCAGGTCTTCAAACGGATTTAGCGCTTATCGCAGCACACATTGCAATGGAATCAAAACAGTACCAAAAAGCGGTCACTATTTTGACTGCGCTACATGACAGAAATAACTTTAATGCATTCCCGGTTATCTATCACCACACCTGGTTGTTAGACAGAATGAGTTGTGAGAATGAGTTTAAAGTCGCAGAGAGCCGCTGTGGCATGTTGATCATCAAAACGGCGAACGAAACCGTTGTTTCTAGCCAAATGACCATGTGTAGTGAGATGAAACGCCGTAACGCAGAAAAGATGGAATGGCTCAAACAGAGCAACATCAGTATTAAGAAGGCTTCGTCGGATTATAAGCAGGTATTGCTCGCTTATTTAGAGATTCACAAGCGATGCCCGATGATCAAAAACGTATGCATGAACATCGTCAAACTGCTCTCTGTTATTTGGCCTGACGCAATGGGCGCGAAACAGGTTTTAACGATTATTCAGAAGTGTGATGGCGTGGTCACTCAACTTTATACGCTTGATGAACTGACCCAAAACAATTATCAAAATTACTATCGAAAGGCGTTGCTAGCTTGTAAGCAAGCAGACGAAGCAACCAAAGCGAGTTTCTCTTTTATGTAGCTTCTCTTTATACAGCTTCTACTTGGGTAGTTCCAGATACAAAAAAGGCTTTGCCATTAAAGCAAAGCCTTTTAAATATTTTGGCAAGTCAGGTTAATCTAAATTTGGTTAACCTAAATTGGCATTAACCGATGTGCGTTACGCCGCCCATGTATGGCTGAAGTACTGCTGGGATAGCAATACGGCCGTCAGCTTCTTGGTTGTTCTCAAGGATAGCAACCATAGTACGACCAACAGCAAGACCAGAACCGTTTAGTGTGTGTACAAGTTCAGGTTTCTTCTCGCCTTTACGACGGAAACGAGCTTGCATACGACGCGCTTGGAAATCCCACATGTTTGAACAAGAAGAAATCTCACGGTAAGTCTCTTGTGCTGGAACCCATACTTCTAAGTCGTAAGTTTTCGCAGAACCGAAGCCCATGTCACCTGTACATAGAATCACTTTACGGTAAGGAAGCTCTAGAAGTTGAAGTACTTTCTCAGCGTGGCCAGTTAGCTCTTCAAGCGCTGCCATTGAGTCTTCTGGCTTAGTGATTTGTACTAATTCAACTTTGTCGAATTGGTGCATACGGATAAGGCCACGAGTGTCACGACCGTAAGAACCTGCTTCAGAACGGAAACATGGCGTGTGAGCTGTCATCTTAAGTGGCAGTTCAGCTTCATCAGTTATCGTGTCACGAACCATGTTCGTTACCGGTACTTCCGCAGTAGGGATAAGCGATAGAGTCTTAAGAGGTACGTCACTTACTTGCTCAGTCAGTGGGCTTGTGTGGAACAAGTCTTCGCCGAACTTAGGAAGTTGACCAGTACCGTAAAGGCTATCGTGGTTCACTAGGTACGGTACGTACATTTCTGTGTAGCCGTGCTCATCAGTATGAAGGTCCAGCATGAACTGAGCAATAGCACGGTGTAAACGTGCAAATTTGCCTTTCATCACGATGAAACGAGAACCAGAGATTTTAACTGCGCTAGCAAAATCAAGACCGCCAGACATTTCGCCAAGATCTACGTGATCTTTCACTTCAAAGTCGTAAGTCTTAGGTTGACCCCAACGAGAAACTTCTACGTTATCGTCTTCATCTTTACCATCTGGCACTTCTGCATCAGGTAGGTTAGGAATAGACATTGTGATCGTTTCTAGCTCAGATTGAAGATCAGCCAATGCTACTTTAGCTTGGTCTAGTTCTGCGCCTAAGTTGCCTACTTCTGCAAGGATACGCTCAGCTTCTTCATGGTCGCCTTTTGCTTTCGCTTGACCAATGGACTTCGATCGAGAGTTACGTAACGCTTGTAGCTCTTCAGTTTTCATCTGAAGGGACTTACGTTTTTCTTCAAGTTCACGAATTGTCTCTACATCAAGGGTGAAGCCTCGACGTGCTAATTTTGCCGCTGTTTCATCCAGCTCAGCTCGAAGTAATTTAGAATCCAGCATTGCTAATCCTATGCTTTAGTTATTTGAATATTCAGTAGTTTGCTACTGAATCACTGCTAAACCCCTAAAACTGGTGCTATTTCGACCAATTTATAACGATTTAATTGAAATTTTATGACTAGGTAACGATATCCAAAAAAGACTACTTTTCATAGCGTTTTTGTGGGCTTTTTGCGTCCAAATCCGCCAGATAATCTAGCTTCTCGCCAATTTTGGTCTCTAAGCCTCGTTTTGTTGGGAAATAGTATTGCTTCTCTCCCATTTCAGGAGGCAGATACTTTTCACCCGCCGCGTAGGCTCCTGGTTCGTCATGAGCATAACGGTATTCTTGCCCATAGCCCATGTCCTTCATCAAAGTTGTCGGTGCATTTCGCAAATGATGCGGGACTTCATATTCAGGAAGGTTGTGTGCATCCGTTAACGCTTGCTTCCACGCGGTGTAAACGGCGTTACTCTTTGGTGCACACGCAAGATAAACAACCGCCTGTGCAATAGCGCGCTCGCCTTCGGCTGGGCCAATGCGAGTGAAGCAGTCCCAAGCGGACATTGCAACCTGCATTGCTCTTGGGTCAGCGTTGCCAATATCTTCAGAAGCAATCGCCAGCAAACGTCTTACGATATACAAAGGATCACAACCCGCAGCAATCATTCGTGCTGACCAGTACAAGGCCGCATCAGGGTTTGAGCCACGAATTGACTTATGAACCGCCGATATTAGGTCGTACCAAATATCACCCTTGTTATCGAAACGAGCGACTTTCTCACCAGCCACTTCAGCCAACAACTGCAAGGTTATCGCTTTCTCGCCTTTATCGTTGTCTTCTGCCATGTCATACAGCAGTTCAAGGTAGTTAAGCGACATACGCGCGTCGCCGTTAACCAGTTCTGCAAGGCGATCTAAAACATTATCAGCAAAATCAGCAGGCACATCACCTAACCCACGTTGCTTATCTTCAATCGCTTGGCGAATGACGAGAGAAATATCATCTGTGTTCAGGGACATCAGTTTGTAGACACGCGCACGTGACAACAAAGCGTTGTTCAGTTCAAAAGATGGGTTTTCTGTCGTCGCACCAATAAAGGTCACGGTGCCATCTTCGATATGAGGCAGAAAAGCATCTTGCTGACTTTTGTTAAAGCGATGGACTTCGTCCACAAACAGAATGGTTCTGCGCCCTGCTTGCTTGTTCTCGCGCGCTTTTTCAATTGCAATACGAATGTCTTTTACGCCCGAGGTTACCGCCGATACGCGTTCCACTTCAGCATTCGCATAGTTTGCTGCTACTTCGGCTAACGTCGTTTTACCGGTGCCCGGAGGCCCCCACAAAATCATCGAGTGGATATGGCCCGCTTCCAACGCTCTTCGAAGTGGTTTACCTGGGCCTAATATATGCTGCTGACCGATGTACTGTTCGACAGTTTCCGGTCTCATACGAGCAGCAAGGGGACGAAAATCTTCGTCCCCCGCAAAATCTAAGCTGTAATTACTCAATTGCAATCTCTTGATTCGTTGATGGCATTAATGCCTATCGACGTACTACCAAACGATCTGCTTGTTTAGATCAGTTTCTTTGGTCGTCGACCTCGACACCTTCCGGTGCCACAAAAGTAAAGCGGTCTGCTGCAGGTTTACCCAAGTCAACATTGCTAAAGGTAAACTCACCTTTTTGACCGTCTTGTTCAATCACATTAAAGCCCTGAACAATGCCCTTTTCGGTGATATTAATCTGGAAGTCGCCCTGATTAGAATCGACAGCAGTTGGCGTTAGCGTGAATTGGTTACCCGTTTGCGCCACATTATAGTTATCCCAATCACTTTCTTGGTTACGTGTAAGCAGGACAAAAGGTGTTTGTGATGTCGCTTGCTCTTGCCAGTAAATGCTCACTTGCTCAATGAACGGGCTGTAGTACCACAAGCTTTGGCCGTCAGATACCAACAAGTTTTCATCAGGAAACGTGGTCTCCCAGCGGAACAAGCTTGGGCGTGCAATCTCTACCGTGCCCTCACCTTCCATAACAACATCACCATCAGGGCTGGTCACGACTTGTTTAAAGTCAGCGCTAAAGCCTGCATTTAATGCTAAACGGCTACTCAACTCTTCTTTCGGAGAAGCAAACACTGAGAAGCTCATAAATAAAAGTGCGAATACTTTTTTCATCAATAATCCTGTTAGAACATAAGTCGGTCATATTTTCGATTTGACCGACTTAATGGGTATGAGTTCCTAGTGGAACTAATCTTTTGGTGGCGCTGGTGCTAAGACTTCTCGGTTACCGTTATGGCCTGGAGCACTTACGATACCTTGAGCTTCAAGTTGCTCGACAATACGTGCAGCACGGTTGTAGCCAATCTTGAATCGACGTTGTACGCCTGAGACTGAGCCACGACGCGAATGAACAACGTGTTCTACCACTTGATCAAACAGAGGATCGACCTCTTCATCACCTTCCATCTTCTCACCCGGAAGCAAGGTTTCTGGGGTTTGTTCGCCGTTGGTGATCTCATCAATATAGTTTGGCTTACCACGCGCTTTCCAGTTATTCACGACTGCGTGTACATCATCATCAGATGCAAAGGCACCGTGAACACGAGTTGTATGGCTAGAACCCGGTGGCAAGTAAAGCATATCACCCATCCCCAATAGTGATTCCGCACCACCTTGATCAAGGATAGTTCGTGAATCCGTTTTGGTTGATACGGTAAAGGCCACACGGGTTGGAATGTTCGCTTTGATAAGGCCGGTAATAACATCCACAGATGGACGCTGCGTCGCTAGAATCAAGTGAACACCCGCCGCACGTGCTTTTTGTGCCAAACGTGCAATCAGTTCTTCAACCTTCTTACCAACCACCATGATTAAGTCGGCAAATTCATCAACGATAACCACAATGTAAGGCAGCTTCTCAAGCAATGGCGCTTCTGGCTCCATGCTGTCGCCCGGCTTCCACAGTGGATCGTGAATTGGGTGACCCGCTTCCGCTGCCATCTTAAGCTTATCGTTGTAACCTTTAATGTTACGAACGCCTAATGCTGACATCAGCTTATAACGTCGTTCCATCTCGCCAACACACCAACGAAGGGCGTTCGACGCATCTTTCATGTCGGTTACCACTTCAGACAATAGATGAGGAATACCCTCATAAACCGATAGCTCAAGCATTTTCGGGTCAATCATGATGAAGCGAACATCTTCCGGTGATGCTTTGTAAAGCATACTCAGAATCATTACGTTCACACCTACCGACTTACCAGAACCGGTTGTACCCGCAACCAGAACGTGAGGCATTTTCGATAGATCAGCAATGACCGCTTCACCAGCGATGTCTTGTCCTAGAACCACTGTCGTTGGCGATTTCGCTTCTTGGAACTGAGGGCTAGCAACCACATCTGAGAAGAATACCGTTTGGCGACTCATGTTCGGCAGTTCTAAGCCAACATAAGGTTTACCCGGAATCACTTCTACGACACGTACTGCCAAGGCAGATAGTGAACGCGCTAAGTCCATAGAAAGGCCAGAGATACGGCTTACTTTCACGCCCGGAGCCAGATCAAGTTCGAATCGAGTGATTACTGGGCCAGGGAAAATGTCGACAACGTCTGCTTTGATCTTGTAGTCCGCTAGCTTAGATTCAACAAGACGAGCAATTGCCTCTAGTGCATCACGGTCAATAAATGTTTCACGCTTTTCAGGGTGGAATAACAATTCAAGCGTGGGTAATGGCTCAGCAGGCTTCGGTAAATTAACATCTTGTTGAACCAAGAACGGGTTCTGCGCCGCTGCCATATTCGCTTGTGCTTCAGAGACAATGCTTTGGAATGCGGCGACATCTTGATCTTGATGCGCAGATTCTTCTTCCGTTACTTCTTCCCATGGAAGATCAACAGCTGGCTCTAGGCTTTGTGCTGTTGGCTGTTCAGGCTCTGAATGTTCTTCTTGATAAGAGAAAGGTTCAAACTGTTCTTCGGTTAATGCTGCGCCAGCTAACTCAGCTTCAGCCTGCTCGGTTTCAGCCTGCTGAGCTTCAGGAGCGAAAGTCTGTTCGTCAGCACGCTCTTCCGTTACATCAAATGGTGAAGCTTGTGCAGAGAAATCGTCTTCCACAGTTGCTTCTGGCTCACCCATTGGTGAAGTGTATAGAGATTCTGGCTGAACATCTTCAACATCGAATTCATTCGTTACTTCTGGCGAGCTATTGACCTCTGGTTCTGCACTTTCAAGAGCCGTATCAGTAGAGGTAACGTCTTGTTGCTCATTCTGCATGTATTGCTGATACGCGATTTGAGATTCATGCGCATCAACCTGTTCTTGCTCCGCAAGGTCATCTTCATACATAGCGGCGTTTTCTAGCTGCTCGATAGTGGCATTAAGCTGCTTCGAGCGCTCAATACCTTCTTCTAACGGTTCTTCTGGCGCTTGGTAAACAGGTGCTACAGGGATCGACTCAGGTGCAACTTGAGGTTGGCGCTGAACCTGAGGTTCTTCTTGTTCTGAAGCTTCTTGCTTCGCTGGCGCCTCAACAGGCATGTGAATATTGTAATGACGCTTCGGCGATGCAGCATTATCTCGCGCATTTATCGCTACGTCTGACGAATCATTGGTCGCAGAAAAGCTCATTGCAGGATCTAGTGGATCATGCTCTGTTGATTCCTTGTTGTCTTCTATAGCAGGAACATCGCGGTAAGTTGGCTCTTGATGCTGCTGATGACGTTCTTCGATTAAATCGCGGTCTGCTGATTCTCTTAATTGAGGCTCAAGCAGCTCTTGGTCTTGGCCTCGAGCCTTGTTAACAGCAGACGTGAAGAATTTGATGGCACATTCACCCAACCATTCCACAATGCTTAACCAAGAAATACCGGTCAATAGAGTAAAGCCAGCACCCCATAAGAAAAGAAGAACCAGCGTACTACCAAGAACATTCAACGTTGGAAGAGCAAGGCTTGTTAAAACGTCACCTACCACACCACCGGATGAGAAGTACCAGATATCGTCAAAGTTGATATCCGCTAGACCACAACTAGTCAAAATTAGGATAGTCAGACCAAGTAAGCGAGTGCCCCACAGCATGAAGTCGATCTGCTCGTCTTCATTACGTTTGCGGAATAATACCCACGCTGCAACCGTCACTAAGATAGGCAAAGGGTAAGCCAAAGAACCAAATACGAAGAAAAGCGTATCCGCCAACCAAGCACCTAGGTAGCCACCTGCATTTTGAATGTCACCACCCCACGCCGTTTGCGACCATGATGGGTCTGCAGGACTAAAAGTTAATAACGCAACGGCAAGTAGAATAGAGAAGAGAACACCGAGAATCAGACTGCACTCTTTGAGACGTTGAGAACCACTCAAACGAGGAGACTGAGGCTCTTCACTCGTTTTAATGATTGTTTCTACTTTATTACTGCTCTGCTTGAACATAAACCAACTTAATAATTAAACGGGATAAAAACATCTCGAGCGGCCAAAGCCGCTCGTTTCAATGAAACTACTGTTGATTTAACCATATCAAACAGAAAAACCCAATTCCAGAAAGCAAGAAAGCGGAACAAATGTCCGCTTTCTTTCATTTCACCAATTGTGACTAACGAGTTTTAATCACAAGTTGATTGGTTTGTTTCACTTCTTCCATTACTACGTAAGTTCGAGTGTCGTTTACGCCCGGTAGACGAAGTAACGTATCACCCAGTAGCTTACGGTAAGCACCCATATCAGATACACGTGTTTTTAGAAGATAGTCAAAATCACCCGACACTAAATGACACTCTTGGATGTCATCCAGTTTCTGCACAGCGGTGTTGAATTGTTCGAACACATCTGGCGCACCACGGTTCAACGTAATTTCAACAAACACTAAAAGTGAAGCATCAAGGTACTGTGGGTTCAGCAACGCTGTGTACCCAGTAATGTAACCTTGACGTTCTAAACGACGAACACGTTCAAGACATGGAGTTGGAGAAAGTCCTACTCGTTTTGAGAGTTCAACGTTTGAGATACGACCGTCTTTTTGCAACTCATTAAGAATGTTGCGGTCAATACGATCTAGTTCCTTGGACGGCTTCTTATAATTGTCTGCCATTTTTTATTCCACCTTATTACTTCCTTGCAAAAAAATATACTACAACTTTTTAATATTCAGTATCAAATTTTATCTGAACCTATCTATACTAGATATTAATTCGACAGAATTACCCTACACATAGATAAAACAACCAAAATAAAATGAGGAGTCAGGATGATCATTGGCGTACCTAAGGAAATCAAGAACCACGAATACCGCGTTGGTATGACCCCAGCTAGCGTGAGAGAACTAATCTCACACGGCCACCAAGTTTTTGTAGAAACCAATGCCGGTACTGGTATCGGTTTTTCAGACGATGATTACATCGCTGTAGGCGCATCCATTCTTCCTACTGCTGCTGACGTTTTCGCGAAAGCAGAGATGATTGTAAAGGTTAAAGAACCTCAAGCTGTCGAGCGAGCTATGCTTCGCGAAGGGCAAATATTATTTACCTATTTACACCTTGCACCAGATTTTCCACAAACTGAAGAGCTTATCAAGAGCAAAGCTGTCTGCGTAGCCTATGAGACTGTAACAGATAATATGGGTCGCTTGCCACTATTAGCACCAATGTCTGAAGTAGCTGGTCGCATGTCTATTCAAGCAGGTGCACAAACATTAGAGAAATCTAACGGTGGTTGTGGTCTTCTTCTTGGTGGCGTTCCAGGTGTTGAACCAGCAAAAGTTGTTGTTGTTGGTGGCGGTGTTGTAGGTGCTAACGCAGCACGTATGGCTGTAGGCCTTCGCGCTGATGTTACAATTCTTGACCGTAACGTAGATACACTGCGTCGTCTTGATGAAGAGTTCCAAGGTCGCGCAAAAGTGGTTTATTCTACTGAAGACGCTATTGAGAAGCATGTTCTAGAAGCAGACCTAGTGATTGGTGCTGTACTAATCCCTGGTGCAGCAGCGCCAAAACTGGTTACAAAAGAGCACATCGCTAAGATGAAACCAGGTTCAGCAGTTGTTGATGTTGCAATCGACCAAGGCGGTTGTTTCGAGACTTCTCACGCAACCACTCACGCAGACCCAACTTACATTGTTGATGACGTAGTTCACTACTGTGTTGCAAACATGCCTGGCGCTGTTGCTCGCACTTCAACTTACGCACTAAACAATGCAACACTTCCTTACATTGTTAAGCTAGCGAACAAGGGCTACCGCGAAGCACTTCTATCTGATGAAGGCTTCCTAGAAGGTCTAAACGTTATTCACGGTAAAGTAACTTGTAAAGAAGTTGCAGAGAGCTTTGACCTTGAATACGTAGACCCAGCAGAAGCAATCGCAATGTTTAACTAATGATGTAATGACTAACTGAACGCAATAATCTTCTCGTTGAAGCGTTCTGTTAACTCATACACATCAAACAAAAAGCCAGTACTACATTATGTCGCACTGGCTTTTTTGCATTTCTGACTTTATTTGTATTTATAACTTTCTTTTCCATTAATGGATTTAGGTCGTAAAAACACGTAACAGTACGGTTTACCACTAGCGCTCGATTTTAACCCCATGAATCAATAGATTTCTTGGCGTAATACTGCGTTCACAGAACTCTTCAATCGAAGCTTCATAACCTTGTTCTTGCAGATAGATAGCGCGATCTAAGGCTAGCCATATCTCTAATGGTCGTCTAAAGACTTGTTGAACCAAACTCAGCTTCTCCATTTCCCAGAAAAGCGCTTCGCCTTGAACAAAATAAGAGTCAAAATCAATATCTGAGCCCAGCGATAGCTCTTTCACTTCAGATGCCCAGCGGCAGAAGGATTCAAAACCCTCAGCTAACTCTGATTTTTTGATGCTCGGTACAGGAATGTATTCTTCAATATGAAGTTCAGCCTTAAGTAATTGGCTGAAGCCTAGGCGATAACTCATCTCTAGTTGGCGATGTCTCTTTACTCTTTCACCACCAGTCACGGTTTCTTGAAGCGGGATTCTTAAGTCGCTCTTACTTAACGTTAATGCTGATCTTTTCGCAACAGAAGACATCGGTTGATACGCTTCATCTCGAATAAGATGATAACAACAAGGGGAAATAGTGACCGCAGGTAGCCCATGTGACACTGACTTTTTAACTAGCTCAACATGAAGATCGCCACAAGCATGAAGGGCTACGGCATGTTGGCTTGAGTTAAACACTTCATCAGCGCTTTCAGAAAAAGCATCACCTTGAACAAAGTGCATCTCTAACTTCTGGTCATCCGCAATCTTTTGTCCGCTTTCGCACAGCGATTGTTGCCACTCGAAGCTGGTCACTTTTTGCTTCGATTGTTGAGATAAGATTCGACCAAGGAAGCCTTTGCCAGAACACCACTCCAGCCACTCTTTACCATGGTGGTGATCAAGTACCGCCTCTCCCATCGACACGATTTGTTGCAACTTTCTACCGGGAATACCATCGGCAGTACCACGAGGGAGGTGGAGCCCTACCAAAGCTGTATTATCAAACTGAATATTTTGATTCGCGAGCTCTAAATCAGGAAGGAAACGAATCAGTTCCTCGGCCAACAGCTCAGGGTTTTCTTTTAAAGTTTGAATGCTTTCAATGCTTAAGTCTTCTAACCAGTCAACAAGTGGACGATTGGCCTCTTGCCATGGTTGCTGTTGAGTTTGGCATAGGTGAAAAGGCTCTGAACGCCAATAAACTTGGTGCTCTAACAAAAATGAGTCGAGAATTGTAAATCGTGAATGCATGCTTCCCCCTATGGTGCGTGGATTGTAGGGGTAAGAGCTTCAAATGGAAAGGTTCGAGACAAAGAGAACTAAAAAACGCACGCCCAATAAAGCCGAAAACAAAACGGCCTGTAAATACAGGCCGAATAAGAGTCTAGCTTTAAATGAAGAGATTAACGAACAGGTAGTTCGATATCTTTAAACATCTCTTCGATCTCTTCATTAGACTTCAAAGAAATGGCTTGCTCAACTACTGGGCGAGTTAGGTGCGGCGCAAAACGCTCCATAAAATCAAACATGTAAGAACGCAGGAATGTGCCTTTTCTAAAGCCAATGCTTGTGGTGCTAGCACCAAATAGGTGACTCGCATCAATCGCAACCAAATCGGTATCTTGCTCGTGGTCAATCGCCATACTTGCGATGACACCCACACCAATGCCCATGCGAACATAGGTTTTGATGACGTCCGCATCGGTCGCGGTAAACACAACACGCGGTGTTAGGCCAACTTTATTGAACGCCGTATCAAGCTCAGAACGACCAGTGAAGCCAAATACATAAGTCACGAGAGAATAAGCCGCAAGATCTTCAATCGTGATATTTCGCTTCTGTGCCAGAGGGTGATCTTTGGTCACGACGATCGAACGGTTCCAGTGATAACAAGGCAGCATGATTGCATCTTGATAAAGGTGCAGCGCTTCCGTTGCAATCGCAAAATTCGCAGTACCTTTAGCGACGGCTTCTGACATTTGGCTTGGTGTGCCTTGGTGCATGTGAAGCGATACTTTTGGATAGCGCGCCGTGAAACCTTTAATCACATCAGGCAATGCATAACGAGCTTGGGTATGAGTCGTTGAAATATTCAATGTACCCATCTCTGGATGAGTGTGCTCACCCGCTACCGCTTTAATGCTTTCAACGCGCGCCAAAATCTCTTGAGAGATGCGAATGATATCCTCACCCGCTTGGGTAACCTGCGTTAAATGCTTGCCGCTACGCTCAAAAATCTGAATGCCTAGTTCGTCTTCAAGTAATCTAACTTGCTTACTAATGCCAGGCTGAGATGTGTACAAACTCTCTGCTGTAGCTGAAACATTTAGGTTATGGTTTACAACCTCAACAATGTACTTCAGTTGCTGTAACTTCATATCTAACCTCGTAATCCTTTACTCATTTCTGTGCTAACTTATTTGCAAAGAGAGCGTTATAGTCGCGTGTAATATAATTAATAGTTATAACGCTTCGAACACAAAAATGACAGGAAAATTGAGTTTTTCTAGCTTAACAAACAAAAACATCACTAACGCTTTGCAACCCAACCCTCATTCTCATACATTAGTTGGTAAGTTTTGATTGCCGATTTCGCTCAACAAGAGATAATCAGAAATTGCAATTTACGAGTGCCGATACACAATGGAATCGTGTATCCTCTCCAGGAAAATAATAAGCAGACTCAAATATATGAATATTGGTTTAATAATCGCCTTAGTAGCCGTTCTTTTGGTGTTAGTTTTAGGCTACAACATCATGCTTCAATATAAAGTTAAGGTAGAAACAGCGAAGAAACAGGAAGCTTCTCGTTATCTAACCATTATTGACGGTACAGAAGAACTGATTGGCAACGCTCATCACATGCCGTTTAGCCAAGATCTTCTTGTATGCTTAAACAATCGGATTCTTGATGCATTAGAAAACATGTATCAACTCGATCCAAAAAATAAGCAGCTTGCCCAACGCATTGAAAGCGTAAAACAACAAATCACTCAGCTTAAAGAGAACTACAAAGGTGGCGAGAGTACCGCTTTCCGCGTACCAAGTAGTGACAAGCAAGCGATCATGATGCTTAAGTTAGTTAAGCGCCTGCGTGATACAGTACGTAACGAGCACAATAAAGGCCGTTTCGAGACTCAAGCTTATGTGGTTGAAAATGCTCGCCTAGAAACGATTCAAATCCGTATTAACATTGAGAATGTTATCAAACGTGCAAACGATTCGATTTCTCGCGGACAACCGGGAACAGCGATTCAGCTATTACGCAAAGGTATTGATGCTTTAGCGACTAAGAACGACTCGTACTCTAATCAAGCCAAAGAAAAGCTTCAACAGATGCTCAACGAGCTGGACCAGAAACGCCAAGACAAAAACGCTCAAGATTTACAGCAGATGGAATCTAAAGAGCGAGAAGACGATATGGACGCCCTCTTCGGTCAGAAGAAGAAGTGGTAACAGTCTAATTCAACACTTAAAGGCCGCCTTATTTACATTAAAATAGGCGGCCTTTTTTGTAGCTGTTGAATTTCCTTTCTCCGTATAGGGAGATCTCTTGAGCTGTGATAAAATCCCCGCATTATCAACAAACTTTCCCTGACCATGTATCAAGAATTACTCGCTCCAATCCACTCTTTTCTTAAAGCCGAAACGCCAGATTCATGGATAGATGAAGCCAAAAAGCCTGAAAACCTTCACATCATTCTACGCGATCACATGCTGTGTGAACTTAAGGCGGCACAGAGTGCTTTGTTCCTTATCCGCAAATACGCTGTCGATAAAGAAAGCGCAAAGCAACTGAATGAATGGATTTTGCCATACGAACAATTTGCTTACCGTCGTATCGGAGACTTAGAGTCTCTGCGTGGTAAAAGCAACGTATCCAAGCAAATCACCGCGAAAGAAGGCTGTAATTACGGTGCTGACCTGATCGATAAGATGGTATTACTGATCAAAGAAGAGCTGCATCACTTCTATCAAGTCATGGAGTTGATGGAGAAGAAAGGCGTGACTTACCAGCCAATTGAAGCGGGTCGTTACGCGAAAGGTTTGATCAAGCAAGTTAAAACTTACGAGCCAGATGCTCTGGTTGATAAGCTGATCATCGGTGCGTTTATTGAGGCTCGTTCATGTGAACGCTTCGCTAAATTGGCTCCTTTCTTAGAAGAAGACATGGAGAAGTTTTACGTGTCTCTACTTCGTTCAGAAGCTCGCCACTACCAAGACTACCTTGAGCTAGCAGAACAGATCGCAGGGAAAGATATTTCAGAGCGCATTGCGCATTTTGCCCAAGTAGAAGCTGACCTGATCATTTCAGATGACAACGACTTCAAATTCCATAGTGGTGCTCCGGTTTAAGCTACACACTGAGCATTCAGTCCAGTTTAGACTAATCCATCCAGACTAAAAAAAGAAGGCCAGCAATTTGCTGGCCTTCTTTTTATTTGTATCTCAATCTAAATGTATATTTAAGCAAGCGTACCGTTGATCTCCGCAAGCACAGCAGCAGGGTCTATCGCTTGCGTAATCGGACGGCCAATAACAAGGTAGTCTGAGCCTGATTCAATCGCTTTAGAAGGCGTCATGATACGCTTCTGGTCACCAACATCAGCGCCGACAGGGCGAATACCTGGAGTAACTAGCTTGAACTCCTGACCAAGTGCACCTTTAAGCAAAGATGCCTCTTGCGCAGAACATACAACACCGTCTAAGCCTGAGTTTTTCGTCAGAGAAGCCAAGCGCATCACTTGTTGTTGTGGTTCAAGATCCAGACCGATACCCGCTAAATCAGATTGCTCCATACTGGTGAGTACCGTTACACCGATTAACAGCGGACGGTCTTTGCCGTAAGGCTCTAAGATTTCGCGAGAAGCTGTCATCATGCGCTCACCGCCACTTGCGTGTACGTTCACCATCCAAACACCCAGTTCCGCGGCAGCACGGACTGCTTTTGAACATGTGTTCGGGATGTCGTGGAATTTAAGGTCTAAAAATACTGAGAAACCACGCTTATGTAATTCACGAACAAATTCAGGGCCAAACAGGGTAAACATCTCTTTACCCACTTTTAGGCGGCAAGATGCTGGGTCAATACGATCGACAAAGGCTAACGCATCCGCTTGATTATCATAATCCAAGGCTACAATGATTTTTTGGTCGTTCATTTCATCTCCTAACGCAGTTAACTTTCTAAATAATTTTCAATCACCTAAGCAGGTGATAAATAACAGTCATAAAAATGCAGCCCGAAAGCTGCAATTAATAATTTGGTCTTAAAATGACCACAAATCTATTCACCATCAAGCCCACGAATAGGCTTGATCGTCCCCCACCCTTTACATGAAGGGCAGTGCCAATACATTGAGTGTGTCGAGAAACCACACTGACGACAACGGTAATGAGGCTTAACCTTAAGCTGTTCACCAACCATAGATTGAAGTGTGGTTAAGCTGTCTTTTGCTCGGCCTTCTTCTGCTTCCGCTAGGTGGTAATCGATTAATCGATAAAAACCTTTCATGGTTGGATTTTTAACAAGCTGCTTTGTCAGTAACTCTTGAGCAGAGCCTACATCTTCATGGTGAGCAACCAATTGCGCCAGCATCAGTTCAGCAGATACACCGGCTTTCTTCTGAATACACGCTTTGAGGAACTCGACCAATTGAGCTTCTTGTCCAAGCTTGTGGTAACACTCAGCAAGGGTTGGCAACACCTCACTGATAAAATCGATATCTTGTTCAAGTACCGATTCAAGACAATCAATTGTCTTTTGGTAATCTTCGTTCGCTAAGTGGAACTTCCCTAGTGCGATACTTGCGCGAACACATTTAGGGTCTTCAGAAAGCGCCTTCTTAAAATGCTGAAGCGCTTTAGAACGATTACCATCGGCTTGTTCTTGCATTGCAAGCTCACACCAGAAATGCGCAACGGTCGCACGCATCTTCATTTTTTTCTTGCCGAGCTTAACTAAGATATTTCCGTAATGGATAGCCTTGTTCCACTCACGGGTCTGCTGGTAAATAGCCACCAACTGCTGTAAAGCGCCCTCTTTATGGTCAGGTTCTTCTACAAGCTGTTCAAAGATTTTTTCAGCGCGATCAAGGAAACCAGAGACCATATAGTCTTTGGCTAATTGTTGCAGTGCGAGGTTTTTCTGATCGAGGGTAAGCCCCGAACGAGAGATGAGATTTTGGTGAATGCGAATAGCGCGGTCGACTTCGCCTCTTGAGCGGAACAAGTTGCCCAAAGCCAAGTGAGTATCGATGGTTTCATTGTCTACTTGAAGCAGCTCAATGAAGTGATCAACCGCTTTGTCAGATTGATCTGACAGTAATAGGTTCAAACCCGTCACGTATTGACGGGAGATCTGGTGTGATTGCTTTTGTTTTTCTTGCTGAGCATTACGATTACCCATATACCAGCCATATGCGGCTGCGATGGGCAAAAGTAAGAACAGTAACTCTAACATCAAATATAGCCTTTAAGCTTTAGTATCAGCAGCGACCTGCTTTGATTGCTTATTGAGTTGCTTCTTCAACCGATGAATTTTTAGCTGAGACCGCATGTGCATGTTACCAAAGACTAACCAAGCAAGGGCGAAGCCTGAAACGAATACAACACCTAATAAACTTGATAGGTGGAAGTCACCTTGCGCTAGCAGATAGTTGAAATTCACAGTTGTTTGGTTTTGAGAGCCTAAAGCCAGTGCAATTAGGAAAAGTGCGATAACGGCGACTATTTTTATAATTTTCATAGTTCATCACTCATTGGTTGGTTAGCTGTACGATTATGCAGGAAAATTACTAATCAGACCACCATATTATGGTCATAAAAAAGCGGCATACATTATAGTATGCCGCTTTTCTTAATTCCGATAAGTAGGCTACATTCCTGAGTTTACTCGTTCACGCAACTCTTTACCTGGTTTGAAGTGAGGAACGTATTTACCTTCTAACTCTACCTTGTCACCAGTCTTTGGGTTACGTCCAACACGAGGCTCACGATAATGCAGAGAAAAGCTGCCAAAACCGCGAATTTCGATTCGATCACCACTTTCTAGTGTTGAAGCCATATGCTCTAAAATGTCTTTTACAGCGTCTTCAATTTCTTTTGCAGAAAGATGCGTTTGCTCAGCGCACAGTCTTTCAATCAATTCAGACTTAGTCATAGTTACCCTCGTTGGTTTTCTTTTTAGAAATTATAGACCTATCGGAAAAATAAGCAAAAAAAAAGGAGCCTTACGGCTCCTTTCTTGGCTAGATAGCTATAATTCTCTTAATGAGAAGCTATTATTCGCCTTTAGCAGCTTTGAATGCGTCTGCCATTGCGTTACCGAACGCGCCTTCTTCAGACTTGTTCAGTGAAGCCATTGCTTCTTGCTCATCAGCTTCATCTTTAGCTTTGATAGATAGGTTGATTACGCGGTTCTTACGGTCTACACCAGTGAACTTCGCTTCAACGCTGTCGCCAACGCTTAGGATTAGAGATGCATCTTCGATACGGTCGCGAGAAACTTCAGAAGCGCGGATGTAACCTTCAACGCCTTCGATTAGCTCGATAGTAGCGCCTTTCGCGTCAACTGCAGTAACAGTACCGTTTACAAGAACACCTTTCTTGTTGTCAGCAACGTATGCGTTGAACGGGTCGTTTTCCATTTGCTTAACGCCAAGAGAAATACGCTCACGCTCTGCATCTACTGCTAGAACAACAGCAGAGATTTCGTCGCCTTTCTTGTATTCACGTACAGCTTCTTCGCCGGCAGCGTTCCAAGAAATGTCAGATAGGTGTACAAGACCGTCGATACCGCCTTCTAGACCGATGAAGATACCAAAGTCAGTGATAGACTTGATCTTACCAGTAACTTTGTCGCCCTTAGCTTGCATTTCTGCAAATGACTGCCATGGGTTAGCTTTACACTGTTTCAGACCTAGAGAGATACGACGACGTTCTTCGTCGATATCAAGAACCATAACCTCAACTTCGTCGCCAACATTAACAACTTTAGAAGGGTGGATGTTCTTGTTAGTCCAATCCATTTCAGAAACGTGTACTAGACCTTCAACGCCTTCTTCGATTTCAACGAAGCAGCCGTAGTCAGTTAGGTTTGTAACACGACCAGAAAGCTTGTGACCTTCTGGGTAACGCTTAGCGATTGCTACCCATGGATCTTCGCCTAGTTGCTTAAGACCTAGTGAAACACGAGTGCGCTCACGATCGAACTTAAGAACTTTAACTAGGATTTCGTCACCAACGTTAACGATCTCTGATGGGTGCTTAACGCGCTTCCAAGCCATATCTGTGATATGTAGAAGACCGTCAACACCGCCAAGGTCAACGAATGCACCGTAGTCAGTAAGGTTCTTAACGATACCTTTAACTTCAGTACCTTCTTGTAGAGTTTCAAGAAGTTCGTCACGCTCAACACTGTTTTCAGATTCGATAACAGCACGACGAGAAACAACAACGTTGTTACGCTTCTGGTCTAGCTTGATTACTTTGAACTCTAGCTCTTTGTTTTCTAGGTGAGCAGTGTCACGGATAGGACGTACGTCTACTAGAGAACCTGGAAGGAAAGCACGGATACCGTTAAGTTCAACAGTGAAACCGCCTTTAACTTTACCGTTGATGATACCAACAACAGTTTCAGCTTCTTCACAAGCTTTCTCAAGTACGATCCAAGCTTCGTGACGCTTAGCTTTCTCACGAGAAAGTTGAGTTTCACCGAAACCATCTTCAACAGCGTCTAGAGCTACGTCTACTTCAGCACCAACTTCAACTTCAAGTTCGCCAGCAGCGTTCTTGAATTGTTCAGCAGGGATAGCAGATTCAGACTTAAGACCAGCGTCTACAAGAACGAAACCGTTCTCGATAGCTACTACAGTACCTTTAACGATGCTGCCTTGTTGGAATTCAGTTTCAGATAGAAACTCTTCAAAGAGTTGAGCAAAAGATTCAGTCATTATTTAATCTTCAATAATTAAACGTCCATGGGTATCCTACCGCATGGGGTTGATAAATTCGCCGGTCATCATCCTTGCGACCAACGTTCGTACTAGCTCGGCGAAATTACCCAGCCAGTTTCGATTCAATATAGTGTAGTGCTTTTTCTACTACCTGCTCAATATTCATTGAGGTGGAGTCAAGCACTAGAGCATCCTCTGCAGGGCGAAGTGGCGCCACTGGGCGATTACGATCTCGATCGTCTCGCTCTTGGATCTCGCTCAAAAGGTCGTCAAATTTAACATCTAACCCCTTCTGTTGCAACTGTTTAAGGCGGCGACTCGCACGCTCTTCAGCACTTGCATCTAAAAATATTTTCGCTTCAGCTTCAGGAAACACAACCGTTCCCATATCACGGCCATCTGCAACCAAACCAGGTGCCGCGCTGAATGCACGTTGACGACGAAGCAGTGCTTCGCGAACGCGAGGTAAAGCAGCAACTTTTGAAGCCGCCATGCCAGTCTCTTCTTTACGAAGTTCACCAGACACATCTTCACCTTCTAGGATAACCTTAACTAAGTCGCCTTCAGCAATAAACTGCACGTCTAAGTGTGTAGCAAGCGGTACTAAAGCATCCTCTGATTCAGTATCCACACCATGGTGAATTGCCGCTAAAGCCAATACGCGATAGATAGCGCCTGAGTCTAGAAGATGAAAGCCTAGCTTATCTGCTAGCAACATACACAGGGTACCTTTACCTGCACCACTTGGTCCATCAACCGTAATCACTGGGCTTTGAGAAGGCATCTTTTACTCCACGTTTTGTCGTAAGTTTTATTCTGTACTAGCGATTCGCCACTACTTTATAGGCGGCATATTATAGAGAAAAATTGGAACTCGAGCGAGGTAAATCTCAGATAATTCCGTGTTGATGATGCATAAACCAATGCAACTATCTCAATATCCGTTTGCTTAGGTCAATAAGACACACACGCGCTTTTCGATAGCGCACTTTTCGGTAGATAGAAAAAAGCCTCGCAATAGGCAAGGCTCATCATTTTTCATTTTGTAGAGCAAAGAAGAACTCGCTCAAAGAAGCTTAGCCAATAATAGCTCGAACCGCTTCTAGGTCTTCAGGCGTATCAACACCAGCAGCCGGCGCTTCCGCCGCAACATCTACGTGGATTTTTTCACCGTACCAAAGCACGCGTAATTGCTCTAGGCACTCAATGCGCTCAAGAGTGCTTGGTTCCCAATTGATGTAGGTATTGATAAAACCCGCTCGGTAAGCATAGATACCAATATGACGAAGCAAAGGAGATTCCGCTGCAGTACCGTTGTTCGCGTAAGCATCGCGATCCCAAGGTATGGTTGCTCGGCTAAAATACAAGGCGTAACCGTCTTTATCAGTTACAACTTTAACGGCATTAGGGTTAAACACTTCATCAGCATGAGTAATTTCCACACCTAACGTTGCCATCGGAGCTGTACTGTTCGCAAGATTATTGGCAACCTGATTAATGATCGAAGGTGGGATAAGTGGCTCATCACCTTGAACATTCACGATAATATGATCATCAGGAATCTTCATAACTTCAATCACTTCAGCTAGGCGTTCAGTGCCCGATTCGTGATTCGGTGATGTCATACAAACGGTCGCGCCAAATGCTTTAGCCGCTTTTTCAACTCGAGCGTCGTCGGTAGCGATAATAACGTTATCGGCACCCGCTTTCATTGACTGTTCGTATACCCATTGAATCATCGGCTTTCCACCAATGTCAGCAAGTGGCTTCCCTGGTAAACGGCTCGATTGGTATCTTGCAGGTATAACAACCGTATAAGACATTACTTACCCTCATCCATAGAAACGGTGCGAGCTTCAGGTTCTAAAAGAACAGGAATACCCTCTTTAATTGGGTAAGCAAGGCGATCAATTTTACAAACAAGCTCTTGCTTATCCTTGTCAAAAGTTAGTTTACCTTTACATACAGGGCAAGCAACGATCTCAAGTAGACGGTGATCCATAGTATTCCATAACCTCTTTTATTCTTTTTAAAATTTGCTGTTGCGAATCTTCATCAAACTGCGCAGAAACTGGAAGATACCACCAGTTATCTTGCGCATATTCTTCGCATTTTACAGCGTCTTTTTCTGTCATAATCAGATTCATACCTTTATTAGCTAAGGCATGAAGTTCATCTTTATCAAAATCTTGATGGTCGGCGAAGCCCTGTGTGAAAACCACATCACCATCAAGATCTTCCAATGTTTTAAAAAAGCGCGGTGGGTGGCCAATACCAGCAAAAGCCACCAGCTTGTGTAATTCTGGCACAGACCTTTTCTGACCAGTCTTTAGGTTAACTGCTTGGCTTGGAAGCAAAGACATCGAGAACTCTCGACCGTGCGCTTTACCGCCATTGTTTACCAAAAAGTCGACCTCTTCTAAACGTGAAACCGGCTCTCGTAATGGACCTAAAGGAATCAAGCTCTCGCTACCAAAGCGTCTTGCGCCGTCGATAACTGCAAATTCAATATCGCGTTCAAGCGCGTAATGCTGAAGGCCATCGTCAGTGATGATCACATCAACGCCTTTGCTCAGCAATGCTTTCACTGCGTTAGTTCGCACAGGGTCGACTGCGACTGGCGCACCAGTTCGCTTACGAATCAAGCGAGGTTCATCACCCGAATGCTCAGCTGGGGTATTTTCATCCAACACCAACGGATAGCTTGGTGCTTTTGCACCGTAGCCACGAGATACGACTCCGGGTTTAAAGCCGTGAGCCTGAAGCATCTCAACTAACCAAATCACAACCGGTGTTTTACCATTTCCACCAGCAGTAATATTGCCCACAACAATCACAGGTAAAGGCGGGCGGTAGGTCTCTTTCTTCCCCGATAGATAAGCGTCACGACGCTGACTACTGATCATTTTAAACAGCAGACTTAGTGGCCACAATAGCGGCCAGAGAAGATATTTCAACGGGTGACTGTTAAACCAAATCTTTTCGATCACAACAAGACCTAATCTTATCCGCTGAACTGAATTCGGTGTAATTGTGCATAGGCACCATCATGTGCTATTAGCTCAGCATGTGCGCCCCTTTCTACAATATGACCATCATCAACCACTAGAATCTCATCGGCTTGCTCGATGGTAGAGAGTCGGTGTGCGATAACTAATACTGTTTTGTCTTTCTGCAGCTCTTCTAGTGCGGATTGAATAGCTCTCTCTGACTCTGTATCCAGTGCAGACGTTGCCTCATCAAGAATCAAAACCGGAGCATCTCTCAATAGCGCTCGAGCAATCGCGATACGCTGTCTTTGACCACCAGAAAGACTCGCGCCATTCTCGCCCACAACAGTATCAATGCCATTTTCCATGCCATCGATAAACTCACTTGCATGAGCAAGCTTAGCCGCGTGTTCGATCTGCTCACGTGAATACTGTTCTTCTGCTGCGTAAGCGATGTTGTTAGCCACCGTATCGTTAAACAGATGTACATTTTGAGAAACGAGAGCAAAGTGCTCACGCAGGTTTCTCAATTCGTAATCACGAATGTCGTGGCCATCAAGCTCAATTGAACCAGAGTCTACGTCATAAAAACGAGTAAATAGGTTGGCAATGGTACTCTTACCCGAACCCGACCGCCCAACAAGCGCAACCGTTTTACCTTTCGGTATATTAAAGCTGACCTTATCAAGTGCTGGTTTCTCTGCACCGTCATAAGTAAACGTGACATCTTTTACTGCAACTTCACCCGTTACAGTTTCAGGTTTCAACGTTCCTTTGTTTTGCTCGGTATCTAGATCCATCAAACCAAATAGAGTCGTACTCGCAGCCATACCACGTTGGAATTCAGACGTTACGTTAGTTAACGCCTTTAGCGGACGTAATAGACCAAACATTGCAGAGAAGACAACGGTAAACGTACCAGGAGTAAGCTCGGCTTTAATAGAATCGACACTAGCAAGGAATAGAACAACAACAATCGCAACTGATGCGATCATTTGAATAATTGGGTTAGCAGCCGCTTGAGCAGTGATTAGCTTCATGCTTTGTTGGCGCATTTGGTTACTAACTTTATCAAAGCGGTGTTTTTCTAGATCTTGACCACCGTAAGTTAGAACCACTTTATGCCCTTTCAGCATTTGTTCAGCTGAAGAAGCAACGTGACCCATGCTGGTTTGCATGTTCTTAGAGATCTTTCTGAATCGCTTCGATACGATACTGATCGCCCAAGCAACAACAGGCGCGACAGCAAATAACACCAAAGACAACTGCCAGCTATTCCAGAACATCAGCGTCAACAAGCCGATAATACTTGCACCTTCACGGACAATACTGACTAACGCTTTACTGGTTGCTGCAGACACTTGCTCTGAATCGTAAGTAATTCGAGATAGCAATGCGCCTGTCTGTTCTTTATCGAAGAAAGAAACAGGCATGTGCATGAAATGGCTGAAAATCTTACGACGAATTTCCATCACCACATTGCCAGAGACCCAACTCAAGCAATAGGTTGAAACAAAGCCACTGACGCCACGAACGAACATCATGGCAAAGATAATAAGTGGAAGTGTACGTAAAAAGTCAGATTCAGCATTACCAAAGCCTTCATCAAGTAACGGCTTTAGTAAGGAAATCATATAGGTATCAGAAACGGCATTTATAATAAGCGCAATTACCGCAACACCTAGGCCGGCCTTATATAATCGAATATAAGTCCAAAGTCTTTTAAATGTGACCCAGGTAGTTTCATCTGTTTGTGTTGACATAGAATCGCTTAATTTTCTCACAATAATCTATCTATTCTACTCCCTTACGGAGCATCTGCCTATACCACTGCCCGCCTTGTTGTTCTCTAATCGCATGATATTGCCAACCTTCTTTGCTAAGAGTGATGGTTATTTGTCCGCTTTCTCCAGTATCTAGCCAAGTACTCCCCGCTTCCTGATAACGTTCAATAACAGACTCACTCGGCATTCCCCACTGGTTGCCTTTGGCAAGAGAAGCTATCACCAACTGAGGAGACACCGCCTCAATAAACGACTTAATCGATGACGAATCGCTGCCATGATGCGGAACCAACATAACATCACTCCTTAGCTGTTCTCCTTCACGAGCAAGTAACCACTCACTTACCAGTTCAATATCACCAGTGAGCAACATTGAGAAATCAGCACTATGATCTGAGATCTTGACCACACACGAATGTGGGTTATACGCCCTCTTTACTTGCTTAGGCGGCCACAACACCTCAAAAACAACATCTTGCCAGTTCCAAACCTCTCCAATAGTACATGTTTGAATATTAGACGGGGCTTGAGTGGCAGATTGGCGTTCTTGAATAAGGTTCTGACTGGTTCGTATCCACTTTGGCGTATAGTTCTCAAGTAACGCCGGATAACCACCGGCATGGTCAGAATCGAAATGACTCACAATCACACCTTCTAATTCATAAATCCCCCTCTGGTTTAAAGTAGGAATCAACAAGGACTCAACAACCGAACCTCCTGGCCACGCATTGCCAAGATCATAAACAACAATCTGATTGTTCTTCTCCAAGACCAAAGACAACCCATGCCCAACATCCAAGATATCAATAGTTAGTTTGTCTTGTTGGGGTTTGCTGAACTCCCACCACAGGACAAACACTGCAGTTACTAATATCGATAATGTTCGCTTGAAATACCGACTGACAAAGCTCAAAAACAAGATAAGGAATACTGATAATACAATCGTCTGATTATCAACTTGGATCCAAAATCGCTCAGAGAAAGGAATACTAAATACGAGAGGCTCGAGCGATAAGTCGACTAACTTCCACAGCTGACTGACCAAATCATTGTCTAGCGCTGTTATACCAACCACGCCAGACACTGACTCCGATATTAAGCTTAGAAACATTGCCAGAAATAATAGCGGGATCGTCACCATCGATACCCAAGGCAAAAGGAACAAGTTGTAGAAAACAGAGACTATACTAACTCCTTTGAAAAACAACATCGAAAAAGGCGCGATAAGGAATGTCAGCATCAGTTGAATCTTAATCAGTTGGAGTGCGCGGTTGATAAATGTAAAGGTTGAAGCTGAGCGCTGTGTATTTAACGCGATATAGAGAACAGCGCCCAATGCACCAAAGGACAGCCAAAAGCTGCTCGACAATGCTGAAAACGGCCAAATCAGCAGAACCACGCAAAGACTTAAAGCAACATACCGAAGCAAACTGATATTCTGCCCTCGCCACAAGAAATAACTGGCGATGGAGCACATTACTAAAGCTCTCAAGGTTGGCAGCGTGAATCCAGCAAGCCAACTGTAGAAATACGCCAAGCCGAGCCCGAGTATTGTAGGTAACCAAAGAAATGAAGGGGAAAGTAGCCTGAATATCTTGCCAATCTGATAACCAATACCAAAGGCAATCCCAATATGCAGCCCCGAGATAGCCATCAAGTGAATCAAGCCACTGCTTTTAAGCAATTCCCACCGCTGAGGGGGAATAAGGTCGCGATATCCAAAACTCAAAGCGATAATGAGATCTTGATTTGCCAGCAGACTTAACCTTTCAAGGCTGGTTTCAAACCACCGGGAGCGTAAGTTAGTGCTAGAGTGAATTCGGTATTTGGTTTCTGCTCTGTAAGTTGCATTGGCAACCACGCCAGCACTAAACAAGTACTTTTCGAGGTCAAAGCCGGCTTCATTGAGTTTGCCCCATACCGGCTTTATTGAGGCCGATAAATAGACATCATCTCCAAGCGTTAACTTAAAAGGAGTAAACAAACGCAATTTTATCAATTGGGGAAAGATTAATTTTTCGCCGCCAATTGATCTGGCTACTATTACGCTTTCAAAACCGTGGCTATTTTCACTAAAAAGGCTAACAACCGACGCATTTATGGTAGTATTCTGCCCTGATTGGAATAAGCGACTCGTTTGTATTTCAATCGCATTCCCTAGGCAGATAACTAGTATCAATGCTGTTACTGGATCTCTTGCACTCCGGAAAACGCTATACTTTGTTGATGCTAGCACTAACAACAGCATCAATGGTGCCCAAACCCAATGTGGCATCACAGGCCAGAAGCTGGCAGACACAACTGTCGCAGCAAATGAAATCAAGAACCAAGTGTTAAACAAGAGAGTAGCTTCCTCCTATGCCAAGAAAGTTTATCAAACGATTTATGCCTGACCATGATCTAATCAAGCGTCAGAAAGCATTGAAAGTTTTTGGCAATGTTTTGTACAACCCCAACTTATGGTGCCTTAATCGTCGCTCTGCGGCTGGCGCGTTTGCTGTTGGGTTATTCATGGCGTTTGTCCCTCTACCAAGTCAAATGATTATGTCTGCAGGCCTTGCTGTCGCATGTGGCGTTAACCTGCCTTTAGCTGTCGCACTTGTTTGGATCAGTAACCCGGTTACCATGCCTGTTCTCTTCTACTTTGCTTATAAAGTCGGGGCGTTTGTTATGCATGTGCCACCTCAAGCCTTCCATTTCGAATTGTCTTGGGACTTCATATTGGCGCAAATGAGCACTATAGGGCCTCCGTTCTTATTGGGTTGTCTGATTTGTGGCGTGGTTTCAGCAATGATTGGCTACTTTGGTATTCGCGGTTTATGGCGTTACTCAGTAGTAAGAAGTTGGAAAAAGCGACAAGCAAGGCACTGAACGCCATCACTTGTTATTCAATCTAACCTTGTATGTGCTTCACTTAAAACGCACACAAGTTAAAATCAGATGAGCCACTAACCTCTGCAAGATTGGCATGTAACGAAAGTCGTAAAGAACACGAATTGAATTCAATAAAAAAGGATCCCATTGGGATCCTTTTTTGTATTTATCGACGCGGAACTGCTTTGTTATTTAAGCTAATGCTATTTAGAACTCAGCACTGAAGCTGGATTCAACTTCGCAGCTCGTGATGCTGGGTACCATGTCGCCAGTAAACTCAGCACAATCGCAGTGCCGGAAACCACAACAACATCCGTCATATCAAGTTGTGATGGCAAGAAGTCGACAAAATAGATATCACCGGACAAGAACTGGTGATCGACCAGCTTTTCAAGTCCTTTGATTAGTGTCGTGAGATTAAGAGCGACTAGCACACCTATTGCACTCCCTACTAAACTGCCTAAAACGCCTGAGAACACGCCCTGCCAAACAAAGATGCGCTTCACAAGGCCGTCTGATGCACCCATGGTTCTTAAAATCGCGATCTCTGATGCTCTGTCTTTTACTGCCATCATTAGCGTCGAGACAATATTGAAACAAGCCACACCAATAACCAGTACCATCACCAGATACATGATGGTACGAACGAGTTGAATATCTCGATACAAGAAGCCAAACTTCTGCTGCCAGCTTCGTAGATACACATACACATCAAGCTGATTGCCCACTTCACGCACAATAGAGTTCGCGTTCAGCACATCGGTCACTTTCAAAGAAACCCCAGTTACCGCCTCACCTAAGTTTGCGTAGACCTGAGCATCACCAATCGGGATTAGCGCCAAACTGTGATCTATCTGACCATTAAGCGTCAGCAAGCCAACCACTTTCACTCGAACACGTTTTGGTGCCTGAACCTTCACAGAACCGTTTACCGTCGGAATCATCAAAGTCAGATAATCACCGACTTTCGCACCCAGCACATTCGCTACACCAGAACCCAAAATGATCTGTTGTTGCCCAGCCTTAAACTCGCTCCAAGCTTGCTTATCGATAAAACTCGATAGGCTTGATACCTGTTGTTCTAGCTGCGGATCAACACCGCGAACTTCAATTGCTTTGAGTTCTTTGCCCTTTTCAGCAAGTGCAGTAATTTTTACGTAAGGCGCTGCAGCAACGACTTTATCGTGCTTAACCGACTCCTCAATCACGTGCTCCCAACGAGTCACAGGTTCATTCACGCCTTCAAACTCACCGTGAGGAATCACTGAAAGCACTCGTGATTGAAGCTCTCGCTCAAAGCCATTCATCGCAGATAAGCCAATAATGATCACCGCGACACCAACAGCGATACCAATCGTCGAGGACAAAGAGATAAACGACACCATCTTGTCTCGTTGTTTCGCACGGCTAAATCGGCCGCCTATCAATAGAGATAAAGAAGAAAACACTTAGCTCTCCTCTTTTTCTACGTTAACCAGTAAGCCATCTTGCATGTGAAGTTGGCGATCCATCTTACCGGCAAGTTCACCGTCGTGAGTCACGACCAAAAAGGCAGTATCGTATTCACGGTTCAGTTCACGCATTAAGTCATAAATAGAAAGAGCTGTGTTATGGTCAAGGTTACCGGTTGGTTCATCCGCCAACACTAGCGCAGGCTTATTCACCAATGCACGAGCAATCGCCACACGTTGCCTCTCGCCACCAGAAAGCTCTGAAGGTCGGTGGTCCACGCGGTGACTCAATCCAACTTTGTCCAACAAACGTTGTGCTTCTTGCTTTGCTTTAGCGGGCTTTTCGCCGCCAATCAATAACGGCATCGCCACGTTTTCTAAAGCTGAAAAGTCAGATAAAAGATGATGGAACTGATACACAAAGCCAAGATGCTGGTTGCGAAGCTTCGCCTGCTTATTCGAACTCAAAGATGCTAAGTCCTGACCAAGAAAACTCACACTGCCCGCAGAAGCATCGTCTAATGCGCCTAAGATATGCAGTAAGGTACTTTTGCCCGAGCCTGAGGTACCGATGATTGCTACTAGCTCACCCTTTTCGATTTCAAAGCTGACTCCCTTGAGCACCTCTGTATCTAACGAGCCTTCACGGTACGTTTTACGGATATCATTACATTGAAGAAAATTACTCATAACGAAGGGCCTCAGCAGGTTTCACAGACGATGCACGATAAGAAGGGAATACAGTGGCAATCAGGCTAAGTGCAATAGCCAAAACCACAACAACAGCGATTTGAATTGGGTTAATCAGAATTGGTAGCTGGCCACCAAATGAGAATAGAGCAACGCCCATCGCCTCTAAAATAGTATTGAGGTTCATCGCTAGGGCAACGCCTAACACACCACCAGAGAGTGCGCCAATCACGCCACTACTTGCGCCTTGAACCATGAAGATCCCCATGACTTGAGCATCGGTCATGCCTTGGGTCTTAAGAATCGCGACTTCAGACTGCTTCTCCATCACTACCATGATAAGTGCAGAGATAATATTGAAAGCAGCAACACCGATGATAAGCCCAAGCATCAAGCCCATCATGTTTTTTTCCATACGAACGGCTTGGAATAGCTCACCACGTTGGTCTCGCCAGTCGCTCCACAACCAACCTTCCGGTAATGGCTGAGTCGATAACTCTGCAACTTCAAACGGGTCTTCAAAAAACAGTCTCCATCCTGAAATGGTGTCTGATTTATAGCGCATCAAACGCCCAGCATCTTTAATATCTGTCACCATCAGTTGAGCGTCGATATCAGAACCTGTGTTGAAAATACCGGCAACGGTGAAATTTCGTTGGCTTGGAATACGACCTAATGGGGTGTATTGACTCGCGCTGGTCACCATCAGGCGAACTTTGTCACCCATAGATACCTTCAAATTTCTCGCTAAGGTGTGACCAAGAAATAGCTGATACTGACCCGCTTTAAGTGAAGACAATCGACCTGCAATTAAGTGGTTCTGAAGAGGGTCGTCTGAATTAGGTTCAATGCCGATTAACAACCCTGCAGATAACTGAGCCGGACTCTGAATCACCGCCTCACTGCGGACAATCGGTTCAACGTGACCATTAAGCGAGATTTGCTCTGCAAAATTAGGCGCTTGGGCAGAAAGAGAGGTGGTGCCACCTTGCTCATAAACCACCGCTTGAGGAAGAACACCAAGAATTCGGTCTTTTAACTGCGCTTCGAATCCATTCATTACCGATAAAACAGTAACCAAAGACAGCACACCAATGGTGATACCTGCCGTCGACATATAAGAAACAAAACGGCTAAAGCGATCACCTGAACGGCCTTTCAAATAGCGTAGGCCAACAAACAACGAAATAGGATGAAACATACTTTGAACCATCTAAAGGGGATGCGGGTTAATGTAACGGGTATTGCTGTTACTGTGTAGGGGTTAATTGAAAATATAGAGTGAATTAACTCAATTAGTTAGGCTTGAAAAACAGAACCTTGTCAAATTGCCAAATTTCAAACAACTATTTGAGACTTTCAATTAACTGACCTTGATTACTGCGGCCACATAGCGATAATCAATAGATCACTTCAAGGAACTAACGCATGACAGAACAAGAGTTTTTCACCGTTCACCATAGCCTTACCGCTAATATTGAACCAATGGACAGCGGCTTCACTTTACCTTCTCAAATTCAATTCGAATCTGAGATCCCAGCACCATTTGTGGTGGCAAGTGAATTTAGCCAATTGGATCTGTTAGCTGACAGTGCGCGTGCTGAACTGAAAAACAGCGACTTGAAGAATGTCACCAGTTTATTGGATGCACAAAACTCAAAATTAAACCTCTTGTTGAGCTTTATGTTATCGCAGCAAGATGATGAGAAGTTTCGCACTCACACCTATTCATTTGGTGCGAGTCAATTTTCCTGCTTTTCAAAAGCAGACATCGAACCGGGTCGCTTAGTAAAAGCCAAACTTTTTCTAGAGCACCCAGCTGCAGCCATTTATTGCTACGCAGAAGTATTTGCTAGCGAAGCGAAAGACTCAGGTTTCGAAATCAAATTTAAATACGCTCATCTTCGCGATACCGACCAAGACCTGCTCATTAAAGCGGCACTTCATCAACAACAGAAACTCTTGCGTCAACGCTCTCTAGACCGAGATAACAAGTAAATTAACATGACCAAAAAATCCATATTTACACTACCTAAACTTAAAGGTGCCGGTGACAAAAAGCACATCGGTAACCTAGTCGGTTCGTCTCTCGCTCTTGCCATTGCCAAACTCGCAGAGCAACACAACAGCCATACCGTCTTGGCTGTACCCGACCCACAAGTGGCGCTTAAGCTTCAATCTGAAATTGAACAGTTTACGGCACATGAAGTCGCATTATTCCCTGATTGGGAAACGCTGCCATACGATAGCTTCTCGCCGCACCAAGAGATCATCTCAGATCGTATCGCACGCCTTTACGCACTGCCAACACTAAAAGATGGCATAACGATCGTTCCGATCAGCACGTTATTGCAACGTCAGTCACCGCGAGACTTTTTACTACAACACACCTTAATGGTGAAAACGGGCGATCTATACTCGCTTGAGAAACTGCGCCTACAGCTTGAAAAGTCAGGCTACCGTTACGTTGATCAAGTGTTTGGCCCAGGTGAATACGCAAGCCGTGGTTCTATTCTCGATCTGTTCCCAATGGGCAGTAAAGACCCGTATCGAATCGATTTTTTCGATGACGAAATCGACACTATTCGTACTTTCGATCCTGAAAACCAGCGTTCTATCGAAGACATCTCTGAGATCCGCCTGCTGCCTGCTCACGAATTCCCGACCTCGGAAACAGCGATTGAAGATTTCCGTATTCGTTGGCGCCAACAGTTTGATGCGCGCCGCGAACCAGAATCGGTTTATATGCAGGTTTCTAAGGGTACGTGGCCTGCTGGTATCGAATACTGGCAACCGCTGTTCTTTGAACACACTGAAACCTTGTTTGATTACGTTGCCGATGAAGCGCAACTCCTGATTCTAGGTGATGTCGAGACTGCAGTAGACTCATTCCTAACGGACGTTGCTCATCGATACGAACAGCGCGGTGTTGACCCATTACGACCACTGCTTACGCCTGAACAACTATGGCTGAAGAAAGACGAGCTGTTCGCACACTTCAAACAGAAGCCACAAGTCAATCTGAGCTTAGATTCAATTGAAGAAAAAGCCGGACGTACCAACCTTCCGGTTGTGTCTCTTCCTGATCTCAGTGTTCAACATCAGAATAAAGAACCACTCGCAAACCTAAGAAAGTTCACTGAAGCCTTCGAAGGAAAAGTGGTCTTTTCAGTTGAATCTGAAGGTCGTCGTGAAGCTCTGAGTGAATTACTTCGAGGCATTAAAGTTCGTCCAAGCGAAGCTGAAAACCTCGATGCGGCGATTAAAGGTAAAGATAAGTTCAGCCTGATCCTAGGGTCAGCGGAACATGGCTTTATCCACGAAGAGCAAAACATCGCCCTTATCTGTGAAAGCGACCTGTTGGGTGATCGCGTTGTTCAGCGCCGTAAGAAAGACAAAAAAAGCGTTAATAGCGATACTGTAATTCGTCACTTAGCCGAACTTAAACCGGGTCAACCTGTCGTGCACATTGACCACGGTATTGGTCGCTACATCGGCTTGCAAACACTCGAAGCCGGCGGCATGAAAACCGAATACGTAACACTTGAATATCAAAACGATGCCAAGCTCTACGTACCAGTTGCCTCTCTAAACTTAATCGGACGTTACTCTGGGGGCGCTGAAGATTCAGCACCTCTACATAAACTCGGTGGCGAAGCGTGGCAAAAAGCTCGTAAACGCGCCGCAGAGAAAGTCCGTGACGTTGCAGCAGAGCTACTTGATGTTTACGCCAAGCGAGAGCTAAAACCTGGCTACAAATTTGTACTCGACCGTGGCCAATACGCGACTTTCAAATCTGGCTTCCCGTTTGAAGAGACCGATGACCAAGCGATGGCCATCAATGCTGTTATGTCTGATATGTGCCAAGCAAAAGCCATGGATCGTTTGGTGTGTGGTGATGTTGGCTTTGGTAAAACCGAAGTCGCGATGCGCGCAGCATTCGTTTGTACCGACAACAGCAAACAAGTCGCGGTATTAGTTCCAACCACCCTACTTGCTCAACAACACTTCGAAAACTTCCGCGACCGTTTTGCCAACTTGCCGATTCGTGTCGAAGTTCTATCTCGATTCAAATCAGCAAAAGAGCAGAAGTTGATAATGCAAGATGTCGCCGACGGTAAGGTCGACATATTGGTAGGTACTCACAAGCTACTTTCGAGTGATATTAAGTTTAAAGATCTCGGCCTGCTGGTTGTCGATGAAGAACACAGATTTGGTGTGCGTCAGAAAGAGAAAGTGAAAGCGATGCGTGCGGATGTCGACATCCTTACACTTACTGCAACGCCTATTCCGCGAACGCTGAACATGGCAATGAGCGGTATGCGTGATTTGTCTATCATCGCTACACCACCCGCACGACGCTTGGCAATTAAAACCTTCGTTCGCGAAAGTGATGATGCCATCGTCAGAGAAGCGGTGCTGCGTGAAATCATGCGTGGTGGTCAGGTTTACTTCCTGCACAACCAAGTCGACACGATTGAGAAAACAGCTGAGTCACTACAGAAGTTGATTCCAGAAGCGCGTGTTACTGTGGCTCATGGCCAGATGCGTGAACGCGAACTGGAACGCATCATGAATGACTTCTACCACCAACGCTTTAACTTGTTGGTGTGTACAACCATCATCGAAACCGGTATCGACGTACCAACGGCAAATACCATCTTGATGGACAGAGCCGATAACCTTGGTTTAGCACAATTGCACCAATTACGTGGTCGTGTCGGTCGTTCGCACCACCAAGCTTATGCTTACTTGTTAACTCCACACCCTAAAGCAATGACCAAAGATGCGATCAAGCGATTGGATGCGATAGCTTCACTCGAAGACTTGGGCGCGGGCTTTACCTTAGCAACTCACGATTTAGAGATTCGTGGTGCAGGTGAGTTGTTGGGTGATGAACAGAGTGGTCAAATCCAGTCGGTTGGTTTCACCTTGTACATGGAGATGCTTGAACAAGCGGTTGAAGCATTGAAAGAAGGTCGAGAGCCATCACTTGATGACCTACTGCGTGAACAAACGGAAATTGAGATGCGTCTGCCAGCACTATTGCCAGATGACTACATCCCAGACATCAACACGCGCTTATCAACGTACAAACGTATAGCGAGTGTGAGTGACACCGATGAATTGGCAGAGTTGAAAGTCGAGCTGATTGATCGCTTCGGCCTTCTACCTGATGCAACCAAGAACTTATTATCAGTTTCAGAGCTAAAATTAGCCGCAGCGTCTATCAAAGCGAAGAAAATTGAAGCTCACGATAAGGGTGGATTCTTAGAATTCTACCCGGATGCTGACATAAACCCGGCCTACCTTGTTAAACTGTTGCAATCTCAACCGCAAAAGTTTTCAATGGAAGGACCAACAAAGTTCAAGTTTACGATACCATTGGTCGACAGACGGAAACGAATTCAATTTGTTAGTGATTTATTGGGCGAATTCAGACAAAACTTGCTGCCTTCAGCATAAGACCCAATCCACTTGCACATATAAATTATCCAGCCGGTAGTTCGGCTGGAAGACGGAGTAAAAATGAAAAGACTGATCCCACTGCTACTATTGTTCGTCTCACTGCCAAGTTTGGCACAGAGGCAATTTGATATAGAAGTGATCATTTTTAAGCGCGCTGTTGATGCAGAGAAGGTGAACGAATCTTGGCCAAATACACAGCCTAAGATTTCACTTGAGCGTGTTGGTTCATTTCAAGATACCCAATACCGAGCAAAAAAAGGCGTACAGATGCTGCCTTACTCGGAATACCAGTTAACGCCTCAAAAAGACAAGCTACGTAAACACGCTGGCTTTGAAGTTCTGATGCATACCGCTTGGCGTCAAGGCGACCAAGGTAAGAGCTCTGCACCTGTTTTCCATATTCAAGCAGGTAAAGATTTCTCTAAACAATTTAATGCTGATGGCTCTGAAAAAGGCGCAATCACTGCAGGCAGTGGCGATGGGTTCCAAGAAGAGAGCATTGATAAGCCACTCTACGAATTAGACGGTAAGCTGCAAATCTATGTTCAGCACTACCTATACGCTGAAACGACATTAGATTTAAAAGCGCCAAGCGTTCGTGAAGTGACTCTACAAGAGCAACAAATTGAGCTAGATTCGCCAGTAAGTGGCGCAGAAAGCAACGTTCAAGTGGGCAACCTAACTGAGATTTCTCCGACGGTTGAAGTCCAAGAGTTCCTTAAGAGCTACCGCATGGACCAAAAACGTCGTATGCGCAGTACAGAAACTCACTACCTTGACCACCCACTTCTTGGAATGGTGATTCAAGTTAGACGTGTAGCGCAGTAAGTTACTTGCCGATTCGGCTATAATTATATAAATAATTCAATCCGCCCTCCTAGAGAGGGCGTTTTATTAAGTGCTATCTATCTTTATTCTGTACTGACTCTCTTTGCTCAGTACTTACACGTTACTTGGTACGTTCTATGAGCCCTGAATTTCAGATCAACACACAAAATCTTAGCCTTAAAATCATTGAGGCCTCAGATGCTCAAGAATTTTCTCAGCTGGTTAAGTCCTCCCCTAGCTTGTTGCCATGGGTCGACTGGTGTCATTGCGAGTTTTCTATCGTCGAGGCCGAGAAGTTTATTCTGGCGACTCGCTTAAACTGGGTGAAAGCCGATGCGTTTGGCTTTGGTATCTTTGAACGAAAAAGCGATAAGTTAGTCGGTATGGTTGCCATTAATGAGCTTTACCACACCTTTAATATGGCGAGTTTGGGTTATTGGGTGGGTGATGACTTTCAAAGGAGAGGGATCGCCAAAGAAGCGATGCTCGCCCTATTTGAATTTTGTTTCGCGCAACTCAAGTTAACGCGTTTGGAGATTGTCTGCGATACCGAGAACCTACCCAGCCAAAAGTTGATAGAGAAGTGTGGCGCTGAACGAGAAACCATTGCCAAGAATCGATTTCTGTTTAACGGCAAGCCCAAAGATGGCGTGGTTTATTCTGTGCTACCTCCAACGTCTTAACAGCATAAATGAGTTCAACACCTGCGATAGCACGTAAGCGACACGATCAAAAAAGAGCTCCGAAGAGCTCTTTTTTATTATCAGCGTAATGACCTTAAAGGCTTACCTGATTAGTGAAGCTTTAGGTTTGGACGAAGTACACGGTTAATACGACCAACCAACATCATCAGTGATGTTTTGATTAAGCCGTGAAGCGCCATCTGGTGCATGCGGTACAAAGAGATGTAAACCACACGAGCAATACGACCTTCAACCATCATCGAACCCTTCGTCAGGTTACCCATCAAGCTACCTACCGTAGAGAAACGGCTTAGTGAAACTAGCGAGCCTTTATCTTTGTAGATGTAATCTTTCAGGTCACGACCGTTCAACTTAGCAATGATATTGCTGAATGCACAGCTTGCCATTTGGTGAGCCGCTTGTGCACGTGGCGGAACGAATGAACCGTCTGCTTGTGTGCATTGCGCCAAGTCACCGATTGCAAAGATGTTGTCATCCAGTGTTGTTTGCAGAGTGTTCTTCACAACCAACTGGTTGATACGGTTGGTTTCAAGACCACCGATATCTTTCATGAAATCTGGTGCTTTGATACCTGCTGCCCATACCATGATTTGAGCTGGGATCTTGTCGCCATCTTTGGTTGTTAGGCCGTCAGAATCCGCCTGAGTCACCATCGTATTCGTACGAACGTTCACACCAAGCTTGGTTAGCTCAGAGTGTGCTGCACTTGAAATACGAGGAGGTAGAGCTGGAAGAATACGCTCACCCGCTTCAACTAGGTTTACGTTCAGCTTGCTTGAATCTAGGTCGCCGAAGCCGTAAGTACGAAGCTCTTTAACTGCGTTGTGTAGCTCTGCAGAAAGCTCTACACCTGTTGCCCCCGCACCAACAATCGCGATGTCTACCGTGCCTTGACCGTTCTTAGCGTGAAGCTTTAAGAACTGGTTGTTCATTTCTGTACGGAAACGGTGTGCTTGCTCTGGACTATCAAGAAAAATACAGTTGTCACGAACGCCTGGAGTGTTGAAGTCGTTTGACGTTGAGCCTAGCGCCATCACAAGAATATCGTATTCAAGTTCACGGCTTGGCATCAGCAGTTCACCGTGCTCATCAGTCAGCTCGCTTAGTGCAATCACTTTACGCTCACGATCGATGTCGTTCAGGCTGCCCATTTGGAAATCGAAGTAATGGTTTTTTGCGTGTGCACGGTAGCTTAGTGCATCAACACCTTCATCCAGTGAACCAGTTGCTACTTCATGAAGTAATGGTTTCCATAGGTGGCTTGCTTTACGGTCTACCAGAGTAATCTGGGCACGTTTCTTACGACCTAAAGTGCGGCCTAGCTTAGTTGCTAGCTCTAAACCACCAGCACCGCCGCCTACTACGATAATTTTTGTCACAATGACAATCCTCTACAAAATGAATAAATGGGGTTCGGCTCGATTACTCCAACCGATAAATTCTATGTATCTACTCGGCCTTGAATGCGAAGGCTGTTACAAATTGGATTACCGCGAAAAAGAATAACGACAGCTCACCGAGTAGTTAGAGGGGTTACAAACAACAAATAATGGTTGTTGCTTTGCTCACGTGGATAAAAAAGGTGACTACCTGAGAGGCAGAACACAAATTATGGGCAAGTTTTTTCACTCGCTCTCAATTTTTTTTGATATTTGTCAAAATATTTTGCTTGGGAACATTATATATAGCAAAAAGATGACCGCAACAAAAAAATCCTTACCCTCAATGAGGATTCGCGACTAATTAGCTAACGTTTGCGCAAACTGATCTATAAATGCGCAAACAGACCGATAAAACATATACAACTACTTTATCAATACCAACCTCTAAGATTCAGATGTGAAAAAGCAGCACCCAAATGAGCACTGCTTTTAATAAACTTCTGGATTGATTAAGCGTTTTTGAACGCTTTCATTGCTTGAAGATGTTGAGAGATCTTTTTGAATTTATGACTCTCTTTCTCGTCCCAGATTACATCGTAGTAATCTTCTAGCGCAGCAGCGGTTTTGGTATTGTCGTGAATTTCATCTTCACGAGAAAGTACCACTAAACAGCGTCCTTTGTTTTTCATACGGTACTGAGCAACACATTTAGTTGCGATGTCTTCGTACTCTTCTGGGCGGTCAATTCGACCTACCATGTTGTTCTCAGGGTGCAGATTTGGGTTGAACACCACCTGCTTAATCCCACATAAGAAACCAATACGCTCAGACCAAAAACCACCTAAACCTACACCACAAATAATGGGATGCGGATCATCGGATTGCTCTATCACTTTATGCACTTCTTTTAACAGATGCTGCATGTCGTGTTTTGGATGCAAAGTACTGTAGTTGATGAAACGAACGTCATCATCAATGAATTGCAACTGCAGTATTTTTTCGTGATTGCCCGGGCTTGTTGAGTCGAAGCCATGTAGATAGATAATCATTGTACCTCCCCCGTTGAATATTGGTACGTTTTGATCAATCTAACACGAAAAACAAGGTTTTAAAGGTAACAGCTGAGAAATTATATTTTTCACTTCCTAAACGTGATCCTAGCTACATAAAGTGTGACTAAGAGCTTCTGCTTCACGCAGATAACTTTCATCACCCCAAAGCTGATGAGCAAGTAAATACCATAGCATCGCCATCATCTGGCTTCTTGGTAACCATGCTTCTACACCGTCAAGCCAAGGCTGAACATCATGGATACCTCGCAGCTGACAATACTTCTCAACCGCTTTTGTGACTGGCACGCCAGCAACCGCAATGGTTAATGTTAAATCGAGCCTAGGGTCTGCGAGCGCAGCGTATTCCCAATCAATAATCTTAATGCCGTCACTGTTTCTCACTAGGTTATAACCACCTAAGTCAAAATGGCACAAAGACAGGTCAACATTGGTAATACTCGGAGCCACGCGCCACTCTTGATAAATCTTAGTGCAGGCTTCGGCCTTATGAATCGCATCAAGCTGCAACCAATAATGGTCAACTCGCGCCGTGAAACTGAATGGTTGCAGTGGTAATCGCGCAGTATTAACCAGATGAACAGAGATCAGCGTTTTCAACAGGTCATCGAGTTCTAGATCTTCGTAAAGTGTCTCACCCGCAATCCATTCAACCAACAAACCTTGCTCATTCACTACCATTGGGCTTGGCCCGATAGCGAGTCGCTCAATGGCAGACAGCACTTGGTACTCTTCATGACGAGAGATGAAGAACGCTTTGGTGATAGGTGTGGTTGGCCGCCAAACATACGCAGTACCCTCGGCATCAACCAGCTTCCAACATCGATTGGTCAAACCGCCTGTTAATGTCTGAGCTCTAACTGGAGGCTCAGAAAAGTAACCGTCAAGCGAACTCAAACTGGTATCAAGAAGCTTAGCCTCAGACCAAGAAAAAATTGCCATATTTACTCCCTATAAACGTCTTAACTGCCCTATAAACGTCTTCATTCCCTACAAAAAAGACACTGACCAAAAGCCAGTGTCTCTTCATAAACAGCGCATCATGCACTGCATTGGCGTGTGACCAAGCTATACGCTGTCAAAACTGGCCGCGTATAGTTGGCAAGTAAGCGAAATTAAAGGCCTAGTAGACTCTTAGATTGTTGCTTACGGATTTCAGTCTCGTCAGCCCATTCAATCAAGCCAGACTCAAGATCCATTAGACGCATCGTCATTTTGTAGTATACGTCTTCATCGCTACCCGCTTTCTTAACGATGCTTGATAGGTTGCCGTACAGCATGTACTGAGCACCAACCATTTTACCGAATTGAATCGCTGAACTTTGGTTTACAAGCTCATCGTTGTTTTGGAAGTTCAATTGGTCACGAACAGACTCTACACGGTCCATATCAACGAAACGGAACTTACCAGAGTTCAGCATCTTAGTACTGATAGTGTCAGTGATTGACTCAGTATCGATGTGCTCACTTGTTTTGTTCTTGATTCGCTCTACAAACACGATTGGACGCTGTTCACGAGTAATGTAAGACACAGAACCAGACGCCATCATGCTATCGACCATTTCACCCGCAATCGTTTGAAGGTCAGTTGAACCGAAATCGATTGTTGTGGTTTCTACTGCTTGTGCATCACCGTAGCTTACCTTGTTTGAACAACCGCCTAAAATAACCGCTAAACCTAGTAGCGCAATGACACTCTTTTTCATTTTGTTTCCTCAACTTATCACTGAGCGGGGTTACCCACACTCTTAAATTCTTGTATTTACGAATCATGAGACCCGTTTAATCTAACTTACTGCTCTCGGAACTGGACTCTGAACTGAGTCGCTTTCGGGTTTACCGACACTTCCGACAACGAAATACTTTCAAAACCACGAACAATCGCTTGCTTCCAAGGACCTTGTTTAAGGTTGACCTCAAGCCCGGCATCGTCGTACCAGTAAAAACGATAAAGGATATGTTGATCGCCTTTATAGTTACTGTTTAAACGAACGATTCCTCGCGTATGACCGTCGACCAGATCGGTGCGAATATCTTCAACCTGTAAACGGCTGCCCAATACCTTGTCACCAAAGAAAACGTTCTGAGTCAGACTATCGACCCTTACGCCAGCTGTATTATCAGCACAACCAGCCAGAGTCATAACCGCTGCTAAGCTCACTAACCACTTTTTCATTACAGCCTCCCTAGCTGTTTATGCCACATTGTTGCGTTGTTTCCTTGTCGAGAAATCCACACCAAGGTGGTCTGCCCTTCTCGAATATCAAAGTCGTACGTTTTAGCGCCCGCTTCCAACGTATATTGACCACTGTTTGCTACAAACGTGCTGCTGTTAATCTCTGCAGGTAATGATTGCCAACTACGAGTGTCTGGTTGCTCTGTCAGTGTGTTCCACACGTTGAACAGAATATTACCGACATCATCACCTTTGGTTGCTTCTTTACGAATGCGATCTTTCGCGACGACACGTAGCGCTTGGCGAATAACAATGCTCGTCATACGTTCCGATAAATCGTTCTGCGCCATCGCGTTTACGTCAGTGATCAAGTGTTCTTGTAACGGTTGACCGCTGATTCGCAAGGCAGAAAAACGCTCTACGTTTTGGCTTGGGTAATATGGCAGCGCAAGAGAGTATATTGCCCCCTGATCGCGACTGTCATAAACAGGTAAATCCAGTCGCCAACTGTCCATAGCTTGTACAGCGCTCTGCTCTTGAAGAACAATCACTCGCCCTTCACCTGCACTAAGTTTAGAAGATTGCTTATAGCGTTTTTCTAATGTCGCTAAATCTTGTCGCATACCTAAACGAGCGGCTGTTGCCATGGTTCTATCGATGATTTCTTGGTTATCTGGCATCACAGCCAAAGCACGACGATAGTCAACGTAGGCGCTGTTTAAATCATTTGAAGCTTCATAAAGCAGACCAGACAAGAACATCAGATACGCATTCTGTACTGACTGCAGCTTTTTACCCGCATCAGGGTAATTGGCAAGGATGCTACCTACATTGGCAGACAAGCCTTGCTTCTTCGCATCGCTGGCTGCTTTTTCTAACTCAGCCTCGCGTTGTTTCTTCGCTTGTTCTTGAACTTGGTTGGCGCGACGCATTTCGATCACCGCACCTTCTAAATCGTTTTTCTTGAGGTAATTTAAACCGAGGTACAGATGAAGAAAGCCCAACTCATAATCGGCTGGAACATACTCGGTAATATTGTCATTCACAGCCAACGCACCCACACTGGTCGCACTGTCTGAGATTGAGATCACGGCTTTTCGTTGCTGCTCAGTCACCGCCTGATCAGCCACTTCAAACGAAGCCTTACTCTCAGGGTATTTTTGATCCAGCAGATTAATTCTGCCTCTTTCAAAGTTATCAAGGATGTCGCCTGCCGCGTAATCTGGTAGCTCTTGCTGAGCCTCTGAATAATCTCCAGATTTAACGGCTTGGTAGATCGCTTTGTTTTGTGCGCTGTAATGACTGAACAGGCTTCCTGCAGACATACTCGCACAACCTACGGTCAACGCCGATAACAGGGCAATGGAAGCGAATCTAAACTGTTGCTTCACTTATCGTCTCCGTGCATGTTTAAAATGCCAACTTTATTAGGGTCTGTTGACCTTTCGTGGTCTCATTATCAAAACGAAACGTGTTGTAAAAAGGATCTCAAGCCAGTTGAAACCCTACTGATTTAGCCTCTGCCTAGGCGATGCCGACATTCAGACAACAGATAGAACTTAAAGTTGGCATACAAACTACAAATTTTCCAACTAACTACTTGTGTTAACCCACTAATGAGCGCGTTTAAACTAGCGCATTAGCTTTCATTAACTCGTTAGCTTTTTATTAGCTCATTAATAGCGGACCAAGTGGACGGCCACCAACCAAGTGCATGTGAATATGATAAACCTCTTGGCCACCATGAGAGTTACAGTTCACGATAAGACGATAGCCATCTTCTGCGATGCCTTCTTCTTTTGCTAACTTGCGAGCAACAGTAAACATGCGCCCCATCATCGCTTCATCTTCGACTTCAACATCGTTGGTCGTCGGAATCAGCTTGTTTGGGATGATTAGGATATGGCTTGGCGCACGAGGGTTAATATCGCGAAATGCGGTTACTAAATCGTCTTGGTATAGTAGATCTGCTGGGATTTCTTTGTTGATGATCTTAGTAAAAATGGTTTCTTCAGCCATGTTTCTCTCCGATAAAACATTTATTTTTTAATGCTTTGAGTATGCGCTATGCCGCATCAAACCACAATAAATCTGCTTTAAAGCATAATAAAAAACACCGTTCAAATCAAAGAAAACGAGCCTTAGCTCTCAAGAATGGCATGTTGGTTATAACTGAGCGCTATTTTTGACGTGTGCGTCATAAAATGCGTAAGACGAGCTCAATAGAATGCTGATAATTTTGTTAGTTTTACTTTGACCTGACATTAGGTCTGCATTTTTATTTAGGGAGAAAGCCATGAAGGGATCTGTGATCAAGCGTATGTACGCTGGTTTCGCACTGATCATCATCATGTTCGCAGTCACGATAACTATCATGATGAACAGCATGAATCAGATACACAGCAATTTTGAGAGTGTCTCAGAAACCTCATTACCACTTGTCGCGCTTTCAAATCAAACAAGTGTTCAATTGCTTTCTGCTGATAAGTCATTCAAAGATTTCTTAACCACACAAAACGCTGAACGCATGTCTGCAATGCGTACAGAATTTGCTGCATCACAAAACTCGTTTTCAGAAGTTCTCGGTAGTTTAGAAGCGGCAAGCCAAAACAATGCTTCACTTATTGAACGCATCGCGCAATTAAGAGCAATGGAAGAACGCTACTTCGCCGAAGCTGACGAAGCGATGAATAACTACGTTGCAATGTTCGAAGCACAAGAACAAGTACAAAAAGCCTCTCGTGACTTCCAACGCTTACATTCAGAATTAACCGTTGGCATGAAAGAGTACGTTGCCGATCAAAAAAGCATCTCTGTAAAAGTGATGGCAAAGAGCTACTTCATCAAACTGCAAGACGCAGAAGTTATTACCTCTGATGCACTTGCTAGCTCTGACGTTGCCTTCGTTCAGAAAGCCGTTAACCAAAACAAGAAGGCCGTTACTCATCTTAACTACGCTTATCGCGGTCTATCAACACAACTACCAGCACTTAAAAATGTCTTCGATGAGTCGGTTCAGAAGTTCACCAAAGACGTTGGTCAGAAAGGTGGCGTACTAGACAAACACAACAACTACCTGCAAGCCAAGCAAGCGCTGTACGTGAACATCGCCAACCTAGCCGTAGAAGTTGACCAAGCAATGGCTGTTTTGGACTCGTTCAACGTGACTGCTGAAGAGCAACTCAACTCATCACTCGCTGACGCAAGCAGCATCTACGACAAAGGCCTATTCAACGCGATTGCCATTGGCATTGTTGTAACCGTGTTCGCAGCTGCAATTGGTTACCACATTGCACATAGCGTACGAGAGCCATTAACTCGCATCCTAGGTACGTTAGAAGGTCTAACCGAAGGCGATATGACTCAGCGTATCGACATTCGTTACGACAACGAATTCAGCCGAGTGAGCCGTCACATCAACACCTTGGCTGACAACCTACACAACATCCTTGTGAAGCTGAATGATGCTTCAGATGACTTAACTAAAACGGCAAGCGTTAACCAGAAAACATCTTCTGAAACGCAGGCTCAACTGAATAGCCAACGTGAACAAACCGCGACCGTTGCAACAGCAATGACAGAGATGTCTCATTCTGTGCAAGAAGTGGCGAACAGCGCGCAAAGCTCATTAACCATGGTTCAACAAGTAGAATCAGCTTCTGAATCTGGTCGTCAGATCATGAACACCAACATCAGCACTATCAACCAACTTGAGGTTCGTTTAAACGAATCTGTCGGTGCGGTGGGTGAACTGCAACAAATGAGTAGCCAGATTGGTTCAATCCTAGATGTGATTCGTGGCATCGCAGAGCAAACTAACCTACTCGCACTCAACGCAGCCATCGAAGCAGCGCGTGCGGGTGAGCAAGGTCGTGGCTTTGCGGTCGTTGCCGATGAAGTTCGAGTGCTTGCTCAGAAGACAACGCAATCGACGTCTGAAATCGAGACCATGATCAGCAACCTACAATCAAGCTCGAAAACAGCAAGCAACGTGATTGAAAGCTGTATGAGCGATATGGACATGTCGGTTCAACAAGCATCAAGTGCAAACAGTGCGATGGAAGAAATCCAAGCATTGATTCTAGAAATTAGCCACATGAGTACACATATCTCTCAAGCCGCCGCTGAGCAGAGTGAAACGTCTGGTGATATCGCACGTAACATCGAAGACATCAACCACATTGCAGATAAGAGTTACCAAGCGATGTCATCGATTGCAGAAGCCAGCCAAAACCTAACAATTCTGGCAAATCAGCAAGGTGATTTAGTACATCAATTCAAACTATAGATAAATGAAGAATCGATAGATATTTAGTGAGATTCTTGAGACTTTTTACCCAATAGTGGTAACTAATTGAGCTAGGGCAACTTTTATCAAGGGTTGCCCTTGTTTTTTATGAGCTTTGTCATTATATGATTATTAAGGCTTGCTGCTTCCCGTTTTTTCTTTCACCTTTATGAGCGAGCCGCTATTAAGGAATTTATATGGCTGTTCATGTTGGCATTATCGATCAAGACCCCATTCGCTTGCTCACCCCTTTACTTGATAACCGAACGGTCAGCACTCACATCGTGTTTATCGGCGACAAAAATCAAGTCAGTATGTACAAACGTTTAGACAGCGTTTTGCAGAAGCGCGACATTACGAGTGAGTTTTTCGAAATTCCGACCATCGTAAATACGTCCGTCATTAAAGAATCTATCCAAACCCTTGCCGAAGACCTCAAAGCACGCGGTCAAGAAGTGAAGCTCAACGCAAGTTGTGGCCTCCGTCACCGCCTACTTTCTGTTTACGAAGTATTCCGTACTTACCACTGGCCAATCTTCGTGGTTGAACCAAACAGTGACAAACTTTGCTGGTTGTACCCGAATGGCAAAGAAGATGCACAGGTTCAAGACCGCATCACTATCGACGACTACCTGACTGTGTTCGGTGCTCGCGGTGAATTCAGCGATGTTCAGCTGTCTCCGCAACTTGATCAGAAACTTTATGAACTGGGTGAACGTTGGGCAAGTAACGCACTCGAATTAGGCCCTGGCCTTGCGACATTGAACTACCTAGCAACGACCTGTCGTAAAGAACAGAAACTTGATGTTGGACTATCTGAAAAGCAACAAGGCTACCGTGAACTGAACATGCTTCTGAGCGATTTGGTTGAAGCTAAGATTGCGACTTACGACAACGGTATTTTGACCTTTGCCAACGAAGACGCGCGCCGCTTCTCAAACGGTGAATGGTTAGAAACTCTGGTTCACAGCACAGTGAAACAAATCCAAGATGACATGCCGACTATCCAAGACCGTTCGTTGAATGTTCAGGTATACCGTCAACTTGGTGAGCGTGAAGTGCGAAACGAGCTTGATGTTGCGTCTGTGGTGAACAATAAACTGCACATCATTGAATGTAAGACCAAGGGCATGCGTGACGATGGTGATGACACCTTGTACAAACTGGAATCGCTGAGAGACCTACTAGGTGGCCTACAAGCGCGTGCAATGTTGGTCAGCTTCCGCCCGCTTCGCCATAACGACATCACACGAGCAGAAGATCTTGGCCTTGCACTGATTGGCCCTGACGAATTGAAAGATCTTAAAACACACCTAACGGCATGGTTTACAGCTGCGGGTGGCAGTGAAGATCTAGAGTACTAAAAGCAAATAAACTCATGAGAGCTCAATGCTCTTAAGCAGATTATTAAAAAGGCGAATGACCATTAAGTCACTCGCCTTTTTTGTATCTGATACTTTTCTTGTCTACTTTATCTGCCACATAAAAAATGGCCGCATCATTCGATGCGGCCATTTTCAAAATTTAATGTCACTTGAAGACTTAATGCTCTCTAAAACTCAGAGCACTTTAAGACTTAAAGCATTTTACGAGCAGCTTCTACAACCACTTTGATTGAACGTGCCTCCGTTACTTTTAGAGTGTCGTGATCAGGCGTCTCTTTTTGAGTACGGTTGATAATTACACCAGCAACACAACCTGCTTTCAGACCAGAACTTGCACACATTGTTAGTAGTGTTGCAGATTCCATCTCGAAGTTCAGAACGCCCATGTCTTGCCATTCTTGCATAGAACCTTGGAAACGCTTAACAACGCGACCAGAGAACGTGTCGTAACGCTCTTGACCTGGGTAGAACGTATCACTTGAAGCCGTTACGCCCATGTGAACTGCTGCGCCTGATTCTTCAACTGCCGCTTTCATTGCTGTTGCCACTTCGAAGTCAGCAACTGCTGGGAACTCCATTGGAGCAAAGTGCAGGCTAGCGCCGTCTAGACGAACAGAACCTGTAGAAACAATCATGTCACCCACGTTTACGTGAGGTTGGATAGCACCAGTCGTACCAACACGTAGGAAAGTGCGAACACCCAGTTGAGCTAGCTCTTCTACAGCGATAGAAGTAGATGGGCCACCGATACCTGTAGAACATACAACAACTGGTTTGCCGTCTAGCTCTGCGCGGTAAAGCGTGTATTCACGGTGACTAGCAAGGAATACTGGGTTCTCCATCTCTTCTGCAATTTTTTGCACACGAGCAGGATCACCAGGGATGATCGCAAGAGTAGCACCGTTAAGATCTGCTTCAGTAACACCTAAGTGGAAAACAGCTTGAGACATAGTTCGCTCCTTTTGGCTTATTGGGCTTTTTACCCTTATTTAAGCTCATAGTAAATTCGTGGGGTACGAACACACTCTAACCAAGCTCATTACAAAATGAAGTGACACACGTCACATGAATGATCGCAACAAGAATTCAAGTTTCACAAAAAACCGATTGGCATCACAAAAATAAGCAATCAGCACGCCTGTGTTGCATACTAATGAGACAAAAAGCGCCTTTAACGTATTACCGCTAAAGGCGCTTTTTATATTAAGAATACTCTATGTCGGTGAGCTAGATTTAGTCCGCTTTAGATTTAAATCGAAGCAGACGCAATGCGTTCAATGTCACCAATGCAGTTGCACCACTATCCGCTAAAACTGCAACCCACAGACCGGTAATACCTAACAAGCTTGTCACCAAGAATACGCCCTTCAAACCAAGCGCAAGGGCTACGTTTTGACGGATGTTGTTCATGGTCGCTTGCGACAGTTCAATCATCGCTGGCAGCTCAGTTAAACGGTTGTGAGTCAGTGCTGAATCAGCCGTTTCCAAAGCGACATCCGTGCCACCACCCATTGCGATGCCGACATTCGCCGTTTTCATTGCTGGCGCATCGTTGATGCCATCACCGACCATCGCCACGTGCGACTGTTGAGATAACTCCTCAACGTAAGATACCTTGTCACTTGGCAATAGGCTTGCCTTGTACTGCATACCAATCTTGCTACTGATCGCTGCTGCACTGCGCGGGTTATCGCCAGTCAGCATGATAGATTGAATACCTAAGTCATTAAGTCGTTCAATCGCAAGCTTAGCGTCACTGCGTAACGTATCTTGCCAAGCAATCAGACCAATCACAGTCGTAGTTTGCTCTGTTAACTCTTCTTGATCTTTAACCTCGAGAGCAACCACAACCGTCTTGCCCTCGCCTTCTAATGCTTCTACCTGAGAAACCACATCGAGACCAAGATCGAACGTTACTTTAGACGGTGACAAAACCTGATACTTAACACCATCAACATCACCTTCAACACCACTACCAATCAACGCTTTCTTGTTGTGTGATTCAGGAATCTCAATATTCAGATCTTTTACTTTAGCGACAAGTGACTGCGCCAACGGATGAGTAGAGCCAACTTCAATTGCCCCAACCACACGCAACATCGCATCTTGTTGCCAACCCGCTAGAGGTTGAATATCCGTAACCTGAGGCTTACCTTCGGTCAGTGTGCCTGTCTTATCGAAGGCGATGGTTTGGATTTTACCAAGCTGCTCTAGCGCTGCGCCGCCTTTAATGAGCGCGCCACGTTTCGCTGCTGCTGCTAAGCCAGAGGTAATCGCTGCAGGAGTCGAGATCACCAAGGCACACGGACAAGCAATCAATAACAGCGCTAGGCCACGGTATACCCATGTTTCCCATGGCTGCGCAAACAACAATGGTGGTGTGATGATCACCAACAGAGCCACTACCATCATTAACGGTGTGTACCAACGGCTGAACTTATCGAGGAATCGCTCTAGTGGTGCTTTACGAGACTCTGCTTCTTCAATCAGATGAAGAATGCGATCGATCGCGTTCTCACCCTGTTTTGAAGTGATGGTGATACGAACCACTTTATCGACCACCACAGCGCCAGCCATGATGCTATTGCCTTCGATGTGTTCAACAGGAACAGATTCACCGGTTAACGCACTTTCATCAAAGCTTGCCGCGTCTGTAATCAATTGACCGTCAGCAGGTAAACGAGAGCCCGCAGCCACTTCAATCACATCACCTGGAACCAGTTCACTGACGGCTACTTCTACACGCTCGCCGTTGATGATCTTGGTTGCGTTTTCTGGTACCAATGCCATTAGCGCTTGAACGCCACTTCTTGCTCTTGATGAAGCAAATGCTTCTAAGCGCTCACCAATCAAGAACAACAATAGAACCATCGCTGCTTCCGCAGTTTCGCCAAGGTACAAAGCACCCAGCGCGGCAACACTCATTAAGGTTTCAATAGCAAACGGTGTACCTGAACGTGCCAGCTGAACCGCTTTCTTCGCCACCGGATATAAACCAAGCAGACAAGTTACCGTAAACAAGCCTTCGCTTAATTGAGGAGAGGTACTTTTCAGAAGCGCAGCAATCAGCATTGCCGCTGCAATCGCGATAATCTGTAAATTAGGTTGGATATGAGCTTGCCAAAAAGTCTCAGGTTGTTGTTTTTCTTTCTTTGAACCGACTTCCGTAAGAGGGAAACCCGTTTTGATAGAGACCTGTTCAATGGTGTCGGCAAGGCTTTGATTATCGAATTTCACAACCAGCTTTTCGGTAGCAAAGAGAACCTTCGCATGAATAACACCGTCAATATTGCTGATCGCGTTTTCTATTTTTCTTGCACAAGCTGGGCAGTCCATTCCGGCAACCAGCCAACTTTTCGAAAATTGGGCGTCGAGAGATAAGGTTGAGGACTGACTGTCTTCTTCTCCACTGTCCGACGAACTACAACAATCATCTCCAGACGATGACGAAGCAGCAGAAGAGCTACAACAACCAGATGAAGTACTTGCTGCTGTGATGCTTGAAATTTTAGGGCTAGAGCAACTTACTCCTGCCGCTTGAGGTTGAACGTCCACTTTTGCTGAGCGGCACGCTGCATGTTTTGCGCACATAATGTATCTCCTTAATACTCAAAAGCCTTGAGGTTGTTGCAAACTTACGAGCAACAGAACCTTAAGTTCATCAAAAGTATAAACCTTGGAGGCTACTCCAAGGTCAAGAAGAAGTTTTCAAGAAAACAAAAATATTATGCCAGCGCCGATGGCTTACTGAGATTTAAGCTCCGCACACTCTTCACGGTTAGCGGATACATCATCAATAAGCACCGCATCGTGTGAACAGAATGGCTGAGTGTTCAAGCTGACAATCGACACATCATCTTCCACTGGATCAACTTGAGATCCTTGCATCAGTTCAGCGATATGATGTCGAAGCACCAAGATACCTAAAATCCCGAATAGAACATTACCCAAAGCTTGACCATAGAGAACACCCAAAGCGCCATACCATTGCGAACCTAGATAGACGAACGGCAGAGTACCTAACGTCGCTTTGCCCAAATTCAATGCTGTCGAGTAAAGCGGTTTACCTAGGTTATTAAAAGAGGTGTTGGCAACAAATAGCGCGCCGTTAAAGGTGAAGGTCAACGCCACATAGGTACAGAAAGCTGCCACAATGATTGCTGCATCACCTTGTAGACTAAAGCCTTGAATGACATAACCTTGAACGAAGTACAACAGAATACAAACAGCAATGGTATAGAGTGTCGTCACCAGCAATGAGTTATTGAGTGTTTCCTTCACTCGGTCCATGCGTTCGGCACCAAAGTTCTGACCAATAATTGGCCCCACAGCGCCAGACAAGGCAAAGATAACCGCAAAACAAACTGGCGTCAGACGACCTATCACGGCAAAGCCCGCGACAAAGTCCTCACCATATTGTGCGATACCCGTTGTCACAATCGCATTCCCGATAGGCGTTGCGGTATTGGTGATAATCGCAGGCAGCGCAATCGCCAATATTGGTCGAATATTAAGACGCCATTGCACAAAAGAAGGCGGAGCCACCAGCTGATGGCTGCGAATAAGAGGATAAAGCGAAAAGAATAGTACTGAGAAGCGAGCAACAACCGAAGCGATAGCTGCACCTTCAATGTTCCAACCAAAACCAAAAATAAACAGAGGATCGAGAATCGCGTTAACAATGCCGCCCGACAAAGTCGCCCACATCGAACGCTTAGCATCGCCTGCCGCTCTTAAGCCCGCACCCGCCGCCATCGCTAACGCCAAAAATGGACCACTTGGTAGCAAAATCTGTAAGTAAGCTTGAGCACGCTCGGCCGCAATCCCTTTAGCGCCTATCGCGGCTAGCAGCTCTGGAATATAAGCGAACATGATTGCAGTTACGGTGGAACTGATAACAAACGCAGTCAGCATGATACTGGTGCTTAGGTTTCGAGCGTGTTCTTGATTCTTTGAGCCGATGGCTTTGGACACTAATGCGCCCATGGCAATGGAAGTACCAATCGAAACAGAGGTAGAGAAAAAAGTCAGCGTACCTGCAAAGCCTACCGCAGCAGCCAATTCGACCTGTCCGAGCATACTGATAAACAGCATGTCGAGTAAGTCGACCACAAATAACGCCATCAAACCGACAGAGCCAGCCCCCGACATCACCAATATGTGGCGCATCGTTGAACCTTCAACAAACTTTGCCGTTTGATTTGACATGAAACCTCCAAAAGTTGGAATACCCAAGAGCTAAAGCCCAACCAGCTGTTCAACAGTTCAACAGACTAGGGATCCACAAAGAGAGGATCGACCAAGAAAAGCGCTATACAGAAAAAAGGCGCTAGTGCGCCTTTTTTCAATTGAGGGTATTGAGAAAAATAATCCTTCTTAACACGCTACTATACCTGATGTTTGAAGCATTCTTCCAAGTTCTTGCCAATTGCTCTCAAAACATCGGTTCTGGTGATAATACCCACCAGTTTTCGATTATCGATCACAGGGTATGCTTTAGGTTTTCCAACCTGCATCATGTCCGCCAATTCAATAATGGATAAGTCAGGTGACACCGACAGCACTTCTTGGTACATGCAGTCACCCACAAGGTGTGTGTCTTGGCAGAAGTAACTGACCTTCACAAGTTTCTCGAGTAAATCCTGCTCAGAAAGGAAGCCAATCACTTGTTCTTTATCATCGATTACGGGTCCACCCATATGGTGGCTACGCATCACTTTGTCTAACGCTAGACTTAACGGCATATCAGGAGTAAATGTCACAACCTGCTGCGTCATGTAATCTTTCACTTTAATAGAATGCATTGCGTTCTCCCTAAATACTTTGCGTCATATATTTTTCTATCTTGTTAAGTTAATTGTTGTCTAAAATCTTGATTTTACTAAATGGATTTCAACAATTTTATTGATAGGCAAAACCTAACAAGGCAAAAAAGTGAGACAAACAAAGGGTTGAGCACGTTTTCGAACGCCAGAAAAAAGAAAAAAAAGAGCCCTTACAAAGCCTTACTTTCCCTTGCTTAACCTTACTTAGCCGAACTAGCCTACGTAAATAAACCCTGTAATCTTCACCGCACTAATAATTAGAAATCCCGATTTAGGAAGTTTATGCAACACGACAACAACATGTACGCGTATGTATACGCAGGTAACGACGGTACAGAAAACACACTCATCGCCACTATCGATAATCAAGAAAAACCGCTCATATCAAGCTGCGTTGATGAGATAAAACGCATGTCATGCTTAGCCATTGATTTAGCAGCAAAACACGACCTAAAAGTGAAGCTGGTGAAATATCAAAGAGAACAAGAGATCGACTTCGGCCTATTCGTAAAATAGTGAATCCGACACTGATTTGGTTAATCACGAACTGGCAGCCATAGTAGCATTAGCAAGCGTAATAGCCGTGAATGGCTGCCGAATTCGACCTGACAAGCCTAACGGGTAAAGGCTATAATGATCAGACGGCGCCCTTGCCGATTTTCATTGTCCCAATACGGTTTACTATGTCTTCTCAAACCTCACCTAAAACGTATCTAACTAATTCCTTATCTAAGTTAAAAAACTACTTTAGTGAGTTATTGGATTTCCAATCACGCATTTGGGTGGTTCATATCTTTGAAGACTCTATTACCGATCAATCGTTTGTGATTAATGAAGATGGATTTAAAGAACCGCTAGAGTGGATGAAAAAACGTGATTACCAAGCGAGAATGCTTGATCGTGTTGATAAGATGAAAATCTCACAGGTTATCGAGATTCAGTTCGAAGACAAAATGCATCGCTTGATGCGAGTGAAGTAGCGCTATTGTTTGGGCGTTCACGAAAAGCCCTTGCTAGAAATCAAGTATAAAAAAGGCCAGCGCTCGCTGACCTTCTCTCATTGATTACAAACCACCATCTAACGCGCACAATACTCATGCCACAGGCGCACCGCTTTCTGGTATGCCTCAGTTTTATCGTGCGTTTCTGCAAACAGAATAGCTGTCATGCTGTCGACAACGGTATTCGCCATTAGCGACATCTCTTCAGTCGATGTGCCAAGTACACATTGACTAGGAAGTGGTAACTCTAGGTTCATCATCTCTTCCCAGTAGAACGATTCGACTTTGTCAGGAGAGCTCATCCATACCGTTTGGCTAACTTTAGGATTATATTCCGACTCACCGTTCACCCCTTTGAATGAAATCACCGAGTGGGATTTATTTCCAATAACATGCTCAACTTCCGCATGAAGTTGTGGGAAGCCAGGATGGAAACTGCCACGCAGACCTAAACGGCCACCACCAGGGTTCAATGCTCGAACTACCGTGTTAATTGGTGTTCTCAAACCGTAACGGTGTTTCCAACCAATCATGGTTTGTGCTTCGGGCGCAAAGTTAGCTAGCGGTAAATAAGCAATGCCGTCTTGTTCAAGAATCGACTTAGCATGTTCAGGGGTCTCAGCACTTTGCACACCGACATCTTGCAAATGGCTTTCAACGTGCGTCCTACCGCTCGGCTTATCCATATAGCCATGCATTAACACTTTATAGCCATTGTCAGCTAAGATTTTTGCTGCCAACAAGTTCCAAGGCTTGCCACTGGCGTTATCGTTACGCTTACCTGCATAACACGGCCAATCAATATCAGCGCCTAAATCTGGCACTCGAGATTGAAACGCTTTTACAAAGCCAGCGATCTCTTCATTGGTTTCATTCTGCACACGAATCAGCATCAGTAGCATAGCCATTTGGTCGTCACCGACTTCTCCGCTTAAATACTCATCCATGATGCGGTAGGCTTGTTCGAACGATAAAGGCTTGCGCCCTCTTTCTCCTCGTCCAACTGTACGAATACACTCTAAAATACTACTCATTGATTGTTTATTCTCTTCCGTTGATATCAATAAAATTCGAATACACTTTCGATTCTATGATACCCACAGTGCATTGCAAAGCGATTCAGTAGCTATCGACCTAATTACCAATACGCGGATTGGTGTTCTAAAAGTAAACTTACTGGTGTAAAATTAGCGTATGCAATGCTAACCGCGACATATTGAGTAGTATCCCGATGACTGTAAAAAAAACGCTGAGCCAAAGAAAACGTGAATCGATCGTTGCCGCTGCTATCGCAGAGTTTACTGAGCATGGCTACAAGGCCACCAGCATGGATAAAATATCGAGTCGCGCAGAAGTATCAAAGCGCACCGTATACAATCACTTTGCCAGCAAAGAGCTGCTATTAGATGAGATTCTAGACAGCATTTGGAGCAAAACTCTGGCCGCGACGCAATTCCCTTATCAAGCAGAACTGCCACTTGAAGAACAGCTTTCGTCGATAGCCAATCAAGAACTTGAGTTACTTGAGTCTGAAGGCTTCATCGACCTGTCACGCGTGTTGTTCTCTGAGTATTTCCATAACGCCGAACTGGCGCATCAAGCGATGGAAAAATATTCCCAAGCAGAAAGTGGACTTACAACCTGGATTAAAGCCGCATTGGCAGACGGTCGTTTAATCGATCTTGACCCACAATTCGCCTCCACGCAGTTCATTGGTCTGCTTAAGTCTTTTGCGTTTTGGCCGCAAATCATTGGTCATGTGCCGTCACCGGATGCTGCGCACAAACAAGTGATCATTACTTCAAGTGTCGAGATGTTCCTGAAACAATATCAGGCGTGATTTTGGTGGTTGACGAGAATTCAACCACAATAAAACCATCACTGGTATCCGCTGTTATTTTCCCTATACTGCAACCCACTTTCGTCATTACGACTCAGTAAAACTTCAACTTTAGGTAGCCCTATGATTACTTTCACCACCAACTTTGGCGATATCGAGATTGAACTGAACCTTGAAAAAGCGCCAGTAACGTCGAAAAACTTCCTTAAATACTGCCAAGACGGTTTCTACGAAGGCACGACATTTCACCGTGTTATTGAAGGTTTCATGATTCAAGGTGGTGGTCACACTATCGACATGACAGAAAAACCAACTCGTGCCCCAATCGTCAACGAAGCAAACCGTGGATTGAAGAATGTGATTGGTTCTGTAGCAATGGCTCGTACTGATGCACCACATTCTGCAACGGCGCAGTTCTTCATTAACCTTGATGACAACGACTTCCTAGATCACACCTCAACAACCAATGCTGGCTGGGGTTACGCGGTATTTGGCAAGGTTTCAGCGGGTATGGATGTGGTAAACAAAATTGCGGAAGCACCAACAACTATTCGTTGGGGACACGAAGATGTACCTTGCGAAGATATTGTGATTACTAAAGTCACCATCAACGAGTAATTCACGACGAAAACGTAACGAAATGGTGAGAATTTTTCTCACCATTTTCTTATTGTCGATGTTATCAACTGTACTCATTTCTGTATGGTATATTTATAGGGTTAACCATTCCCTTACTATTAATCAGTATAAATGACGTGTTATGCTCCTGATCCGCAAGATCCCATTGCTCTGCGGTCAACCTTACATTGGACGTAACTCTCTACATGACTCGACACTCTTTTTTGACAACAGCCCTCTTCTCTTCTGTTGCCAGTTTCTCTAGTTCCGCATTCGAAGTTGATACACGAGAATCAAAAGAACCAGAACTTGATAACCAATTTCGTGTTATCGCGATCCCCTTTTATGACCCGAGTGTAGATACCGGGATCTCTGTGGTGCCCATCTATAACTTCTACGCTGATGGCGAAACCAAGAACGCTTCCACATTATCAGCGACACTGACTTACACACAGAACGACAGCTATTACATCAAAGGTAATGCGGAGCTGTTGCTGAAAGGTGACTCAATAAGATTTAGCGGTGAAATGGGGTTCTCTAGCACCAACATAACCTTGGTCGACCTTGTTGATACCAACCATCAAGAGTACGCCTTCGATGGCGATTTCTACTTCAAAGTGTATGACAATATCTATCTAGGTATGGGGTTAGACTTTTCCACGGCTCGCTATTTAGCCGACACACCCCGTGACAAACTGTTGTTGAAACTAACAGGGTTTAGCGAAGAATATGAAGCCGATACTGGGGCTAAACTTTCATTCTTGTGGGATGAGCGAGAGCATTACTATTATCCGTACCATGGCTTTTTGTTCGAACTCACGTATGAGAACCACGGGACTTGGTTAGGCAATGATGAAGATGCGACCTACTCTTCACTGTTTTTAGACTACCGTTTTTTCTACAGTTTGACCCATAACGATAACCACATTATTGCCAGCCGATGGGTGACTCGCTACCTATTAGATGCTGAAAATGCCCCAAGCAGTGCGTACAGCACTTACGGGCGACAAGGGCGAAACGTTCAACGAGGCTTTGTTGCCGGGGATCATATAGCCTCGCATATGACCAATCTAGAAATGGAATATCGCTACTCAATTTCTGGCTCATCGATCAATTTCCTAAACAACGTGTCTGTGGTCGGGTTAACCGGTGTCGGCAAAGTATTTGGTGAGAGGCTCAACCCGAAAGACCCATACCATAGCTTTGATGATGGTGACCTTTTATCAATGGTTGGATTTGGTTTGCGTTATCGCCTAATGCGTCAAGAGCGCATCAATGTTCGCATGGACTTCACCTACAACAGCGAAGATGAAGTGTTGGCGTATTTTAGCTTGGGCGAAAATATTTAGCTCTCACCAACGACTATCACATCAAGCCTGTCACGATCCGCACAGGCTTTTGTTTTTAAAGGCCTTTCAAAAACTACCAACGAGAACGATAAGTACGGTGACACCCTTTGCACGTCTTATTCGCAGAATTTAACCCTTGCTCTGCACTCGACAAGTCTTGTTCAACACTCGCCTGATACAGATCTGCAAAGCCTTGGTTCATCTGTAACATCAGTTGGTTAAATTTCTCAGGCTTGCTCCAAATCTCCTTCTTGGCCTTACCTCCTGTGTCAGCTTCAGAAAAACTCGCGTTCAAGACATCACCATGTTCCACCAACATTTCACTTAACTCGCCTACCTTCAGCCAATCCACGTCACTGTTATTCAATTCTGAATCGACTTGTTTACTGACCTCTTCAATAGAGCTAAAAGCTTGTTGACGATTATTTACAACATCCGCTGCGGCTGCAGAGATCATAGGTAGAGCAATCGTTGGTAGTGCGATGATTAAAGCGATGGTGAATTTTTTCATAGTGTCATTCCTAGTGATTAATTGACTGAGTGGTTTCTTAGTGAATTACGACTTGATAATTCAACCGCAATCGAAGAGATGCATTTAATTTACACAACAATAGTTGCGCACGCAACTAATGTTGTGTAAATTATTCCCATCAAAAAGATTACGAACAGGAAAAGCATTATGAAAATCTGGGATCTACCAACTCGACTTTATCACTGGCTTCAAGCCGCACTCTTTATAGGTCTTGCAGCATCAGGATTTAACGGACAAGGCCCCCATGTTTACTTGGGCCTCGCACTGTTCAGTCTAATTTTATGGCGCTTGGCTTGGGGAATCGTCGGCAGTGATACCAGTCGTTTTTCTCAATTCATTAGCTCCCCGAAATCGGCTTGGAATTACTTGCGTGGAAAGGCTCTCCCAAAACCGGGACATAATCCGTTGGGTGCGTGGATGGTGATAGGAATGATCACGACTCTGTTTATCCAATGTATGACAGGGCTTGTTATTGCTGGTTTCTTTGATGCGATTCCAGGCTCGGAACTCGTGATTACTGATGCAATATTCGATGTGTTATGCACAGTACATGGCTTTGCCGCTCGCATGTTAGTGGTCTTTGTCGTACTACACTTGGTGGCTATTATCATCTACAAACTGCGTTCAAAACCGATGGTTCTTGCCATGATCACAGGCAAACAAAACCATTCAGCGTCAACGGATTATTTCAGAAATAGCAGTCAATTGGCTTTTTCATCAAATAGGAAAGCGTTGTTGGTGCTAATTGCATCGGTATTAGTTACGATGACAATAGTTGTAATATCACAGTAAAATTAGGTAGCGAAAGATGCCAGAAGAGTTTGATAGACAAAAAAGCTTTGGTTGGATGATCAATGTGATCGCCAATAAGTCGACCAAAGATTTCGACACGGAATTGAAAGAACATGGCTTAAGCATTGCTCTATGGCCAACCATGATGTGTCTTTGGGAAGAAGAAGGTGTGACTCAGCGTGATATTGCTGCGAAATCCAAAGTCGAGAATTCAACAACGACACGCACATTAGACAAGTTAGAAAAGCTTGAACTGGTCGAACGCAGAGCCGATCCAAACAGTCGCCGTTCTTTCCGAATTTACTTAACGGAAAAAGGCAAAGCACTTGAAGAACAACTCGTTCCTATCCCAGTTCGTTTAAACAAAGAGTTGATGAACGAGTTAGATGCTGAAGAACAGCAACAAATGCTCAAGCTACTCCAGAAAGTGGTTGCGGCAATCTGATCTTACCGCGTTCTCTGCTTACCAAGCTCATTACACTCTGAGCATGTATTGAAAAACAACCCACACTCGGCCTTGCGCCGAGTGTTTTATTTTCGTCTCGACCATTTGATATAGCAAAACAGTGAAGCAATGATCACCGCCCCACCGAGCAGCTTCTGCATCTCTACACTTTCACCAAGCACACTCACACTTAGCAGCAGCGTCCACACTGGCTCAAGAATCATGATCAATGCCGCCACTTCCATGTTCACGGAGTGCTGACCGACCGTTTGCAACAAGTAACGAATAGACGTTGCGATCACCGCAGACACAATAAACCAGAAGACTAAGGTTTTGGTGATTTCGAACTCCGGCTGAGCAGTCATAGAAGCAAAGGCTAAACCACTCACACCCACCACAAACAGTTGCACACAGATTGATGCGATAGGCTTGATATTGGTAATCACACGCTTGTTCATCACAAAGTGAACGGACAACAACATCGATGCCAGTAAGAAGTAAATCTGACTTTGCTCAACATGCCAGCCGTTGCCCAGAGTCAGCAGAAGCATGCCGATAATCGCGATAGGGAAAGACATCCAAAACGCACGATTAGGCTTAACTCGAAACAAAACCCAAGACACAAACGGTGCAATGATCATAGCTAAGCTCATGATGAATGCCCCTTCCGACAAGCTTTCCGTCACTGAAACCGCAAACACCCATACCTGCAATGAGGCAGACAACAACAAACCCACGCCGCAAAGAGACAGAATCTGCTTAAGCGAAAGCTTACGAATATGGTGAATACAAAATGGCAGAAGAATAAGACTCGCGACGAGGAATCGCACACCAATGAACACTGGCCCAGGCATTTCTAATACCACCAGCTTAGATGCAATCCATCCCACCCCAGCTAGCAGGGTGGCAAATAGAAGGTAAAGCTCTCCGCGCATCGCTTTCACGTTCATCATTTTACTTAGTCCAATAACAAAAAAAGCAACCCGACTCTGCAAGGTTGCTTTTTATAAACATTCAACAGGATCAAGATACTATCTCAATACTCTGCTTCAGGCAGCTGTTTTTAGCCTGCGTATTCAGGGTAATCCGTTAAACCTTTTTCAGCACCACCGAACAATGTGTTTGGATCGTGCGCCGCAAGTGGGTAACCATTTTGAATACGAGCTGGTAAATCTGGGTTCGCAACGAATGGACGACCAAAGCCAACCATGTCAGTTACGCCTTCAGCAACGGCTTTTTCGCCACGCTCGCTATCGTATTTACCCGCATAAATAAGGACACCATCATAAGCTTCACGAACTGCCGCTTTAAATGCTTTTGGCGTTTCAGGTGCATCGTCCCAATCAACCTCTGCAATGTGCAGGTAAACAATTTTGTAAAGGTTAAGTAGCGCTGCCGCTGCTGTGTAAGTCTCTACTGGCGTAGCGTCAACCGTACCATTCAACGATGTGAACGGAGCAAGGCGTACACCAACACGGTCAGCACCAATCGCTTCAACCATAGCTTCAACCACTTCACCAAGGAAGCGTAAACGGTTTTCAATTGAACCACCGTATTCGTCAGTGCGGTTGTTTGCTTCAGAATCGATGAATTGGTTGATTAAGTAACCATTCGCTGCGTGAAGTTCGATACCATCAAAGCCTGCTTCAACCGCATTCAAAGCCGCTTGGCGATACTGTTCAATCACCTCTTTGATGTCTTCTTTCGTCATCTCACGAGGTTCAACCACATCAACAAAACCCGGTTCATCAGTGCCGTTATCGATGAATACTTTTACGTTTTCTGCTTTAAGTGCAGAAGACGAAATTGGTTGTTCACCACCGATGTTATCTGGGTGTGTTACACGGCCTACATGCCAAAGTTGAGCGAAGATAACGCCCTCTTTTTCATGTACGGCATCAGTCACTTTTTTCCAACCAGCGATCTGCTCGTCAGAATAGATACCTGGAGTCCAAGCATAGCCTTGACCCATAGGTGAAATTTGTGTGCCTTCCGCAACAATCAAACCTGCAGAAGCGCGTTGAGCGTAGTAAGCCGCCATCATGTCGTTTGCTGAATTACCAGGTTGTGTTGCGCGAGAACGCGTCATCGGTGGCATAACAATACGGTTTTTAAGCTCGATATTACCAAGTTGAATTGGTTGAAATAGTGCGTTTGTCATTGTTATATCCTCGATTAACCTAGTTGAATCAGTTCGATTTGGTAGCCGTCTGGGTCAGTAATGAAAGCGATATGAGTTGAACCGCCTTTCACTGGACCTGCTTCGCGAGTGACGTTGCCACCTAGCGATTTGATCTTGTCACATGCTGCGTAAATATCTTCTACACCCAATGCCAGATGACCAAACGCACTGCCCATCTCGTACTCGTTAGTATCCCAGTTGTACGTTAGCTCGATAGTCGTGCCGCCTTGCTCGTAGCCAACAAAAACCAATGTGTAGCGGTAGTCTTTGTTTTCGTGGCGTTCAAGTTCCTTCATTCCCAATACCTTGGTGTAGAACTCGATAGACTTGTCTAAATCAGTAACTCGGATCATTGTGTGTAGGAATTTCATATTTCGCCCTTGATACTTTAATCTCAGCCTCGCTCAGAAGCTAAGTATTGTTCGTTTAGGTTGACCTTGAGGCCACCTACTTCTCTGTTGCTAGGTATATTACTGAACACTCACAAATCAGTGAAATTATTAAATATTCTCATTTTAATAATTTTTTGTTATTAACATATTGGCTAGTACCAACTAAACGACACAAAAAAGGGAAGCCAATGCTCCCCTTAGATTTAGACTCTCAATTAAAATCGCAACCGCCTATCTTTAAGCGCCTTAGACATTGAGTCTGATGTACTGATGACTTGTTCTCTGAACCATTTATGAGCGGGGTCACTGTTCTGCTTCTTCAACCAAATCAGGTAGTGAGACATCGGCTGATATTCAAAGGGTGGCTTGAACAGCTGTAAACTTAATTTTTCTTGGAACTGCACGGCCATAGATAAAGGCACCACAGTGATGTAATCGGATTGGCTACACAGCAAGATATTACTGAACAGTGAACGCCCATGAAATACGATTTTACGCTGGGACAGATCCAAAGAAGTGTAGTGATTCAAACTGCGAACTTTGCGTCGTGTTCTGTCTAATACGGCATGCTTTTCACTTAAGAACTGAGCTTCGCTGATTTCACCTTGAATTCGCGGGTGATCAGAACGACACACGATCACAAACTCGCCTTCATAAAGTGTTTCACTGACGATACTTGGGTGCTCGGGCACCACAATATCGATCATCGCATCGAACTCTTGAGTCAAAAGATCTTCGTAAATGCGCTCATCACTGTCTGGTTGATCAAAGACTTCCAGCGACAAGTTTTGATTGGGAAGCGCCGCGAAACTATTGAGCAGTACCCACTGTAAGTGCTCAGGTGCAGAAATAACAAACTTACGCTCAGAGGATTGCTCATCAAAATTAGCCATCGACTGAAACACGCCATTGAGTTCATTGATCGGCGCTTTAATTTGTTCATACAAGCTTTGCGCATAAGACGTAGGCGCAACACCTCTTCCTTTGCGAACAAAAAGCTCTTGGCCAATCTCTTTTTTTAGGCGGGCTAATGCGGTACTAATGGTCGATTGATTGGTACTGAGTTGATCCGCAGCTTTACTTAAACTGCCCTGCTCCATCACCGCAGAAAACACGGCAAGTAGATTGAAGTTGGGGATGTCGTTGCTCATATATCATTACTCGTTAGGCGACCATGAGCACCATGCTATCGTAAAAACGATAGAATGAAATAAGAATCCCTCGTTTAAAGTCCCAAATTGAGACACTAACATCCCGCGTAATTAGTTTCTTAATAGGCTTCCCCATGAAAAAACACTACCTTGCCATCACTATTGCGATGATGACGAGTAACGCGATGCTTTCAAACCCAGTACAGGCTGCGGCTCACCTTCTTCCTGAACTTGGTTCTCTCAACGCCAGTACCGCAGGCGCAGGATCGGCAGCGTTAGGCGAAAGTGCGTTAACCGCATGGACTAACCCTGCCGCTATGTCTCAGCTAGAAAACCCTGAATTCACCGTCAATCTGGCCGGCCTCTACACAGACATCAACTATTCAGACACAAACCCAACAGAGCGTTTTGACAGTAACATTGATGCTGGCGGTTGGGCTCCGGTAGGAAGCTTCTATTTTGTTGCCCCTATCAACGACAAATTTCACGCTGGCTTTGCTTTGGCTTCTCAAGGTGGTTCGGGAATTGATTATGGTGATAACTTTTCTGGGCAGCGTTTATTAAAGAATGTTGAATTCATGACTGTTCAACTGATGCCATCGATATCTTACAAAGTGAATGAGCAGCTTTCGTTGGGTGCCTCAGTCAATGCGGAATACCTCACTGCAAACGGCGAGTTGAATCCTTTTATCGGTACTGGCGACATTGGATCTGAACACTTATTCGAAGCAGACACGGATGATTTCACGGTTGGCTACTCTCTTAGTGCCTTTTACCAACCAAACGAACAACACCGTTTTGGCTTTATCTACCGCTCTGAACTTGCTCATTACGGTGAGGGTGATCTTCAACATTCGGCTAGCGACACCAAGCGTGATGTTGGGCTCGACTTCATCATGCCTCAACACATCCAAATTAGCGGCGTGCACGCCGTCAATGACCAATGGGACATGCTGTGGAGTGTGACTTGGTATGACCTATCAACATGGACAGACCTCACACTAGACATCAATGATAACTCAATAAAAGTTGTCGACCGTAACTTTGACGATGTGTGGAACCTAGCCATAGGTACTCATTATCAAATCACCCCAACCTTGCGACTAGAAACAGGCATCAGCTACGAAACTTCGCCGCAAGATGACGCAACTCATCAATATATGGATCTTCCTGTAGGCGAAACCAAACGTATTGGCGCAGGTGCCACCTATGCACTCAATAAGAACTGGGAGCTGCGCGCTTACTACGATTACATCGATCTGGACGAGCCTGAGCTTAATTACTCAAACGGGCAAGTTATCAATGTGCAAGGCGCTTACAACAACAGCGCACACTTCTTTGGAATGCAAGCGAACTATCGCTTCCTGTAAAGCATCAGTCTCGACCTTTCGTCGATTATCTATGAGTAACGCACAGTGCCTGATTCATGGCTTCACTCGTGTACTACATCAAGGCCTAGCTGTCCGCTAGGTCTTTCTCTATCTGTTCTTCAACTGCAATATTTCATCCCCATTCAACATCGCATTTGATTGGGTTAGATTACCTATTCAATAGAACATAAACAATACGATATTGTCTCGTTTATCATGACACTGTGTTCAGTGTCATTGAGATATACATTTGAGGAATTAAAGTTAAAATATGTCGAATCCAGCGCTCTACCGTAAATAGAAACGTATTTTTCCAGTGTTCAAAAACCTATTATCAGTTATATGTCATCCATCATTCGTTTCTATTACTCCTTTTATTGTAAGAAGCGTGTAAAAAGATGAATTCCACCAAATTGCTTATTGATGCTTTTATTAGTCATTTCATTGATCCAAACCAAATTAACTAACGATGTTTTAAAGCCGAATTTGAGCGCTAGCAAATAATTCAATCTACCGATTTAGAGTAATAGTGACTCATCGTAATTACGATATTATCAAATCGTAATTCTGGGTAGATACTGCTCAAAACTCTTCCTATTATCCTGCTAACAAATCAATTCTTAGCCCAAACAGAATGCTGACAAATGTTTTACAACACTATGTCAATTGCCATGGAAGATCCCCTCGACAGACGAGGTATTACACGTAAAGAAGACAATAGCTAAAAGAACGAGCCTAATATTTCGTTCGACAGTGCATCGTCATTCAACCTGCGTTTCAGGCTAACAATAAGAATTGGTTTGTAAGGAAGCATATTCGCTTCTTGATACCGAGAATCGGTTGTCTGGACTGAGTAGTATCACTTTAAATACCATCTATTACTTTTGTTTATTATGCGCACCAATCTACCCACATAATAGACATCTACTTTTTAAGATGTCGTTAAAAGTTAGACTTCTAGGCTGCAAATTCTCTCTTCTTATTGATGTAGGTTGAGATATGAACTTTATTAAAATCGTTTTCCAGAAAATCTGGGCCGTTGTGATGGTCTTGATTAAATTCTGCCTGTTTATGGCAGTGATGTTTGCTGGAGCATGGGCTCTTGCACCATTAGGCACAATCCATTCCAAAGACATCGACATGTCTCAATTCAACAATCATCCCAATGAAATGATGATGAACTTCTTCCAGATGGAGTCCTTCTCTGGTTACTTGTTCTCAGTGACCATTGCTGTGGTTTTAGCCGGTGTTTACGGCATGTGGCAGTTGCATGAACTGGGTGTGCATAAAGCAAAAGAGCACAAAAGCGCTCACGTACAAATCGTGTTTGCACTGTCACTTTGCGGACTCTTCATCAGCAAAACGTTCTGGGTTATCGCTTTGGTTATCGCATTGGCGAACTGGAAACATATTGGTCAATCATTGAGTGATGTGATTCGCCGTGGTGTACAGCCTAAACAAGACGCGACCAATACAGAGACAGCCGCAGTCCACGTATCACCTGAACAATCGGTAACAGAGCCGTCTGCAGTAGAGCAATCTTCAAAAGAACAGGCTTCAGAAGAAAAGACTCCAACAACACCATCCGCTACAGAAAAAGAGGTCGCATAATGAAAGAGATGATGATCCCATACATCCTAATTGTATGGTCACTGTTTGCGACAGGCGCACTTAAGAAGAACTTCAAGAACTACACATGGGCTGCCATTGGAGGCGTAACGATTCTTGCGGTATTAGCGGTAATCTCTCGCTTGTGGGCACCCGTTGATTTAACCAACTCAACCACAGTGAAAGCACCACACGCGGTAATGTCACCAATCTTTGGCCAGCAGATCGACCAAGTGCTTGTTGAGCACAACCAATTGGTTAAAGAAGGCGACGTAATTTACACACTCGTCGACATTGACTCCGCCGCAGACAAAGCAAAGATCGAATCTTCAATTGTTCAGAAAGAAGAAGAGATCAAGCAAATGAATCGCGACTTAGAGCGTGCTGAAACGTCACCTGAAATCTTCAATATGCGTGACGTAGAAAAGTACGACTCTGATCTTCGAGTGCTGCACGCTGAACTTGTGTCGTTAAAAGCCGATTTACAAAAAGTAAATTGGGCGCAAGAGAAAAAGACCATTAGAGCTGAGTTTGACGGTCAGGTTTCGATAGTGAATATTGCTGAAGGTTCTGTCATGGGTAACATGCACCTCTACAACACCAGCAAAAAATTCCTTGAGATGCGTATTTCAGACCAAACTTACAACTATGTTCAAGTTGGAGACTTCGCTGAGTTCTTCGTTGATGCATACCCAGGTCACGTGTTCCGAGCAAAAGTACACAGCTTTAATGCCGGTACTGGTGAGTCGAGTATTTCTCCACTTCAAGGGCCACAAAGCGTCGGTCAACACGTGGTAAGAAACGGCAATGGTTTAGGTCGTACTATCGTACTTGAGATCATCGAACCAGAAGGTTACAACATCCCTATTGGTTCAACTGGCGCGGCTTGGATCTCGGCTGAGAAGCCGCATCCGTTTTGGGGCTTCATTGATGTAATCGGCGCAGCAACGGTCCGCCTACAATCTTACAAGTCATACTTAGGTGCTTGGTAAGCGATTAAGCTCTTGGTAAACGATTAGCTCTTGATAAGCAATTAAGTATTCAATGATGTGGCTGTTATTCACTTCTATAACAGCCACTCATGAACTAGCGACTAATTGTAAAACAAATGCCCCGAATTTCGGGGCATTTTTATATCTGTTACAAGCTCATTTGTGAATTGATTCAGATCAAAATTAATCGCCAATACAATCATTAGATAAATAATATATCGAAAAAACGATGAGTTGAAATCTTATTAGCGCGTAGATAGCGACCTCCTCCACCTCTATCATTTGGCTCAAGAAATCCAATTCCTGTATCCAAATATAAGGTCACGACCATGACTAATACATTCAAAAAAATGGCACTTCCTGTTGCTGTTGCGAGCGCTCTACTTGCTTCTGGTTTTGCATCTGCAACGCCAACTGTAGAAGCGACATCGAAAGTCGGCCAAGAACTTCAGACGGCAAATGCTGCGCAATACCAAAACATTGATCTCGATGCTCATTACAAGAGCGAGGTTCTATTCGAACACAAATCAAACATGTTCTGGGGCAAAGGCGAACGTATTCAAGTTGTTTCTAAAACAGGCGATTCTCTAGCTTACACTGCTGAGTCTGACCATGTTCACCCAATCCTCACCAAGCATGGTCGTAAAATGGACCAAGCAATCATCAAAGTAGATGACAACGTATATCTTGGTTACGGTTTCGGTCTAGATACACCTGTAATGATTGAAGGTACGGACGGCATCATCATTGTTGATCCAGGCGAGTCGGTAGAAATGGCTCAATCGGTTAAAGAACAGTTCCGTCAAATCACCGACAAGCCGGTTAAAGCCATCATCTATTCTCACAACCACATCGACCACATCTCTGGTGTACGTGCATGGGTTACTGACGAAGAAGTGGCATCAGGTGAAGTAAAAATCATCGCTGAAGAAGGCCTAACCGCTGCAGTGGCTAACTGGTCTTCAAACCTAGGTACTCTATTTGGTCACCGTACTTCTTACACTGGTGCTAAGCACGTAGAAGAAGGTGAGCACGGCACAGTAAACGACGGCCTTGGTCCACGCTTCATGCAAGGTGCTATCTCGTTCATTGAACCAAACCTGCTTGTACCAAGCCAAAGCCACATCGAAATGGAAATTTCTGGCGTGAAAATGCACATCGAAAACGTGCCATCTGAAACTAAAGATGAGCTAGTGGTTTATTTCCCAGACCAGAAAATCCTGCACGCGGCTGAAGTACTTCAAGGTGAGAACTTCCCTAACCTTCACACCATCCGTGGTACCAAATTCCGTGACCCATCAATGTGGTTCAAGGGCATCGACGTAATGCGTAAGTTCGACACTGAGATCATGATTAACTCTCACGGTCGTCCTGTTGAAGGCAAAGAAGCGGTAGCTGACGTACTAACGGCTTACCGTGATGCGATTCAATACACTCATGACCAAACTATCCGTTACATGAACAAAGGTATGACGCCAGACGAGCTAGTTGAAGCGGTTAAACTTCCTAAGCACCTTGCAGAACACCCTTGGTTAGGTGAGCACTACGGCACTGTTGCACACGCCGTTCGTCAGATCTACGTAGGTTACAACGGTTTCTTCGAAGCGGATCCATGGCAGCTAGAGCCAATGGCTTACGAGCAACGCGCTAAAGCATTCGTAGAGATCATGGGCGGTCGTGACAACATCCTTACTACTGCACAAGCAGCAATTAAGGCTGAGAACTACACATTTGCAGCAGAAATTCTTTCTTACCCAATCACGGTAAACAAGCAAGATATGGAAGCTCGTGAGATGAAAGCACAAGCTTACAAAGCATGGGCTGCAGACCAAGTGAACATCAACTGGCGTAACTGGGCGCTTAACGCGGCGGCTGAACTAGAGAACAAACGTGACTTCTCTAACATGATCAGCTTCGCTTCTGTTGACGTTCTTACCGCGCTACCAAGCAAGCAGATCTTCGACATGATGACTTCAACGCTTATCGCAGAAAACTCGTTAGACGTAAACATGATGCTAACGTACAACTTCTCTGATACGAACGAAGCATTCACTATTGAAATTCGCAACGGTATTGCTCAGTTACACGAAGAAGCAGTGAAAGGCGCAGACGTTCAAATCGACACCACTCGTGCAGTATTGAACCAAATTTTGATTGCAGGTCCAAACGCTCAACAAGTGATTGGTACCAACCTCCAATCTGGTGCATTCAAGTTCTCGAACGGCGACATCAAAGGCTTCGGTCAATTCATGAGCTACTTCGCTAAGCCAATGACTCCAGAAGAGATCATGCTCATCGTTCGCTAATAGTGAGTTCGAACGGTCACTCTTTGGCGATAGATCTTCGACGATGGCTCTTTGACGAAAGCTACTTAGCAAACAATCTCGCTAAATAGCTATCAGTCCGATTCGCTGACCGCTTCACATGGACGACAAACAAATACAGGGACCCTTTGAGGTCCCTTTTTTATCGTCAGGTTCGGCTGCTGCCGTCAGATTCTTAATCCTTTTCCAGGTCTCGATAACCATTATGTTAAAACGATTTGCTTTGATTCTTTCACTCACCTCTTCACTCACGTTTGCCTGTGGCCTTCACCAAGATACCGGGTTTAGTTTGGTGACAGAGCCCGGTTCACTCGAGGTATTTGGCAATGTCATCACAGCCAGACAAGACAATGAATTCAACAACCTCAATAAGCCGGATCACTTTCGAGTCTTTGCCATCAAAGCCGCGCTTGCGAAACCCCACCCAGGCAAAATTGAGTTCAACTTATTCGAAGCAATTAAAGGTCATTACAGCCAAGTGAAACTTGAGAAGGGTGTCGATGTGTCAGGCAGAGATACTTTGCCTACCGAGGAAGATCTATTACTGATTACGGAACTCGATGTGTTCGATGCGCTAGCAACTGGCACCATCTCTTGGGATCACGCGACACTAAACGGCTTAGTGATCATCAACGGCCCACAAGATAAACGAGAACAGCTTGAAGATTGGCTTGGTGATATTTTTGAAGGGTAATAGCTTAAAGCGGGACAGATAAAAAGTCGTCAAACCCTCGGACTTCAGAACAGTGAGGGTTCAACGACAAACTTAAATCAAAAAAGCGTAGGCAGTGGAATCAACTCCAATCCCAGCACACCACTGATGCTCATTACCACCAGCAGAGACACTTTAAAGACGGTCTTTGACCACTGGATGTAGTTGAGGCAATCGACTTTGCGGAATGTCACTTTGGTCCACACAAAGCAAACTGCTGCCGACACCACTAGGTATTCATAACCTGCTTCCCCGAGTAGGAACAGCGCCAACGAGACTGCGCCAAACGCGACAACATACGCTTTCATGTGGTGATGTGCTTTGTCTACGCCCTCTTTCACCGGTAATACGGGAATGCCTGCATCTCGATAATCTTGTATCCGGAACATCGCGATCGCGTACGAGTGTGGCATTTGCCATAAGCAGAACATCACAAACAACAATACTGCTTCAAGGCTGATGTAATTCGTCACCGCCAAGTAACCTACCAACGGCGGAACTGCGCCCGAAATACTGCCGACTAAAGTGCCGTAAACCGATGTACGCTTGTACCACATGGTGTAGAAAAAGACGTAAAACACATAGCCAAGCAACACCATGACCGCAGAGATCGGATTAGCGAACTGAAACAGAAGCGCTGTGCCTGAGAGCAGTAAAACCAAGGCATAAACGAACGCGACGTCTGTATTGATGTTGCCCTGAACCAATTCTCGATTTTGTGTGCGCTTCATCTTTTGGTCGATGTCTCGATCAAAGATGTTATTCACCACACAACCTGATGCAATCACAAGTCCCACACCCGCTAATGTTGTCACTAACAACATCGCATTGGCTGGTTCTGTTTTTGCGGCGAGGAAGAACCCCGCCGCAACAGAAATCAGGTTGCCGAAAATGATGCCCGGTTTGGTGATAGACAGATATCTTTTCAGCATACCCTAGCCTACAACTTCATGTTGACGTTCATGTTGTAGATGATCCATACCGAGCCAGCGATAAGAATCAATACAACAATGGCGGTAAACATCAATGACACCAAGTTCCAACGTCCATCGGAAGATTTCGCTTCCATGTGCAAGAAGTACTTAAAGTGGACAAAGATTTGTACCAGCGCACAACCGAACAAGATCACATAAGTTTCCGTGCTTGGTAGCGCATGTGCCCACACGATGTAGAACGGAATAATGGTGAGAATCAGTGACGCAATAAAGCCTTTCACATAATCCGTTGCACCGCTGTCTAGATGCTGTTCCATTACATCACCCCCATTAAGTACACGATGGTAAATACACAAATCCAAACGATATCAAGGAAGTGCCAAAACAAGCTTAAACACTGGAAACGCATCGACATGTTGTCGTTCAATCCTTTGGTTGAAAGCTGGTGATACGCCACCGCCATCCAGATCAGACCGAACGTTACGTGCAAGCCGTGTGTGCCAACCAAGGTAAAGAACGCGGAAAGGAACGCACTCTCTTGAGGACCATAGCCTTCTGCAATCAAGTGATGGAACTCATACACTTCCATACAGATGAAGGCTAAGCCCAATACGAAAGTCACTTTGATCCAGCGTTTCAGTCCTAGAACATCTTTACGCTTCATTGCAATCATGCCAAAGCCAAAGGTGATACTACTGAACAGCAGCATCATGGTTTCGACAAACACGAACGGCAGTTCAAAGATGTCTTTGCCTGTCGGCCCTGCGATTGATCCACTCTCAAGCACGGCATAAGTCGCGAAAAGCGTGGCAAACAGGACACAGTCACTCATCAAGTAAACCCAGAAGCCAAACAATTTATTACCCGCAGCTTCATGGTGATGATCATGCGAGTGTGCAAGATCATAAGTGTGTGACGGAGTATTAGCTTGCATACGTCGTCTCCAAATCATCTTTATTGTCGTTGTTATCACTATCAGCATCACTGTCAGCGCTGTTACCACGACCAGAATGGTCGCCTTTCACTGACTGTTTCTTCGCTTCTTCAAGCTGTGCACGTCGAGCTGCTTCAATCGCTTTGATCTCTTCAACTTCCACGTAATAGTCCACATCGTCGTTGTAGCTGTGTTGAATACACGTCACCACGATGCCCACTAGGCTTGCCGCCGCTAGCCACCAGATGTACCAAATCATTGCGAAGCCAAATGCCAACGCCCATGCAGACACATAAATGCCTGTCGGTGTATTCTTCGGCATGTGAATACGTTCGTATTCTTCTTCCTGAGTTGGATCAAACTCACCACTTTGCTTTTGATACCAGAACGAATCGATCTCATCGCCCTTAGGCAGTTTTGCGAAGTTGTAGAACGGCGGTGGTGAAGACGTTGCCCATTCGAATGTGCGTCCGCCCCACGGGTCACCCGTTAGATCTCGGTTTTGGTCGCGGTCACGAACACTCACGTAAATCTGCACGAACTGACAAACAACACCCATCGCAATCACACCCGTACCTGCAGCCGCAACCGCCAGTAGAGGAAAGAATTCAGGGTTGATGTCTTGGCTCAAACGACGCGTCATGCCCATAAAGCCCAGAGCGTAAAGCGGCAAGAACGCCATCAAGAAACCAATGATCCAGCAGTAGAATGCGCGTTTGCCCCAAAGCTCGTTCAGAGTGAAACCAGTCGCTTTCGGGAACCAGTAACCAATTGCAGCGAAACAACCGAACACTACGCCACCAATGATTACGTTGTGGAAATGCGCAATCAGGAATACCGAGTTATGAAGAATGAAATCTGCGCCCGGAACCGCCATCAATACGCCCGTCATACCACCTACAGTAAAGGTGATTAGGAAACCGACCGTCCACATCATTGGTGTGGTGAAGCGGATACGTCCTTTGTACATGGTGAATAGCCAGTTGAAGATCTTAACCCCGGTTGGGATAGAGATAATCATGGTCGCGATGCCGAAGAAGGCATTCACATTGGCGCCAGAACCCATGGTGAAGAAGTGATGCAGCCAAACCACAAACGCTAAAATAGTGATAGCCACCGTCGCCCATACCAGTGAGGTATAACCAAACAGTTTTTTGCGAGAGAAGGTTGCAGTCACTTCAGAGAACACACCGAAGATAGGCAAGATTAGGATGTACACCTCAGGGTGTCCCCATGCCCAAATCAAGTTCACATACATCATCACGTTGCCACCAAGGTCATTGGTGAAGAAGTGCGTGCCGATGTATCTATCCAAAGTCAGTAACGCGATAGTGACCGTTAGGATTGGGAAAGAGATGATGATCAGGATGTTGGCACACAGAGACGCCCAAGTGAATACTGGCATCTTCATCATTGGCATAGACGGCGTACGCATGCGCAAAATAGTCGCGAAGAAGTTCACACCCGTTAACGTGGTACCCACACCGGATATTTGCAGTGCCCATATCCAATAATCGACCCCGACTCCCGGGCTCGCCTCAATGCCAGACAGCGGCGGATACGCCAACCAACCCGTACGGCCAAACTCACCCAAGCCAAGTGACATGTTGGTTAGGATAATACCCACCACAAACAGCCAGAAGCTCAAGTTATTCAGGTAAGGGAATGCAACATCACGAGCACCAATTTGCAGCGGAACGATGATGTTCATCAAGCCGATAACCAATGGCATCGCTACGAAGAAAATCATGATCACGCCGTGAGCCGTGAAGATCTGGTCGTAGTGATGTGGCGGTAAATAGCCCGTCTCACCAGCTGCAGAAAGCAACTGCTGACTGCGCATCATGACCGCATCAGCAAAACCACGAACTAACATCACCATCGCAACCGCAATGTACATGAAGCCCAGTTTTTTGTGGTCTACAGATGTAAACCATTCATTCCAGAGGTATTGCCACTTACCGGCTTTAGTGACCGCGTACACCACTAAAGCACCCACCAAAGCGATCATGGTTAAGGTGACCAAAATAATGGGTTCGTGGTAGGGAATAGAGTCTAGAGTTAATCTTCCAAACATGACGATTATCCTTGGGTTTCCGGCAGACAGTTCATTGAACCAGGGTGCTGGGTCACGACATCAGTGAATAAAAATGGTGGGATACTAGAAAACAGCGTCACAGGTTCAGCCACACTTGGCGCGGCCAATGAACGGAACTGCTCCCAATCTTCAATACGATCAGGACTTGCTTTCACTTTCTCTACCCAGTTTAAAAACGCCACTTGATCAGGCATGGCCGATGCGGTGAATTTCATCTGAGAGAACCCTTTGCCACTGTAGTTCGAAGCAAAGCCTTTGAAGTCACCTTCGTGGTTTGCAATCAAATTCAACTTAGTCACCATTCCCGGCATCGCGTAGATCTGCGAACCAAGACGCGGGATAAAGAACGCGTTCATGATGTTGTCTGAAGTCAGCTTAAACGTCACTGGAACATCTTTCGGGAACGCAACATAGTTAACCGTCGCAATGTTTTGCTCCGGATAGATGAACAGCCATTTCCAGTCCAGAGAGACCACTTCGATCACCATAGGTTTAACGTCACTTTCCAGAGGCTTAGATGGCTCCAGTTCGTGAGTTGTTCGCCAAGTGATGGTGGCTAGAATCGCAATAATGATGATTGGAATTGTCCATACCACTATTTCAATTTTGGTTGAGTGCGCCCAGTCTGGTGCATACTCTTCCGTGGTATTGCTTTCGCGGTATCGGTAAGCAAAGTAGATGGTCATCAGAATTACTGGGATGACGACAATCAACATCAGCAACAGAGCCGTAATAATCAGCTCTTTTTCCTGAACGCCAACGCTACCTTTTGGGTCGAGCAATGCGGAGTTACATCCTTCGAGCATCAGAATGGTTCCCAGCAAACCAATCTTCGACAAACTTGTCCTCGATAAAATGCGTTTATATCTTGAAGCTTCCATTAACTTTCTCGATGGTTATCCAGCCTCAGAACGAACGCCTAAGTACTGGTTGTCATGATCATTAGAATATTTATGTGTTGAGCATGTGAAACGCCGCATCTCAAAAAGCAATGCAATAGAGCCCGTTACTGCTGAGTTAAAACCACACAGAAAACATGACTTAATTGTTACACTTTGAAATACATTGTTACATTTGGCGCATTATGAAGAGTTGAATTTGAAAGCTCACCAAACAAACTTGGAAACTAACCTTCCATTTATGGATGCGAAAACTAAGAAGCAGAAGACGATTCAGACACACACCCATAGCGTGCTACATGGGTGAGGCCAGTGCTGACAAGGGATTTAGAAAAAGCAGATAAACACTCGCGCGTCACCACAGCTCAGAGCCAGTTCAAGGTACATTAGAAAGAGCGAATAAATAGAAGTGTGACGCCCATCAAGATTGTGAATTCACATACCATTTACAAGGTATTCACTGGTTAGATTATTCAAAATACCCACTCATTCACCAGCAAGATAACCAAGCATTCATCGATGTACTACTGTGACGAATTGAAAGAATATTATGACTAACAGAAAGGATAATTTGACTAATTGAGAACGTTATAGCGGTGAAAAGAACAACACAATGGTAGGAATTGGGATGAATTTATCGAGAATAACAACACCATAATCGAGCCAGATACGGCTCGATTATGGGCAATTGAAAAGCAGTTAAATTAAAAAACAGTTATGCCGCTTGAGTCGCGATGGTTTTTCGCTGATTTCTAGTCATCAAATGATAAACCACAGGCACAAAGTAGAACGAGATAAGCGTGGTTAACACAGTACCACCCACAATCGCGACCGCAAACGGAGGCCAGAAACCACCACCAGCAATGATCAGTGGCATAAAGCCGCCCACGGTTGTGATCGTGGTTGAGCTGATATGGCGAGTACACGACATCACAGCTTCTACCACCGCATCCACATTGCCTGATGAAGCCTCTTTATCGAGTTTCAATTCGGTCAGAATCACGATGGCCGCGTTAATCGCTAAACCCGCAATCCCGAGCATTGCGATAATCACCGTAAAGCCGAACGGATAACCGAAAGTCCAAACAGATAATAACCCTAGACCACCCGCCAATCCTGCAACCATGAAGATGATGCTACTCATTCGGAACGAGTTGAATGACATCACCACCACCAGCACCATCAATACCACCACGACTGCGACATTCGAGATGAGGCTGTTGACTGAATTATCTCGTTCAGCGGATTCGCCACCAAAACCAATCGTATAGCCCGATGGCATCTGATAGCTTTCTAGGCGTTTTTGGAATTCATTGAGCACAGTTTGAGGTAAGACACCCGCTTCAATATAACCCTCAATGGTATTCACACGTTGCCCATTACGGCGGGTTATTGCACCTCGACTTGTGGTCAGTTCAAGCTCAGCCAAAGTAGACACATTGATACCCGTAGAATAGACATCAGAGCTTATCGGCAAGCGAATATTACTCAAGTGCGCTAGGTTCTCACGCGCATCATCCGCAACACGAACACGGATTGGCACCGACTCACTGCCCTCAATCACAGAGCCACTTTCACGACCTGTCAACGTAGTTTGCAGCATACCTGCGAACTGGTTCAATGAAATACCATTCAGTTTTGCGGTGTCTTCATCGACCTTCAACCACACCTTCGGCGTGCCCGGTTGCAGCGTTTCCCTTGTGTGCGTGACATGAGGGACACCCGCCAGAATCAAGCGTACATCTTCACCAATCGCTTTTAGGGTATCGAGGTTTTCACCATAAACACGCAGTTCAACGGGCGCAGTAAATGGAGGTCCTTGGTTAAGCTTACGTACCAAGATTTGTGCTTCAGGAACCTCTTCATCCAACACCTTTTGCAACTGTGGAATTAGCGCATTGGCTTGGTCAAAGTTCTCTGTTTTCACCATCGCTTGCGAGAAGTATGGCGCATTATTTTGCCTTGCTTGCAGGTTGTAATAGAAGGATGGGAAGTTTGCGCCCACTAGCCAATCGATACGCTCCACTTCGGGGTAACGATGAATGATGTCGTCTATTTTTTCAGAAGTGTTTTTGGTGGCGTAAATGCTCGCTTGAGGTGGCATATACACCTGAATCTCAAACATATCTCGGTCTGATGGCGGGAAGAATTGCTCTGTCAGCTGAGACATACTCCAGTAACCAGTAAACGGAACCAACAACACCAAAGCAATCGTGATGATTGGATGCGTGACGCCAAAGCGAACAGAAGATGAGAACCAGCGCGTCAAAGCCGGGATTCTCAAACCCGTCATGTACCAATGGTGCTGCCCTTTATTGTCGACATCACTGAGTTGTTTCGGCAATAGCTTGGTCGCTAAGCCTGCGATTAAGGTGTGCGAGATGATGTAAGAGCCGATCAATGAGAAAGAAACGGTAATCGCAATACCACCGACAAATTCACCCGATGCCCCCGGCATCAAAATAATCGGGGCAAACGCCAACACGGTGGTTAAGGTTGAACCTAATAACGGCACCCATAAATGCTTCAATGCGTTCATGGTTGCTTCAGCTCGCTGTTGCCCTTTCAAGCGATACGCTTGAATGGTATCGACCATCACCACCGCGTTATCAACCATAATACCGAGCGCGACTATTAAGCCCGTCACCGACATCTGGTTGATAGGCACACCGGTCATCTTCATGATCGACAGCGTAAGAAGTGAAGTCAGTGGCAGAGAAATCGCCACCAATATTGCAGCGCGCACACCTAAGGTCACGAACAATACAATCAAAATCAAGCCAAAACCGATCATCAAGCTTTTGCCTAAATCGTCTAAGCGGGTTTCGGTATAACCTTGCTGATTAAATAACACCGTCACCTTAACGTTACTTGGTAACTCTTGTTCAAACTTGCCAATCAGAGCATTAGCTCGCGACGTCCAGTTATCAACTCGCAGATCAGGATGCATTCTTGCCGCGACAATCACACCCGGCTCACCATCAATAATCGCAATTTGGTCTTGCGGGGTTTTCTCACCACGTTTCACAGACGCAATATCTTCCATGCGGATGATGTGACCATTGCTGTCAGTGGCAATTGGGACTTGCTTGATACGTTCAATGGAGTCCAGTTCCGACTCAATTTCCAAACCAAAACGGGAATAGGCACTGACCAGTTCACCCGCAGAGTTCTTGGCGTCTGCCCCTTCGAGCGATTCAGCGATATTGGCACTTGAACGCCCTAAAGCAGCGGCATCGGCAGTACGTAAACTGATTTGAATCTCTTCTTGCGGCATCCCGTATTCATCTACGAATTCGGTACCCGACAAGGTTCGCAACCGCTTGGCGAGCTCTTTGGCATAACGGCCCAAAGTTAATCTGTCAGGCTCGCCTGCACCAGACCAAGTTAGAGATGCGATGGTCGTGAAAGCATAGGTATGGTCGCTATCGAGATCGGGAGATTGAGAGCCCGCAGGCAAAATGGATTCGATGTCAGACAGCTTGTCACGAGCTTGGGACCAGACGGGTTCTGGCTCGGTGATGGTGTCGTTAAGTTCTAGCGTGACAATTGAGACGCTCGGCCTAGAGGTCGAACTCACCAATTTAACTTCACTCAGTTCACGCAGCTTATTCTCGATAACTTCTGTTACCAAGGTTTCAACACGCTCGGCACTGGCGCCGGGGAAACTGGTGGTAATGTTCGCGTAACGGTTGATGATTACTGGGTCTTCTGCACGTGGCAACGTCATGAACGCAGAAATACCACTCACCATCAGCAGTGCTGTCATCAAGATAAGCAGTCGCGTGTTGGAAATAGTCTCTATAATTTTCATACTATTACCTACTCAGCCGCGCTGACTGGTTTCACGATTTGTCCCGGAACTAAGCGATGTAAGCCACTGGCAATCACTTGTTCACCGTCTTCAATCGCCCCACTCACATACGCTTGTTGATTGTTGGCAAACAGAACCTGAACACTTCTACGTTCAACCTTGTCATCTTCACCAATCACAAAGATGTTCCACACACCGCGCAATCCATCAATCAAACCTGTTAATGGCACCCAGTAGCCTTGCTCTTCAATCTGTTCATCAAATTTAAGGTAGGCCAGTTGCCCTTCTAATACCGACGATTTTTCAGGGAATAGGTAACGCAAACCGACACTGCGAGATTGAGTGTCGACCATTGCGCCGGGATTCAATAGCTCCACGGCATAATCTGTGCGCCCAACTCGGATGTTAGGCGAAGAAAGTGAGGTGACTTTTTGCATTTGGTGAGCAGGAATACCGATGAAGGCCTCTTTGCCCTCAGAAGCAAGCAGTGTAAGGGTTGGATTACCGACATTCACCACATCTCCGAGCGAGACAAAGCGTGTCGCGATAGTGCCAGAATAAGGCGCAAGCACTGTCGATTTCACCAATTTCAATTCGTTGCCTTTTACCGATGCATCGATACGTAACAAGTTAGCCTGCAATACGCGTTGCTCACTGGTGAGAGAATCAATCTCCGCTTCGGCACTGAAGCCTTTCGCTTTCAACGAACGTTGACGCTTTAAGTTAGCAGCCACAAGACTCAACTGAGCTTTCACTTCTTCAGCCTGCGCTTTCAGTTGGCTAGACTCGGTTTCCAAAAGTTGAGTATCCAATCTGATCAACGGCTGACCCGTTGTGACTGTGTCACCGACATCCACCAGAGTCTCATTGACCTTGCCTGCCAATTCAAAACCCAAGTTCGCCTGTTGACCCGCCTTTACCACACCGACATATTCACGTTGTACTGCATACGATGGAGAGCGTTCCAAAGCGACAGTTTCTACTGTTAAGACTGTCGACGCTGCACTATTCGATTCCACTGCAGCATTATCTGCATCGGATGCTGTCTCGGCTTGTGTATTTTCACCACACCCGACAAGAAGAGTCGACAACGCCACTGCTACTGCGCTTCCCTTCATCAATTTATACATACTTCCTGTTCCTATGCGGTACTCATCATGTTCTTTTTTTAGACTAACCAAACCAAACTAGACTGTCTAGTTTGATTATGTTAAAAATAAGTTTCATGGTTAATGATTGATAAAACCATCACAAAAAGCATAATGCTTAGCGCCAAATGAGATACCTATTACTGAGTACAATAGGCATTAAGCAAAGAGACAAGCTAGGTAACGCCCCAACACCAAGTAACGAGAAGCAAGCACGTGACAAAAATCATCAAGAGTGAACAGAAGAGATCGCAGATCTTAACCGCAGCAAGTAAACTTTTCTCTGAACATGGCTTCAAGATCAATATGGATCAAATAGCCAAAGCAGCGAACGTTTCCAAGCAAACGGTCTACTCTCACTTTAAAAACAAAGACGAGCTTTTCGAAACCTGCATGCAAACCAAGTGTGCCGAGCGCGAACTCAGCCCTTCTGCTTTTGATATGAATGCCACTTTGGAAGACGAGTTGGTGAAATTTGGTGTGAAGTTTCAAGATTTGTTACTTGATGAGCAGTCCAGACAGACCTTTCAAAATGCGGTTAGCCAATCCAACACGCACCCAGAGATCGCCTCTATCTATTTAGAGACCGGCCCTCAAAAAACCACCAAGTTACTCGCCGATTACCTGCAATCGAAAATAGATTCTGGTGACCTTACTCTGTCGACGTCTAGCTCACCGATCCTTGCAGCAAGACAGCTACTGTTGATGTTCCATGGTAAGTCGGCGTATTGGGGATTCTTCGGACACGAAAGCGGTGAGTCTGAGCAAGAGAGACTCCTATACACCAAAGAGTGTGTCGCGCTGTTCTTAAACGGCAATCAGCCTCGTTAGTCTTAAATATTTAACCGTTAGCCAGCCATAGAAGCTGACTCAAGCAGCAGTTCATAGAAACGTTTTGCGGCAGGGCCTGTCTTAGCCCCTTTTGGCAGAGTCAGGTGCAGCGGAACGTGATATCCACTGCCATTTTCGACATTGAGCACCGTCAGCTTGTTCCCACCTCGACTTTCCACAATGTGCTTTGGTAATCGGCAATAACCCACGCCCTGCTCTACCGCGCCAAACGCATGGTCGAAATTATCCACCGTAATACGCTGACTCGACTTCAACCAACCCACATCCTGTTTGTTGCCTTGGCTTTTAGCGCCTTGACTGGATCGTGCACCTAAATCCCTCACCACAATTTGCGGCAAAGACGACAGTTGATTCAACGACACAGAAGCAGCACTTGCTAACGGATGTGAACTCGCAACAACAGGCTCCATCATCGTAAAACCAAAAGCCTCAGCAGAATAATTAGTGATAGGCAGATTGATGATGGCAACGTCGGCGAGTTCTTGAGTGACCATTTCAGTCGTCTTAGACAATGACGTTTCCATCACTTGAATTGATGTGGTGCTGTTCTCCGCCATAAATTGCGCCATCGGTCTGTATAAACGTTCAAGACAACACAGATGATCCACGGCGACCACGATTTCAGATTCGACGCCTTTCGCCAGCTGTTCACTGATAAGTTCCAACTCTCTCGCCTGTTCCAACATGCTGCTTGCACGGCGCAACAATGATTTACCATCTTCCGATAGCACCGCCCGACGCCCTTCAACCTGCACCAAAGACACACCCAATTGATCCTCCAATTTTCTCAAAGCATAAATCAGCGTGGTATGGCTCTTATTCAATTGCACTGCCGCCGCCTGAATGCTGCCTGCACGGTCAATTTCGTAAAGCGTTTGCCATTGGTCTAGGGTGGTCTTTAATCTCATCGGTCTAAAATCCTGACAGTTAATGGCAATATTATGAACTTTTCTGTCTGTTTTTTACAGGTAATATCTATTCCAACAGGCAATCAAGCCCCCTATGTTTTGCGAAATGACCATCAGTCTCAGCGCAATACCAAGTAACTGTTTGGAGAAATAACCATGAAATTATTACAAGTCGATTTTGAATTTTCAGGCCCATTTGGTGAAGAGATGTCGAACGCGCTCGTTGACCTAGCAAAGTCTATTAACAACGAACCGGGTATGATCTGGAAAATCTGGACAGAAAACGAAGCTGAAAAACTGGGCGGTGGTGTCTATCTTTTTGAAGACCAACTCAGTGCAGAGACGTACCTAGCGATGCATAGCGCTCGCCTTAAACAGATGGGTGTCGACGAAGTACGTGGTGTGATTTTTGACGTGAACCAGCCTTTAACTACCATTAACAAAGGCCCAATCAACGCTTAATGCATCGCTCATTCACTCACTCAAGTATTGAGCAAAGAGACAGATTAGCAATATCACCAAGTTGAAAAAGAGAGCGACACAATGAACAACAAAACATTCTTGAGCCTACACGGCATCATTTACGCAGGGTTTGCCTTCGCGCTGTTTTTCCTACCCCCCCTTATGTGGTCAATGTACGGCGTAGAGATCAATGATAAGTACGCGTACTTTCTCTCTCAACACACCAGTATATTTTTGGGTGGTATCGCAGCGATAAGCTGGTTGCTAAGAGACATTGAACCCGGCGTATCCGCCAAAAAGCTCATCCAAGGTTTGGTTGTGACCAATATGCTGGGTGCCATCATCACCTTGTATGCCGCGTTTACAGGCATTTTTGTTGGTTTTGGTTGGAGTGATCCTGCGTTCTTCCTTTCACTATCGGTGCTCAGCGTGTTGCAGGTTCGTCGACAAGGCTAGTTCATACAAAACCAAACCAATAAAAAAGGAACAGATGCACTCATCATCTGTTCCTTTTTCTCAATCAACTATCGTTAACCTAGCGCGTTCAGCTTATTTGCTGTGCTCAACGTAAATCAATTCATCAGTGTTGAAGCCACGCTCTTTAGACATGCTTTTGAACTTCTCCATCACCTCTGGCGCAACCTCTGGCGTTCTTGAAAGCAGCCATAAGTAATCAGTATCTGGACCTGAAACAAACGCGTATTGGTAACCCTCTTTGTCCAATTCAAACACCACATAAGCGCCGTAGAAAGGGCCAAAGAAAGACACTTTCAAATAGCCTTGTTCGCTGCCTTCAACAAAGTACGCTTTGCCTTCCGCTTCGTTCCACTCACCTTCTTCCGCCGAATAACCACGATTAATCACCTTCACGCCGCCATCATCACGCAGGCTGTACTCAGCACTGATGTTGTCTAAGCCACGCTCAAACGAGTGATCCAAACGAGCCACTTCGTACCATTTCCCTAGGTATCGATCCAACTCGAACTGTTGAACGGGCTTAACCGTTTCGGGCATGCCAACACAACCACCCAATAAGATCACGCTAAGCAGCAATAATATTTTTTTCATCCTAACCTCGACTTGTTTTTATTAGTAATGCGAGTAAGTCTCGTGAAAACATAAACTTACATCCTTGGTAATACGTTAAATCCATTTTTATAGTTCACTTAACTGTAATTTATTCAGAATCTTATGTGAATCGTTTAGTCTGCGAATGAATCAATGACGTTTCATTGCTATTCGATATTGAGTCGGCGTCACCTGTTTATAGGATTTAAACTGACGATTGAAGTTGGCTTGGTTGTCGTATCCCACTTTCTCCAAGATCAAACTGACAGGCAATGAGGTATTAATCAGCAAGTCGCACGCAACATTCAATCGGATCTTTTTAAGCCGTTGACTGAAGCTCTCTTTATAGTGCTTTTGAAATAAATGCCTAACACTGCTCTCACTGATGTATAGGTGACTGGCTAAATCGTTAATCGAGATATCTTGAATAAAGTGATTCATTAAGAAAGCTTCGACCTTATCTAGGTTATCGCTGATCTCATCACCTTCATTGTCCTTAAAAATCGGGTTAATTAACTGCACCACCTCTTGGTCATCAAGTAATACCGAAAACAACGAGAATAAGGTGAGTAATTGTTGGTGTGGTGGTTTCTCCATCACCCTGTCTAACAATTCAGTCGCCTTCTCTGCCGAACTAGGAGAGAACTGCAATCCTTTCTTTGAGCCTTCCAGCAGTGCACGCAAAGGTTCAAGCTCTCGACAACTGGCTATCAATGGCTCTATCCAGTCTTTACGAAACCAAATCACATGCGTTTCACATACTCGTTGGTCATCCGTGTTGTCGTCCGAATAAATAGCATGAGGCAAGTCCGGCCCAACCAAAATCATATGGTTATGGAACACATCGCTTTGGTGATGCCCAATAAAACCATGGCCAGTAAAGTGACGATGAATCGCTATCTCATACTCTTCGTGCCGATGCCAACCATAGCTTTTACTGTTCTCGACAATTTTCTTATAGCGCCAAGACATGCCAACTCGTTGTGGCACTTTTTCCAAGTAACCTTTCATTACGATACTCAATGACCTTTTAATATTGAAAGTATACGTAACAAACCACCCAAATCAGCACATTGGCTGAAAAGTATTGAACATTGCGCTGACGGTACTCTTCTCTTCGTCTCCGATAAATATACTGCAAGTGAACTTAATCAGGAGAGCAACTATGGACACTTTATTATTAAAAATTCGCGATATGATTCTTGCCACACGTCAGCAGTGGATCGGCGAGATCACCTACAGCCACAATATTAAGGGTGACCATACCTGGAAACTCTATGGCTATAACTCTTATGACGAATATAAGAAAGATCTACGTAAGAGCCTAAGACAAGAGTCGTGATGAAAGGCTTATTCAAACCACAATTTATTGATTAATCGCGGTTTTTATTTGTCATTCATGTAGAGTTTCACACTTGCCACTCGCTTTCTATACTTATTAAACAGTGGAACATGGAAGACATAATAATGAACAAAAAGCTCACTCTGCCACGCACTGCATGGATAGCATTACTCACAAGCTTATCGGCCGTAGCGCCGGTGCTTGCACAAGCCAACACTATTGTTCAAACACAGACAGCAGTTCAAGCGCAAACAGCCGTTAAAAGCCAAAGTGCTGACCAAATTTTTACCAATGCAGATATATATGGGCATCGCGAGTCAGACTCGATCGTTACCCATAACGGCAAGATCATCTTCATCGGTAACCAATCACAGGCGCAAACTTTTCAAGGACAAAGCACAGATGTCATTGATCTAGGCAATGCCTTTGTCTTGCCGGGATTTATTGATAACCACAATCATGTGTTTGAAGCCGCCTCAGAGCTGGGTGGCAATTGTGAACTCGACTCTGAAGCAACATTAGAAGAGCAAATCCCTTACTTAGAAGCATGTAAAATCAATGCTGATACCGATGGCAGAGGTTGGCTAATGGGTTATGGTTTTTCTTTGGAAGCGACGCTCGATAGCGACTCTGACTACACGCCACTAGAGATCATCGATAGTATCTTCCCAGATCGCCCAGTGGTGATCATGGAGCAAACTTCACACTCGATGTGGGTCAACTCAAAAGCACTAAAAATCGCTCGAATCAGCCAACAATCTCCAGACCCACAAGGCGGTGTTTATTTAAAAGACCAAGACAGTGGCAAGCTCAATGGCATCTTATTAGACAATGCTGGCGATCAAGTGATGGAGATGGCTTGGAACAGCCAAAGCGACCTGTTTGAGCAAAGCTACCAAGGGTTAATGTTCGGACTTGAGGAAGCGGCAGCCCACGGCATCACAACCATTGGTGACGGTCGCATGTATTGGAAACGAGGTTGGTATGACGTTTGGTTAGAGGCCGAGCAAAATCAAGACTTAACGGCGCGTGTGTCGCTGCGCCCTTGGGTGTATCCATCAATGGCGATACCTTCTCAATTAGAAGTCTTTGAGAAGATGTATTCCGACGATAAAAGTCGTCTGCTACTTGTCGATCAGGTGAAAATGTACAGTGATGGCATCTTCATCAACGGCACCGCCAAAACGCTCGCACCCTACTTAGATACTTATCTACCCCTGTCTCCTAATGGCTTGAACTATATTCCGCCGGAACAAATGAAAGAGTGGCTAACTGCGCTCGAAAAAATAGGGTTTAGCGCCCACATTCATGCCATTGGTGATGGCGCAGTTCGTGAATCGCTTGATGCGATAGAAAGCATTCGCAAACAAGGTTCAACCAAGCCCTACACCCTAACCCATGTCGAATTAATCAATGATGAAGATGTGCCACGTTTTCGCCAATTAGACGTAACCGCAGATTTCCAAGTCGGCTCTGATTACGTTGCAAGGCATCAACACCAATGGGCCGAAGCTTTCCTTGGTGCTCGCCGTGCCAAAGCCATGATGAACCTCGATGCAATACTCAAGACCGACGCGAATATCACCTTAAGCAGTGACTGGAACGTACACGACATCAACCCATTGGTCGGCATCGCGAACAGCTTAATCATGGGCAAAACCGGCCTAACCGATATCTATACCGCGATCGACGCTTACACGCTTAATGCAGCCAAAAGTCTTGGGATTGAAGACGTAACAGGCTCTATTGAGGTAGGGAAATCCGCTGATTTCGCCATTCTCGACCGAGACATCACCACAGTTTCAGCAAGACAAATCGCTAAGACTCAAGTGTTGATGACGGTGTTACGAGGAGATGTGGTTTATGAAAAATAGAGCCAACCGGCGCATCGAATTAGTTATCGCAACTCAAACGAAAACGAGCCCGCTTATTCAGCTGGCTCGTCTGTTATTCACATCTGTATTTTATTTTGTGTTACGCGCTGGTCTCTTTAAGCGCTTTCACATTTGAATCTTGTTTATCATCCAGAGCAAAGTAGATCTTCGATACAATCACTTCAGCAACCAGAATCGTAAATACCACCGCGAAGAACGCTACCACACCGCCCCAAGGGCCAGTAAAGCTCACCTTGTCACCGAACAATAGGTTAATCGCTTCTAACATCACGAATTTTGAGCCCACCAAGATAATGTAAGTGGTGATTGCTCGGTACACCTTAGGCGCGGTGCCCGGCTTGCTTTTGAAGTGCTCGGCAATCTTGTGCTCTAAACCAATAGAGAGCTTCAACAACAACTGCAACAACAACGCCGCGATCAAAGAGATAGTGAAAGACTCAATGTTGACGAAGTCCCAGTACTCATCGAAGAAGTTAAGTACTACTAAGTCCACCAGCACGGCTAACGTGTAACCTACGAATAGACGTTGTGGTGTGTTGAACCCGTAAACTTTGTCTGATTTAGTCATTCTGTCTCTCTCTAATCTAATTTGATAAGTCGCCTTGATTTGAAATACATCTTAGCGTTCGAATCGAAGCAAAACTTACCATTTCATGACACCGCCAACATTCATTTCTCAAATTAATGATTCAACAGAAATCCCCCTTGCCTCTCTTATAGCAATAGCAAAAACACACCCAATTCATCACTGTCACCAAATGGCCATTCTTCAAATGCTGCGCCCCATAAGATGACTCCATCAGCGACACACACTCATTTCCAAAAGGTGCAGACTATGAAAAAGCTAATCACTAACGCGAACGTATTTAACGGTGTTGATAACAACTTAATCGAGAACGTATCAATCCTCATCGAAGATAACTTGATCACTCAGATTGGAGAGATTGACCCAACGATTGCCGATGAAACGATTGATGCTCAAGGCGGTACGGTCATGCCAGGCCTGATTGATGCGCACGTTCATATCACGCTCTCTGCCTCTTTTAATGTGATTGATACCATGACGCGTGAAGAAGTGGCGATTCGCTCAGCGAAGATTTCAGAAGAGATGTTAATGCGCGGTTTTACTACCATTCGCGACGTGGCGGGTAATACGCTTGGCCTTAAAAACAGTATCGACAACGGCTATGCCACTGGCCCACGTATTCTTCCTTCAATGGCGGCTATCTCGCAAACCTGTGGTCACTCTGATTACCGTCAAAACCAAGCACAAGAGCGTTTAGCTAACGGGCATGAAGATTCACCAATGATGAAGCTTGGCGCAATGAAAGTGGCAGATGGTCGTTCAGAAGTCTTAAAAGCGGTTCGCGAACAGTTATTCATGGGCGCTTCTCAAATCAAGATCATGGCGGGTGGTGGCGCTTCTTCAACCTTCGACCCACTAGACACATTGCAATTCACATCTGAAGAGATGAAAGCGGCGGTAGATGCCGCTTCCGATTACGGCACTTATGTTGCCGCGCACATCCACACCTCTGATGCGATGCGCCGAGCGGCAGAAGCGGGCGTGATGTCTTTCGAACATGCGACCATCATGGACGACGACATTGCCGAGATCATTAAAGAGAAAGGCATTTGGGTGATTCCTTCTTACTTTACCTCTTCATTGATTGCAGAGCGTAAGATCCCGCTGCCGAATGAGGAGACATACCGCAAAACAGAACGCGTAGGCAAAGCCATGTTCAAGTCAGCAGAACTGATTAAGAAATACGACATTCAGAACATTGCTTTTGGTACTGACTGTGTGGGTGAAACCAACGTTCATGCGACACAATTGAATGAACTTGGTGCGATTGAGCAAGTATTCGATACCATCACCGCACTTCGCATGGCGACATCAAACTGTGGTCGCTTGTTCGAAATGTCGACTTACCAACACCCATACCAAGAAGGCAAGTTAGGTCAGATCGTTGAAGGTGCTTATGCCGACCTATTGATCATCGATGGCAACCCACTGGAAAGTGTTGCGTGTGTGGCGAACACAGAGACACAAAAACTGATCATGAAAGACGGTAAGGTGTACAAAAACACGCTTTAACCTCGAAAAGCGCTCGTCCCTTAACCGCAAAACAACACATCTAAAGCAAATAACCGAGATGACTAACTTGGTTGTTTGCTTTTTTTTGGATCGCCTAAAGCTGATCTCACCTTCCATTGAAAATCTTAGATATCCAATTCACTCAATAAAAAATATAAATTCACTGCCATGCTACGAGTTATTTTCCACGCGATAAATTAATTTACATTTACGTATTAACAACCATAAGAAAATTAAAAATAGAATATCAAACTGTAAAAATGCAGTATAAAATCCTCTGATTATTTCTAAAAAAACACAGAGGAAATGGAATTATTTCAGCATAGATAGCTCTAACTAAATGTTAAGTGATAATTTATCTGGAGGTGCTATTTTAATATAAATTTGTCAACCCCACGCCCTTAAATTGCACATAAGACAATTTAGAAAAGTAAATACTATTAATCATTTTTTTGTAATCAGGAATTAACAATGAGACTGTTGTTGTACTCGACATGTGGTGTTCTGAGTTTTCTAGGCATATTTGGACTAGCTGCGTTATACATTGTTTATTAATTTACAAACTACTTCTGTAAATTAATAAACAAATAAGAAAAAGCCCTAATCAATAGGGCTTTTTATCCATCAGAAATAATAATTAAGTTATCGTAAATTTATTCTATTTACTTTTCTCTTCTAGCTTAGCCTTTACTATTGGATATAGTTTTTCGTATGGTAAGTAACCGGGGATCAATGTTCCATCAATGAGCATCGCTGGTGTACCTCGAACACCCAACCTCGTAAACAAGTTATAGTTTTCAGCAACTTCAATCGCTATTTCACTGTCTGAAGAAACGTAATCGGTGGCTTTGTTCTTCTTCGCTACTTTCATTATCGAACGAACGTTGTGAATGCCAGGCTTACTGATCAACATCTCTTCAACTGCTTTGTATTTTTCTTTGTCATTGTTCCAGACATTGAGTCCAAAGGTTGCTGAGTTCAGTGGTGAATCTCTCTCCTTTAGAGGGATATAAATATTTATCACCTTGATGTCATTAGGAAACTCATCCGCTATTTTCCGAAGAACAGGATCTAACTTTTTACACCACGGGCAACTAAAATCAGTCATGTTTACGACCGTCAGCTTTGGATGTTCGGAACCATACCAAGGGTGGTGTGGATTGTTATAAATAAAGTCATGGCTCTCGGCCAACGTTTTATCGAAACTACTTTGTTGATCTATGTAAGCAGCCAGACTGTCATGAACCGAATCGATAATACCTTCATTCGTTTCTAACATTTGCGTTATCTCGGCAATCTTTTCTTGTTTTGTCATTGCGTAAGTGACAGGAGAGAAAGCCAGTGTAACTAATAATGTGATGATGCTTTTTGTTATGAATTTCATATTTTCCCCATTAATACTTAGCTAACCAAAGTCGGGCTGCGATGCCTATTGGCGTAGTAATTCCTGAAGTAACACTAGTTACTTTTCCATCATTAATAACAATGAGTGTTGGCGTTAAGGAGATCCCCCAATCGCGTGCTATTTTTCCTTCAGTATCATTAATGTTGTCGTAGCTATACCCTTTAGCATTCATGTAACGTCGAACTCTTTCATCCTTACCCGAAGTCAGTGATACACCAACGACGGGATAGCTTGATGAAAACCAATCAACCACTGGCGTCACAAATTTGCAGGCCACGCACCATGTCGTCCAAAAATAAACTAATACCGGCTCTTTCTTACTCATTTCAATTACATCTATCGGTTTACCGGATAACGACATTCCGACCATTAGCGGAACGTTCTGCATTGGAACGTCTTTTGTACGCCAATAATCAACACCAAAGACCACGACCGCCGCGAACAAGGTATACAGTAATGCCGATCTCAACTTCTGCTTTTTAGTCTGAGGTTTTGCCTTAGATTTTGTTCTAATCATTCGTCATCACCTCTTGCCTTCTCAATGGCTTCCATCACCGCATCACTGGTTAAGATGACAGGAAGCTCAATACCTTCTGGAGCATTAGGGCCATAAACCATATTGAACGGAACACCGAACCGGTTGTGATCTTGTAGGTATGACGTGACGCTATCACTCGGTACAGTCCAATCCCCCTCCATCGGCACTACATCACCTTCAGTCAATGCGCTGTAAACAGGATCTTGTAAGAGAACCCCGATCTTGTTTGCTTTACAAGTCACACACCAATCAGCAGTGACATCAACAAAAACCACTTGGCCATTAGCAACATGTTCATCAATGACTTCGGTAGACAACGCTTCCCACTCAGGTTCTGGTGGCAGCATTTTAGATGTTGCTTTCTCGACAAATAACGAGGCAGAGATAACACTCAACAGCAGCAAGGCAACAGCACCCGCAGTCTTGATTCCATGCACTTGAACCAACCTGACAAGTAATAGGCAAACACTGACTGCCAATATTGCGTATAACCACAATTGAGGGACATGAGGTCGAAGCAAGCTAAAGAGCCAAACGCTAGTGATTAGCATCATTCCGCCGAACAGGTATTTAACACGGTTCATCCATGCCCCGGGTTTAGGCAACGCCAAAGCTATCGATGGGAATGCAGCAACGATAATCCATGGAAGCGCCATACCAACGGCAAGAGCTGTGAAAATACCAAACATCGTCGGGATAGTAGTTGCGAGAGCAAAGGCGACGGCTGTTCCAAGAAATGGAGCAGAGCATGGCGTAGCCAATAGCGTTGCGAACATACCTTGAGTAAAGTGTCCGACGTAGCTACTGTCGCCCTTGGTTGCCATCCATGTATTTGCATTCGATGAAAGACGGATTTCGAAAAGCCCTAACATATTGGCGCTGAACAGAGCGGTGACGATAAACATCCCACCGATAAACCAACCGTTTTGGAACTGAATTCCCCAACCGATAACGCTGCCTGAAACTTTTAACACAGCCAAGAAAGTGGCTATTAACCAGAAGGATGCGAGGATGCCACTTGCAGATGCAAGGAATTGGAACCTAACTTGTTTTCTTGCCATTCCTTGAGCAGAAATAACCCCACTCAGTTTCATTCCAAGCACAGGGAATACACAGGGCATGATATTGAGAATCAACCCACCTAATAGCGCTAAAAGCACCATACTTATCATAGAGCTGTTGCCCACAATGCCATTGGTAACAGTGGTTGAATATTCTGTGATGAAGTCTTTGTCTTTGATGCTTACACGGATGTGCTGGTTGTTAAGATCGGGTGTGCCCATCCAGCTACTTACATCGTAAGTCGCAATGACTTGGTTACCTTCAATTTCAATGTGAGGAATACCAAAGTCAGCATCTTGCATTTCATCTGAATCACCATCCACGATTACATCGGGTGCAGTCCAGTCAATTTGATGTGTAGCAATAACTTGAAGTTGCGACTTGCGAGCATCCCAAATCGTAGATGTACCTTCTACAAGCGGTGAATCTTTCGGCACTTCACTCATTGCTTTGGCGTAGACAAGCATCGCGTCGTTATCCACGGTCATCTCACTTGGGTTAAACACCAAGTTGATATCAAAATCCGTGAGAATACATATGGTGGTGCATGAAGACATCGTCAGCACAGCATTAAGCTCAACAGGTTTGTTCATATCATCAATATGAAGATTCATCGGGAAGATGATGTTGTGCTTGTAACCTAGCGTATCTATGCCGAGCAAATTGAAGCGTTGGGGAAACTTCCAAAACCATTGCAGTTGCGAAACGTTCTTAGAGTTGGCCCATTTGATTTTGGGCGCAATGCCTCCTTCACCAGGACTTCTCCAGTAAGTTTTCCATTCATCAGAAAGGTTCACTTCCAGATAACCCGCCGCGGTTTTATCTTCTTTATTAATTTGTCCTGTCATGACAAAACGCGTTTCTACATACGGATGTAACTTGTCTTGCATCCAACCCGTTGTAACAGGAGTCATCGATTCGCTCGCACTTGCGTTCACAGTGAATGTTGAACACAGTGCAACGAATAGCCAAAGCACAACAAAGTGCAATGACATTTTGCTTTTAGGCATGTCTAATTTTTCCTTAAAAAATGAATAATATGAGTGTTAGTTAAACGCTCTTATTCTCATTCTTTAAAGACACAGACCTTGAGATGGATGCGCCTACCCTTGTGAAGGATTGGCTCAGTGAATGGAGGGAAATACGGGACAGTACTTAGCAGCCACAATACGACTACAACGAGTATGAAGTACGTGAATATAGCTTGATCATTGACTTGGTGGTGATCAAAATTTATCAGGTGTTCTGATAACTCACATTTGTGGACGGATTGGTCGTCTTGAGATTGAGATGCACCCTTGATAAAACCGCCACCATCATCAATCTTGTTTACCTGCAGGACATTAGAAATCGCAGAATCACTGTTTTCATAGTTTACTTTGCAACCTTGGATAAAACTCATATTACTGGCGAGACAGAAACAGATAACCCAACCCACTAATAATAGTGCGCTACGAGTTAGCTGGTGTGTGTTTCGACTTGAGATCATATCTAAACTGCAGATGTCTTGTGATGGTAAACGTAGCAATACGACTTAACTAAAATGATAAAGTTCAATTTTTTTCGCATGGCCGATAATTTCCATGAATCAAAGCGGTTGAGAATGGCAAAAATCGTATACCAACAATCAGTATCGAAAAGACAATCTCTATAGCACATCGGCATCAGCCATAGCGCTGTCGAGCTGCATGGAATAAATAAACTCGAATCAAAACAGGACATGATCAAGAGCACGTATGACCTAACTCTCTGTTTTCTTGCTAGTATTAAATTCATGCTGTTTGTTTATGTATAAGATTTGTTGATTGAAGGACGAAGCTTGTTGATATGGGGATGAGATTGGAATGAAACGATTACTGACTGCACGCTTACTCAGTACAGTGCTGTTACTCAGTTCAGTGCTATCAGGGTGCAGTAACTTTAGAAACCTATCTAATGAGATACAAGCTATCGACTCCATAACCAATCAGTACACCATCACCTTAAGTCAACCGGCCTCCGGCTCTGCCGTGGTGATTGAACAAATCAAAGACATCAATAAAAGCGAAGTGGATGGCTACGATGGCATTATAGACAGCGACAGTATTCACTTACATGTATCAAATAACATCCATTACCTACTCGTCTTTGAAGATAAGAATCAAGACCTAAACCTACAAGCTGATGAAGCATTCAGTGTGGTTAACCTGCGCGATCACCAAGACAAATCGACAATCGAAGTATCACTTGCCATTAATGAGAGTGATGCCCCAAGAGCGTTTGTTGATCGTTCATTGTCCTCACTATTGAAAATAGAGTTAGACCTCGTCGATATAGGCACCGTGGTGGATTTAACAGATCCCCCTTTTGAAAAAGGGAATGCAAAACTCGGTATGTGGCAGCCGCTGACCTTCTTACTTGAAGATAATGCAGGGCTCTATTTTCTATCTGAATATGACCCAAATAAAATCCCAATCCTATTCGTACATGGAATCAATTCAACGGCTTTAGATTTCGCCCCTTTCATTGAAAAAGTGGACCAATCTAAATACCAAATATGGGTATTTAACTACCCTTCAGGCCTGTCTCTGTCTTTGAATTCGAAAGGCTTAAATAACCTATTCCATACAGTTGTGACTGAATATAAGATCCAACAGTTGCATGTTGTTGCCCACAGTATGGGTGGCTTGATCGTGACTAACAGTATTCGTCAGTGTCGCATTGGGCAGTTATGTGATTTTATTAGCAGCGTAACCACCATCTCTTCGCCGTTTGGTGGTGTAGAGTCAGCTAAGCAAGGGGTTGAATACTCTCCCGTGGTAATGCCTGCATGGGTTGATTTAAACCCAGACGGTCAATTTATTAGCGACTTATTTGTTGAAAACAATGAAATCCACATTCCCCACTTTTTAGCCTTTGGCTATAACTCGGGCGATCTATTTAATACCAACAGTAACGATGGCGTCATCAATTTATCAAGCCAGTTGTCACGCCCCGCTCAATTGAATGCCGACCAAATTCGTGGTTACAACGAAAACCATCTCAGTATTTTAGATAATGATGACCTGTTTGAAGACCTGTCGAGCTTTTGGCTAACAGCAGAGCAATAACCCCTCCCTATACATAACCCGACAAACCAGTTGGCGTGAATGGTATGAACATTGGCGGTATTTGCACTGCAAGCCAACACACCAATCTTTATTCTACTCCCATAAATCAGCACATGGAGTGACGCTAAGCCTAGCGAGCTAGGTTTCGAAACAAGGATAGTGACTTTCTAACTTGGGATAGAAACGATGACTATCAATGAATTAAAACGCAGAGATTTTTTCAAAGTTATGGGGAAAGGTGCAGTTTCAGCTGCGGCAATCTCTCTGCCTACCTTAGCGAATGCAACGCCAACTTCGCCAACCAATTTGCCTTCAGATCACCAAACCGTTGACTCGCCACTGGATGCGACTGAGATGGCGAATCTGATAAGAGACAGAAAAGCCTCGCCAAAAGAATTCGCACAAGAAGCCATCTATAAAATTCGCCAGACAAACGATCAGGTTAATGCGGTTGTTTCTGAGTGCTTTGACTTAGCGCTAGAGCGGGCAAACTCATTTAACCCGAACTCACCCTTTGCCGGCGTGCCTTTCTTGGTGAAAGACTGCGTTGATGTTGCTGGGCTTGAATGCACCATGGGTTCGAAGCTAAACCAAGGCAGAAAACCCAACGCGACCTCTTGGTTTATTCGAGCGACTCAAAATGCAGGGCTGAACACCATTGGCATGACGAACATCCCTGAGATGATGACACTAGGCTGCACACAGAACTCCCTTTATGGCGCGACGCGCAACCCATGGGATCTAAGCCGAGGTGTTCACTCATCGACTGGCGGTGGCGCAGCGGCGATTGCAGCTGGCTATGTACCCTTAGTGCACTCTACTGATGGTGGCGGTTCTTCTCGTATGCCCGCTTCGGCGACTGGAATCTTTGGTTTTAAGCCAAGCCGAGAATCTTTGATATCAGGGCTAACTGACGGCTCAACAAACGAAGGTTTTACTCATCAATCGTTTATGTCGAGAACCGTTCGTGACGCTGCTTTGGCAGTTTCAGTCACAGAGCATCATACAAAAAATAACTTTGAGACGCCTTTTCCTCGAACTCCAATAGGAATGGTTAATGCTTCTCTTAACCGTCCGATAAAGATTGGCGTCACCCTCAAAGATATCCACGGCAGGCTTCCCGATGAAGATACGCTCGCAGCCATTCGTTCTACGGTCTCTTTGCTCGAAAGCCTTGGGCATATCGTTATCGAAATTGAGCAACCAATCCAAGATGGCGATGTGTTCATGCGTAACTACATGGGCGTATTTGGCAACAAGATGGCAAGCTTTGCAGAGCAATTCGACCGCTTAGGTATGCCGCTAGAATCGATGCCAGACAAAGTGAGCGATAACGTCATCTATTTAGCTCGCACGATGCAAGATCGCTTAAAAGCCACTCCTAGCTTGTATATAGACTCTCAAGAACGATGCCGAAACTTCGCGATCAATCACAACCAAGAGTTCTTTAAAAACATCGACATTTGGCTCACCCCTTGTGCAAACCATGTTCCTTTGGACATCGAATATTTCGACCAGAAAGTGCACTCCGGCAAAGATATATGGGCACGTTCAGAGAAATTGATGTCCTACACGCCAATCGAAAACGTGGCTGGCAATCCGGCGATGTCGGTTCCCTTGTATTGGAACAAACAGAACCTTCCTGTCGGTAGCCACTTTTCCGCAGCAAGAGGCAACGACCGCCTGCTATTTGAATTGGCCTATCAACTAGAACACGCCAAGCCTTGGGCAAACAGAAAAGCCCCGATTGCGCTTTAAAAAGCAATTCACTTTCAAAACAGTTCAATTTAGAAAACCATTTAAGTACGAGTCTTTTGATGAAACATATTATTTTCCTATTCTTGGCAAGCCTGACGCTTGCGCCACACTCATTCGCAGCTCTAGCACCAAGCGAAGGCTTCAGTGGCAACATGACCTTCCTAACTGGCTTCACCGCAAACTCAAGTAACCTCGATGTTGGTCAAAGCATCCATCAATCTCAAGCTGATTTAACGTCGTCGGGTAACACGGAAGCCGAGGGAATGGTCGCGGTTTTGGGTTCGGTGCAATACACCTTTGGCGCTTTGAATCACAAACAGTTTTTCTTAGGTACCTCAAGAGACGACATCATCACTGGTACGCTGGCATTTGAAATTGGATATAGACAGCAAGTCGAAAGCGGCATGGTGGTCGATTTTTCTATCTTGCCGACTCTGATATCTGGCGAAGTGTGGGATGACCCTTATGCTATTGACTCAAATAGGAAAGAAACCGACCTCAATGGCACTGTGGTTCGAATGCAGCTTTCAAGAATAATGGGCTCAAACTTTAATCTCGATGTCGCTTCTGGTGAGTCAGACGTTAAAAAAGAAAACACCGGCCTAAAGGGGATTGGATTAACCGAAGAAGAACGCACATTGATGATTCGAGAACGAAAGTACTTTTATCTCAAGTCTGGTTACCAGTACTTCTTAAAAGATGGATCAGGCATTCTCACGCCTTCAATGAATGTTTTCTCTTCAGATTCTGAGGGTGATGCACTATCGTTCTTGAGCCTTGGCGCGGAAATCAACCTAGCGAAAAGATACGGAAATCATGGTCTTGCTTTAACACTCAATGCAGCAAAACGCAGCTATGATAAAGAGAACCCAATCTTTAATAAGACACGTGAAGACAAAGACTTTGGCGCCTTCGTTGCCTATGAATATGCCAATATTTTTGATGCGAAAAACTGGTCTCTGGTATCACTGCTCGGCGCCAAGACAACGAATTCAAACATTGAGTATTACCAATCATCGCAATATGTGGTTTCAGTCGGTGTTGATTACAAATTCTAAGATTGAACTGAGGTTTTCATTACTTGTAACCCGCAAACAAATCCTTTAATTTGGATATATTACCGAGAAGAACACTCTTCAATCGCCTGCAATAACAGGGAGTTATGGTGGAAAGTTTTAGTACTCAATTGCCCATATTTTGGTTTAAAACTTTAGATTCTGCTATTCAGACTAGAATTGGAGACAGCAGCGATATCTGGTCGGGAGCAGAGGTCTATAAACAACTGTGCTCCGCCGAATCGATCTCGGCTTATCAGCTTCAAACCGCCATCACCAACATCTACCAACGCTTTGATCATGAGCTGATTGACCTGTTTGATGAGTCCGCTCGCTACTTCGATGAGCTTGAAATGGGCGCGCCGGTAATGGCCATGCTCACCGCGCCAGATCTCGCCAGCTTTTGCCAACTGCTGAGTCGTTACTCCATTCATATACATCCGTTACTGAAAATTTTCAGTCGTGAAACAGAAAATGGTGAAGTCGAGCTTTGGGGAGTGACACCAGAGTACATTGATGAAACCACACTGATGACACACATCAGCTTGGGGCTCTATTTCAGTATTATGATCAAGCTCGTTCGCAGATACCTTAATGCGCCGAATCAAAAGCTCGCCATTCACATTCACAAAAACACCATCGGTGATGAGTTCTTGAGCATCTATGAGCGTGTCTTTAATGTTGAAATGAAGGAGGGCTTCCCCGCCCGCTATCTCCTTTTTCCTAACGATCTTGTCCAGGCAAAACCTCGTCAATTCCAAGCTGACTTTCATGCAGAGTTAGTACGAATCGCCGATCAACAGATGGAAAAAACGTTAAAAACTAACCTGATCTACAAAGTGAATGAAACGTTCAAAGTGCTCGCGGTGAAAGACACCAACCTAGATAGCGTGGCGAATAATCTTCATATCAGCCCTCGAACCCTGAATCGTAAGCTTAAACTACAAGGTGTGAGCTTTCGTCGTTTGTTCGATAAATACCGACTTGAACTGAGCATGACGTTACTGAATCAAAACGACGGCAATATTACCTATGTGGCTCACGAGCTTGGCTTCTCAGACTCGAGCGCATTCAGTCGAGCATTCAAAAACTGGACTGGACACTCTCCTACTGAACTCAGGTCGTAGGCTTACAGTGCCGGTTATGCCGCTACCACTAATGGGTGTGCCGGAAATCTAGACTAAAGATGGCTCCCTCTCTTTAGCCTACCCTTCCCATATACTTAAACTCGCCTCACTCCAATTTAAGGATCTTTAAAGATCTTGCGATCCTCAATTTTGTTGTATATTATCCACACACTAAATTACAGACCGGACAGTCGGTCTGTAAGGTAATTGAGTGAATTCCATGGATAAGAAGCAACAAGCAATCCAAGCCGCGATTGAATTATTCGCGACTCAAGGCTTTGAAAAAACGTCTATAGCACAAGTGTGTGAAACGGCAAAAGTATCGAAGGGCTTAGTTTTTCATCATTTCAAAAATAAAGATGACCTACTAAGACAAGTGTTTGTTCGTATGGCAGAGATCATTCGTGACGTCGACGAAAGTGTTGATCTGTCTAGTGAAGGAATGTCGGTAAAAGAGAAGTTCATTAACCTTATTGAACACATTTTCTTGTCGATGGCCGACCCACAACAAAAACTGTTTTATCAGTTGGATTACCAAGTGAAATGTCAGCCGTCGTTAAGGCTGATATTGAAAGACCTCTTGGATGAACGCTACCAACTGATGATGGATTCTTTTGAGACCATTCTATGTGACATCCAAAATGCCAACAGCATTGTCGATGGCCACATGTTAATCGCCGATATCGATGGTATCGCACTCAATTATTTGTTCTCGGATGGTGATTACCCGTTGAAACAAATTAAAGAACGCTTCATAGCTAAGTACTTACTGCTGCTGGATTTATAAGTACCTCGCTTAAAAGCTCAATAAAACGTTGTTGGCTATCTAAAGTAACTCTCTATCTAAAGTATCTATCAGAGAACGCTAGCAACAAATAATTTAAGTTAGGAATATTTAAAATGAAAACACCGTACCAAATTCAGTATGAAACCTTCGCAACAGCAGGCGGCCTTTATGATGAGCGACACGCAAAGCTGTATGCTGAATTTGCTGACGATCTAATTGCAGACGGCAGCTACTCTATCGTTTATGAAGGCGTGGCTCACGCATGCTACACCCCAATCACAGTAGACGCAGCGCCACACCTAAAATGCTACGTGGTGGCGCCTTTAGCCGTATTACCAGACTATCAACGCCAAGGCTACGCAACGCGCTTAATGGAAGAGGCTGAAAAGCAACTAAAGCCTGATGTGGTGTTTATTATGGGTGAAATCCACCACTATGCTAAACGATACAATACGCCTCACAAGGTAGGGCTTCCAGTAGAATCATTAGCACCACTAGAGAATTGGTTCGCGCTAGCGTTAACCGAAGGCGTACTAGACGGCGTGGGAGCATCGACATCAAGTATGACTGGCCCTTACACTCAACCGCATATATGGAGCCACCCTAGCGAACAAGTTTAAGACATATAATTAAAAGGGACCGGTATTTCTACCCGTCCCTTTTTGTTTTCGCTTGTGTCAGGCGTTACTTAAGCTTAAACACCAACACTTTGTTGTATGCCGTTACCATCAGTAAATCTTGCTGTTTCCCGCCAATTTCTAGGTTGCTGATATGGCCCGCATCGATAGCAATGAAGTCTATCTGCTTACCGTCTTTATCGAACACCCCCACGCCACCGTGCGCTGCAACAAATAGATTGTTATCGGCATCAACAGCGACGCCATCAACCATAGGTTCAGAGCCAGACTCCGCCTTGACCTGGGCAAACTGAGTCTTATTGCTGAGTGACTGTCCATCAACATCAAATCGGTATACCCAGCCATCAGATGTGTCGGCAACGTATAACGAAGATTCATCAGAAGAAAATGCGATGCCGTTTGGTAGCTTGAACTCTCCAGTGATCAACTTTAGATCACCATCTAAATAACGATAAACGCCATTAACCGGTTGCTCTGATTCTGCCTTTGCTGGGCCGTAACCTTGGATACCAAACGGAGGATCGGTAAACCACACGCTGCCATCGCTGTTAACGGTTAAATCGTTAGGACTATTAAGCAGCTTGCCGTTATACGTTGCAGCGACAATCACTTTCTCTCCGTTGCCCTCACGGTACGACAGCTTTCTATCATGGCGGGCAGCCCACAGGTTGCCTTTGGCATCAATATCGAGACCATTGGCATAGCCAGAATTGTCATCAAAAACGCTCAACTTGCCGTTAAGATCGTAAGAATAGGTTGTGTTATTTGGAATATCGCTAAACAAGAAACGTTGATGTTCCACATCCCATGTAGGGCCTTCAACAAAGCCAAATGAGTCTCCAACCAATGTTGGGTTGCTTTCTACAACAGAGGCAGCTGAAACATTCATAGAAGCAGCCATTGCAGCGGTAATAAGTAGTAATTTGTTCATTGTTCTTCTCCTTTCTGTTTACGTTTTGAATCTTAGTTTCTTGAAGGAGTGAGAAAAACAGTACAAAATGACTTCACTGTTTACTAAATGGTGTTAATGATGAATTTGATTTATATGCAGACCTTCTTGACTGTCGCCGAAGAGCAAAGCTTCACCAAGGCCGCTGAAGTATTGGATGTGTCAAAAGGTTTGGTGTCTCGGCATGTACAACGTCTCGAAGAAACATTGAATTCTAAACTGTTCCACAGAACGACTCGTTCTATCAGCCTCACGGAAGTGGGCGAAGAGTTATATTCCAAAGCGAAGCAAATTCAACTATTAGCAACCGAAGCGGAAATGCGTGTCTTAGACATGACACAGGAAGTGGCAGGCGATTTAAAAATTACCGCACCGATAGAGTTTGGACGCGCGCTTTGTCGTCATATCATCCCGACTTTCAAGCAAGAGTACCCAAAAGTGGATTTGATTCTCGACTTTGGGCCGATGAAAAAGAAGATAGAGTCTGGCGACTTTGACATTGCTTTTCGAGCTTACGATGAACTGCCTAATGATGTAATTGCCAATGATCTCGGGCATATCCGCAATGTTCTGGTTTGCAGTGCGGGTTACGCATCGACTAACCCACTCGCCACCACTAAAGACATCCATAAATGCAGCTTCATTCTTAACAGTCAAAATGAACGCTGGAATCAGCTCGAGTTGATCAATGGCGAGCAAACCTACCATGTTGAAGTAACCGGAAGCGTTAGCTCAAATACCTACAGTTCAATTTTAGAGTTAGCGATGCAAGGAATAGGTGTCGCCAGCTTGCCGTTCTATCAAGTTGAAGAGCAGCTCAAACAAGGTGAGCTTATTCACGTGTTCCCAGAATGGTCGATAAAAGCCCAAAAGCTAAGCCTTATCTATGCTCAAAGAAGAGTAACACCACAGAAGTTGGTCACTTTTAACCGAGCGGTAAAAGAGTGGTTGGAATCGAATAACGCTTATACGCTGTGAGCTTTAGAACGCCGAATCTTTCAATTGGAACGTATGTGCGTTCCATTAATATCAAGCTTAATCACACTGATTTCGATAACTGATTGGCTGCCGTGTGTTTATCGATTTCGAAACACACTCCCCCTCTAACTCCCCCTCAAATTAACTTCATCAACCCCTTTTGATCTGCGACCGAGGGGGAGAACCTTCTTTAGCGCTGAACGTGTAAATGCACATGCCACCATCGGCATTCAGTTCCTCCCCTTTCCACGAATCATAATGGATCGAAGATGCGGATTAAGGGGAGGTTATGAGGTGAATTTTTTGGCTGGCACGGATTTTCCCCATTATAATCTGTAACTCTATCACGCAAGCTGCATCGCACAACTTACCTGAGTGTTCGTGTTGTTAAGCATTCCCCTCAGAAAAGTCATACGAACATATCACCAGTCATGACACAGTTATTTTGAATGTCTTATTGAGGTACTAAGATACACCGTATACACAACAGTAATTAGTCGAATCCTATTACAGGATTAATTTTTTTAGTTAATATTGAATATCAATTTTAGTATAATGGAAATAACCAACAGCACCTTTCAATTTCGATTAGATAAATATAGAAATATTTATTAAGTCTGGAAGATATTAAAGGATAGTGATTATGCAAAAATTAATTATGCCAAAAGAACGAAAATTTCGATGGAAATTAAAACCGACTTCATCAGTTCATTGGGGACAGACTGTTAACAAATCAGGCCAAATCTGTGTTGTTTTAGAGCACTCATTATTACGAGGGGTGACATCTGAAATGATCGCTTGGTGGTTTAAGAATTTTGCAAACCTGAGCGTAACTTTAGAAGATATCAAAGGATATGAGGGAGTAAAAGTGCCTGCATATCTGCTGTGGCATCCTTCTGATCACATAGCTGTTCAAATGAGTGGCAAGCTAGGCGTAAACAATACGGCGGTAGCTGGAGGAAAGATTCATATTAAAGAGGCCATGCAATACAATAAATATGGATTTAAATACCCTGTTAATAATAAACTAAAAATTTTCTATTGTGAAAATGACGGTTGGGGAATGGGAAGGGAAATACCATTGCTTGGTAAGTTGGTATTCTTAAGAATATGCTACACGGATGTATATGAAAATGGCAAGCTCATCGGTGTGCATTATCATTATGAGGTGGTTGCTGGTACTAGTAAGCGCAATTTTTTAGCAAAAGCAATTAATAATAAAATTGTTGGAGGCCTTACCCCTGATTTCTGGAAGGCATGGATTACTCATAATACTATTGAAGTAGGCGTATTTGAGAACTTCCTCCCTGTTCTTTATAGCCAACGAAATGATTTAGAAAATTTGCATTACTCTAAAAGTATGAATCCAATAACCGAGGATATTGCATCAAATGATCAAAATGGTTTTGATTTTGATCTTCTCAATAAAAGATTAGAAGGTTACAAAAATAGCGAAAATGCCTTTGATTATCAAAATGGAATTGATAGAAGTAATAAAATATTAGGATAAACAGCAAGTACAACGATGATCTTAAAATTGAAAATTTACAACTCACCTAAAACAAAAGGGATTGGTATCTCTACCAATCCCTTCACTACTTATTTATAAAGTAACAGCTCTTACTATCTACAAACTTTCAATTGCCTTTTGAACCGCAGGGCCAATCTGACGCTTACGCGAAGTTACACCTTCTAGCGTCAACATATCGCTTGTTGGTTCAGCATTGAAAGCAGATTTGATGACTTGGTAGTCACTTTCATCCACCCAAAGTAAGTTTGCTTCTTTGTTCTTGGTGTCTGTGATGGAGAAGAACAGATAGTCTAGCCCGTTCTCTTCTTTGTAGGCTTTCATAGCCGCCAAAAGCTCATCTTTGCGGTCAATCAATTGCTGAGCCGTTAGCGTTTCAGCCACACCGATACCCACCTGTTTGCCACCGTATTTAAAGTTTTTGTAATCCAGCGTCAGAATGGTTTCAGAAGAAAGGTGACTGAGATCCGACTTAGCAATCAGCATCTGTTGGCCGAAATCTTCGATATCTGAAATACCTGCAACTTTTGCCAGTTTTTCAGCATATTCACGATCATGCTCAGTCGTGGTTGATGATTGGAATACCACAGTGTCAGAAAGGATCGCGCCTAAGCCTACACAAGCAAGGTGCTTAGGTAGTGTCACATCCAGCTTTTCAGCGTTGTCAGCCAGAATAGTTGCAGCCGATCCCCAACCTCGAATATCCATTTCGACAATTTGTGGTGTATTAATCGGTGAGCCACCAATTGCGTGATGATCAACCACAGCAACAATCGATGCTTGGTCGATAGTTGGTGCTAGTTGAGTGACTTGATTGAAGTCCACCAGCCCCACTCTGTATGAGGAGTAATCTGTCTCTACGCGTGGTGATTCAGCATTACAGTAGTTCAAGATGAAGGTGGATTCTGGATTGATAGGCTCTGGTACTGTCGCTGTACCGCCATAGATATGAGCCGCGAGCATCGCAGACATTACCGTGTCGCTGTCTGGGCTTAGGTGCCCTGTCCATACGAGATCTTCACTGTTTTCATTGGCAGATTGTTGCAAGCTAAAAGCAAAACTTGCTGAACTGAAAGACATAATTACGGCTGCAACGACAGGGGTTAGCTTCACGGGTATTTCCTTATTTGGATTCGTTTTAGAACTCCATACGCTAGCCCTAAAAAATTTCAGAATCGTGTCAGCTATATTTCAGATTTACTTCAATCAGTAACGAAATGTAATTGGGCTCTCGTTAGGTTTCCCCCCAAAAAAAACAAAAAAGGATCGGTATCTCTACCAATCCTTTAAGTTTCACTAACCAGTTCGGGCTTAGAGGCAACTAGTGTTTGTACCTGAAGGTATTGCTGTCATCAACAATCTCGATTTTGACAGGCAAAGTGCCTTGTTTAACATTGCCGATTTTTGCAAATGCCTTGTGAGAAAGATCAATAACTCGGCCTTTTACGTAAGGGCCTCGATCGTTAATTTTCACATCAACAGACTTGTTATTGGTTGTATTGGTCACTCTCACGATCGTGCCAAAGGCTAAGGTTTTATGAGCCGCAGTATTCGCATTCATATTATACGTCTCACCACTTGCTGTGAGCCTTCCATGGAATTTATCGCCATACCAAGAAGCTTTACCAGCAAGAGCATGTGACTTGGCATATTCCTTTGTTTTTGAACTGCCGACAGCCGACGTTGAGGTGCATCCGGCTAATATCATAAGAATAAAAGCAGTAATGATAATATGTGACTTTTTCATGTAATTTGGGTGCGGTAATCTGTGCATTTTTCTCTTTTTTCGTTGTTTTTGGGTTCACCATATAATGCTGAGTATAGTCATTGCTCAGCAAAGGCTACCATCCGGTATGTACGCACAATGTTTTCATGAAGAGTGCTTTCTTCCGTCATATTCATGAAAGGTTTTATATTCAAAACGTCAACTTTAACAATGAATTAGAGTTGTATGTTTCTTAATCAGCGCATATAGGTAAGCCACTCAGCCAAAAACATCCAAACACAAAAAAGATTGGTATTTCTACCAATCCTCTTTAGGGGTGTTTCGGTTTCTAGCTTGTTACAGATAGGACAACACTATCCAAACTTACTAACCTATGATTATTGCATCTTATTGTTGACGGTAATTAGCGAGCCACTTAGATAAGTTTTATTAGGTTGAGTCAACTCCATCATTAACTGAGCCAAGTCAGCTGGCTCTACCCATGTAGAGTGGTCAGCATCAGGAAGTGCTTGTCGATTTACTTCAGTATCAACAATGGTCGGCAATACCGCATTTACTTGAACATTAGATGAAACCGCCTCTGCAGCTAAGCTTTCGACCAAAGCATTCAATGCTATTTTAGATGCCATGTAAGGTCCGAATCCTGCGGGTATGTTACGTGCTGTATCACGCGCGGAAACGAACATCATTGAACCTTTCCCTTGCGACTTCATTAATTTAAAAATTTCTCTTCCGAAGACAAACGCTGTCATAAAGTTCGCGTTCCATAAGTCTGACATTTTACTCACTTCCACATCAGTCCAATGACTCCAGATATAAATGCCAGAGCAATGAAAATGAGCATCGATATGACCTAAGATTTTTGAAGCCTCAGCAGCAAGCGCTTGGCTTTGCTCTTCATCCGTAAGGTCTCCAAGTAACACGGTCAGATGACCTGAATACTTATCTTCTAAGCTTTTTGCTCTTGCTTCATCGCCGATACGCCCAAAAGCGACGACACGGGTTCCGCTCGTAATGAGTTTCTCTATCAAGTGTTGGGCTGTTACCGAAAAGCAGGCTGCGATAGTGGCTGTTTTAATTGCATTCATGATTATTGCTCGTTGTTGGTAATGATGTGGAGAATCATAAAGACAACAACCTAAGGTTTGAATCTGCCGAGAAGCAATTCAGTTTTGCTTTAAAAGCAATTAAGCTAACATTAAAGAACAGTTAAAACATCAATGTCACTTATGCTGCGGGCGCCAACCATCTTATTTAGAAGGCTGCATTTTGAAAGAACTGAAACCGTCGTTTAATGAGGAATACACATGAGCCTTTTCAATCGTCTTGCCTATTTCAACTGCGTGGTTGAACAAGGAAGTATCTCCAAAGCCAGTCGGATTTTTGATATTCAGCCCTCTTCTATCTCACGACAGCTCTCGGCGTTGGAAGAAGAACTCAATGTGCGACTGTTAGAGCGCTCGACACGCAACGTAGGGGTCACTGAAGCAGGTCAATTGTTCTATCAATATTCCAAGCGAATTACGGGCGAGTTTGATGAAGCCAAACGAGTCGTCAGCGCATTGCATCACTCGCCGAGGGGGAGCCTCAAAATAAGCACGACCGTTGCGTTTGGGGAAAGCAAAATCTTGCCCCTTGTTCCTATCTTTAGGGCTGCCTTTCCCGAAGTCGATATTGAAATTGAAATCACTGAAAGAGTGGTCGATCTGATCGAAGAAAATGTGGATATCGCGATTCGCAGTGGCCGACTGCCTGATTCTAATTTGATCGCTAAGAAGCTCGTCCAAAACAACTTTATTCTATGCGCCAGTCCTGACTATGTAAGAAGAAAAAAAGCTCCTCAACATGTTGAAGATCTAGCAAAACATGACTGCTTGGTTTATGGCTACAAGGGGTGGCATGATTGGTTTGTATTGGATAGAAAACCGCAAAAAATCGACATCTCTTATTACATGGAAGTCGACTCTGTGAACGGGCAAAAGCAATTGATATTGAACGGCGGTGGTATTGCCCTGCTCCCACAATGGGCGATTGAAGAAGAACTTAAAATAGGTAAATTGGTACAATTGCTTCCTGAGTTTACGTTTAGCCCATGTAACTATGAAACCAGCACATACGCAATCTATCAAAACCGCCAGCTAGTTCCGAGCAAGGTTCGAGTGTTTTTGGATTTCCTCACTGAGCATTTCGGAACTGCTCTTTAGTTTTTGTATCTCGTACGTCAGCAGAAGGTATTTAGCTGATGACGATGTATAAGTCGAACCATGTCCATCATAACCAACCCAAAAAAGAAGATTGGTATCTATACCAATCCTCTTTAAGAGGTGTTTCGACTTTTCTGCCTTAAGCGCAATTGTCCGTAATCAATCGCGTAGGTATCTTCGTATGTGTACGAGTAGAATTCGAATAGCATGCCAAGCTTTAATACGAAATTCTGAATCGGCTCTCTGTTCTGAGCTAACACAGATCTTCACGATATCGTTAAGCCATAGAGGTTATGAGTAACGGCCGTTAGCAAAAACAGCGGCGCATTCCTTGGCTATTTCAATAATTCGGCTTCTTGTTTTATTCATCTCTGAATGCAGCGGATAAAACAACACCATCTCTTGCCTCAAGTTCACTAGTGTTTCCTTGACGTTTATCTTTCTCAACTTCCCTGCATCGACAAAATCTTGCGCATTTGCAGTACTTAAGAGCGTCCAACCCTTTTTTTGAATCTTGTTTAACAACATATCGTTATTCGAAACAAGGTGCTTTCGATTACTGATGTTCGCATATCTCATTTCATTCAATACAGAGTTTTCGGTCAGCAGGAAATCCTCAGTGGTTAACTCATTAAGATCGATAGCCTGATGGGAGATGCCAGATTCCATTGAAGTAAAGGGGGCATATTGATAGGTGCCTAAATTAACGACTCCAACTTTAGTGTTCGGAAAGATCTGACCAATAGTCGGCATAATTGAAAACAGGGCATCACCCGCTTCGATATCTTTAAAGCTTGAACCTCGGTCTCTTTGCAGCCAATTTATCGAAATATCAGGAAACTCACGCTCAATCGCGTCATCGATATCGGACAGTAAACACAGTGGTATTAAATCATCATGGTGTAAGACGATGGAAGTGACATCAGTAGAAAAAGTAGACAAGGCAACGCTATAAAACTCTTTTGACTGTCTGATCAAGTTGTCAGCTCTAACATACAAATGTCTCGCGCTCTTAGTCGGGACCACTGTTTTACCCTGAATCTCAAATAGCTCAAAACCCAAAATATCTTCTAACGCTTTGACTCTTTCTCGAACCGTAGCTCTTGTTTTATCCGTTGATCTTGCGGCTTTACTGTAGCTATTAAGCTCGTATACCGCTTTAAAACAAGAGAGTTGCTCCAATGTGACCATAACTGCCCTTCAACATCAATGTATGGGTAATACGTACATTATGTATTCGTGTGTATCTTTTAACAAACATATTATGTGTCCAAAGATGATTAGGAATAAACAAGGGCTATAAATATGAAATTAAAATCGATCGCAATTTTGGCGTCCATCTCAGCATTCGCGGTATCTGCAAACGACAATGCGACTGCAATGTACTCTGTTTTAACGGATGCAAATGAGCAGGTGACATTAGGAAATTGGATGCACCCTGATTACAACCATTGGGCTTTCCAAAATATGGGGATTCACCCAACATTAATGGTCCCTCGTGATGGCAATGTTTCAGTATTACCAGAAAGGCTAGACCAAAATATTGCTCAACTTCAGTTCCAATATGCTGAACAGAATTACACCGTCAAAGAAGCAATGTTAAATGACCGCACTGATGGTTATATCGTTATCAAAGACGGTCAAATTGTTGATGAAGAGTACTTTGGTACTTTTGGACCTAAAGATCACCACATGTGGGCATCAAGCACTAAATCACTCATTGGTCAGGCTATTGGTATTCTCGTTGAGCAAGGTAAGCTAGATCCTAATAAAACCGTTGAAAGCTACATTGAAGAATTACGCGGCAGTCATTTCGGGAAGCAAACCGTGAGAACTGTTCTGAACATGACATCAGCTCTAGACTACAGCGAAGACTATGCCAATATCACCCCTGGCACTATGCACTTTGAGTACTTTCGTCGCTTAGGCTTAGTACCTGCATATGACTTAATGATGCTTGATCCAACTAAGGACGATACCCCGAGAGGCGTATTAGAATTTGCTCCTGATTTTGAGCAAAATACAGATTTGGCGGTGAACCACAAATATGAATACCATTCACCTAATGTTGACGTTGCTGGGTGGCTCATAACTCGAGTCTCGGGACAACCGCTACAAGATTTTATTGCTGAAAACATCTGGTACAAGCTTGGCGTTGAACACGATGCAACTCTTATGGCTGATATGACATTCACTCCAATTGCCACAGGTGGATTCGCAACGACGCTAAGAGACTTTGCTAGAGTCGGTATCGCTATTGCCAACGACGGAAGTTTCAATGGACAACAAGTCTTTTCCAAAGCATGGATAGAAGATACCTTCAATCTAACTGAAGATGAGAGAAAACATATGGATCGTAGTATTTACAAAGACAAAGATTCAGGTGTTTACGACCAGTGGCTTGAAGGGTACAAAAACTATTTGTGGGTTCATGATAGCGAAAAAGGAATCGCGACCTTTAGAGGTGTGTATGGTCAACACCTATACATCAACCAAGAACAAAACCTTGTTATCGCGACGTTTTCATCAGCACAATCAGCCTCAAATGCAGCAAGGGCAACCAACTTACCTCGTTTAGCCGCTTTTGAAGCTATCGCAAACCACTATGAAAAGGAAAACCGTTAAACTAGAGACGGTTACTAAGGGTTTGCTCGTAACCTGTATCAACTCTTTTGAATCACACAAAAGGGTTGATCGGTTAACGACATGGGTATCCCCATTAAACTCATTTCCACATGAAACTCAGGTCGAACTTAGCATCGTCCAATAATGGAGTAGACTCTTTAGTTCCTTAACCACCGCAAACAAAAAAAGGATTGGTATCGCTACCAATCCTCTTTAGGGGGTGTTTCGGTTTTTCTACCTTATGCCAGGTAGATAACGCAATTACTCGTAGTCAGTCGCGTACGTGTCTTCGTATGTGTGCGAGTAGAATTCGAACAGGTTGCCAAACGGGTCTTCTAGGTAAACCATTTGTGCTTGTTTTAGTTCGTCTTCTGGGTGGTAACGCATGATGTCCATACGAACCTTACCGCCAAACTCTTCAACACGCTTAATCGCTGAATGAAACTGCTCTTTTGGAAGCTGCAGACAGAAGTGGAAGATACCTAGACGAGAGAAATCAACTTCGTGACGCTCTTGGCGCTCTTTCATTTCGAACAGCTCAACACCGATACCATCAGATGTTACTAGATGAGCAATGTTGAAGCCTTTAAAGCCTTCACCGAACACAGCGATACACATACGGCCGATTGCTGATTCGCGCTCTTCCATCACTTTGGTGTTGTTCATTACGACTCTTAGACCTAAAGCTTTCGTGTAAAACTCGACTGCTTTGTCCATGTCGCCAACCATGATGCCTACGTGATTCATTTTCATAACTTTCTCCAAATTCTCTTTAATTCTGTATTTTTCGAAGACTGCTTCGGTCTTTCGTTTCGATAGAGAGAGTATATGGAGATACGCTGATTAACTGAAATTATCATAATTTATATTAATGATAATTTTATGTTATTTACCAAGTTAAGTGAGATGCCAACACGTCACACAATAAGTTAAAGTTGAGAGCCACATATGTCATGTGGCTCTAGTTAAACATCCTTAGTTCAGCACGAAGAAGCCCGTTACGCTTTACTGGTATGTACGACGTTCGAAATCGGCTTGGCTTTTGTTTCAGGCACCAAAGACATCAACCCGGTAATCACAAGCGCGGCAATACCAGACATGGTTACAGGTGAGCCAAATATGCTTTGCACTAGCTTGGGTGCTTCTTTCAATAAATCTGGTACCAGCATGACACCAAGCCCTAAGCCTAGTGAGATGGCTATCGTCATGATTCTGCGGCGATCCAGTTTCTCATTAGCGATGATTTTGATGCCCGCCGCAGCAACCGTACCGAACATCACTAATGTCGCCCCGCCTAAGACTGGCTTTGGAATCGTCATTAATACCGCACCTAAGATGGGAAATAGCCCTAACAGAAAAAGAATCGCGGCAATGAAATAGCCGATGTAGCGACTCGCGATCCCCGTAAAATGGATCACACCGTTATTCTGGCTGAAAGTCGTGTTCGGAAAAGTATTGAATACCGCAGCGATAAGTGAGTTCACGCCGTCACCCAGCACGCCAGCCTTGAGTCGATTGAGGTATTTAGGCCCTTTAACCGGCTGCCCTGAGAACATGCTGTTGGCGGTAAGGTCACCCGTAGTTTCTATAACAGTAATCAAGTAAATAAAAGCGATAGGCAGGAAGGCTTGCCAATCAAAAGCGAAGCCATATTTAAATGGGACAGGAATACTCAATAGCGGTTGAGAAGCAAAAGAAACCATAGACGCTTTACCCATCAAAATGGCCACGCCCCAGCCAACTACCAACCCAACTAAAATCGACGACAACCTAACCATATTATTGTTGCTCAGGTTAAGCGCGACTATGGTTCCGAGCACAATCGCACCCAGCATCAGATTGCTTCCAGAGCCAAAATCTTCGGCGCCAACACCACCAGCAATATCTGTGACGCCAACTTTAATCAAAGAGATACCAATCGTGGTAATAACGATTCCGGTCACAACTGGGGTGATCACCACTTTCAGCTTTTCGATAAAACGCGATAGGACAATTTCGACAAACGCACCGAAGAAGCAAACACCAAAAATGGTCGCCAGCATTTCATCCGGACCACCGCCATTTGCTTTAACAAGGAAGCCCGCCCCAAGCACTGAGCCTAAGAACGCAAAGCTGGTTCCTTGGACACAAATCATCCCTGCACCAACTGGCCCTATTTTTCTGGCTTGGATAAAGGTACCTACCCCAGACACCATCAGTGCCATGCTGATCAGATAAGGAATGTGTTCACCCAACCCTAAAACGCCACCGATAATAAGCGTGGGGGTGATAATGCCAACAAAGCTGGCTAATACATGCTGCAGCGCCGCGTAACTGGCTGCTTTGACTGATGGTCGATCGTCCAATCCGTAGATCAATTCACTGTTCTGTTCCATGTGACTTCCTTTATGTATTTTTTATTGTATACAATTTACACAAGAACAATAGAGCAACATATATGCCAATGGTTTAACATTATATTTATCAATCAGTTAAGTTTTTTTACCAAGGGAATGCTGCACTAAAGAGCAACATTGTCGGTTTGTTTTAGTGCAACCGACGATTTATCCGATGTTCCTAAATTAAGCCCTACAAACACAAAAAAGGATTGGTATCTCTACCAATCCTCTTTAGGGGGTGTTTCAGTTTTTCTACCTTATGAAAGGTAGTAACGCGATTACTCGTAGTCAGTCGCGTACGTATCTTCGTATGTGTGCGAGTAGAATTCGAACAGGTTGCCAAACGGGTCTTCTAGGTAAACCATTTGTGCTTGTTTTAGTTCGTCTTCTGGGTGGTAACGCATGATGTCCATACGAACCTTACCGCCAAACTCTTCAACACGCTTAATCGCTGAATGAAACTGCTCTTTTGGAAGCTGCAGACAGAAGTGGAAGATACCTAGACGAGAGAAATCAACTTCGTGACGCTCTTGGCGCTCTTTCATTTCGAACAGCTCAACACCGATACCATCAGATGTTACTAGRTGWGCAATGTTGAAGCCTTTAAAGCCTTCACCGAACACAGCGATACACATACGGCCGATTGCTGATTCGCGCTCTTCCATCACTTTAGTGTTGTTCATTACGATTCTTAGACCTAGCGCTTTCGTGTAAAACTCGACTGCTTGGTCCATGTCGCCAACCATGATGCCTACGTGATTCATTTTCATAACTTGCTCCAAATTCGTTTTAAATTCTGTGCTTTTCGAAGACTAGCTTCGGTGTTTCGTTTCGATGAAGAGAGTATAGGCATATGCGTTAATTAACTGAAATTATCATAATTTATATTAATGATAATATTTTGTTATTTACAGTTTAGTATAACAACTCAACTCACGTAAAGAGACCATATCTACCCTTACCTACATAGACACATAGATACGCACACCAATAGAGATAAGCCCAATATAGAGAACAACCTAAAGAGCATAGCTACTCAAATTGGGAGTTGCTGATGTTTGATGGCTTTTGTTAATTGTTTTTGTTGATAGCTTTTACCGATAGCCTTTTCCTTTCGAAGATAGGATTCGCCTATTGAATCTATAGAAATGTCCGATTTCACTAATTTTCGGTGGCAATGCAATATATCTACATCGACGCGGGATAGCGTTAAACACTACAAATTAGAAAGAGAGTCAAATCATGATCAACACAGAAATCAAACCATTCAACGCAACAGCATTCAAAAACGGCGAATTCGTAGAAATCACTGAGCAAGACGTTAAAGGCAAGTGGGCTGTATTCTTCTTCTACCCAGCAGACTTCACATTTGTATGTCCAACTGAGCTAGTTGACCTACAAGACAAATACGCAGAGCTTCAATCTCGCGGCGTAGAAGTTTACTCAGTATCAACTGACACTCACTTCTCTCACAAAGCATGGCACGATACTTCTGACAAAATCGGCACTATCGAATACTTCATGGTAGGCGACCAAACTGGCAACATCACAAATAACTTCAACGTTATGCGTGAAGGTCAAGGCCTTGCAGACCGTGCAACGTTCCTAATCGACCCAGAAGGCGTTATCCAAGCAATGGAAATCACAGCTGAAGGCATCGGCCGTGACGCAGAAGACCTACTACGCAAGGTTAAAGCAGCACAATACGTAGCCGCTAACCCAGGTGAAGTTTGCCCAGCTAAATGGAAAGAAGGCGAAGAGACTCTAGCTCCATCTCTAGACCTAGTAGGCAAGATTTAATCTAAGCCTAGCTAACAAGAATAGCTAAACGGTTCTACAGGCGCGCTTCGGCCCCCCTCCTAAAGGGCAGTCGCGCGCCCCCCTTTCAAAACATCAACACCACAATATTTGCCGACTTGCGCCCCCTTTTTATTTTCCTTTTTCAGCAAGAAGGTATTGGTCAATACCCAAGACACAGAATTTAAGAGCAGGCACGATTATGTTAGATCAAGCAATGAAGCAGCAGCTAAAAGCATACCTAGAAAACCTAAAAACCAATGTTCAGTTAGTCCTTAGCCTGGATGGCAGCGACACCGCGAGCAAACTTCAAGATCTGGCGAATGACATTGCGTCTTTAACCGACAAAATTGAAGTGACTCGCGATGACAGCGCAAGCACTCGCAGTCCTATCATGCAGGTCGTGAACCAAGAGAAAGGCACCGCGATCGGTTTTGCCGGTTTGCCAATGGGTCACGAATTTACGTCACTGGTTCTAGCACTGCTTCACAGTGGTGGTCACCCTATCAAGCTTGAAGCGGACGTAATCGAGCAAATTAAAGAGCTCGATCAAGAGCTTAATGTAGAGATTTTTATCTCACTCTCATGCCAAAACTGTCCAGAAGTGGTTCAGGCCTTCAACATGATGTCGGCAATTAACCCTCTAGTTAAGACAACAATGATTGATGGCGCAGCATTCCAAGATGAAGTGAAGTCTCGCGACATCATGGCAGTACCAAGCGTGTTCGTTAATGGTGAGCTATTTGGTCAAGGCCGTATGTCACTGGCAGAGATCCTGAACAAGGTTGATTCAGGCGCAGCAGAAAAGAAAGCGGCAAACCTAAACCAACAAGCACCGTTTGATGTATTGGTTGTCGGCGGCGGCCCTGCAGGTTCTTCAGCGGCAATTTATGCTGCACGTAAAGGCATTCGTACTGGTGTAGTTGCTGACCGATTCGGCGGTCAAGTGATGGATACCATGGCGATTGAGAACTTTATCTCAGTGAAAGCGACAACTGGCCCTAAATTAGTGGCAAGCCTTGAAGAGCACGTAAAAGAGTACGGTGTTGAAGTGATGACGGAGCAGCGCGCTGCAAACATCATTGCGGCAGAAGACACTGAAGACGGCTACATCCACGTTGAGCTAGAGAGCGCTGCAACACTACGAGCTCGCACGGTTATCACAAGTACCGGTGCTCGCTGGCGTGAAATGAACGTTCCGGGTGAGCAAGAGTACCGCAATAAAGGCGTCGCTTACTGCCCACACTGTGACGGTCCATTGTTCAAAGGTAAGAAAACCGCGGTTATCGGTGGCGGTAACTCAGGTATCGAAGCGGCAATTGATTTAGCGGGTATTGTTGAACACGTAACCGTACTTGAATTTGCAGACACACTGCGTGCCGACCAAGTGCTTATCGACAAAGCGAACGCAACACCAAACATCGAAATCATCAAAATGGCGCAAACGACGCAAGTAATTGGTGATGGCAACCGTGTAACCGGTCTGGAATACAAAGACCGCAACACCGATGAACTTAATCAGATTGAACTTGCGGGTATCTTTGTTCAAATCGGCCTGATGCCAAACAGCGAATGGTTGAAGGGTTCAAAGGTAGAACTTTCACCACGCGGTGAAATTGAAATTAACGCTCATGGCGCAACATCAATGAAAGGTGTGTTTGCCGCGGGTGACGTAACAACCGTACCTTACAAACAGATCATCATTGCGATGGGTGAAGGTGCAAAAGCAAGCTTAGGTGCATTTGACCACCTAATCCGTAACTCAGCTCCAGTTAAAGAGGCTGAAACCGCTTAATCTTTACACTGAAAAGCTTAAAGCTTTTAACTCAAGTTCCTTAAATATTTGTTAACTTAATTCTTTACTGTTAACGACTTAGTCGACATTTAGACGCCACTCCTATGGATTTAGGAGTGGTTTTTTTTCTTTGAGATTTATGCCGGTTGATAAAGCATGAAGGCAACCACCATCGCTAAGCTTCCACCCAAGCAACGGTTCACAAACATCATCTGTTTTGGTGATTGCAGTAATTTTTTCAGCATGGTGCCGCAATACGCCCACACCAACATGCACGGCACACCGGTAATAACCATACCCGCTATAATGGTCACGACTTGAATCAAGTAATCTGCGTTCGGAGTAATGAACTGTGAAAACACGGTTAATGACGCTATCCAACCTTTAGGGTTTAACACCTGCACCAACACACCAGACATGAAACCTGAACGATTGTCGGTAGTGCTTTCTTCGATTTGCATATTCGCAATCGACCATGCCATGAACAGCAAGTAAGCCGCACCCGCGTATTTCAAAATGCTGTATAGCTCTGGATAAAGGGTAAATAGGCTCACCAAACCGACACTAGAACCTGCCAGTACGATGATGATGCCAACAGCGTTCCCAGAGATAAAAGGTAAAGTCGCAGCAAATCCATAACGACTTGAAATCCCAAGTAATGCGATATTGCCTGCCCCAGGGGTAATTGCAATTGATGTTGAAAATAGCAAGAACGCCAGCATTAATTGAGAGCTCATTTCCTCTCACTCCTAATAAGTAAAGTATTTATAGGGAGAGAGTTTACAGATTCGACTAGAAATTAAATTGCTATATAGGCTAATATATATCCAAATTTGAGCAAGACTTTTCAAAAATAGTCATGAAACAGAAAGAATCCACCAAAGAAGTGTTAGATGACACAGATATCGCCATCTTAGAGCATATCCAGCAAGACGGACGCATGAGCAACAGCAAGCTCGCAGAGAAGGTCAACCTCAGCGAAACCCCATGCTGGCGTCGTTGGAAACGCATGGAAGAAACAGGCTATATCGATGGTTATGCCGCCAAACTGAATCGTAAAAAATTAGGCTTTCATGTGGCTGGTTTTACTCTTGTGACCTTGGGTAACCATGAAGTTGAAAACACAGAACCGTTCGAAGAGTTTGTCGCGGTAACCGATTGGATTCCTATGTGTCACTGCATTGCAGGCGGCGCCGATTACATGGTGCAAGTGTTGGCGAAAGATTTGGAAGAGTACTTTGAGCGTATTAGCTCGATCAGAAGAGTCAAAGGCGTGAGTGCGATTCAGTCGAACATCTCAGTAAAAGAGTTAAAAAACAGCTATCGATTGCCGCTTTCAGATTAGCTCCCTAAAACACATCAAACAAAAAGCCCAGCCGCGATAGATTTCTCAAGTCTAAGGCTCTGGGCTTAACGTTACTATTTGCTAGGTAACTTGCTTAGCTATTCACAAGGGTGAGCTAAATGGATCAAGGCTAAACCACCGAGTGATGTTTCACGATATTTCTTGTTCATATCTTTACCCGTTTGATACATGGTCGCAATGACCTTATCTAACGAGATTAAAGATTTACTATTACGCTTCAAAGCCATGCGTGATGCGTTGATGGCTTTCATCGCGCCCATCGCATTTCGCTCGATACACGGCACTTGAACCAAGCCGCCAATTGGGTCACAGGTCATACCCAATGAGTGTTCCATTGCGATTTCCGCCGCAATACAAATCTGCTCATTGCTGCCACCGCGTAGTGCCGTTAAACCAGCCGCTGCCATAGAAGACGACACCCCTACTTCACCTTGGCACCCGACTTCCGCACCAGAGATTGAAGCGTTGGTTTTGTACAAAATGCCAATCGCACCCGATACCGCTAAGAAGTCTTTTAACTGCTTGGTATCCAACTCTTTAATGAAGCGATGGTAGTACATCAACACGGCAGGAATAACGCCCGCTGCCCCATTGGTTGGTGATGTTACCACTTGGCCACCAGCCGCATTTTCTTCGCTAACCGCAAACGCAAACAAGTTAATCCAATCCATGATTTCCATTGGGTCGTTTTCAACCGCCGCGTTCGCTTCTAACTTTTTCAGTAGGTTAGGCGCACGACGAGTTACGTTCAAACCACCATCAAGAATGCCTTCGGTTTCAAAGCCGCGTTCCATACAACGACTCATCACTCGCCAGATTTGATCCGCTTTCTCTGAAATAATGTCAGCGCCTTCGAACTTCGCTTCATTTTTTAGAATCATGCCACCGAGGCTCATCCCACTATTGTCAGCTTGTTGAAGCATTTCATCGGCGTTTTTGAACGGGAAAGGAACTTCTACCGCTTGGGTTTGAGTACCATTTTGCAGTTCATCAGCAGTTGCGATAAAACCGCCGCCAATCGAATAATAAGTTTCATCGACAATCACGTTTCCACTCTGGTCGAACGCAGTAATCATCATGCCATTTTCATGCAGAGGCAGATTGTCTTTGTGGAACAACATGTCGGTTTCGTAGTTGAAGGCAATGTGCTTGGTGCCCGCTAAATCCATCTCACCACTGTCTACGGCATGACGCATTGCTTGGTTTGCGCTGGTGATTTTGATGGTGTCTGGCTTATTGCCGAGTAGCCCCAATATTGTAGCTCTGTCGGTATGGTGACCTATGCCAGTCAATGACAAAGAGCCGTATAAATCCACCTGAACACGCGTCACTTCAGCGATTTTATCAGCGATTAATTGTGTGAAATGGAAACCCGCAATCATTGGGCCGTTGGTGTGAGAGCTCGATGGCCCAACACCAATTTTGTAGATATCAAAGATCGATAACATAGATATACCAGTAAAAAATCGGTCAATTAAGAAAGAGCGGCATAAAGCCAATCAGGGATAACAGTACAAGCTGCAATCGTCACAACAGCGAACACCAACAAGCCGTAATGACTCGCGGTAGGCTTTGCAAACAAATGCTTTTGCTTGGCTATAAATACATTTTGTTGCTCGGTTACCTCTCCCCAGAAGCGACTCACAACAACACCTAACACTAAGAAAACCACAGTGCCAATCAAGGCAAACCAAGGCCAAGCTATTCCGCTGTATTTGGCGATGAATACGACAGCCACACTGCCGATACTGCCCGCAATTACCCCTTTCTCGTTTGCTTGTTTGAAGAACAAACCCAAGATGAAAGAGCCAAGGCGAATACCAACAAAAATGGAGGTTAGGCTCGCGATCGTTTTAAGCACTGATTCATTAGAAACAGCCAGTAACGCAGGCACAACAACCGACGCTGCAGCAACCAGGCTCATTTTTCTAGCCACTGATTCATAGTGCGCGTCAGAGGCTTGCTTGCGGAAAAAGCGCTTATAGAAATCGAACGTTGCGACCGTCGCCATTGAGTTATAGGTGGAATCCAATGTCGACATTGCCGCTGCCGAAAGTGCTGAGATCACCAAACCAACAATGATTGGGTTGGTATGGTTAAACACAAAATCGAGAATCACTTCGTTGCTGTTTTCAAAACTGCTGTCTTGATAAAAGACACTTAACAGCACCCCCATCACAGCAAAGAACAGATAAACAAAGAACGCACCGTAGCCACAAAGCAACATCGATTTCTGCGCTGTTTTAACGCACTTAGTCGCCAATGTTCTTTGAATAATCAGTTGGTTAGTTCCATACACACTCAGGTGTAAGAAGCTCACAGCCACTACGCCGGCCCATAATGTGGTATCGACGCCTAAGTCAAAATCGAGATTGATGATATTCAAATGTTCAGGAGACAACATCTCGCCCGCATCGATTTTCATCAGCAATAAAACAAAGATCGCAATGCTGCCGATAATCAACACTGCTGACTGAAGCATGTCAGTCCAGATTACTGTCGAGATACCACCCGCATAGGTATACAACGCAGTAAATACGCTGATGTAGATGATCGCCTCAGAGATACTCACTGGCAGCACTTGCACTAAGATCAGGGCTACCGCATACAGAATAACCCCTGCCGAAATACACTGAACCACAATGAACACGATGGAATTGATCGTGCGAGCAACAACGCCAAAGCGGTGCTCTAGGTATTCGTAAATCGAGGTTAGGCCGAGCTTGTAAAACACCGGAACAAAGAAAAGCACAGTGAAAAAGATCACTATTGGATAGTTCAAATGTACGCTCATCGCTTCCATACCTGAGCTATAAACCCAGCCCGGCATGCCAACGAACGTCATTGCGCTGATGTAGGTTGCAAGAATCGACACACCTACCGTAAACCAACCAAACTGTTTTCCACCAGTCGAAAAGTCGCCACCGACGCTATAGCGCCTATTAACTAAGTAGCTGATAAACAAAGTAGTTAGCACATAAAGAGCAATAACCACAAAACTTGAGTACGTAACCATTTTTAGATTCCGTTTATTGTATGTCGCAAATCATTCGCCGCCAATAGTACTCAAAAATGGATATTTTCCCTCAAAAACCCACAATAAGTGTGACTATTATCACTAAGATAGACGATTAAACACTCAAATCGCTCCACAAAGCACAAAAACTCAGTTAAATGAGATCAAGATCACTAAAATGCACAAAATGGGTACGCACTCATTTTAAAATTGACTTTGATCACGGATCTAATAACCACAAAAATTCTATTATCTCTCCCGAAATGAAGACGGTGTGATGAAGCTAAATAATCAACACACAATAATTAAAACCAAAACCACCCTATATAAAATAAAGGTTTATCGGTCATGACCATTAAAAAACACATGAGCGAAGTTCCTATGATTCAAAGGGTAGCCGCATATCTAGCAATTCTAGTGGGTTACTTTTTTTATTGTTATAACTTTGTAATTATTGACTACGTACGCCCATACATCGTGGAAGAATATGCTGGTATTAGCCTTTCTGATACCGCTCAGTTCTACACTTGGCAGTCTGTTGGTGCTCTGATTGGTGCACTGAGCTGTGCATGGTTCGCAACCAAGTTCGGCAAAAAGTCCACGCTAGTAGCAATTACGGCACTAAACGGTGGTGCAACCATCATCAACATGATGTTTACCGACTACGCCACTTGGGCTGCAATGCGTTTCATCATTGGACTATCTTTAGGTGGTTACTTCACTGTAGCTGTATCTTTGATGATTGGCCTATTTACACCAACGGTTCGCGGTAAGTTGACTGCTTTTGCTTCTTCAATGTTCTCTGTTGCTTTAGTGGCAATGGGCGCTTACGCAGCCTTCATTACAAGTGTTGATGCACCTTGGCAGAGCCTAATGTGGGTAGGTGGTATTCCACCGCTTGTAGCAGCAGCGTTAATGATCTTTGTATTACCAAGCGACAAAACAGTGATCGCCTACGGTGAAGAAGATCAACAAACAACAACCAATGCAGCTGGTGAAGTAACCGAAGCTAAAAAAGGTTCTTGGGGTGAGATGTTAAGCAAGCCTTACCGCAAAATTACGATTACTTGTTTACTTCTTTCTGGTCTTAACTTCTACGGATTCCAATTCTTCGGTGGCTTTGTAACTACCTACCTGAAAGATGTTCGTATGTTTGATGGTGCAACCATCGGTTTGATCTTCTCTATCTCAGCATTTGGTTCACTTTTCGGTGCTTGGTTCTGGGGATGGGCAGCAGATAAGTACGGTCGTAAGATCAACGCGTTCGGCTTCATCCTCGCAGGTATCATGGTTTCTATCTTCTTTGTCGCACCTGGTGACATGATGATTGGCGGCCTAAACATGCTGGCTCTTCTAGGTCTTATCTACAACTTCGGCCTGTCTGCTTCTGCAGTATGGGGCGGTTACTTCTCTGAATTGTTCCCAGCACGCTTGCGTAGCTATGGTGCAGCTTTATTCCATGGCGGTCGTATTATCGGCATGTGGGCACCAATGGTTCTTATCTTCATCCAAGAGCGTACCGACCTACAAACAGCAATGTGGGGCTCACCAATCGTATGGATTATCGCCGGCCTACTATGGCTAACACTGCCTGAAACTCTTAAAGGTGGCGTCTTCGATAAGAGCAAAAAAGCTGAAGCAGCAAAAGCTTAATTCGACACTCATACGCTGAAGTTCAAATACGAAAAATTTAAAGCCGGCTGATAAGTCAGCCGGTAACAAAATCCAAATCGAGTCCTGTTCCGAATGTTGACTCGACAACACAAAGAGAAATTATTATGTCTAAATATCAAGAAGCGAAACGCATTGTTCGTGAATACTTCGATGCAATGGAAAACGCAACTCACGAGAACGTTGCTGAAGTTTTAAAAGCACACACTTCTGAAGATTACTTGTGGCGCGGTGTTTACCCATTCCGTGAGCAAGAAGGCGCACAAGCAGCAGCTGACGTATTCTGGGCACCAATGATGAAGTCAATGACTCGCATGCAGCGTCGTCAAGACATCTTCATCGGTGGTAACAACGAAGTTAACCCAGATGAGATTTGGGTAATGAGCATGGGTCACTTCATGGGTCTATTCGACGCTGAATACCTAGGCATGCGCCCTACTGGTAAGATCATGAACGTTCGCTACGCAGAATTTAACTGTGTTGTTGATGGCAAAATCACTAAGACAGGCCTGTTCCTAGACCTTCTAGGCATGATGGATCAAGCGGGTTGCTACCCACTTCCACCATCAACTGGTAAGCACTTCGTATACCCTGGTCCACGTAACCACGATGGTCTGCTATTCGAAGACGCGGCTCCAGAAGAAGGTGTTGCGACACTTGCTCTAGTAAACAAAATGGTGGATGACCTGTCTGCTCTTAACGACAGCGGCGCGATGGGTTGCCCACCAGAAGTACTAGCGAAGAGCTGGTCAAAAGACATGATTTGGTACGGCCCATGTGGTATCGGCGCGTCTTACACGATTCCTCGCTACCAACAACAGCACCAACTTCCTTTCCGTAACAACCTGAAAGACAAGAAGTTCAACGGCCACGTTTGTCGTTTCGCTGAAGGTAGCTTCTCTTGTTTCTTCGGTTGGCCAAACCTATCAAACACACCAACAGGTGGCTTCCTAGGTATGACTGGCGGTGAAGTACGTGCAAACATGCAAGTAGTTGACGTTTACTACCGTGACGGTGACAAGCTGTCTGAGAACTGGGTTCTTATCGACCTTCCTTACTGGCTACAGCAGCAAGGTCTAGATGTGTTCGAACGCACTTCAAGCATCATGAACCCAACGCTGTAATCGATACGCTTTAATCCAAAAGATTGAAACGAAATAGTGGCAACCTAAATAGACATCTGATTTAGGTTGCCACGCTTACTGGGGGACCCTTCTCGCTCCTAGTAAGTGCTCCAACCAATTCATTATTGCTCCACTAATAACTGAATCTACTAGTGCCTCATGGATGGGGTACACCCTGCCAAACCATTACCAATATAACGGGCTTGAAAGCACGGTGGCTTTCTACGGCCTGAATAAAGAGAATTACAATGAAAAAGTCGATTCTTTCAGCAGTGATCCTGACAGCACTTACCTCAGGCTCTGCTTTTGCTGCACACACTTTTACCAATGACGCGGGCGATAGCCTTACTTTAGACGGTCGTTTCGACGTTCGTTACCAAGATAAGGGCGGCGACCACAACGGTGAGTGGAACAGCGGTAGCTCTCGTTTCGGCCTTAAAGGTCAAATGGGACTCGATAACGGCTGGACTGGCTTTGGCCATGCTGAATGGGGTTACAACTCAGGTGCTAACGGCGACAATATTTACGACCGACTTCTATACGCAGGCGTAGAGCACGACAAATACGGCAAGATCGCAGCAGGTACTAAGCAATGGTCTACTTTTTATGACGTAGCATGGTACACCGACTTAGGTCGTGTCTTCGGTACTCGCGGCTCAGGTGTTTACAACCTTTCTGACTGGGGTATTGCATCTGGTACAGGTCGAGCAGAAAACTCCATTACTTACCGTAACTCGATCAACGACCAAGTAAGCTACGGCTTCACTTACCAAACGACACGTGAAGAAGTGGCACTAGCGAGTAATGCGACAGCTTCATTGAAAAACGGTATCGGCGCGTCAATCACTTACAAACCGGTTGATGGTGTAACACTTGGTGCAGCTTACCACCAAAATGAAATTGCAGACCTAGACTCAGGTGTGGTTGGCGTAGAAAATGGCGACAACATGCGCATCATGCTATTGGGTGCGAACTACAGCAACGGTGGCTTCTACGCAGGTGCCACTTTCCATGTTGGCGAAAACTGGGAAGCAGTAAGCCAAGGCGGTACGGATGTAATGTTCGATACCCTAGGTGGTGAAATCTACACGTACTACCACTTCGACAATGGCCTACGCCCTACGTTGAACTACAACTACATGGAAGATCGTGATGACCAAACAGATGGCTATGAGCGTAACCTGCTTATTCCTGGTGTTGAATACCACTTCCAGAAGAACAAATTCCTAGTTTGGACTGAGTACCAATTCGACCTAGGTAAAGATCAGTTCGCTGGCGGTAAATTCGAAAACAGAGACGACCAGTTCGCTGCAGGTATCCGTTACTACTTCTAACGCCCAGTTAGTCGATTCATAAATTCTTTAAACAAAGCTCTGCTCTTAACGCAGAGCTTTTTTGGGTCATACCCAGAATAATATTCAACACTCTCTATCAACCCTTATTTTTCATTCAATCATGGCATATTGTATTTTTGAGTACGTACCTAATTATGTTACTCTATGCACAATCAATTTGGTTCAAAAGTATGGTCTATGAGCTCTCCAAAACACTCCACGGCGTCAAAGCCAACCGTCACCTCTAAAGATGTCGCTAAACTTGCTGGCGTTTCTCAATCAACTGTATCTCGTGTATTTGTCCCGGGCAGTTCAGTGTCTGAAAAGACCAAGCAAAAAGTGTTCGATGCAGCAAAATCGTTGAACTATCGTCCCAATGCCTTTGCCCGCAGTCTGACGACAAATGAGTCCAAATTGATTGGCTTAGTTTTCCCAGATGCCGACTACCCTATCCACATGAAAACTCTGCAGCTTATCTCTACTGAGCTACAAAAGCAGGGTTACTCTGCGGTATTGATTCCTTGGCAAGTTGATGGAAACGACAACCACTCGATTCCTAATATCTTCCAATACCGAGTTGATGGCGTAATTGCTGCTTCCGCAACCTTTAATAAGTCGCTTTATGAAGAGTGTGAAGAGTTCAACATCCCCATTGTTCAGTATGCTCGTGTAGTTGAGGGGACTAAGAGTAGCCATGTAATAAGTGACAACTACGCCGCTGGCCAAGTCGCCGCTCAGCATTTACATAGCGTAGGAACAAAGTCAGCGGTTTACCTGACAGGTAACGTGCCAACCTACACCAACGGCGAGCGTGAATCGGGCTTTTGCTCAGAATTCGAAGATCTAACAGGCAAGCAAGCTCGTGTTATTGAAGCTGACTATGACTACCTTGATGCTCTAGATACCATTCGGACTCTGTTTTCAGAACCCACACATCCTCAAGCGATTTTCTGTGCGACAGATAACCTCGCGATGGCAGTAATGGATGTGGCGCGCTTAGAATTTAACCTGCGTATTCCAGAAGATCTTCAAGTGATTGGTTTTGATGATATCCCACAGACTCAATGGTTGAACTACCAACTCACTACCTTCAAGCAAGATTTCAGACGCCTTGCACGTGAATCAGTGAAAATTGTCGTTAGCCAGATTCAAGAGCAAGACACAAGCTTGGTTAAGCTGATGGTGCCAGTGAAGTTCATTGAACGAAACACGACGCTAAAATAGAACCAACGTTAAGACGCTTTCAAACAAAAATCCCGCTCAGTGTGAGCGGGATTTTTTATGATATCTAACTAGTTACCTACACCACCGGTCTTCTCTGCCGGAGAATCAGGCGTTACTGGAGGCCACTCTTGGAAGGTTGCTAGATGTTGTTGGACAGCAGCTTGTGCCGGGCCAAATGCCCACATTTTTTGTCCCATCCATTTTAGGTACATGCCCGACTCTTCCGCCGCTCGCTCGTATGGGTCACGACGTAAGTTAAACAATAATGGTGCATTTAGCTCCTCTTTCGGACCACTCCAGCCATGATTTTGGACCACAAAGTGCGCCTTCCAATCACCAACACGAACCGCTTGCAGCTTGTCTCGTTCGTAGTAGTAGATCTCTTTACGGTTTGACTCGCCTTTCTCAGTCAGCATATCCACTTGGTTGTAACCATCAAGGTGTGCTTTAAAGCCATCGTGACCTTTCAGCAGTTTTTCTTTTAGATCCGTTGGACCACCAGCCGCAGCGACCAGAGTGGGTAACCAGTCCATACCATCAAAGATGCCATTGCCTACAGTACCCGCAGGGATTTTACCCGGCCAGCTAACCAGAGCAGGGGCTCTTACGCCACCTTCCCAAGTTGTGCCTTTCTCACCGTGATAAGGTGTCATGCCGCCATCAGGCCAAGTCATGATCTCTGGGCCGTTATCGGCAGTGAAAATGATGATGGTGTTGTCGGCAATACCGAGTTCTTCCATCTTCGCCATCATCTCACCGACATGATCATCAAGATCTTTCATGACCACTTCTTGAAGCCCCCAACCGTTTTGGCCGAGCATCGCTTCGTATTCAGGTGAAAGGTGCGTCCAAACGTGACCGCGTGATGGACAGTACCAAGTGAAGAAGGGCTTATCCGCCTCAACCGCCCTTTCGATGAAGTTGATCGCGTGTTTATTTACTTCGTCATCGAGTGTACGCATACGCTCGATCGACAATGCACCATCGTCTTCGATCGTTTGACCACCTTTACCGTCTGATCTTGCGTAAATCACATTACGAGGCGCAAACGCATCCAAAGAGCCATCTTTTGGCCAATCAGGATCTTCTGTGTATTCCATTGCATTCAAGTGATACAACCAACCCCAATACTCATCAAAACCGTGCATTGTTGGTAGGAACTCATCTCGGTCACCAAGGTGGTTCTTACCAAACTGACCCGTAACATAACCCATGGTTTTAAGAATTTCAGGAAGCGTTGGCGTGTCGGCACTTAAACCAACTGGGCCACCTGGCAACCCGACTGAGTGCATGCCTGTTCGCACAGGAAGTTGACCCGTTAAGAATGCAGAACGACCCGCCGTACAAGAAGGTTGAGCGTAATAATCAGTCAATAGCATGCCCTTTTCAGCAATACTATCGATGTTCGGTGTTTCGCTGCTCATCACACCATTGTGATAAGCACTCAGGTTTGAGATCCCAATATCATCAGTGAAGATAACAAAAATATTCGGTTGCTCTTGGGCTGACCATGCCGATAGCGAAAAGCTACTCAACACACTCATCACAACAAGGTGGAAAATCCTTTTCATAGAATGTCCTTATACTGTTTCAGATTGCTCTTTGTGAACCATTTTTATTCCTACCAAACCAAAGCCAAGCTCCAATAGTAAATAGACGACAAGTAGCCAGTGAGGCATGCCATCTATCAACAAGCTAATGACTCGGCCGGCAGCCAAACCTAACATGAAGACCACCAAACTGTAGAGTGCTGGTAGTCGGTATTTCTTTAGTAACGCCCCTGCTATCCAAAACAGAGCCAACGCTAAGTACAAACCCATCACGGCACGAAAGATATGAGTGACATTGATAGGGCTAGCATCAATTCCGAAAAGATAATCAAGGGAGACAACGGGGGCATAACCATACGACAACGCAATCGGTGTTAAACCCAAAACAGCGACGATCAAAAAAATGCTTTGTGGCTTCATATCCTTACTCTTTTAATTTGGCTCTTTTCAAAAAACATAGTCTACAATCAGCAATATACAAGTTGCATATATGAAAAATGGATAGTTAGAACACACATTCACATTCGTGCTATTTCACATCGAAGATAAGGATATCAATATGGCTAAATGGCGTTACCTACTCGCATCAGCATTGGCTGCTAGTTCAATCGTAAATGCTCAGGAAGCAAGCGAACAAGCGGACACAAAAAAGTGGCAACATAGCTTCGAAATTTACGCGCTTGCACTCAATATCCGCGGAGACAGTACCATTGGTGGCTTGTCAGCAGATGTCGATGTTGATCCTGCATTCATCATGGATCATCTTGATATGACCGCAATGGTGCGTTTAGAGGGTATCTATGACAATCAGTGGGGCTATTACATTGACTACAGCTTCATGAAGTTAAGCGGAAAAACAAACTCAGTGTTAGGTAGCAACCTAGAGGTATTGAGGGGCAACCTTGATATCCGACAAGGTGTTTTAGATGTGAAGGGGTTTAAGCGCTACCAGTACGATTTTGGCACGATTGATTATCTGTTTGGGCTTCGTTGGTGGGATAACGACATCGATGCCAAGCTTTATGGTTCAGGTGGCAATCTAAGTGCAGACCGATCACTCGATGAAGATTGGGTTGATTACCAAATAGGTGTGAGATGGATAACGCAGCTCAATAAGGATTGGAAGTTTCACGCAACCATTGATGCAGGGCTTGGTAGTGACACAAACTTTACCTCATCTCTGTTAACTGGCGTGCGATACCAGATAAACAGTTGGTCTGACTTAAATGTTGCCTACAAATCGACCTGGGTTGATTACGAAAACAAGGGTACCTTTGAATACGATACCGCATCGCAAGGGTTCCTGATTGGTTGGGCTGCTCACTTTTAATCCAATTATCGTAACGTGTTAGAAGGTAGGCTAACCCAACGTTGATTACTTGGATTTAATTTTTATTAAAACGTAATCCTCAAATGATTCCGATCTCTGGCGATAACCTCTGTCGCCTGAGGTTTTTCTTCGTGAAACATACACCGCCATCCCTCAAAGAAAACCCATAAAATCATCAAGTAACACCTGAACATCGTTCATTTAATCTATCTAAAAAATTGTAATTTTAAATCATGGAAATACAGGTTTATATCTTGAGATATTTAATCTTCATTTAATCGCTCCCGCCCTATTCGAACAGTGTTTTTTATTTTGAAAATATCGCTAGAATCCTCTCCCGAAATTTACAAACCAGAGTGGAAACAATGAAAAAATTAATCTTAGCGGCTCTTACGATTGCCTCAGTTACCGGCATCGCATCAACTTCAGCTTTTGCATCAAATGAAATGTACGCACTAGGCGGTTTCGGGATGGATGACGGCGACGTCGGTGGTCAATTCACATTTGGTAGCCAAGTCATGCAAAGCAACTGGTACGTTGAATCAACGTTGCTTGTTATCAGCGTCGATGACAAATCTAGTTACTTTGATTACAGCCACAACGAGACAAAACACCGAAAAGAAGAGTTCGATACCTTAATGCTCTCGTTGACGCCAGTGTACAAACACAGTTTCAGTGAAAATTTTGCTATTTTGGGTAAGTTCGGCGCTTTCTATTCACACTCAGATACAAAGATGGTGATCAGCTCTAGCAACGAGACTAAAGTTGATAAAGGTTCACATGGTGATCTTGGCTTAACTTACGGGATCGGCGCAGAGTACAAATCAGCAAAGCCGATATTTGGCAACTCTAAGCTACTGACTCGCGTAGGGTTTGATTGGTATGAATTCGGTGGTTCAAGTGGTTGGTATACCAAGGAGTCAGCTTTGGGTATTCAAACAGGCTTTACCTTCTAATCTAGTCACGGATAACACTAAAGTAAGCCACATATGATTCGTGGCTTACTTTATAGACATTTTGGTTCAGACTACACACTCTTTCTTCATGATAGTTAAGCCGGCCTCGAGCGTTTCTGCCCAAGCTTGTTCAACGCTTTCATCATAGTGAGGATCGTATTTTTTAACTGTATTGAGTAACGAATTGAACCACTCGTTGAGCTCTTGCTCAGAGATATCCATTCCTAAATCTTTATGTCGCTTCCCAAGCTTTTTCACCGAGTTTCGTACGCTCGGTAGACCAGCAGAGTTATAGATAAGAATGATCGAGGCTTTAAGCATCTTGGTTTGTTGCTCTAACCCTATCTTTTCAAAACGTTCTGAAAACCTTGGATTATGCTCGCAAAAATCCGCCAAAAACGTTTCGAGAAATTCTTGGTCAATCCGGCAGCGCTCAAAGCTTTCATAAAACAGTTCATTCGGTTTCATCTAGCCAGTCCTTTGCAAAGTTTTGAGTCTTCGGGAAGCTAACAAGTTCAGAGCCGCGACTTCGCCAACTCCGAACCATCAATATGATCTAAGTATACGCCACTGTGGCATAAAATGAACGATGGCATCAGACGAACTACGGCATAAAGTGAGTTGCACAGATCTTGTTTCCATCAGGATCTCGCAAATAAGCCATGTACAAGCGACGCTCATCAGAACCTCTCGCTCCGGGACCGTTTTCAATACTGGTACCACCATTCTCGACGCCAACCCGATGCCACTCATCTACAACTTCAGGAGAAGACGCAAGAAAACCCACCGTCATGCCGTTGCCGTGAGTCGCAGGCTGACCATCAATCGGCTTTGTTAAGCCCAACACACCCGTTTGGCTAACGTAAACACAGCGCCCTTTGGGATCAACAGAACCTTCGCTATAACCAAGCACTTTCATGATTGGGTCATAAAAAGCCTTCGCGCGTTCAATATCTTCAGTACCGAGAAAAACATGGCTGAACATAACTAACCTCTTCTTTTATTGAAAGAACTACCTAAACTAGACCTATAATTCGTGTTTGTCTAGGCACGCTATTCGGTCACAACTGTTGCTTAACCCATTGAGCAAACACCTGAAACTTAGTTCGCTGCTCCATGCCTTTCGGACACACTAAATCATACCCTTTGCCCGACTCAATGCTCATAAGAGGCGCGACCAATAAGCCTTGTTCAATCTGTGGTGTCATAAACTCTAACCGCCCTAGTGCCAGCCCCATCGATAATATCGCCGCATCCATAGCCAAGCGGTTATCGCTGTAATAGTCACACTGAAGTGCGCAGTTGGTATCACTTTGAGCTTCATACAACCAACGTTGCCACGCAGTGATATCGCCACTGTGAATGAAACGAACGTCATCTAAGTGGTGTATGCCTTGGTCTAGTTTGAAGCGTTTCGCGTATTCAGGGCTGCACACTGGGGTTCTTACTCCACTGAATAATCGCTCGCTGTAATGGTTGGGGTAATGGCCTTCGCTATAGAAAATTGCCACGTCATAAGGTTCAAACTGGAAGTCTGACTGGCTCTGTTTGGTTTGCAGTTTGATGCTTAGATTCGGATACAAGCGTCTGAATTCCGGCAAACGCGTCATTAACCATGAGGAAGCGAAATAAGGCGATGTCGCGATATACAACTCCCCACTTAGCTCACCCGTTTGAATATCCATGAGTTCGGAAAAGATAGACTCAAACGAGACGTTCAACATGGATAACACGCGCTGACCTTCTGGCGTCAGTTCGAGCTTTCTTGTCTTGCGCACAAACAGGTTGAACTTCAATTGTTGTTCGAGTTTTTTAATGCGATGGCTGACCCCTCCCTGCGTTAAGAAGAGCTCATCGGCGGCAAGCGTAAAGCTTAAATGTTTAGCCGCAACACTAAAGGTGTGCAGCAGTGACAGCGTTTGTTGGCGATTTTCGAACAGCCCCATGCATTAACCTCACTAATTCATAAGTCGTCATAACTGGTTTGTCGGTGTATGTAACCATCATATAAATTAAACCAAGTAATCTACAATATTAAATGGTGAACAGCATGCAACAGAATCAAAAACTCAAAGTAACCGTGATTGGTGGTGGCTCAAGTTACACCCCAGAGCTCGTTGAAGGACTGCTCAAGCGCCATCACGAATTACCTATCTCTGATCTGTGGTTAGTCGATATCGAAGAAGGCATGGAAAAAGCAGAGATAATCGCGGCGCTCACCAAGCGAATGATAAACAAAGCAGGCTGTGAGATTAATGTTCACCTCACCACGAATCGAAAGTCAGCCCTAAAAGACGCGGATTTTGTCTGCTCTCAATTTCGCGCCGGAAGAATGGAAGCAAGATTACGTGACGAGAGGATTGCTCTGAAATATCGCATGATCGGCCAAGAGACCAACGGCTTGGGTGGCTTCTCTAATGCGTGCCGAACCATTCCGATTGCGCTCGAGATAGCGAAAGAGATGGAAGAACTGTGTCCGAATGCGTGGTTACTCAACTTCACCAACCCATCAGGCATGGTAACGGAAGCACTGATTAAGCACTCAACCATTAAAACCGTTGGCCTATGTAACGTTCCCGTCAACATGGAGCTAGGCGCGGCGAAAATGCTCGGCGCAGAACGTAAAGATATCACGATGCAAATCGCCGGATTAAACCACCTAGTGTGGGCTCGTAAGGTGCTTCACAAAGGTGAAGATAAATTGGGAGAACTCATCGAGCAACTCCTCGGTGGTAATGATCAAATGATGCCAAAGAACATCCCTCCCTTTGAATGGGACGCTGAATTGATTCGTTCTCTGAACATCGTTCCTTGTGCCTACCTACGTTACTACTACCAATCCAGAGACATCTTAGACAAAGAGTTTGCTGCGTCTGAAAACAACACCAATCGCGCAGATTTAGTTGCCAAGGTTGAACAACAGTTATTGGAGATCTACAAAGATCCCATGCTCGATACCAAACCTACATTGTTAGAAGAACGAGGCGGTGCTTACTACTCTGAAGCGGCCTGTGAGCTGATGAGCAGTATTCACAACAACAAACGTTCTATCATGCACGTCAACACTCGCAATAATGGTGCGATTCAAGGATTACCCGATGACTGCGCGGTAGAAGTGAGTTCGGTGATCACCAGCAGTGCGATCCTGCCACTGAACGTTGAACCTTTTGATAGTGACACGCTGCGCTTGATTCAGCAGATGAAAGAGTTTGAAACTCTGACCGTTAAAGCGGCGATGACGGGTGACATCGCAACAGCAAAACGTGCTCTGATCTTAAACCCTATCGTCGATAGTGGTTCGCACATCGACGAGGCTTTGCAAGAAACCATTCGCGAGAACTTAGACTTCATGCCCGCGTTTGCTCATCGACTCGCTTAATGTAGCCTTTGTTAGCAGCTAATAAGCTCAGTGGTAACAGCAAATGAGCTCAGTCACAGCAGAGTTCATTCAAGATATTGAATCCAAATCTTTTAATAAGAGGTCATGATGAAATTGATACTCAACGCCGATGATTTCGGCCTCACTGAAAGCGTGAACCACGGCATCGTTGAATGCTTCAAGGCGGGTTTGGTTAAGTCGACCACCATCATGATGAATCAACCGGGTACACAGCACGCGATTGAGCTCTATCATCAAGGTTTAGTCTCTGAAGTTGGCTTGCACTTTACAGTCACCGCAGGCAAACCACTGACGTCACCAGAGTTAGTGCCGAGCTTAGTGGACGAACATGGTCACTTCTTTAGCAACATCACTCTGTTCGATAAATCAGATGTGAATGAAGATGAGGTGATGCTCGAACTCAACGCGCAATATCAAGCCGCCCTCGATGCAAGCTTAAAGATTAACCATATCGACAGCCATCACTTTGGTGGTGTATTTAAACCTCTAAAAGCTGCGTTTACCCGCACAGTGAATCGCATTGCTCTGCCAGTTAGACGAATCGATAACATCCTAAGTGGCCAAGATGAACTGCAAGTGCCGACGCCAGATGCTTTCGACATGCGTTTCTTTGACGAAGGCGTATCACTGAATGGCCTGCAAGATTTATTACTGAGCTACCAAGCTATGATGCCTGACGGTGTGCTTGAGTTAATGTGCCACCCTTCATCAGTGGCAAGTGAACAGCTTAAGTCCCTATCAAGCTACAGTGATAAACGCGTCGAAGAGCATCAGCTTCTCACTAGCCCAGAGCTAAAACAGTGGTTGGCTGACCATCAGATTGAGTGCATTGGATTCGACGATCTCAGATAGGAATCCTTAATTCAGGGCTACTCAATGATCCGTTGTGCGCCCTGCCCTTGGTCATGCAGAATATCTTCAGGGTTCAACAAGTGGCATTTCTGCATACTCAAACACCCGCAACCGATACAGCCTGTTAAGTTTTCTTGTAGCGATTTAATCTGCGCCATTTTGCTATCGAGTTGACCCTGCCACTTCTTAGCAACGCGCTCCCAATCTCGCTTAGTCGCGGTATGGTTCATCGGCAGTGTCGATAATTCCTCGGTGATCTCTTCTAGCGTGAAGCCTATCGACTGCGCGACTTGGATCAACGCAATTCGTCTCAACATCGCCGACTGATAACGGCGCTGATTTCCGTTAGTACGAATCGAAGCAATCAACCCCTTGGTTTCGTAAAAACGTAAGGCCGAAGGAGCCACGCCACTACGCTCTGACAGCTGACCAATGCTGAGGTATACGATGTTTCTCATTGTTACGCTATCCTTGAGATCATAAAATATTTAAAGCTTACTTTAACTTTAGAATAGCGACCTATTGTTACCTTAACCAGTTAATGTCCTTAAACTTTGACAACGGGCGCAATGAAAAGCAATCGTGAACATGGCTGCTTTGTTTTATTGTGGTGTTCTCGCTCTCTAAATCTGACTCATGATCGATTTCAGGCTCTCGGCCATTTCGGCATTGATGATCTCACCCGTTTCTACATTAAAGTTGTCGTAGAAACTTGGCACCGACATCGACCCCTTCACATCAGCATCAAAGTAAGGTGCCGAATTTACCGCAGACGACAACACAGAGCTTGCGCCACCTGGGCCTGGTGATGTGGAGAGCATAACCACAGGTTTACCTTGATACACTTTCATGTCGATTCGTGATGTCCAATCAAACACATTCTTAAAGGCTGCGGTATATGAGCCGTTATACTCAGCAAAAGAGATGACAACAACATCTGCTTCGCCAATCTTGCTAAAAAAGCGCTGCGCGTGTTGATGAACGCCAGACTCTTTTTCTCTGTCTTCACTGTAAATAGGCATCTCGAAATCATTAAGATCGAGCACCTCTACTTGCGCGCCCTCAACTAAGCTTGCGGTGTACGCTGCCAATTGTTGGTTAATCGATGCTTTACTGTTGGTCGCGCCAATTGCTAATACTTTCATTGTTGATCCTCGAATTTGGTTAGAAACATTTCTCTAAAGTTTGAAAAGGCACATTTGGCGCTAAACCAAAGTACGTTTGTAATGCAGCAAGGTACGCTGGCTCGTCTTCAAGTAACCACTCTTCTGTTGAGCCATTTTTGCTAATTTTAATTTTCTGGTTAAGCAGCGTGACAATCCCACCCTCAATCGGCAGTGCCGCAATACAGTTTGATGTAAAAATGGATTTCGGACTGTTTGAAGTGAAGAAGTTGCTCGACTCTAGGTCGTTGGCACCCACATACGTCATGTCTAGGCTGTAGACGTTCATCCACTCGTCACCCTGCTTTATCTGCAGTAAGAAGCCATATCGTTCATCTTCGATAAAGCGGAAGGTTTGTAAATCATTAGATTGCTCTAGATTGGTTTCAATCAGCAATGGAGCACGAGGGGTAAAGGTGCCAAAGCCCGCATCCACTAACCATTGTTTGCCTTCAATCGTCACCAACGTCACTCGATGGCTACGCCCTGTAGGCTCTCCCGCTAGGTGTACTCGACCCAGTAAGGCTCTCGCTTCAAAGCCCATATGAGTTAACACATTCAACAACAACCCATTAAGTTCATGGCAATAACCACCTCGCTGATTAACCACCAGCTTTTCATGCAATACCTCTTGAGACAGTTGAATAGGCAGCCCCTGAACCACATCAAAATTCTCGAACGGGATCGTTCGGTGTTGATGCCTATGGATCGCTGTTAGGTTTTCGATTGTGGTATCGCTTGGTTGGGATAAACCAATTCTTGAAAAATATTCGGTGATTTGACGCTGTTCCATACCTAACCCCTGATTTGTTTTCATCACCTAATGACTGACGTCTTCCAAGCTGACAATGCTCAAAAATGACAAGGTGATTGTTTATGTTTTTAGATTGGGGATGATGATAAAACCTCAAGTTAACTTGAGGTAAAGCGATATTTTCAAAAAATAGGAAATAATTTAAAAATACCTATAAAGCAGTTAATTACGAAAGGTTAAACATAGATTGGCATTGCACAGGCAAAAATAAGCACACCCAAAATACAGTGAGTGTGCTTTATCGAAATACTATTTACTTAAGTTGGTTTAGTGGACTGACACCGGAGTAAGCGACTCCGGATAGTTCGGCCATTTCGCGATTCCATGTTGCCAAATCGTGAGGGTTAAACTGATTCAAATGGTCATGACCACACGCTCTCGCCATCACTTGCATCAATTCAGTCGAAGCTTCGAAGAAGTTCTTCAATTGATTCGATGCCTTCTCGACATTTAACCGTTGGCGTAAATCGGCTTTTTGAGTCGCGATACCCGCCGGGCAATTATTGGTGTTACACATTCGGGCAGCAACACACCCAATAGATTGCATGGCACTGTTTGAGATAGCGACTCCATCTGCACCAAGCGCCATCGCTTTTACGAAGTCCATTGGAACACGAAGCCCACCAGTAATGATTAAGGTGACTCTGTCACTTACGCCTTGCTTGTCTAGATAGGCTTTGGCACGAGCAAGCGCTGGAATGGTCGGTACACTAATATGGTCTCGGAACATTTCTGGCGCCGCCCCAGTACCACCGCCTCGACCATCCAAAATGATGTAATCGGCACTGGCATCAAGCGCAAACTGAATATCCTCTTCAATATGATTGGCACTCAACTTAAAGCCAATTGGGATCCCGCCAGTCACCTCTCGAACTCGGTCGGCAAAATTTTTGAAATCCTCGACGGTTTTTAGATCAACAAAGGTGGGTGGGGAAATCGCGGCAGTACCCGCTTCAATGCCACGCACCTCTGCTATCTTGCCAATGTTCTTCGCACCCGGTAGGTGACCGCCTGTTCCGGTTTTAGCCCCCTGCCCACCTTTAAAATGGAAGGCTTGGACATTTTTGAGCTTAGATTCATCGTAACCAAATTGTGCACTGGCTAGTTCGTAAAAGTAACGTGAGTTCGCAGCTTGCTCTTCGGGTAACATTCCGCCCTCACCCGAGCAAATTCCTGTTCCCGCAAGCTCCGCGCCTGTCGCTAAAGAGATTTTCGCTTCTTCAGATAACGACCCAAAACTCATATCAGACACAAATAAAGAGATGTTCAATTTAAGCGGCTTTTTCGCTTTTGGCCCAATAATAAGCTCAGTACCGACGGGCACATTTTCCAATAGCGGTTTAGTCGCCATTTGTGCAACCATCACTTGAATATCATCCCAGTGAGGTAATAGATATCTTGGGACACCCATTGAAGTCATTGGCCCATGGTGACCTACTTTGGATAAGCCATCTCGTGCTAATTGATGAATGAATTCGACCGTGGGCTCTTCTCTGGTTGCAGAAGCCGCTGGTGAGAGATCGGGCGTTGCCGCTTGGATATGAACATCAGGGCCTTCTTGACCCACTTGCTCAGCCGTAAACTGTTTATGGGTGCCATCGCAAAAAGGGAGGTTGTTCGAATACTTACAGCAGCACAGATAAGCGTCGCCGCTTTCCTCGGCCACGAAACTCTTTGGTTTGAAGCCCGTTCCTGCATGAGACCCGTCACAAAACGGTTGGTTTTTCGATTTACCACAGGTACAGAAATAATACTCCTCGCCTTCGGTTAGCTCGACCTTAACGGATTTGTTATCCGCTATTACTGGATTCTTCATAGTTCGCTCACCTTTTCTTTCTTATGATTTGATGACTGAAGCGATGACTTGCTCACAAGAGTAAAGTAAAGGTGAGATACGCAGCGAATTCAATAAATGAGCCAGTGAAAACAAGCTTAATAGACAGCCTCAAAACAGAAATCTTGCTGATTCAACACAAACAAAAATGGCCACCAAATCGGCAGCCATTGTGTTTTAAATCTGAGTGTCAGCTAAATGGGAAGGGTTAATCGAATAACTCGATGACCAACTTGTTGTCTTTAATCACTAGATTAGGTTCCGATGACTTGATCAATGACTCTTGAACCTTATTGCTGTCCAATTTGTAAACCGGTGACTGGGACAAAGCAAAACCAATCATAGAAACGGCAGGCTTAAGTAACTTCTCTATCTCAGGAGAAAGCTGCTTTCCCTTTTCCTCAAATCGTTCAAGACGCAAAGACTTTAAGTAGACCTCACCACTCTCTTTGTCGTATTCGGGAATCGCGCTGAATTCAATATCCAGGTCTAGCCCCATGTTTGGCAAGTTAAACACTTGAACCTTTGCATTGGTATTCGCCAGAACAGACACTCGCTCGGCATCAGCTCGACCAATTTGCACCGCTAAGTCATCAACCGCCACTTGCGCATACATAACGTTTTGCACACCGACTTCTTGTTCTAACATCACCGAATCTTGCAGGTAGTTCGTCATTTCTTGCTCGGTCACGCTGTAGCTCACACAACCGCCTAGCATCAGTGCAGACGCTGCCAAAATGAACTTTTTTGCTACGTTAATTATCATCAATATCAGCTCTTTATCGTTAGTGATTAGCGCGGAGTTTACTGTGTGATCATCAATAAACAAAACAGTAAAAACACGATATTCGTGAATACCTTTAATTAATAAGCATAAATATCAGTAAGTGAAGCACCAGATTGGCTTTCCCGCTTGAGATAATGACACTTGTCAGCCAAACGCCATCAGATTTGTGTGCTCGAATTAATTGAATTTTGCTTCTAAGCTTATGGGATATTTAGGGGGCTTACTGAAGGTTTCATCATGGATATCGAAACATGAAGAGTGAGCACAATGCCATCAAAAAGAGTATCACCTGAGCCAATAACTCGTTCTGTGATTTTGTTATGCAACACCGCATGCCTGCACCATAGTCAGTGGGTTGGGGAACTGCGTCTCCATAACTGGGAAGCTCAAGTTGCAGAAACAACCGAACAGGCCATTCACTTACTCGATACACGCAGCGAAAACTACGCACCAATTGTGGTTTCTTGTCTAACATCATCCTCAATCGACAAACAATGTGAGCAAATATCAGCGTTGAAGGTTCACTCTCCAAATTTAAAAGCAATCGCTATCTGCAACAAACCACCAAGCCGCAACTTATCGCTCATTAAGCAAACCTTTTGGGATTATTACCACCTCCCTATTGATACAGAATGGCTTTGTCGAAATTTAGGGCATGCGTATGGCATGGTCGACATCAAGCAAACTAAACCTAAGCCTGTCTCGTGCCATGAATGTCAATTGGTGGGGCAATCCAGAACCATCCAGCAACTTAAAAAGAAGATAGCCAAGATCGCTAACAACGATTTTCCAGTGCTGATTCAAGGGGAAACAGGTACAGGAAAAAGCCTCTGTGCACGTTTAATACATGAGGCTTCAGCCCGCAGTCAGAAACCGTTTATCGCTGTAAATTGTGGCGCAATACCACAGTCACTGGTTCACTCCGAGTTGTTTGGCTTTGAAAAGGGCTCGTTCACGGGAGCAAACAAGCGCTACGTCGGACATGTAGAAAGAGCGAATGGTGGCACGCTATTTTTGGATGAGATCGGCGACCTTGAACTGTCGCTGCAAACTTACCTGCTCCACTTTCTAGAAAATAACTTGATAGAGCGACTCGGCAGTAACAACCAATTGCCCGTAGATTGCCGTGTGATTTTCGCCACCAACGTCAATATCGAACAAGCCGTTGCTGCGGGTAAATTTCGAAAGGATCTCTTTCATCGCATCAATGTACTTCCATTAGACCTAGTACCACTCAATGATCACAAAGAAGACATTGAAGATTTGGTTCGATTTGAACTGAAGCACAATTACGCATCCAAAACCAAACTGCCTAGTGACACCCTTGAGCAAATGAAACAGTACCATTGGCCGGGCAATGTCAGAGAATTATTCAACTGCATAAAAAGATCGATTGTTCTTTCTAACTCAAGCGCCCTCTCTACTCGTCATATGGGAATTCAATTAAAAGACGCTTCGCCCGATACTGAGAGTGACACTCGACTTTCTTCAAAAAATGTTCATCGAGTGATTCAGCAACACCACTACAATATTTCCCAATCTGCTAAAGCGTTGTCTATTTCTCGGACAACCTTGTACAAGCTGATCAAAAAACATCAGATAGCAATTTAAGTCGCCTAACTAGCTAGCTAACTAAATAACTAAATAACTAAATAACTAAATAACTAAATAACTAAATAACTAAATAACTAAATAACTAATAAAGCAGCCTAACGAACTAGGCTGCTTTGGAGTTTAGTTGTACTCAATTAATGAAAGTACTTATGGCTCAGGAACAGTAAATGGACAAACATCACAGGTTGCAATGTTCGATGTTTCCATAAATGCTTGTTGCAAGAACAGCGAGTCAAACGTAGCTGTCACTTGATTAGATAGCATTCCTGCAGTTCCGGTTGGTAACACATTTGGCGCATAAGTTTTACTTACTTGTGTACACACTTGGCCAATCGCATCACCAAAGTTCGGTATCCACTCTCCTTCACCCGTTTTACAAGCAAACAGCTCAGGGTCGGCACTTAATGCACTACACATATTACCAGCACCACATGTGGTCACATCCTCAAGATCATCACAAGGTAAAGCAAAGTCGAGGTAATAACTGCTGTTGACTACTTCAGTAGGTAAATCAGAACGGCTCAGAGAGTCATCCTTAGAATCCACCAGCGATTCAATGGCCAATGGGATATCACCGGTATTACATATTTCAACATCATAGGTTTTCTTAAGCACAACTTGACCGCCATCAACCTCTAAGAAGCTATTACACACCTTAGAAATCTCAACCATTGGACTCAAGTCTATTGGTGGACAATTGTAGGCCACTGGCGCTTGAGCATTCACGATAAGCCCATCAAGATCCACCGCACCATCTATCACGCCGACGGCACCGTTATTTACAGACAGATAATTCCCCATGATTGCGAATGACTCACCGACACTCCACACTTCATCGCCGTTACCAACCACTGGAAGCGCACCTAAGATTGGTGACTCAGATAAAAAGGCCACTTCGTAGTCACCATTGGTGCCTAACGAACCAGGGCCAGTGTTGGTGACCGTCACGGTGTAATCTATGTTGAACATACCATCAACCGTAAAGCTGGTTGTGTTACAAGTCGCCGCTATATTGATGCTACATAAACTGAATGAACCGACAACGAAGTCAGCCAAAGATGCATCAATCGAACGAGAAGCTCGTGACTCCACTAAGAAGCTACTGAAACAAGGAATATCCTCAATACCAAACTCATCATTCAACAGAGCTGACAAGTTTAATCGACCTTCCACAAAGCTTTCTGTCGGAATAGACGTTGTTTCACCCGTTTTCGCGAGATAGTCCCAACCTTGTACATTGGGTAGAGCAATTGCCCCGATAGAATCATCATTTGAAATCGCACAGATCTTCTCGACACCGACAGCACCACTGCCACATCTTGCACCAACGAAGTCATTCGATTTAGGGTCACCGTCCGTTTGGAAAATTCTCGTCATGTTGTCGGTGACATCACCATTATTTAAATCCCACTGCAACACTTCTATATACGGATTACCGCCACTTGCTTGTGGGAATGAAATCAGCACAAGGATGTCTCCATTGATATGCTGTCCAACAAAGTCACCCTTAGTTTTCCCATCCGGCAATCCTATTTGGTCTTGTAAGAACCAGAAGCCAATGTACATATCACCATTGTTCGCATATCGGTCTGCACCAAAGTAAATCAGCAAGTCACCTTCGCTTTCAAAGGCAGCGGCATACGCATTGGTAAAGTCATCTTTTGGTTGTGGTGACGCCGTACGAAACGCCCAATCTGTAATATCGGAATCATCTTTTGATCCACCCTTCCAAAAGATTTGATCGATACCGTTACGGTCTTTTTGGAAAAATTCCGCAATCCCAACCGTGCTGTTGGGATCATTTACGTCGTCCCAATCGATAGCACTATTATCACTGATCGCATTACCATCAAGTTCCATCACATCAACAGTAGCCCACGCCAACTGAGGGCTACTAAACAACAAAAGCACACTAAGTAAATAATTTATAACCTTCATGTTCTCTCTCCATTTATCCATACTTATGCTTTTAGGGTTTTCTGCCATGCCCAAATTAGAGAAAATCCTTTAGCAATTCGTAGGTTCGATAGAGCATATTCCAAGCCAATTTCAACTTGCTGAATTTATTGATTTTTATATATTTAAGGCACACCTTTAATGGACGCTTTGTCATCATTTGTCCATAAACCAGAGATTTGACCAAACAATCAAGGACTTGAAAGGATGAACAAAGTGTCTAAGTCGGACATCTTTAGAGCTTTGGATACAAGGTAAGTGATCTTTAAAAGGTGCAATCACGTAGACATTGCTAGATTATTGAATAACAAGCGATTGAATTGACGGGGGCCGACTTAACGGGTAACTGAAGGTTAAGGTCGTGAAATGATAGGCGAACAGACGATGACACAACTTACGATATTTTACGATGGGACGTGTCCATTGTGCGCAAAAGAGATGGCGGCACTTGCCAAGCATGATGTCGAGAATAAGATTCAAACCATCGATATCTACAGCAAAGCCTTTTCAGACTACCCTCAGATTGATGCGGACGCAGCCAACACCATTTTGCATGCACTGGATGAGAATGGAAAACTGCTGCTAGGTTTAGACGTGACCTACCAAGCATGGCGCTTATTAGGAAAAGGTTGGCTTTACGCCCCTTTACGTTGGGCGATATTCAAGCCAGTGGCAGATTGGTGTTATTTACGATTTGCCAAGAACCGATATAAAGTCTCGTTCTGGTTAACCGGAAAGTCTCGCTGCGATGGTAACAGCTGCACAAAATAGCGCTTGGTTAAGACATACCACTCGCGACTTTGTAATACACCACACCAAACAGCGCAGCAAAAACTAAAACGGTAACCGCGACTTTTAACCAAATAAACTTCATGTTTTTTCCTTTAAATTCTGTTTACTGTTTCGCGAGACAAGTTACCACAACAAAACATTCGGTTGGGTAATGATTTATAGAACTTTGTAGTGAACCTTGATTCCCAGAGAGAACCTTTATGTCGGCAAAAGAGAGAAACCTTCCCACTCATCGAATTTCTAGATTCAGTAAGTTTGCCTCGCTAGCAACAAGGGTCGCGGGTAATGTGCTAACGGAAGGCACCAAGCAAATAGCACAAGGCAACAGGCCTAAAGCAAAAGACTTACTGCTAACGCCACAAAACATTGCTCGACTCACCGACCAACTGGCCCACCTGCGCGGTGCAGCAATGAAACTTGGGCAGATGCTATCAATGGATGCTGGCGATGTCTTAGAACCTGAATTAGCCGACATTCTTTCTCGCCTGCGCTCAGACGCAGATCCTCTGCCAACAAAGCAGCTCAACCAAGTGTTAGAAAGTTCGCTCGGGAGCCATTGGAAAGCCGAATTCCTTTCCTTCAACTTTAAACCGATTGCCAGCGCATCTATAGGCCAGGTTCACCAAGCCTATAGCGATGCGGGAGACAAACTCGCCGTCAAAGTCCAATACCCTGGAATTCGAAAAAGCATCGACAGTGATGTAGATAACGTAGGCACATTGCTGAACATCGTTGGTTTGATACCCAAGTCTGTCGATTACAAAGGCTTATTAGAAGAGGCAAAAAAACAACTACATGATGAAGCCGACTATGCTCGCGAGGCTGACTATGCGACTCGTTATCACAATGCATTAAAAGAGCACTCTCACTTCGTCGTGCCTAAGATTCATACGCAAATCTCATCAGAATCGGTGCTCGCCATGGACTTCATTGAGGGCATCTCGATAGAGCAAATTGAAGGTTATGATCAAAGCACTCGAGATTTTGTGATGCACAGCTTGCTCGAACTCATGTTCAGGGAATTGTTCGATTTCAAGATGGTGCAGACCGATCCCAACTTCGCCAATTACTTGTATGTGGAACAAACACGACAGATTGGCTTATTGGATTTCGGTGCCACCCGTGAATACAGCGACCGCTTCAGTGATGGTTATCGCATGGCTTTCACATCTGTAGTCAATCATGATGAGCAAGGGTTAAACAAAGCCCTAGAGCAAATTGGATTTTTTAGCGAGACCATCCTCCCAGACCAGCGCCAAGCCATTCTTAACTTAGTTACTATGGCGTGTGAACCCATGCTTGTCTATGAAGATTACGACTTCAAAGCCAGTGGTTTAGCACAAAGGCTTCGTGAAGCAGGCACCATACTGAGCATGGAACAAGAGTATTGGCACACACCACCAGCCGATGCGCTGTTCCTGCACCGAAAGATCGGAGGCATGTACCTGCTGGCATCTCGTCTTGGAGCCAAGGTAAACATCAGACGCTTGGTGGAGCCCTATTTGCTAAGCGACAATTGACACTCAAGCGACAGCTGAAACTTAAGCGATTCCGGTCTATAAAGTGATCATTTCAAGTCGCTGAACAGTAATAACAGTTACGCCAACTAAAATGAGTCAGACTTATGAAACATTCACTGCTGTGCTCCACCGCCCTAATCACGAGCCTAACAAGTTCATTCGCTTTTTCAGCGAGCTGCCCTGAGATACTTAACGGCAAACAAAGGCTGTTAAATTCAAACGAAGAAATTGAGCTGTGTGAAGAGTTTCAAGGCAAGACTTTATTAATCGTGAATACGGCAAGCCAATGCGGTTTCACGCCTCAGTTCGAACAACTTGAGCAGCTTCACCAAACGTATAAAGATGAAGGGTTCACGGTTGTTGGTTTCCCAAGTAATGATTTTCGCCAAGACAGAGGAAGCGAGGAGCAATCCGCTAAAATCTGCTACCTAGATTATGGTGTGACTTTTCCGATGATGGCGCGCGCTTCACTCTCAGGGCCAAACGCAAACCCAGTCTTTGCCGAAATCCAACAACAAGCCGGTATCAAACCAAAATGGAATTTCTACAAGTTCTTGGTCAGCAAAGAAGGCAAAGTGATAGCAACCTTCCCGAGTTCTACATCGCCAACCAGTAGTACCCTCAAAAATGCAATAGAGCAGCAGTTATGAGGTCAGATTACTTGGAGACAACTCAAACACGCAACACCATGGCCAAGCTTGGTTATATGGGTTTAATCCCCTTTTTATTCGGGCTACTGTTATCACTCACCGACAGCAAATTCTTTAGCTTGAGCGGCGAAACACTCTTCATCACCTACAGCGTGGTTATCTTGAGCTTTTTGTCGGGCATCTTGTGGGGCAATGGGATAGAGAACTTCGAAAGCCAATCCAGCAACAAAGCTCTGATTCTAAGCAATGGTATTGTGTTGGCAGCGTGGTTAGCGGTGCTACTCGGTGAGCAGCAAGAGTTTCTCACCACTCTCATTCTTATCATTGGCTACATTGCTGTTTGGCGAGCGGAGAGATCAATGAGAGAAGATAACCAAAGTGAAGGCCCTGAAGGCTATTTTGATATGCGAACCCGATTAACCTCGAGCGTGGTGTTGATGCACGGTGTCGTGATGCTGACCTAAGCGCGTGATGCCTGCATCTAAATAGACACAATGAAACGGGAACTAGACGATGAGCTGCATGACCAAACGAGGCTCATCGTCACCGAAATAATTGTTCTCTTCCTTGATGGTCACGAAACCCATCGACAAGTACAGCTCACAAGCAGAGTTATTGTTTGGATCAACAGTAAGCAACAACTTGGAATCTTGTGGCAATGTTTCTATCGCCTGTTGCATCAATGAACGGCCAATCCCCATGCCTCGGTAAGCAGTATCAACAGCCAGAGACAAAACCCAATACTCTTGTTTTTTGCCGGTTGGCGTCATTAACACGTAGCCCGCAACCTGAGAATCCTGTTTCGCCACCAACAAGCCCTTCCCCCAGCAATCAAATGCCTGACGAAAGAAAAACAGCGGATAGGCGTGATCGCCAAATAAAGCCTGTTCCAATTGGTAAATATTAGCGAGCTCTTGTTTTTCCGCACAAACAACATTCATACATCGACCTTAAATAAAATACCTACAACCTCGATTCAGCTACAACTGACTTTCAACTGAAGCCAGCCAAGTTGGCAATTGCTCTCTAAACCAATTGATGTACTTGGAAGCTTGTGGGTTGTTACGACCGACTAATATATTCGTGACTTCTATTACGATCCAGCTTTTAGCGATGATCAATTGCTTTATTAATTCTTCACGTGGAATCAAGGTGTTATGGCAGAGGTACTGATCAACAATAAGCTCATAATCTTTCAGAGTACCCATTTGAGAAACGAGTGCGCCAAGTCTATCACGGGGCTACCAAAGCCAAACCTTTCCCAATCAAACAGCACCAACTGTCCGTTATCTCTTCTTCCCCAATTTCCTTCATTGGAGTCACCCGAAATTAACGAGTCATGATCAAAAAGAGCATCACTCTGCGATTGAATGTACTTAAAACTGTCTTGCGTAACTTGAGGCAACTGCAGGGAAGATAAAGCCGATGTGGTGTCATCTAAACTCCATTGATGGCGCTTAACTTCGAACGTTGGTCGATATTGAGAACAGTGAATACTCGCAAGCTGCTGAAATACGTCACTTGTCGTTTGTAGCTCAGTAAGACAAACCGAATTAGGTATGTATTCGAGATAAAGCTCACAACCATCGGCCGCAAGAAGCCGAGGCATATTCACTCCATCAAGATGCTGCGCTGCGTGTTGGTAAAAAGCGACTTCAACCTCGCCAGCCCCTTGTTTATGTATACAAGGAATTCCATTACGCTCAATTAAAGAAACCTGCGCAGCGCCCATTTGTGAAAGGTCTTGATTACTCATCGCATCCTTCTATCCATGTAAAAAGCAAAATAAGAACTACTGACGGCTTACCAACAAATTCGCACCAGATAAGGCAAGAAATACAGAACATGCTTTATTGAAGCGCTTGGCCATCTGAGGTTTTGAAAACCAATTTCGTAGATATAAACCAAATGTCGCATAGATAGAAATCGCAAGCATTTCTAATACTAAGAATGTGCTTCCTAAAACAAAGAATTGAGTATTTACGTTCGCTGAAACATCGACAAATTGAGGAAGGAATGCAGTGAAAATGAGTATCGCTTTTGGATTGCCAGCAGCGAGTGCAAATTCTTGTTTAAACAGACCAAACCAGTTCTTATTTCGCTCGATATCCGCGACCGGACTAGCTTGTGAGCGCCATAGGTTGAACGCGATCCATAACAGGTACATCGCGCCAAATAGCTTGATAAGGAAAAACAACGTTTCAGAGGTGTAAAGCACAACCGCTAAGCCAGATGCAGCCAAAGCAATCATGCCAGAAAAAGCGAGGATTCTGCCTAGGCCAGCGACAAAGGCGGCCTGAAATCCGTAACAACGGGCGTTGTTCATTGATAACAAATTGTTTGGGCCCGGAGTCATGTTGAGCGCAAAACAAGCAGGGATAAACAGCAGCAACTTCCATATTTCCATTGGTATTTCCTAGTCTCAATATGCCAAGGTTGTCGTATCATTGAATGAAATATGACCTTTATAGCAGCTATTAAAACCAGTACCAATCCTACTACCGTATCCTTTCAACTAATTCTCAAAAAATTTCTCGTACTCTGGTGTCGCTAAGTTTTCTGCAATCCCCATTTCACCCACTATGTAAATGGCACTCGCAAGGGTTTCGATGGTTTGATTAGGCTCTCTATCGGGCACTTCACCAACAACAGGAACGGGCTGACGTGCAGATGTTGAATTGCAGACTATACTTTCACAAACGATGTTGTGTTGTTCCTGTTGAGAAATTTCAGGCGGCTTGAAATCCGGTGAATTGAAGTCGGGAACAGTAATACCCTTGCTTGAAAAATCAGAGGCGCTGTATGAGGCCGCTGAAAACAGAGAAAGGAGCAGCATCCACTTATTCATATATATTTCCATCGTTAGCATTCGCTGAATTTATAAATACTATCTAATTCAAACCATTGTGAACAGTGTTTTATTTCACGGATAATTATATCTCTAAGTGCCAATTACCCCCTGTACTTTGGATGGCACTAATTCAACTCACATGTGAATGCTTGCCTAACATCAATTTATCGAGCAGCGCCTGTGGAACTGGAATAACAGAGTATCGAATGAAGGTCACTAACGTCACTATCGCCACAAAACAGCCTAAAACAAAATCATGAACATCAACCAGCGCCAAGCCAAGAACTCGGTCGCAAATAATGGCAAGTATGGAGATACTCAGCGCAGCCACCCATTTTCGGTGATCATAAGGCAAGTACTCCATTTTTTGGCTCACGATATAGAGCAGTGACAGTCTCACGGCATAAGTACCACAAAGCACCACCACCACGCCCCACACTCCATAGAAAGGTGTCACAACAAAATAACCAATCGCAGCTAGAATCGCACACCCGCCTTGTATCCACATTTGCGATTGGCTTGAGTGACCGCTGAAACAACCAAGGTTGAGATAATCCCCAGCGTTTTTAATCACACTAATCGCCAAGAGTGCTACGACAATCGTACCTGCATATTGATAACTGCTTGGCAGAATCAAAGTAATAAAACCAGGTACAGTGAGGGTCATCAAACAACCCAATACAATGGCCAGATTAACGCCGACCAGCGCTCTGTCCGCACACTCTTTCTTACCATCAGGTTGTTGTAACATGGCCACTCGATTTGGAAACCACCACAGAGCATAAGGCTGCAGTAGCAAACCAAGAAGCAACGCAAACTTGCCACTGACCGCATAAATCGCAAGTTCTTCAACACCAACAAAGCTTGCCATCACCCAGCGGTCTAGCCCTGTAATCATATATATTGAAGCGCCACCAACTAACGTGGGCAATCCAAATTTCAGGATCTTAGCGGAGTATTTGAGGCTGCCAAATGAGCCCATCTCCTGCCATTGGTAACGCAGTAAACACAGCATCAACAACACACTCGAAACAGCGGAAGATATTAGAACACCATCGATGCCATAACCCGCTTCAAGCAGTACAAACGTCATAGTAGCTTGCACACTCGCCCTCATTACATTGAGCATGCAAAAGCGCTTAGCCATCGCATTCATTCGCATCAATGTTAGCGGGATAGAAATCGCACCATCTAACATGGTCGGTATTAGCAAAAGTAGGATTTGATAAGGTTGGAACTCGACGGGAAGCATCAGTAACAACAGCGGCATGCTCAAAGCAATTAAGCTCCCTCCTAGCACACAGACCAAGACACTCAACGTGAAACAGTTCGAGACAAGCTTTCTCTTTTCTTCGCCCTCAGCGACGCCCACATACCGATACATGGCCTCAACAATGCCAAAACTAAATAAGATCGTCCCGATGTCAGCCAACAAGACAATAGCTTCTAAAGAACCATATTCAACCAACGTCATCTTATGGGTGATATAGGGGATCATCACGAGCGATATCCCTTTCATCATCACAATGCCAATGGCGTAATAGGCAGACTGTTTTAGTGACCCCATAGCAGACACCTATTCCTTACAATGCAGGCATTAGGAAACTCTTACAGTCTCCAAGAAGATGTCGTAAGGTTCTTTTTTGCGGAGCCAAAACTAACGAGCGGATGCTAAAAGAGATGGCCCGTCGGTTCTGATGCAATCCTCGATAATAGTCAGCGTAGCCTTCCAGTATTCTCGCCTTTGCGATTTTGAAGCTGGAAGTGGGTAGATTCCATCGTTGACTGTCATTTTGATAATGTTGAAGAATAGTCTCTATAGACTGCAAATTTCTCAATTTAAGATTTTCAGTTTGGGTAACGGAGCTCGCTCTCATCAAGTAGCCAACCTGCACTGAGTTCAACACACCGATCTGATGGTTTTCACTCATTCGAAGCCACAGTTCCCAATCTTCCCCATACTTGATGTCAGCATTGAAATTGTCTGTTTGAGAAAACACATCCGCTTTTACCATGACCGTCGATGTTCCAATCACATTGTTTTCAATGATGAATTCCAACGGGTTTTCGATATTGATGAACAGCTCGTCTTGGTCTTGAAACTGCGACCAGTAACTAAAGCAGTCGACTATCACTTGGTAATCTTCAGTCAGGTGTTCGTAGTTAGTAAAGCTCATCGCAAGTTCTGGGTATCGTTGATGAAATTCGAGTTGACGCTCAATTTTTTCTGGAAACCAGAAGTCGTCCGCGTCTAAAAAAGCGATGTATTCACCGGTCGCCTTTTCAATCCCTAGGTTTCTCGCTTGAGGCGCACCAACACCCAATGTGGACAACGTAATAATGCGTTCATCGTCTATAGAAGCAAGATACGTCGACGTTCCATCGTTGCTGTTATCGTCAATGACAATGAGTTCAACATCTTGATGAGTCTGCTTTAGTGCACTGCCAATCGCTTTCGGCAGGTAATCCAAACAATTGTAGGTAGGAATAACAACACTTACTTTAGCCATAATGACGCCCTCAGTTTTATACGTTATATGGCTGACGTTGCATGTTCTATGCCGAGAGTGTCTTGCTATGAAATCACATCTAGATCAGCCACCTACGCGTCCATTCTCAAAATGACGACCAAACACAGATGTTCAAAAAAACTGCAACTCCAATTTGATTATCAATTTGAGAAAACGAGCCACCTCTTAAGGGGTAACCTTCGGAAAGCAATCGAAAAGCCCTCTAAAGCTACGATTCGATCTTGGTTCGTATCTTGCTTTATTGGTTATTACCTTGGCTTGATAGCTTTAGTGATATGGATTTGAGGAGTAAGGAATGAAGAAAGTAGCATTTGTGGCGCCAACCTACCCAGTACTCAGTGAGACCTTCATTCAAACAGAAGTCGACTCTGTGAAAGCGTGTGGGCACGATGTTTGTGTAATGACGTTCAAAATTGAAAACAGTGAAAAACAGTTCGACTACGACATTGTCGAAATAGGTAAAAATGTTCGGAAAGGTAAAGTCGCTAGCATTAGCTGGATAGGGTTCATCAAGGCTGTCTCATTTATTTCTAAGCAAACCAGCATGCCCAAAAAGTCACTGTTCGCTTATGGGTTTAAATTAGCGCTGCAACTCGCGGAAAACGACGTCGAACACGTTCATGCGCATTTCTGTCAGCACACCACAGCTCACGCCATCGTCGCGGCAAAGCTGCTGAATATCACCTGTTCGTTCGTTGCTCACGGTCATGATGTTTACGAGTTCGCTTATGACATTGAACATAAAATCTCATCGAGTGATTTTGTGGTTGCAGTGTGTAAAGACATGCTTGCTGACTTCAATACCATGGCGAAAGGAAACATTAAGCTCCTTCACTGCGGAGTTAATACCAAACAATTCCAACTCAACCCAAAAACCGAAACGAAGCAACTTCGCTTTGTTTTCCTTGGCCGATTAGTAGAGCAAAAAGGCATCCACCATCTTATTGATGCATTGGCGCCGATTGCCGAACCTCTCGACATTCATCTCGATATCATCGGTACTGGCGATTTAGAGCAACAGTTAAAATTGCAGGTCAAAGAAAAAGGACTTGCTCGAAACGTGACCTTTCTTGGCGCGAAACCTCACGAATGGGTAAAAGAAAAACTATCGAACTATGACAGCCTAATCGCGCCCTTCTGTTTTTCCGAAACCGGATGTGTGGATACAGGACCACTGGTTTTAAAAGAAGCGATGGCCGTGGGAACACCCGTCATTACCACCAACATCATGGGATGCAAAGAGATCGTCTCACCAGAGACAGGTTTTGTGGTTAGCGAAAAAAACGTGGAAGAATTAAGAGTAGCGATTGAGCGTTTCGCGCAGCTAAGCAGCAACGATAAAGCATCGATGGGTTTAAAGGCGCGTGAGAGAGTGAAAGACAGTTTTAACTCGATCAAACAAGCTCAGCAATTATCTCGTTGGATAGAGAACCCAGCTCAATAAGGATTAACTCAGGCAGAGGCAGTAAGCATCGCAAGGACTGCTACGCCTCACAAGAACGACTAAGCTCCATAAAAAACGGAGCACCACAAAACAAAAGAGCGCTACATCAATTTGAAATGTAACGCTCAACTTAGCACCGCCCAATGATGGCGACTTATGCTTTCAGTAACTTTCATTAGCTTTTTATTAAGAAGCCTAGCTAACCTGCTCGCAGTGCCAAAATAGACTCAATATCTTCGATGTCACGATATTGAGCGAGTTGTTGCTCTTTCGATGAAATCGCCACAATCGACATTCTATCGGCCAATTCGTTACCTTCAATACCAACGTGACCGTTCACATGGTCGATGGTAATTTTTGAAGCTAGCTCTTGGTAGAGCGCATACGCCGGCTTAATAATATCAAGGTTTTTGATCTCGCCGCCAGACTTGGTCCAGCCCTTTTTCTCCCAACCCGTTGCCCACTTAGTAATACAATCAATTGAGTACTTAGAATCACAATAGATCGCTACAGAGAGGCCTGCGTTTAACTTCTCTTTCGCGAGAATAAACGCTTGCTTAAGCCCATGTAACTCGGCGGTATTGTTGGTACCAACAGGCTGATACAAGCCATACCACAATTCTGTTAATTGGTTGTTTTGGTATACCGCTAAACCCGTCCCCGCTTCACCAGGATTTGGCTCACAAGCACCATCGGTAAAGATCTTGATATCAAAAGGCATATCTGTGATTTGCTGCTCCGAAAGAGGCGGAACCTTTGCTTTCGTCGCCTTACCCGCAGAGTTTGGCTTTGTCGCTGTAGAACCTGACGCAGACGACGTTTTACCACCGAAAGCAGACTCAGCCTCGCCTAGTGTTGGGAATGATTTATATCTCGCACCAGCGAAGCCATCAACTTGGGATTTACACTCATTCCAAGTGGTAAAAATACCCGGTGTACGACCTTTCCAAACCACATAATATTTCTTAGCCAAACTAACTCCTTACCAGAACCTAAACACACAAACAGCGAATCAGTACATTAGATGCCACCAAGCTATACGTTGCAAGGTCTATCACTCTAAAACAGGTCTAAAAAAACTGCGTTCATAACTCACGATGCAATCAACTTCGTCTGCAAATTCAAACGCTTCAATACACTCGGCATCGCTCAGCGATTTAATCCGATATTCTTCATAGGCAGCCAGACTTTCAAAGGTAAACAGCGCCAAGGCAATATTGTTCGCCCCTTCCGACGGTAAGAAATAACCATTGTGTTGACCTCCGAATTTAGCGACCAGAGGAATCCACATTTTGGCGTATGCCTCAAACTCATTTACCTTCTTAGGATCAATCACATATCGAACATAACAAGTAATCATATTTATACAGCCCTTAAATCATGGGAGAAACATAAAGTGAAGTTGAAGCTCACGAGAAAAGGAAATCAACCGCGACAAGGTTATAGAACAAAAACACCGCCATGCTGACGCCGATCGTTAGCAGCACATTGCCTGTTTTCCAAATCAACAGACCTGTGACCACCGCGCCTATCAAGTATGGGTTTTCAAGGCTTGGCCAAAATGTTTGTTCAGGAGCAAATACAATCGGCCCCCAAATAGCAGTCAGCACCGCTGGGCTTGAATAGCGCAATAGGCGCCTTGCGGTTTGATTGAGTCGAAGCGGGATTGCAGGCTCAAGAAACAAATACCGACTAAAGAAAACAATCGCAGTCATGAGTAATATCGTTAACCAAATCATCTCTATTTCCCCTCCACAATTGTCTTGTTACCGTTGTTTCGGTCTTGGAACGACTCGCTGAAAAAGCCCGCTAACATACCGGCGATCGCTGCAATCATTAGCCCGCCCTCAATATTGTTAACCGACATGGCAACCGAAGTGACCAATGAAACCACCACACACACCACGACGGGTAGAGTTCGGATTAATGGGAACACCAAGGCGATAAAGGTTGCTGCGACCGCGAAATCGAGCCCAATTTCATTAAGCGAAGGAATTTGGCTTCCCGCGACAATGCCAACAAAGCTCGCAATATTCCAAACGAGATAAAAACCGCCGCCTACACCCGCAGCATACCAGCGATTAAATTCTTGCTGAGACTGCCCACTACAAATCGCGAACAGCTCATCGGTGAGCCAAAATCCAAGTAATAGACGCCAACGCGCAGGAAGATGGCTGATTTTGTCACGCATCGATACGCTATACAGAAAGTGTCTAGACGTGATGAATAAGGTAGTCAACAACATGGTGCCTAGACCAATACCCGCTTTAAACATACCCGCAGCGACAAGTTGTGCTGAGCCAGCAAATAGAATAGCCGACATCGCTTGCGCTTGAAGCTGATTCAATCCAGCATCTATCGCATATGAGCCCGCAAGAATTCCCCAAGGAATTACCGCAATACTCAAAGGCATTCCCGCTAAAACGCCTTTCCATAACTGTGTTCGTCTATCCATTGTTTCACTATCCATATCATTCTTTTCTCTCTTCACATTGGCTATTCAATGTAAGAAGAGTGGAGTCGGTTCGATTGTACAAACTTGCTCGATTTCGCGAACGAATTAATGCGTCCGATTTAGAGCATTTTGATGTATTGCCCCGGCGTGTAGCCATTGGCTTTTTTGAAGTGTCGATGAAAATGGCTTTGATCGTGGAAGCCACACTCTTGCGCGGTATCAGAAATAGTATGTCCTTGTTTCAATAACTTACGCGAAAGCCTTAACCTAGATTGGATTTGATACGCATGTGGCGGAAGACCAAACTCTTTTTGAAAAGAACGCACTAAGTGAAACGGGCTCAATGCCGCTAACTTAGATAGTTCGTCTAGGGAAACATCGGCTTGTGGAAAATCATCTAAGAACTCTTTAACCAGAACGAGCTGACGCTGAGTTTTCCCATCAAGTTGAGGGTTAAGCGGCGATTTTCCATGTCGGCTAATCAGCTTAACCAACATCCCGTACATCAAGGTCTCTCTTAACAGGCGATTGTCGGATTCATCAATCGTGTTGAAGACCAGCCTCAATTGATTAGCGAGTTCAGGATCTTCAACAACCGCTCTTGGGAAGTAAGGCGCGCCGTAATTGGGTAGGTTAAGCTCTTGAGTGATCTTGGCAAGTTGCTCAGGGAGTGGATACATGGCTCGATACGCCCAACCGCCTTCAGTAGCGGAGTGACCGCTATGAACTTCGTCGGCATTGACCAGAATAATCGCATTTTGTGGTGCAATATGATGTCCGCCCGTTCGATAGAAACGCTGAGCGCCCTGCTCGATGACTCCCAGCGTGTAGCCCTCGTGGCTGTGGCGCGAGAAGTTCTGCTTTTCGTATTCAGCATTAAGAATTTCAAGGCCGCCGAGCTCTTCGGTTATCTTATATTCGGCCTTTTCTTTAGAGCGTTTCTTGTTCTCCATAACAATTCCCAAGCCTGTTGATTATCGAGCGACTTATCAGTCTACTCTATAGTCTCTTTCAGCTTTTGTACAAAATTGCGCTTTTGTTTGTTAATACTGTTTTTGTCGTTGGCTTAATAACGCTCTCTAATTGGGAGGAAAGTCTTGGTCTATAACTAGTTGGCAAAAAATTGACAATAATTTAATCATACACGCCAATACTGTCTTCAAATCATCGGCAATAGACCTGATACACCATGAAAAATACGCTAATCCTTTTCTTTTTCCTGAGCCTTACAGGGTGCACTCATAACCAATCAAAAGCACTGAGCATGAACTCCTCGTCGGTTAATACATACCCACAATCGATGTCGAACCTGCAACTGTGCGACACCTTGTATTACGGGCGCTCAAGCAACCAGACACTCGCAGCAATTGGCAGTGAATTCAATCGAAGAGGATTATCCAAGAGTTGGTGTGACACCGAAACTAACGAACTTTATCTAACAAAGACAATTGATTGGGTTACTGACCAAGTAGAAGGCAAAGAAGATTCAGAGGAAGAAGCGTCGGCAGTGGTGTTGCCAGCGAATTGAGAAAGATGAAACGTTCTTGAACAAGAAAAAGGCAAACTGCAGATAGCAAAAAGCCGCTCATAAAGAGCGGCTTTTTTAAGGTGATGCTTGCAACGTAAGTCTTCATAACGCGAACAAACTATCAATGAGTTAAAATACTATTTGCAACATAAGTTCACATAACATTGCATCAAAAGTCTGCAAATTTTAACAATAACCCAAATCCAACGTTGTAAAATTACCACACCCTGATGAGCCCTCCGAAAGCATAGTGAGCATGTGTGTAACACACTTTTGGACATTTTCGTGTTTCATGCCCCCTCAGCAAGCCTCTGGACAGAACCGCGTTAGCGCATTAAGTTATTCATCTAGTCATATATTTATCCACGTAAAGACAATTGACGTGAAGGGCTGTTTTGTACTTTGTCTATCTACAAGGTTAGATTGGGATCATTTTTATTCTAGCTCTGTAAGCAAGCTAGCTCTGTGCACTGCATATGCGTTTTGATATACGGTCAGGTCTACCGAGCTTGGCAGTAGTTTACTAATCAATTTCGTAACAAGCGCACTATAGGTCCTTTCTTTGTCAATATCAGAGTATATGCGCCAATACAATGAGCTGTGTCGATACAAATTAAACAGCGTATTATGATGTTTGATGCCAACATAGTACTTCCATAAAATCTTATGGGCGTCGTTAAACATAGACGTCATCCCCTGAGAAAAACTAAACAGATAGCACGAGTGCAATAGATTCAACTCGATATTAGTCGGTTTGTATTTGTCACTCTTGGACGACAAGTTCGCTTTTTTTGTAACGGCTCTGATTTTATTGTACTGGTCATTTCCTGAGCAACTGATAATTATATCTAACCAACGTATCTTGGCTTGCTCCGTATTTTCTAAGCCACTAAGCTTTATTGCAGCATTGTTGGCGGCAGTATAACGTTTTTTGTTTCGGAACTTAGCCTCCAATTCCTTGAGCCTGTTTATGTCACTGCTTTCGGTTTGACTCTCAAGTGTTAGTGCTGCGTCTGGATTAGTCGCATCAAGATCTATGATCTTTTGAGCATATTTTATGGTCTCAGTTATATCGTCTTTCTTCTCATATAGATGCATTAAATTTATTAATGCTCGAACCTTTTCTTTTTTAGTAAGGTGCTTGCCTTCATCTAAGGATTTCTTTAACAATATTTCAGCTTGGGATGGATTAGATAGCATTCTTGAGGACCTGCCTTCAAGTAGATCAAAAAACGCTAAAGACTTTATTTTATCAGATTCTTTTGCTACCGCTTTAACCTGTTTAGAGAAAGAGACAGTCTCTTTGTGTTTTCCTGCATTTGATACTTGTCGACCGAACTCTCGGCAGGCTCTAAAAGACGCATCAATATCTCGCCCGATATCCAATTCAACAGCACATTTCAACAATTGTACCAAGAGTGCTTGAGTACTACCTATTACTTTGTCATTTTCTACAAACTGGTCTTTAGTCAACCGACAAAAGTTAATTTTTCCTTTTCGCCAGTCAGTTCCTAAATGTACCTTTGAAACATTTTGGGATATTTCATAGACAGTTCCTAGTGTTAACTTGCTGTATACGTAACCCCTTACCGCTGCTGGTAATTTTAGTAACTTTATCTCACCCGAATTCTGATTTTCGACTAACATCGTTCGAGTTACTTTTTCTGTTTCTACAAGCTCTAAATCTAAAAGTACCTCAAGATGCTGCTTGTTATATGAGAAGTCTGAATTGCTCTTTCTCAAATTGGCAAAAGTATCGCCATGTTCTAAAACCGCTAAGGTTTCCAATAAATTGTATGATCTTTTTAGTAGTTGTTCTTGGCTAGACTCTAAAAACTCTACTCGTTTTACAATTTCCTGAGGGAATTCCTCATTACTATCGTAACTATACGATTCAGGCATAAAGTACTCTTCATAGAGTTCTTCAGAGGAAAAAAATTCAGAGGCCCTTAAGCAACTTTCTATTGTAGATGGTACGCCTTTAGAGATATCGATAATGGCATCAATAGTATTACTATCTAATGGCTCTGAGAGGCTACTGTGGTTTTTAATAAATGCTTTTGAATCGAAAGATTCCAACCTTGAAAGCTCTAATTGAGTAAAACTACCTTTTAATGACTTTCTACTGCCAACGATAATTCGAGAACTCTCATTGAAGTCCGTCAGAATAGAAATTATGTTTTCAAGCTCAGATAAGAAGGTTGATGTTTCCGCTGTTTTACTAGGACCTCCTTCTAAACCATCAAAAAATACGATATGCCTTTGTTTAGGAAGTTTTTGAATAAAAACCTGTAGTGGGAAGCCAACTTCGTGCTCAACCCTTTCAAGTAACGCATCTCTACTTTTTACATCGGTCAGATCTATTGTAGTGGTCAACAAATTCCGGACACTGACTTAAGCCGATTTTCGGCATTCACTGGCGACAGCCCATCATTTGTTTGATGAGGCCGTTGCCGATTGTAGTAACTCATCAGGTAATGGCTGATGTCTTTCTTAGCTTGAGCTTGTGTCAGGTAACCTGTTGCTGGTATCCACTCGGTTTTCAAGCTTCTAAATAGCCGCTCCATGGGAGCGTTGTCCCAACAATTACCACGACGGCTCATGCTTTGAGTTATACGATATCGCCAAAGTCTTTGGCGATAGTTGCGGCTGCTATATTGG